>CALVNW010000028.1 GCA_944350015.1 uncultured Clostridia bacterium | reverse complement strand
TAGGGTATCCAAAATTTATTTTGGATACCCTATTCTACCCCCCCCGCATTTTTTGTCAAGCAAATTGACGTACTTCGAAAAAGTTTTTCAGACAAAAAATGTGGGGTCTTTCTAAGCTTTAGGGTTTCTAAGGGGTATTTTGGTTGCCTTCGGCAACTAAAATACGCGCCTTTCGGCGATAAAGGTGCTGTCTACATCCTTTTAGGTTACTCCGACAGACTAAGGTAAAGTCAATTAATAGACACAACAAACGATAATCGCCCAGCGTAAGGCTGGTCCAACCTAAGGTTGGCGCCGAGCGTAAGGCTCGCAACCTAAGGTTGGTGCAAACTAAGGTTACGCGTGATAAGTTTGCCATAATATTCTTAAACATTTACAAAAAAATTGCAAAAAAATATAATATTGTGTTATACTATGGTTACCAAATAAAAGGAGTGGTTTACTATGATTGAAGAAAAAGATTTAGATAAGGTTATTTCAGAGTATTATAAAGATTTTAAAGGTAAAAAGTGGAGAAATGAGATAAATGTCTCAGACTTTATCGACTCTAACTACACCGAATACAAAGGCGATGACAGTTTCCTTCAAGGCAAGAGCGAAAAAACGGCGAAAGTTTGGGCTGTCTGCGAAAAATTGCTTGCAAAAGAGCTTAAAGTGCATTTGCTTGATGTTGACCTTAAGCGCATTTCTGGCATCGACAACTTCCCTGCCGGCTACATCGACAAGAAGAATGAGGTCATCGTCGGCTTGCAATCAGATAAGCCTCTTAAGCGAATTATCAACCCATTTGGTGGCATAAGAATGGTTAAGAATGCACTTGGCGCCTACAATAAGAAGATGGACCCTGCCCAAGAGGAAATCTTTGACAAGATGATAAGAAAAACCCACAATGACGGCGTGTTTGATGCCTATACACCTGATATTAGAAAGGCAAGAAGCGCCGGGCTTATCACGGGCTTACCTGACGCCTATGGAAGAGGACGAATTATAGGCGACTACCGCCGAGTTGCCCTTTACGGCATTGATAGACTGATTGAAGAGAAGAAAAAAGACCTTCTTGAGCGTGATATGCTCAGCATTGACAGCGAAGAAAAGATTAGACTTAGAGAGGAAGTAAACGAGCAAATTAGAGCGCTTGGCAAAATCAAAAATATGGCAAAAAGCTATGGTTACGACATCTCAAAGCCTGCCACAAACGCAAGAGAGGCTTTCCAGTGGACATATTTTGCCTACCTTGCCTCTGTTAAGGAAAATAACGGCGCGGCTATGAGTTTAGGGCGCACTTCAACCTTCCTTGACATCTATCTTGAAAAGGATATGAGAGACGGACTCCTCACCGAGAAGGACGCACAAGAACTTGTCGACCAATTCACGATTAAGCTCCGTCTTGTCCGCCACCTTAGAACGCCAGACTATGACGAAATCTTTGGCGGTGACCCAACTTGGGTTACCGAGAGCATCGGCGGTATGCTTGACGATAAACATAGCCTTGTCACCAAGAACTCCTTTAGATTTTTGCATTCTCTTATCAACCTTGACCCAAGCCCAGAGCCAAACCTTACAGTGCTTTGGTCGACAAAACTGCCAGAAAACTTTAAAAAGTTCTGCGCTAAGATTTCAATTCTCACCGACAGCATTCAGTACGAGAGTGATGACGTTATGAAACCAATCTATGGACACGATTATGCTATTGCTTGTTGCGTTTCTGCAATGAAGGTTGGCAAGCAAATGCAGTTCTTCGGCGCTAGATGCAACCTTGCAAAGTCACTTCTCTATAGCATCAATGAAGGTAAGGATGAAAAGAGCGGTAAACTCGTTGTAGAAGGCATCACTAAAATGGAAGATGAGGTGCTTGACTACACTAAGGTCAAGAAGGCATACTTCAAAACCCTTGAAAAGGTGGCTAAAACCTATGTTGACGCCCTTAATATCATCCACTATATGCACGACAAGTACGCCTATGAAGCTGGACAAATGGCACTTCACGACACCCACGTTGACAGACTGATGGCGTTTGGCGTCGCAGGACTTTCAGTTGCCACCGACTCACTTTCAGCTATTAAATATGCCAAAGTCACCCCAATTCGAAATGAGGACGGCATAGCCACCGATTTCAAAGTTGAAGGCGACTTCCCTAAATATGGCAACGATGATGATAGAGTAGATAAGATTGCCGTTGAGATTGTCGAGTTCTTTATCTCAACACTCAAGAAACATAAACTCTATAGAGACGCACACCACACCCTTTCAGCCCTAACTATAACCTCAAATGTTATGTATGGCAAAAAGACAGGCACAACCCCAGACGGACGTAAGGCAGGCGAGCCGTTCGCACCAGGAGCAAACCCAATGCACGGACGCGACTGCACAGGCGCTCTTGCCTCACTCAATTCGGTTGCAAAGATACCTTATTGCGACTGTTGTCAAGATGGCGTTTCAAACACCTTCTCAATCGTTCCAAACGCACTTGGTCACGACCTAGGCTCACGCGTAGACAACCTTGTGCAAATACTTGACGGCTACTTTATTCAAGGCGCGCAACATATCAACGTCAATGTGCTTGATAGAGAAAAACTCATCGACGCAATGGACCACCCAGAAAAGTACCCAACCCTTACAATAAGAGTGTCAGGCTATGCGGTAAACTTCAACAAGCTTTCACGCGCACACCAAGAAGAGGTAATCGCCCGCACCTTCCACGAAAGCATAAATAAGCCAATAAAATAACAAAAAAATACTCTCCTTGACAGAAGAGCAACTCTAAAGATAGAAAAACTTTAGAAACTCCCTCTGCTATGAGAGTATTTTTTATTGCTAAATTAAGCTAGCCTTTACAATTGAATTTGCAAAGCGGGAAGAGCACCGTAGCTGTCGAAGCTGGTATTAATGGCGCTATAGTAGCCAGTATTAATAAAAAACGCAAAATTCCTATAAATAATAGCATCTTGAGGCGAGCGAAGCCAGCACCAACCCGAGCCTAGATACTTCGAAAAGTCTTCTTTCGGCATAGCATCCGGCGCGGACTCTAATGTTGAATCAGTCACTGTCATAACTCCCATTGCCCTACTATAGTCTGAAGTGTAATATGCCCTTGCTGTATCAAATGTGTTTGCCGTCGTAGCTCCGCCATAGACATCTGCATATGAGTTTTTAAAACCATACTCAGCGTTGTTTACATCTGATAGGCTAAGAAGAAACACCTTGTCTTGTGTATTGCGACATTCACAGTTAAATGTTTCGGAAGTAAAGCCCGACTCATCTGCATAACTTCCAAAAATAGACTCAAAACTATTATCTACTGCTGTTGTCATTATTAAGGCTTGCTCCTCTGCCGTAAATGCTCTATTGTAAAAATCGTTATTTAAATATGCTCTTATTTCGCTATATTCATAGTTGTTTGCATAAACTTGATAATTTTCATTTACTCCTTGTCCTGGCGTTGCCGTCTCATCTATCAAAATTGTTCCATCCTCATTTGCTGCACAGTAATCGTCTCCAGAATTTGCAATGTTTGATCGATATGGAACCATATCTACGATTGTATCGCATACAATAAGTGCATTGCCTGTGTCGTTGTAGTTTTCTGTTAGTATTCTCCATAACAATGGCTCTACTTTAAAATAATAGGAGTCTCCCTTTATGATTTGTGTATTATCTTTAAAATGAGCATAATTTTCATCATCACTATTTACCTTGGCGGTGGCTTGCATATAATACTCTCCGTCACTGCCTAGGTAGTAACCGTTTGCCTCTGGCTCCGTGCTTACTATTGTTACATCACTCGCTTTAACTGTTTGAGGATAATAGCCAAAGAGGATATATCCGCCATCTGGGTCTGGATTGCCATCTGGGTCTACACGATTGTAGAGTGAATATTCCTCCAATGTGATTGTTATACCACTTAAATCAATACTACTTGAGTTTGGCGCGGTTATTGTCAATATTAGAGTGCCGTCTATAGCTGTTGTCGACGGGTCAAAGTTTTTATAGCCGTCAGTGTCGGTGTCGGTAAGCTCGTTTACCTCTATCGTTCCGCTATGACTTTCTATTACGCCCTCTGCTTGTAACTGCTCACTAAGTTCTACACCTGCGATAACCCACTTGGTATCAGTTGCATTGATTATGTCAAAGTAGAGAGCAAAAGAACCTGTGCTGTTGTTATGCTCTCCTATATTCATATCAAAATTGCCATTTATATACCCTGGCGAAAAGTCTGACACAACTTGTGGGTCTGAGCCGTTGTTATGTTTTATCCTGACTTGTTTTACATACAGACTTTTATCTGCGACATTAAAATTGACACTACCTGTCATAGTCAAGGTTTGCATTTGCGATGCCAGTACTCCCGTGAGCATTAAGCTCAGCACCAGTATAAACGCAGATACCATTGATACTAATTTCATCTTTAGACTCATTTTTTCTTACTCCTTTATTTAATTTTTTATATTAC
>CALVNW010000027.1 GCA_944350015.1 uncultured Clostridia bacterium | reverse complement strand
AGCGTTACTGGTCCAACTGGACCTACCGGAGCTACCGGACCTACCGGAGCTACAGGCACAGGTGCAACTGGCGCAACTGGTCCTATAGGTCCGACAGGGGCAACCGGCCCAACAGGCGCAAGTATAACAGGCGCGACAGGTCCAACTGGAGCAACCGGCGCTAGCGTTACCGGTCCAACTGGACCTACCGGAGCTACCGGACCTACCGGAGCTACAGGCACAGGTGCAACTGGCGCAACGGGACCTACCGGACCAACGGGTGCTACGGGAGCTAGTGTAACAGGTGCAACGGGGCCAACAGGCCCGACTGGCGCAACGGGAGCTACTGGTGACACAGGACCAACAGGAGCTACTGGTCCGACGGGTGCTACTGGAGCAACAGGAGCTACGGGTGCTGGACTAGGTGCCTACGGCGGACTTTATAACAATGCAACTCAAACGCCAACACTTACCACTGCGAACACCTTTGTTCAACTTGAGCTTAACACCGCCCTTCCTGAACTTAACACCTCAAATGCATCAAATGCAATCACAGTTACAGAGGCTGGTGATTATGAGATTTCCTATAATATCGACCTTACAGCAACAACAGAACTAACCTTCCAAGCCGAAGCTCGAGCAAACACTACGGCTATCACACCAACCATCACGACAGTGACTGCAACAACGACAACCACAGGTGGTGGCACCTTTAATGCAACGCTAACCTGCTCGGCAATAGCAACGCTTTCTGCAAGTGACGCGATTGACCTTGCGCTAACGACAACTGGCACGCCGTCAGGAACGACAACAGTTCAAGCAAACGGAAGCTGTATTCTAACAGTTAAAAAATTAAATGACTAACCTATCAAAAGCTGATTTTCAGTCGCATATGAATTTCAGATAAAAGTATAATAGATAGGCAAAAATCTCCAAGTTTAAATGATTTGGAGATTTTTTATACCGCATTTGAAAATTATTGTCAAATTTTGTTGAATTTTGTTGATTTTTGTTTAATTTTGTTGATTTTTGTTTAATTTTGTTGATTTTTAAACAATAATCAACATTTTTCAACAATTTTTATCATTTTTCAACAATTTTCAACAATTTTTGGCAATAATTCAACATAACTAAACAATATTTAATAATTTATCGGTATTTTTAATCTGCAAAATTCTAGTCTTTAAAATGGAGATTAAAGTTTTTGATTGCTTGAGAGATGACCTTCTTCGCCTCATTATGTCCTCGGAGCGCCTCAACGCTGACCTTTTTATGTTCAAGTTGTTTATATACCATCAAAAAGTGTTCAAGCTCGTCTGCCATATGTTTGGGAAGCTCGGCGATATCCTTATACTCGTTATACTGCGGGTCGCCAAAAGGTATGGCTATTATCTTCTCGTCATACTCATCCCTATCGGTCATCGCAACAACGCCTATTGGATAGCATCTTACAAGGCTCATTCTCGCAAGCGGTTGACTGCAAAGCACAAACACGTCAAGCGGGTCATCATCATCTGACAGGGTGCGCGGAATAAAGCCGTAATTCATTGGATAGAGCGTGCTTGTGTAAAGCACTCTGTCAAGACGTAGAAGCCCAGTTTCCTTGTCAAGCTCATACTTAGTCTTATCGCCCACCTGAATTTCGATGCAGGCAATAAAGTCATCCTCTTTTATCCTTTCGGGACTGATCTCTTTCCAAATATTCATAACTCCTCGCTTTTGGTAATTTGATTTTTGCTAAATTTTAATCTAGAATAAATTTTAATATAAATCAAAAATTATGTCAAATCAAATGAGCGATAGGAATAAAAATAATTATGACATCTTGACACTAGCGAGCATAGATATTATTGTATAAGGAGAATTTTATGGCTAACGAAGATATTTATATCGGCGCTAACGATGAGCACGGTGTCAACCCGCCCACTTTCGGCAAGCGCACACCTTACATAGGCGAGCTTAATAGGCAAATCTATGAGAATGAATTTAATAGAGCGTCTAAAAATAAGTTTATCGAGGCTTGTATGAGGCAAGATTTTTCGGTTTATGACGTCAAGAGCGAGTTTCAAGACGTCTCAATCTCTGAGCGTGTACGGCGAATAAACTCACAAAACCTCACCCTTCTTGTCACCTTCGCCTATAACGCCTTCGGCGAGGAGTTCAACTCTGCCTCTGGGCTTGAGACCTTCTATTCACCGCTTAACCCTAAGGCAAATGAGAGTAGGTCTCTTGCCGAGGACCTCTACAATAGGCTCATTCAAGGTACAACGCAAAATGGGCGCGGGGTCAAAACACTTGATGTTGGCGTGCTGTCAAACGTCAACTGCACCTCGGCACTCATTGAGGCTGGCTTTATGACAAACTTGCGTGAGGCAAGGCTTATGATTAACCCGCTTTTTGTCACAGAGGTTGGCGAAGAGGCTTGCCAAGGCGTGTGCGACTTTTTGGGCGTGAACTACATCCCGCGCGATGACCTTTCGGTTTATCCGCTTTTGAGGCGAGGTAGCTCTGGCAACTTTGTATACCTGCTTCAGTTTATACTTGCTAGCGATTACGGCTACAACCTTAGTGTTGACGGCATATTTGGCTCGCGAACAGAGAGTGCCGTGCGCTCTTTCCAGGCAGATAACTCGCTCTCTATTGACGGGCTTGTTGGCAATAACACCTGGCGCACCCTTCTAACCCTCCCACCTTACCCTCTCCTTCGAAATGGCTCTCGTGGCGCGTATGTCCGATTTGCGCAGAGCTTGCTTGAGAGTAGCCTCTTTCCGCCTGGCACCATAGACGGAATATTTGGCAATCGAACGCAGAGCGCCGTGCGTTCCTTCCAATCGGCAAATGGTCTTACAGTTGACGGCATAATCGGACCAAACACCTGGAGCACCCTCGCCTCGACGTAAGGCTAAAATTTAAATATAATCGCAATCACAAAGCTAGCCAAGAAACGCCTAAGTTTATCGATTTTATCCAAACACCTGGAGCGCCCTCGCCTCGACGCAAGGCTAAAATTTAAATATAATCGCAATCACAAAGCTAGCCAAGAAACACCTAAGTTTATCGATTTTATCCAGTATTGGCTAGCTTTTCCTTTGCTAAATTAAAACAAGCACCTAAGATGTAAGGCGGGCGTTTTACGATGGTATCATTACACAAAAGTTGCCAAACCACTCTAAAAATGCTTTCACCATCAAGCTGACTAATGTAATAGAGGAGCTTTTCTTCATCGATTGTCTCCATTTGAAAGCGAAAATTGCCTTTCCGCGCTCTTAACACCGCCGTGATAAGGACATCAATGACCTCGTAAAAGAGCCTTTTGTTCTGCTCACTATAACCGCGAGTAGGAAAGAAATCCTTAAAATTTTCTGTGAATAACTCTTTCATTTTTTCTTTGTCCTCGCACCCGCGCAATCTAGAAAGATAGATTTTATTATTGATTGACTGGCGAACTGTCTGCTTGTCAATAACAGTGTCATTAACAGTGACAGTTTCAGAAACAGAAACAGTATCAGTATCAGTTACAGTATCAGTTACAGTATCAGTATCAGTTACAGTATCAGTATCAGTTACAGTTGGGTTTTTTTGGGTTATGGTTGGGTTTTGTTGGGTTATGGTTGGGTTTTTCTGGGTTTCGTTGGGTTTTTCTGGGTTTTTTTGGGTTATGGTTGGGTTTTGTTGGGTTTTGTTGGTTTTTTTTGGGTTTTGCTCGGTTTTTGAATTGTTGAAAGTTTCATCCAAATTTTTATCTTTTTTACAATCTTTTTTAATCTTTTTAGGTCTGCCACCTTTCTTGCCATTTTCGACGTTTGCTTGATAACGCTCTAAATTTCTTTCAACTCCAGCAGAAAAAGAGCATAAAAGCGCTCTTGTAATTTGCGAAACATTCTCAGGCATTTCCCCGCTCAGTCCATAATCAGCAAGCGCTTTAAAAGTTTCATATCTATTTTCTTCGGGTAAAGCTTCAATCGCCTCTACCCAATTTTTAAAAATTACGAAACTTTCTCTTTTCATAGTTTTTTACCTCCGCTAATATTTTATCACCCGTAAAAAGCCAAACTCAATACTTACTGCCAACTTTTTTAGAAAATTTGCGTTA
Source organism: uncultured Clostridia bacterium (assembly GCA_944350015.1). Classification (GTDB taxonomy): domain Bacteria; phylum Bacillota; class Clostridia; order Christensenellales; family UBA1242; genus Caccovivens. The sequence goes on along the minus strand of CALVNW010000027.1, from coordinate 12,377 downwards.
CCTTATAGTTAAAAACTACGTTTTTAGTTGAAAAAAAATTTTTAATATGTTAAACTTTATAGGTAACTTATCACTCATTTGGAGATGTACCGAAGAGGTCGTACCGGGACGCACTCGAAATGCGTTTGTCGAGCAATCGGCACGTGGGTTCGAATCCCACCGTCTCCGCCAGATGGCGAAAACTGCACTCTTGTTCCTTTTCACGCGTAAGCGTGAATTTTGGAACCCCTTCGTTTGTTTTCGCCATTACCGCGCCAAACGTAAATTCTCGTTACACTGCGAACTAACGCGCGACTTAGAGATGAGAAAATCAAACTTTGCCTTAAATCAAGAAATTAACGTCTCTTATTTATAGAGCGTTAAGGCGGAAGCACTCTTTCTCTTTCGCGCCAAACGTGAATTCGAGTTTCTCGGGGTCCCCCGCAAATTGCAAAATTTGTGGGGAAAGGAGCAAACGAGCGAAATCGTGAGTCATCGTAAGATGAACATCTGAGCGTAGTTTGTGACGCTAGCGCGACTTAGAGATGGAAAGTTTAGCTGTATTGCGCCACGCGGTTCAAGTTTACTTTTAGTTAACAAAACACCTTTGTTTGTTTTCGCCATTCGGGGTTCCCCACAAATTGCAAAATTTGTGGGGTGATATTCGGGGTCCCCCGAAAATCGTCAGATTTTTGGGGTGGTTACCGCGCCAAACGAAAATGCTATTGACCAAAAAATTGTTTGTTTTGTAATTCGGTGATTTTAAAAGCTCACAAAAACACTATCACTTTAAACATATTAAAAGGAAAATCTATGAAAAAATATAAGGTTATTATCGATACTGACCCTGGAGTTGATGACAGCGCTTGCATCATCTTTACTTTGTTTGATAAAAAACTTGATATCAAACTTTTTACAACGGTTTCGGGCAACGTCAATGTCAAAACAGGCACGAGGAATATGCTCCATCTGCTAGACAAGTTTAATAAGGACTTCCCTGTGGCAATGGGCGCTGAAAAGGCTATGTATAGAGTCACTCCAAATGCCGAAAACGTGCATTCTAAGGAAGGTATGGGTGGATATTTGCCACCGAAAGAGGTCAAACACCCCCTTCTTAAAGAGGATGCAGTTGAAGCGATGTATAGAGTTCTTAAAGAAGGTGACGGCGATATCATACCTATCGTGCTTGGCCCTCATACCAATATGGGTTTACTTTTCACAAAACACCCTGACATCATTGCAAAGATACCAAAAATCATATTTATGGGCGGTTCACCTTATGGCGTGCCAGGCTTCCCTGACCACATATCCTTCAACATTCGCTCCGACCCCGAGGCCTTTAAAATTGTGCTTGACAGTGGCATTCCACTTGTGATGGTGCCATCTGATATGGGGCGAAGAAAGGCATATCTAACTGAGGATTTTGTCTACCAAATACGCGACACAAACGATGTTGGCGCCTTCTTATTTGAGATGTACAATAAATATTGGGAGAGGTTTTTCCCTGACAAGCGTATTGCGACAAATGACACCTGCGCGTACATCTATTTGACTCACCCTCACCTATTTAAGTGCAAACGAGTTGAGGTGAAAGTTGACCTTGAAGAGACGCCCGGCAAGACCTTTGTAAACTTTGATAAAAAGGGTCATATACTCTTGACCGTTGCCGTCAAACGCAAACAATTTTTAAAGTTATATATGAAGAAACTTAAAGAGCTTGACTATATCAAATTTGACGATAAAAAAGATTAAGAAAATATTATTTAATGGTATTTTAAAAATACAAAAAATGCGGGTTACCCGCTTTTTTTAATATAATTTTTATAACATTAATATTATTTTTTTATAATTTATTATGATATTTTAATTTATTTTTAATAATTAATTAATTTTTGTTATTTTTTATTGAATTTTTGGCATTTTATATTATTTTCCCTAATTTTAATATTTTTTTATGATTTTTGGTATTTTATATTATTTTTCCTAATTTTAATATTTTTTTATGATTTTTGGTATTTTTCAACAATTTTTACTTTATTTTTTATTGAATTTTTGGCATTTTATATTATTTTCCCTAATTTTAATATTTTTTTATGATTTTTGGTATTTTATATTATTTTTCCTAATTTTAATATTTTTTTATGATTTTTGGTATTTTTCAACAATTTTTACTTTATTTTTTATTGAATTTTGTTACATTTTCAACATTATTCAACATTTTTGAACAAATTTTTATCGTAATTTTTGTTATATTTTTAGTGTAATTTTTGTTAAAAAATTAACATTTTTTAGCAAATTTTATTTGTCAAGTTTGCTAAAAAATTGCTCGTTATATTTCACTCGGTTGTCATCTGGCTTAAAGGTTTTTGTGAGATTATGATAGTATTTTGATTTTTCTGTGTTGCCTATTTTATAGTAGCAAACGCAGAGCTGAAGGGCTGGCAAAAAGCGGTAACAGTCAAGGTTTACAAAACCGCCACCCTCGACATTTGGATTTAGGTTTAGTGCCTGAGTGTACCAGTATATTGCCATATTATATTTGCCATCTTCTTCAAAAAGTTTGCCTATTTCAAACAAGATTTCACCGCGTGGAACGTCGTAGGAAAAGGAGCCAAAGAGCGCGCATAATGCATTCTTTTTCTGCTTCTTAATTTGATAGCATTTTGACAGGTTCAAGCAAGCCTCAATATTGTTTTCGCTCCACCCTTTACCTTCCGACAAGAACACGGCAAAGGCGTGAATTGCCTCGTCAATGAGGTTGTTATAGTATAGCTCACGTGCATAGTAAAATTGTTGGCGCGGGGTCAAGGTTCGCCCTTGTGCAAGCATTTTACGGTAGATATTTAGGTTTCGGTCTGTGTGTGGTTTATCTTTTTTGTTGTGAAAAACCTCAATATCCTCGCGCGTTATCACCTTGCCCATCGGTGTTATGACCTCGTGAATGGGGTCAGAAAATCGAAGGAGCGGACTATTTTTGACAATGCGCTCTCGCAAAAACTTAAAGGTCGGTTTTTTATCCTTATCAAAGGCGGTTATATAGCTACACATAACAACGTCAAAGTCATCCTCGCTTGCAAGAAGGTCCTTGATTTTTTGGACGCTTTCGCTTGGCACTATGTCGTCGGCGTCAAGCCACATTATATAGTCGCATTCTGCCTTATCAAAGGAGAAGTTTCTCGCCTTCGAAAAGTCATAGCACCACTCAAAAAAATAGACTTTATCAGTATACTTTTTGGCTATCTCGATTGTCTTGTCAGTTGAGCCAGTGTCTACAACGATTATCTCATCTGCTACGTCGCGCACCGAAGAAAGGCAAAAGTCCAAATTTTTCTCTTCGTCTTTTACAATTAGACATATTGACAGTGTTTTCATAATTTTATTATATGAGCTTCGACAAAAATTTGACAAAAAGGCATATTTTTATTTTAATGACAATATAATAGCTATTTAAATAAATATTTTTATGGTTATTGTATATATTAAAATTATAAATAAATATATATAATTCTACATATTTTGATATTTTATTTTGAAAATCCCCCTACATTATGGTAAAATGCTTATATATAAATTAAAGAGGTGTTAAGTATGGTTCAAAAAAGAATTTTTAATAGTTTCTTGCTTTCTTTTGTTTTAATTGGTCTATTATGTTTAGGGCTGGTTTTTTCAAAGTCTAATATAGGCTCAAGTTATGCCGACCCACCCTCATATCAAGGAATTGTAAACGAGGTGCAAAACTACCTTAATGTTTCATCAAATGGCACAACTGGTAGCGTTGATGACACTATCTTTTTAATGCAAGGCGGTTCTACTGGAAGTACAGTTAATGTTGGCATTGCAAATGATAGCGCACATATGATTACAAGTCCAGAGGACCCTAGCAAACAAAACTTCGCGTATGTGTCTAGCTTAGACGCAAGCGGGAATGCCGAGCAGTACTACTATTTCTCCTTCCCTAACAGCTTAACGCTCTACTATAACTTAACTAATAGCGATGTTCAAGCTGGACAAACCTCAAACAACCTACTTCAAGGGCAAAGCATTGACACCTATGCCACCGAAAATGGTGACAACGCCTTCACGGTTAGCGGTATTGGAATTACACCTCAAAAGCTTGAGATATCCTTCCTTCTTAACACCCTTGAGGATAGCCCTGTATTTGAGGACAACAAGGTTGTTCTAAATCAAGAGGGCGTTTACACCCTTGTGATTGATGTAAACTATTACTACACAAACAATGGCGGTATCTCTTTCACTCCTGGCGTGGATACAGTTTACTACACCTTCCTAGTTTTCAACTCAAATACATACTTCAACAACACCTCGGGCTTGCCAAACCTTACGCCATCGGCAAATATACAGTCAACCGCACTTGCATCCTCTAACACCTACTCAAGATATTATTTTTATAACTACTCATATGCTGGCGACGTGCTTACCGACCCAAGCGCCCTTGCCTCATTGTCCTTTAACCCAAAACTTTATCAGCTGACAATCACCTACACCGACCTTAACGAAAACACTCATACCTCAAGCATTGTCTATAATAGTGGCAAGTTCTCGCAAGTTGACGGAAACGGCAATGTGATAGCGGAAGAGGACTACTTCGTTCAAACTTACCTTGAGGGTGATGACGGAAAGGTGATATTCTTAGACCTTGGCTATTATGACATCTCACTTCAATACCTCTACATTTCAGAAAAGGATGGCGTTGAGACCACCTACGAGCTTCCACTAGAGCAGATGCAAAACACTGTTCTTCAAAATAAAAACCAAAGGCTTTACGTGTATGGCTATCAAGCGGTCTACTCAGATTATTCCACAATCGACCCTACCACAAATCAACCTCAATCGGTTGAACTTAAGACCTTCAATCTTGACGACCTTATCTTTGAAAACGGCGCAGACATCACGGGTAAAGTCAATAACTATCTAAGCAACGACAGTTCTATCATCGGCGATGCAATTGCTGGGACAAGCAACCCTAAGAACTATATAGGCTCAAGCTATAAGACGATAACCGCGCCAACTCAGTTTGACATTAACTTGCTTGAAACTATGGCGCTTGAATATATAAATAGTGGCACCACCCCTGCCTCAACCAACCAAACACCTATCAAATTTTTGACAAATTCCGCTCTATCAGTGGCAAACAGCAGAATTTACACCCTTTCTAGAACAATTACTGGTGGCGTTGCAACCTATAGCATTGTTCCTAGCACGCCAGAGAACCCAAACCCTACAAACTTTGAAGGCTTCAACCACAATGACCCAGGCCTCTACCTATATATCATACAGTACACCTATGACAATTACCTTTCTCCTACTGGAACACTGCAAAACAGCTATTATCACTATCAAATTTTCTTCTTTGAGATTACAAATACTATGCCGTCTGTCTCGGTTGTTGACGATGACCTTGAAGAAATCTACTCAAATGGCTACACAAATAAGGGCGTTTACATCATAAATGACGCGCAGAGCAATATCTATGACGCAAACGTCACCATAACACTTTCGGCTAAAAATTACTCGACTGGCTCTTACTACTTCCAAAATCAAGATATAACCACCCTTTCTAGATATGGCATTAATTATGGCTACTTTGAACCTCTTGAAAATAGCGAAGAAAATGAGGTCTATAACGAAAAAATTGGTGGCAAGTACGGCGTATACATCGACTCTAACAGCGCCTATGCAAACGCCTTCTATACAATAAGCATCTATTCTGCATCAATAGACACACCAAGCACCAAGACCTTCACCATTGATACAAACGAGATTAGCGGTGTCAGCGCAAGAAATGTTACCTTCTCCTCTAACACAACCTACCGAATTGGCAATGCGCTATCAAGCTATAACACCAACCAGCCAATCGTCTTCTCTTGGGACGAAAAGGACAGTGGCGCAACCACCTACGGCTATGTAAAATATATACCTGTCACTGCTATCAACTACTACTCGTCTCAATCTAACCCTGCAAGCCTTACACAACTTCTTAACTACTGGCTGGATGAGGGCATACTTCCAGTCTCCTACAAGATTGACTTCTCGCTTGCAAATCAGTCCTCTTGGTCGGAATATAGAAACTCCTACCCTTATAGCACAACGATAGACGCAACCTATGTTAAGTCAAATGCAGGGTTCTATATCATTGAGGTTTATGACCAAGCAGGCAACTCGACCTTTGAAATCTTCTTGATAGATAACACCAGTCCGCTCTTTGTCCTTCACGTTCAGTTCAACAGTGAAACGCGTGAGATTATGACCAATAACCAAAGCATTTCAGTGCCAGAGACTGGTACCAGAATGTGGGTTGAGTGGGCAAGGCAAAAGGCAATCTATCTTGAAAACTTAACCGATTATCAAAATATCACACCTTATCTTTATAGCGAGGACTACGAGGCAGATAGCACAAGGCTTAGCGAAAAGCTTGACGGGTTCTTTAACTGGGCTAATAATGATGACATATACAGAGCGACGCGTATAACTGTGGGTACTGTATCCTCAAGTTCTGAAAGCGGACAAATTGCAACGGGAGTATCAAGTTACAATGGCTCTTACCTACTTGTAGATATTGACGAGGTAAGCTATATGCGCGACACAACCTCAAGCTCATATACCCGACAACAAGGGGTATACAGTTATGAAATTAACTTCATAAATGAAAAGAATGAGGCAATCGAAGGCACCTACCGCTTCCTAATTAGAGACCACTCTAACACCTTCATAACAGGCAATGAGCAGTATGACTTCTTGAACAATCCAAGCGCCTTTTTAACCTTTAATGTGACAAGTGATGACTCAAAGCTCTCGGTACTCCGAGGTGAAGGCGAAAGCCAAGAACAACTTATCTTCTCAAGCTTCAACAATACTGGTAACCTTTACTACTATGAAGAAGGGGGCGAGAGAATTTACACTCACCTTCCTTACATTGACCAGACCGACCTTGAGCAAAGCGAGCTAACCTATAGGTTTGCCTACTACTCACCTGTCAATGCCGACCAAAACTTGATTATTTCCTTTATTCCACTTGCTGAGAACGGCTCGCGACTTGACTATGTAACTTTGAAATACTATCCATACGTTAAAACGCAGTACGCTCTTAACGGCACCTACTATTATTACTATGATGTTTCAGACGAATATCAAGAAATACCAGTTTACAAGAATAGCAATAACGTAAACTATGAAGCTGGACAGGTTATCACCTTTGACCTTGCTCTTGGCACAGGAGCCCTTCCACTTGCTGGGCGCTACGTCATCGAAAGGCAGTATGTTGAAGGCAATGACACCGACCAATATGACTACTTTAGACGTACTATAACCTTTGACGTTGATGACTTTGGACTTATATCACAGCTTGAAACAGTGAACAATGGAGAGGATTCCTCTCTTGAGAGTATAGTCGGCGGTGATATAGTGCTTAGTATGTACAGCGGTGAAGGCAACAGCTCAATCGAAGTTTCCTTCCCGTCATATAGCGAGGATACAGGACTCAACAACGGTTCTTTCTATACGAGAGAGGAGTTTGACTCAGAAGATATCATCCCAACCTTCAGCGTATCAGGAAATAAACTTCCTATGAGCCTATATGTTCCAAAATATAAATTTACTACCTACTCTGTTTACGATGAAGCTACAAACAGCTATTCAGTTAGCTATAATAATGGACTTTCTTACTACGGCAATATCTATTACAGCCTTGGCAGTGACAACCTTTGGCACGTATACTCTGAGGGCGTTGAGATTGTTGACGCTTTCAATACCGAGGCAGAGGCAGTAGCATACATTCAAAGGAACGCCTCAATTACAGAGTATGAACTTCAAGTTAAAGTTGAGGCAAATGTTGTTGAAAACGGACGAAGTGTAACAAAATACTACTACTCAAACGGCTCGACAGCAAACGGGTACCTACAATTATATGAAACAGCCTCAAATGGAATAATTGGGCAGGACGCACGGCCAATAGACTACTTCTACCTTCAAGGAAGTTATGTTGTGACCCTCTATCAATCATATAATGACCCTCAAAATTCCTTCTATTCCTTCTATAAGTTTGGTTTTGAGATTATCTCGCAAGAGCCAGAGTTTAACTTGCTTGACGCAGACGGCTATCAGCTTGAAGAGGTTTCGTCGAACGTTTACTACACTAACACCGACCAGCTTACCGTTCAATGGGAAGTTCCAACTAGCAGTTATGAAGCTAAAATAAATGAGGACTTCGATTATATCAACATTACCTCATCTGGCGTCTTTAGCCACAGCGGTGAGATTGTCGCAAACGGCAATGTAAGGTCATTTACTATCGACTGCTCACAACTTATAAATGTTACTGGCTCGCAACTTAGAATTACTATGGAGTTTGAAGGTCATAACTCAAACTACTACCGTCAGACCACTAAAACCATATATTTTGATAGGTCTGCACCACTTAACAATGTTACTAACCTTATGGCAAACACCGAAACGGCAACGGGCGTGTTTACTACAAATTATCAACAGCTCAATATGCGCACCTATCAAGACTACAAGGGTAATGACCTTGAGATAAGCGCAAGCAATATCGGTGATATTAGTAATGCTAGCTACTCTTACTCAGTAAGCACTGGCAACTTTAGATATTATAGTTATACAGTCACAACTGACTTCTTTAATAAGACGCTCGTTGGCACCTTGACAAATGCCTCACGTGACTCCTATGGCACTCAGTATATCTACTATAGAGCAGTGCCTGCACTTGACTCCTACACTCAAGTTGACAGAAATTCCTTCTCTGAAAACAACTACTATGTTTTATCAACTGAAATCAGTGAGGATATCGTTTGCGGTTACTACGAAATTGTTGAGCGTGACTATGCCGGCAATATGACGGTATACCTCGTTTATGTGACAGACTCCTCATACGAGGACGATGAAAACATCTCTGATATTGCCCTTGTCTACACAAACAGTAACCACAGCGAAAACAACTATGTTTACAACAGCGATATAACAAACGGATACAATATCTATTCAAATAGCGGATTTACTCTTAGTCAAGTTTCTTATAACTCAGACCCTTGGAATGTACTTTATGTGCAAATATATGGGCAGAGCCAGGTTAGATATATGACTTCGCCTTGGCTTGAAGATGGATACATTTATCGAGTTTCGATAAGCTCGCAAGGCATCTCCTTTGAGCAAGTTGCCCTGTCATCAATCTTTGCTGGAGTGGACTCATCAAGCTATAAGCACCAAATCACACTCACCAACAGAACGGCTGGCACTTCAAATCTTATCTACCTATCTATTATGGACGCCAACATCTACACCGAAAAGGTTGAGGACCCAGAGCGAAATTCTGCCATACTTAACATCTCAGTGCCAACCCCATCACAATATCAAAGCGCAACAACAGCCTATGTATTCCCTGTAAACATTAAGATTTACCAGTACAGCGAAATTTCTACGGCACCTGACGGCTACGATATCTTGATGGAAGCAAATCAATATAACTATGGCTCTTGGACTCCGCTCGAAGAGTATGAAAGCGCCTTGTCATATATTAGTTTTAACTATATCAATAACGCCTCTACCCTTCAAATTGTCATCAATCTTGGCGCAAATGCCTCACAAAAGGTCAAATTTGTTTTGCTTGACAACTTCGACAACCTCACAACCATCATTCAGCTTGCAAACGAGGTTGCATACGATGAGATTAGTGGCGTTTCAACCATCTACACGATGACAGAGAGCAATGGTGACACCACATATCTTTCAGATGGAGCAATTTCCTTCTCATATAACACCCTTCTCTACTCAATAGAAATCTTAGATAGAGACGGCATTGATATAACAGACGGCTTCACAGCTGTTGACAAGGGCAACAACATCTTCACCTATAACTTTACACCGACAGGCGCCAACATTTGGGATGACTACTACCGCATCAACATCTATGACAGCGAAAATGGCGACTATATCAGAACCTTGCACCTTAGACTTTACAATCAGCTTCCATATTTAACCTATCAGTCAGGCGAGGTTTATAACGGCGGTATAATATTCCTTGACCGCAACTTGAAACCTTTTGAGCGCTCCGATTATGGAGAGGAGCCTAACACTACGGTTTCCTTTAATGGAAATAGATATTCAGCAACGGCAACTTCGCTTACCACCTACTCACCAACCGTTAGAGTAAGGTTTAGAGATGGTCAAAGCCTCAACTACTCAGGACTCAACTCCTACCAAGATGGCTATGGCTACAGCGTATATTTGTCCACGAACAACGGCTCTTCTTGGACCTCTATAAATGACAAATACTCAGCCACAAGCGGTTACTCGCTCTCTGGCGTTGGCGAATACCTAATCTTAATCATCTATGACTCAACCGAAGTTTTCACAAATATGTGCAGAATATTTAGAGTAAGCATACTTGACTACACCACATCCTTCTATTACATCACTGTTGACGGACTTCCTATTGAGCCAAGTGATATGGTCTATACCGATAGCGCTGGTCACGAGTACCACACAAGCTACCTCGTTTCAGTTGACTACGCAGATAAGGCAAACCGCCTTCAAGTCAACCCTAATGTTGAGCGTGACGTAATTCTCTCGGGTCCGTCGGTTACAAGCACAGGTACAAATGTCTACGTTGAAACCTACTCTTACGAGTGCAGTCAATCTCGTGGCGACTTTGCTATCATCTACATAGCCGAAACAAACAATATCGTCTCAGAGTTCACCTATGAGTCAACCTCTGGCGGTGTGACCAATATTAGGTCAAGCTCAACAGAAGTTGTTGTTGACGGCGAGGATGAGAGACAGTTTGACAGAATTAAAATCAACTTCACCTCTTACTACGGCATTGCACAAAATAAAGTCAATGCTGAAGTGCTTAAATACTTTAATGGTCAGTACACACAAATCACACCAGCTGTTTATACTAACGGCATCACAAGTTACATCTACCTTGACAAGGCAGGCTCGTATAGAATTAGACTTTATGACTCTTGCTCACCTGCCAATGTGCAGACCTTCAACGGTAATGAGTACTTTGATTTAATCTTCTTAAACGGCGTGCCATTCATAGTGAGCTATACCGACACTGTTACTGGCGAGCAAGTTGTCTCTGAAATGGTCAATAACGCGGTATACAACGGCGATGTGAAGCTGTCACTTTACAACCTTTCAACCTACTATCGTCCTGGTCGCTACCCTTCAATCTCGGTTAGACGCAACGGATACAATTACACAGACTACAGTTTTAGCAACAATGTCTACACCTTCTCAAGCCCTGGCTACTACACTATCACCTTCTCGGCAACATCCCTTACAGGCGCTAAGGAGATAAGACAAGACCAGTTTAGCTTCACTATTATGAATGAAAATGAGTCGCGCTACTCCTACACCTTCAGTCAGTATAAAGACTACTACGTTGAAAGCGTGCTTAAAGACGGCATTGATATCACGCAAGATTTGATTGATATTGGCAACTTCGATACAGTGCAAATAGACGGCAAGACATACCTTTCTGAGCTGTCACTAAGCTACCTCGATGAAAAGACAGGCAGAGGCAAGTATCAAATCACAATCAACACCGCTGACCCAACCTTTGCAGACACTACAAGTAGTTCTTATACCTTTGAGCTGTGGCTAAACAACCAAGTTCCACCACTCAATATTTCGCTTGCTGAGGGAGACTCAACAACAGGCACAATTACTATAAACTTTAACGTTCAGAACTTCTATAACGCGATGGGTGACTGCTATATTAGAATAGGTCAATCATACTATTACTTTACAGCAGATAGACTTGCAAACTATAACGACACTTTCAGTATAAATATTGAAGATACTGGCACCTATTACGTACAAGTTTACACGATGAGCGGAAACCTGCTCTACTCATATAAGGTAATTAGGTCTGAACCACTCAACACCTTTGCAATAATTGCGATAATCTTCGGATGCGTTGCCGTAGTTGCAATCATAGTCATCACGATAAGACTACGAAAACGTCAAAGGGTTAAGTAACTTAAATCTTGCTAAAATTAAGTAAAGGTTCTCAATTTCTTCATAAATTAACAGAAGTTTTCAACATAATACTTCTTAGTCAAACTTGACAAGATACAAAAAAATGAGTTTACAAAATAACCAGTGAGGTTAATGTAAACTCATTTTTTGTTATATATTATTTTCGGTTTTTATATTCTATAGATTTAGGTACATAATATTTAGTTCCTTAAATTTATGTTCCATAATATTTATGAGGGTGTAAAGAGAAAAGCCAAATAAAAGCTAGTTGCTAGATTAGAAAATACTAAAACTATTCTAAAACTTACTCTTCCATTATCGACAAAGAGCCAACTTTTTTTAAAATTTACTCCTCATTATTGATAAAGCGCCAACTT
>CALVNW010000026.1 GCA_944350015.1 uncultured Clostridia bacterium | reverse complement strand
TCAATATTGCGAGTGTTGCTTTTATATTACTATGCAAGAAAAAACAAAAATGCACCAATAGAATGGATTTTTATATTTTCGTCATTATATTTATTAGTTGGAGTGATATTTTTTAATAGTTATTATGATATAGTGGTAATGATAACACCAATATTATTTACAATTGCAATGTGGCTAAAGAATATGCAATTTGTAAGGCTTATGTTATTAATACCAAATGTAATCTTGGTGGTATATGCGATTATACTTAATGCCTACACAACAGCGTTGTTGAATTTTATAGAATTAATTACAATAATAATAGCCTTAATAAAATATAGTAGACAGGGGGCTAAATTGGGTAATTAATCTTGTTTTTAGCTATAAATATCAATACTATTAAAGTAATCGCTATCAAAAGATTCTTGTTAATTTTTGTATAATGTCAAATGGTATGTTAAAATAAAATTGCGATAGGAGATTGTATGAAAGTTTTGTTAGTGGTTGATATGCAAAAAGGATTTATGAACAGCGAAAATTATAAACATCTCAATAAAAAGATAGCTGAGTTAATTGATGGAAAGTATTACGATAAATATATATTTACAAAATTTAAAAATGATAGTACAAAGAATCCTTTATATCAAACTAAATTAAATTGGAATAAATTAATGACAGATGCAGAACAAGAATTTTCGATAAACTTGCCAAGCGGTGCTGTGATTATCGATAAATATGGTTATGGATTGCAAAATGAAGATTTGGAGTATATTAAGTCTTTAGATGTTGATGAAATGGATATATGTGGAATCGAATCTGAGGCTTGTATATATGCCATATCACTTCAATTATGGGACAATGGGATTTATCCTAATATATTATCAAAATATATAGCGGGGAAACAAAATATGGAGGCTGTATTCAAACGGCAATTTGGTTTTATAAAATGATAAAAATATGTTAGAAGCTTGATTTTAATTTTATAGTTTAATCAATAAATTTATAAAAGTTTACTGATTTTCAAAAAATGAGGGAAAGGGAGTTATAGACGGAGCTTTTTGAATTTTTATATTTTCCTATATAATTTTTTACCGTATGTGTAGAGCAGGGTTGTAAACAAGATTAGAAGTAAAACTATAAATGCTAGATATATTGAAAAGTATTGTGCGAAGGATAATACTGATGAAATCTCATCAAACAAAGAGAAATAAAGTATAAATGGCAGGAGTGAAATTAGCATTGAAATCATCATTGACACAAATAGGCTAAGACTCTGTTTGACGGCTTGTGATTCGCTTGTCCAATTTAGTTTCGGCCATTTGAGATTACATAAAAGTCCAAGCACACTGAAGGTCACCATACTTAAAAGAGGAATAAGATATGCAAGCACTATTTCGCAAACACTGCAAGGCGCAATGCAAACGTAAATGGTTGAGCCCACAAGCACAAATGGCAATGATAATATTAAGTTGAAAAAAAGTTTTGTGTTTAATATCTTATTGATTGATATTGGCAGACTTTTCAAGGTGTAGAATTTTTGTCCTTCTATTGAAATTGATGCCGATGTTGGTACACCTATTCCAAGACACATAGACGAAAAACAAATATACATTGTGGCAAAAAATTCTGAAGGGAAGGATGCATCAGTACCAAACACATCCTTTGCGCCTATTCCCATACTAATTGAAAGAATAATCACCATAATTGGTCCGATGATTGCATTGATAAAATATGTTGGGCTATTAAAAAAGGTCTTTGCCTCTTTGCGTAGTAGCGATGAAAAAGGTTTGTCAGTGCGGTAGATAAGTGGCTTGTTTTTCTTCTTAGTGCTTGAAGATGAGAGGCTAGAATTTATTTTTTTGTAACCAATTGTAATGATACCGATGCTTACCATTGCGAACGCCATAGTTATTGCAATAAAGAAAAAGAAGTCAAGGAAGGAGCCTGCGGTGATTGCGCTAAATAATAGGAATATATGAGGAAATACAATCTTTATCCACAGCGGGAAGCCACCAATAAAAAGGTCCCGCATAAGATTGCTGTTGCCAATGTAAATGAAGGCGATAAGCCCAATAGTCAATACGACCGTCAAAATATTTGATACAATCTTTTTGTTTGTCATCTTGTAAGTTATCAAGCTGACAATATAGGCAAGGACGGAACCAACAAGCTGTGTAAAGGTTGGGATAAAGAAGAGTGATAGTATAGAATAAATGATGGCGACAATATTTAACGGGCAAACTATGAAATATACCACATAGGCAGGAAATGCAATCAATAGACCATAAAAGAAGGAGACGAAATAAGAACTTAAGTACTTGGCTGTGATTATGGAGTAGTTTTTGATAGGCAGACTTGCAAGCAAATCGTAGTCTTTATTCTTGTAATACTGGTTTTGCGAGTCATACACAGTCATCATAAGTACCAAAAATGCCGACAACATTAGCCCGATAACAAGCACGTATTCGGGATGTCCAATCGCACTAAATTGCTCGGCACTGCCCATATAAGCAAAACCCATAGCCAGCATTACGATAACAAAGATTGCCAGCATAAAAAAGGTGTTAGAAAGCGTGCTTTTTCGCTTTTTGCTTCTAAAAAATTGTGACAAGGTTTGCTTGAAATATATGATTGAAAGATTAATTATGTTTTTCATTTTCAAGCTCCAAGAAAATATTTTCAAGGCTGTTATCGCTAGTTACTTCTTGCATAGTGCCAAATTTTACAAGTTTGCCTTGTTTAATTATTGCAACGTGAGAACAAATTTTTTCAGCCACATCAAGCACGTGGGTAGAATAAAAGATAGTGACGCCTTCACTTGCAAGTTCTTTCATAATCTCTTTAAATTGGTGACTGCAAATTGGGTCAAGTCCAACAAAAGGTTCGTCAAGCAGTAAGAGGCTTGGCTTATGGATAAGCCCAGAAACAAGAGCGAGTTTTTGCTTCATACCGTGGCTATAACTAGATATCACTGTGTTTAAGTCGTTGTATATGTCAAGCCTTTTGGCATATTGCTCGATTTTCGCCTTGCGCTCTTCCTTACTCATATCAAAGATGCTTGCGATAAAGTTTAAGTAGTCTATACCTTTTAAATGGTCATACAAATCTGGGTTGTCTGGGATATAGGCTAAAATCTTTTTTGCCTCAAGTGGATGGTCTTTTATATCTATTTTGTCAACCCTTATCTCGCCTTTGTCAAAATCAAGTATGCCTGCAATGCATTTGAGAGTAGTGGTTTTGCCAGCACCATTATGACCAATAAATGCGCATATTTGACCGTCTTGAACGGTTATTGACAAATCGTCCACTGCAGTTTTTTCACCAAATTTTTTAGTTAGGTTGTAAATTTCTAACATTGTCTCTCCTATTGATTATAAATTATAACATATTTTATTATCTATAGTCAAAAATATTTAATATTGAATCGCATTTTAGCCCAGCCCAGCCTAGAGTGCGGTTTTGTTTGGCTCGGTTCCAGCTCTCTTCGCTCCGCTCGCGCTAACGCACTCGCTCTATCCGCTCCGCTCGCGCCCGCGGGACCATAGACCCCGCGAGGCACGTCGCTCTGCTATCTCTCCGAAAGGGAGAACAGAAAGTAGTACCATAACCTTTCTCTTATATTAATAGAAGATAGGACTTATAAAAATAAGATAAAAGAACAAGTTTTTTTGAACTAACACACCTTAGCCTACAAAAACATTAAAAATCATCCTCATTTGCGGATTGCGGTTAGCGTGTCGCGCCAACCTTAGGTGGACCAGTATCGGCAAACTTAGTTTGCATCATTATCGTTTGTTGTATCTGATATTTGATTCTTCCTTGGTCCGCCTGAGTATATCAAAGGGAAGAGGTGTCATTGACACCCAAACTTAGTTTGCACCAGCCTTACGCTGGGCGATTATCGTTTGTTGTATCTGTTGTTTTACTGTATCTTGGTCCGTCGGAGTAACCTAAAAGGATGCTGACGGCACTTTTAATCGCCGAAAGGCGCGTATTTTAGTTGCCGAAGGCAACCAAAATACCCCTTAGAAACCCTAAAGCTTAG
>CALVNW010000025.1 GCA_944350015.1 uncultured Clostridia bacterium | reverse complement strand
ACCAAAATACCCCTTAGAAACCCTAAAGCTTAGAAAGACCCCACATTTTTTGTCTGAAAAATTTTTTCGAAGTACGTCAATTTGCTTGACAAAAAATGCGGGGGGGGTAAAATAGGTTAGCAAAAATAAATTTTTGCTAACCTATTTTATATTTTTCATATATTTTAGTTTAATTTACTCTTAAAACAACAAATTAAAAATATTTTAAAATTTGTTATTAAATTTGACGCAATTGTGACGACACGCCTGTGACAAAGGGTAAATTAAAGGTTAAAATAGGGGTATAAACTAGATGATTTTACACAAAGTAATATAAAAAATTAAATAAAGGAGTAAGAAAAAATGAGTCTAAAGATGAAATTAGTATCAATGGTATCTGCGTTTGTACTTGTAATAGGAATGCTATTAATAGGTGTATTTGCAGTAGAAAGGGTGCAAGTGGATATGGGTGGAAGCATTACCTTTAACGCAGATGATGTCTACGCACGTGTTACAGGAAGTGTAGAAAAGGCGCAGGTTGCACCAAATAATCTAGATGTAACCTATTCAGCCTACGAGACAGAGGGCAACCCTACAGCGTGGGAGAGCCTTGACCTTGAGTTTGATAGTTATGCCACACCAATAGTGATATCAATCACGGTAGAGAACCTAAGCACAGAGAGGAGCCTAACAGTAAACCTAACAGATGCTCTTGCCTCTAGCGTGCCAAACTTAGGTAAAGCACTACAAAGAGATAATGGCACGTATACAAGTGGGTCAAATATAACCTTAGACCCTAATGGTAATGCCACAGACACCACAACCTTTACCATAACCTTGTCAGTTACCGATAAAAACCAATCTCTCACCAACGCTCAGTTTGACTATGACCTTAATCTCTTTGATGAGAGCGCTGTGCCAGCAGAAATTTTAGAAGGTTTTATATTTGACGATAGTGGCAATTTAACCTCATATACAGGTACGGAAAGTGAGGTTACAGTCCCATCCTCATATTCAATGATAGGAGAGCCTACAACAAAATCTCTATATTTTGAAACGACTGATAGTACAAATGAATATATGATTACATCAATAGGCATAACCAATTTTAAGTTAACAACAGACGATGGTGAAGAATATATATTAGATGACTTAGGAGAAGTAATTTTGTCTCCAGATTATGAAAGCTATTTCCCTTGCACGATAGAGTATAAAGATTATTCTAATGTTATTTTTACAACAGGCAGTGACTATCAAGTAGAAGGAGTGGTAGGTGCATTTGCTTTTAATCAAACAATTCAAACAGTTAATCTACTTGATTCTATTAAAAATATAGGGTTTTATTCGTTTGCTGGATCTACTTTGAATAACATAACCTTGCCAGAAAGTTTAACAAGTATAGGGGGTTATGCATTCTCTGGTTGCAGTAATTTACAGCCATCAATAACCGACCAAGGAGTAAAATATTTAGGCGGTGAGCAGAACCCATATTTAGTATTATGGGATGGAACGGATATAACTACATCAACATATACAGTCAATGAAAATTGTAAATTTATACATTCGAGAGCATTCTCTAGTTGCAGTAACCTTACAAGTATAACCTTGCCAGAAAGTTTAACAAGTATAGATGGTTCTGCATTCGATGGTTGCAGTGGACTTACAAGTATAACTGTAGAAGAAGGTAATACTGTTTTCCATAGTGAAGGGAACTGTCTAATTGAAACGGAGTCGAATACACTTTTGCTTGGATGTAACAACTCTATTATTCCATCTTATATAACAAGCATAGGGGATTATGCATTCCGTGATTGCACTGGACTTACAGGAGAGTTTAACTTAGGAGAATGTACAAGTTTAACAAGTATAGGGGGTTATGCATTCTATAATTGCAGTAACCTTATAAGTATAACCTTGCCAGAAAGTTTAACAAGTATAGGAGATTATGCATTCCGGCGTTGCAGAAACCTTACAAGTATAACCTTGCCATCAAGTTTAACAAGTATAGGGGAATCTGCATTCCGTGATTGCGATGGACTTAAAGAGGTTATAATTGACAGCAAGTATGTGTATACTAATGCAACATCAAAGACGGCGTGTGGTGATTTGTTTGGCAATTCATCTATCACCACTGTTAAAGTTTTGACTAGTTTGGATGATGGAACTAATAGTTATATCACCACAAACTTCACGAAGGGTCCAGCAGAGGTGATTGGAGACAAAAATTATACTGTTTATTCTAAATAACTAGTTAATAAAAGCGTTAACTGGTAAAGATTAACAACTTTGTTATCAAAAAACTAGAAGAATCAATAACCTGTAAGGTTAAAACATCTTCTAGTTTTTTTGAGTGAAATATAAAAGTATCTCTGTAAAATATTAATTTTCACAATATTATAGAATTTTTTTGCGTTTATGGTCTGCGCTTTATTTACAGAAAGATAGAAGGGAACAATTTATTCCCTTTCGTCTTCAACAGACTCTTGTGCGGACTGTGAAGTTTGAATTAGGTAGCCATTTTCAAAGTCACGTTCAGTGAAAAGGTATTTAATATCTTTCACTGTCAATTCTATCACAGGAACGGCAAAACGATGGATTTTATCTGCGTATAATAGTTTATTGTTGATATTAGCCATCATATTGCGTTTTTTAGGGTCTTTTTCGCCATTAAAAGCCATATTGCAAGATTTATACAAAATAATCTTTCTTGGAATTAAGAGTTTGGTCTCATCTGGCAAATTTACTGCGGTTGTATAGTCAATTTTTTGTTGTTTTGAGGTGTTTGTATTTTTGTTCATTTTATTATTTCCTTTTAAGTTGGGAACTCAAGTATAGCACATAATTGCCTCGTTGTCAATAGAGGGTGCGCCAATTTTATTTTATGCACGAAAAAATTTATTGACCACTTAAAATTATAAATTTAGCTATTGCTTGACGTGCTTTTTAGGTTTCACAAGCTGGTAACTTTTAACAAGTAGTGAAAAGACAAGATTTTTTTGAACACTGCCGTCTTATCCAGTTATTACCGCCAAAGTGATAGCCATAAGTAAAACCCTTTTGACCGATATATTTTGCTTTATCCTCTTTGCTTATTTTTATGTCAAGCAGGTCGACCTTGCCCTCGCCTTCAAGCCCTAGCTTATCTCGTCGCACGTCGAGAAGGACTGCGTACCACTTGTTGTTTTCCTTGCAACGCAAGATTGCATAGCTTGGAAATTTTGCCCAAAGATATTCAGGACAATGCCCAAGTTCGTCCATAGCGTAGAAAATTACATCATCTTTTGTTGCGCCTTCTTTCTTCATAAACACCTCTTGTATAACACACTATAACACGAAATCATAAAATTTAAAATCAAATTATTAAAGTTTTCTTAAAAATATGATGTCAATGAAAAAATTAAACAATTTATCTATAAAATCCACAGTTTTGAGCAAACTATATATAAAGGTGGGATTATGGCAAGTTATAAAACTTCTATTGCGTTTGGGCTTGTGTACATACCGGTGTCGCTGACAAATGTGATAAAAAATAATGATATCGGTTTTAATATGCTTGATAAGAGGACGAGGTCAAGGGTTAAATACAAAAAGACCTGCGAGGAGTGTGGCGGAAAGGAACTTGAAAACAGCGATATAATAAAGGGGTATAAGGTCGATGAGGACTATGTGACCTTCACTGATGCCGAACTTGAAAAACTGAAAGGCAAAAAAGACAAAAATATAGTCATTGAAAAATTTGTCAAGCTTGACGAGATTAGTCCGATTTTCTTTGATAAGGCGTATTATGTTTCTCCGCAAACCAAGGGCGCAAATAAAGCCTTTTGTCTACTTAAAAAGGTGCTAGCAGACGAGAAAAAGGTGGGGATTGCCAAGACGATGCTAGGCTCAAGCGAGTGTGTTGTGGCGCTTTGGGTTAAGGAGGGTTCGCTTATTCTTTCGCGTCTATTTTTTTATGACGAAGTGCAGTCAAATCAAACAAGTGGTATAGAAGAAAGCTTGTCAAAGCAAGAGATTGCACTTGCTAAAAACTTGATTTCATCAATGGAAGGGGAGTTTAATCCAGAGGAGTATAAAGATGAATATAACATCCGCTTGAGGCAGGCGATACTTGATAAGGCAAACGGCAAAGAGGTGCGAAAGGTGGACGGCTCAAAGACAATCAAGATAACCGACCTTATGGAAGCACTGCAAAGAAGTGTAGACGAGGTGACACAATCAAAAAAGATGAAAAAGATTGATGGCGACAAGGTTGTCAAGATAAAAAAGAAGGCGTAGATGGATCTATTTAAATGTAAAGATGTGTCACCAATGTTATTAGAGTCACAAGAGAAGCCATTTGATGATGATAACTATATATTTGAGCTTAAGCTTGACGGAATAAGATGTATTGCCTATTTGGATAACAAAACCTCTCTTCGCAACAAGAAAAACGTAGAGCTTTTGCCCATCTATCCAGAGCTTACTTTCCTTTATAAGCAAGTTAAGGATAAGTGCGTGCTTGACGGTGAACTTGTAGTGCTAAGCGAGGATGGCTCTCCCAACTTCTTCCTTTTGCAAAAGCGGAGTTTGCTTACCGACAAGTTTAAAATAGAGCTTGAAAGCAAGAGGCATAGCGTGCAGTTTGTGGCATATGATATATTGCAAAAGGGCGAGCGTGCAATAGTAGACCTTCCTCTTTTTGAGCGAAAGAAAATTCTTGACAAGGTGGTAAAGGAGGGTGGGGGTTTGAGTGTGTCGCGCATCGTGGAAGGCAAGGGCAAGACACTTTTTAGTCTGACCAAAAAGCTTGGACTTGAAGGCATTGTTGCAAAGGACAAAAATTCGGCCTATGAGATGGGCAGGCGTAGTAAAAGCTGGATAAAGATTAAAAACCTAAAGGATGAAGACTTTATGATTTGCGGTATAGTGCTTGGTGAAGAAGGCAAGATAAAGGACCTAATTCTTGGGCAGTACAAGAAGGATAAACTAACCTTTAGAGGCAAGGTTTTTGTCAATATATCAAAGCAAGAGGAAGGTATAATTCTCGCCTTTGCACTAAAGCATCAGTCAAAACCACATTTTAAGGCGAGAGGCGACATAGTTTGGGTGAAACCAGAACTTGTGTGCACCGTGCAGTATATGATGCTCACTCGCGATGGTGCAATGCGCCAGCCAGTCTTTAAAGGATTGCGATATGACAAATAGATTCTGAAGATTAATATAATAATATTGTGGATAGCGTCTGCGTGTTTCTAAAAACTATTTGATTCATAATAAAATTGCAAATTTTTTTGAAAATATCAAAAAATTCGTTGACAAACCAAAAATTATTTGCTATTATATTAAAGCAATCATTCCTTTATGGAATGTTTGCCTCATATTTCCCTCATTTTTATTTTGTAAGAAATATGTAAGTCATCAGTCATAGCATTGATGATTTACATAAGCCCACTTACAATAATTAGGTGAGAAATAGTTGTGTTTTAAAGATAACCGGTCGCAAATTCAAGTATAAAATCTTGATGAAAATGCTACTAACAACAAAAACAAAAAATACAGTTAAATAATCAATCAATTATTCCCCAGTAGCTCAGTGGTGGAGCGGTCGAGCTGGGCGCCAAGGACGAAGTCCTGCGTATGGAGCGCAAGCGGAATTAAACCGATACGGTTAATAGCCGAGTGCGACTAATAACACCACAAATAAAAAGATACAACTAAATAACCAATTAATTATTCCCCAGTAGCTCAGTGGTGGAGC
>CALVNW010000024.1 GCA_944350015.1 uncultured Clostridia bacterium | reverse complement strand
GTGATATCAATCACGGTAGAGAACCTAAGTACAGAGAGGAGCTTAACAGTAAACTTAACAGACGCTCTTACCTCTAGTGTGCCAAATTTAGGCAAAGCACTACAAAGAGATAATGGTGCGTATGCAAGCGGAACAAACATACCCTTAGACCCTAAGGATAATGGTACAAGCACCACAACCTTTACCATAACCTTGTCAGTTACCGACAAAAACCAATCACTCACCAACGCTCAGTTTGACTATGACCTTAATCTTTATGATGAAAATTATAAATTCCCAGAAGTTTATGATTATTTCACCTTTAGTGACAATGGTGACGGAACGGTTAGGCTTACTGATTTTAATGAAAGTTTAGCGGGCGGAAAGACAGATATTGTTATTCCAGCAACAGTATCACAAAATGCAGACGGACAGTGGATTGATGGTGATGATTATACAGTTGTGGGAATAGCTGATGGATACCGTGATCCTTTTTTCCCAAGTAATACATCAGGCTGCTTTGCGAAAAATACAACTATAACAAGCGTTGTTTTGCCGGATACCTTGAAATCCATTGGAGAGGCCGCATTTTATGGTTGTACTAACCTTGCTAGTATAACCTTTCCATCGAGCTTGACAAGTATAGGTGAGGGTGCATTCTCTCAATGCAATGGGCTTACAAGTATAGATTTAAATAATTGTACAAATTTAACAGGCATAAGGAAATATGCATTCTATCGTTGCCGTGGACTTACAGGAGAGTTGAACTTAGGAGAATGTACAAGTTTAAAAAGTATAGGAGATTTTGCATTCGAATTTTGTGATGGACTTAAAAGTATAACCTTGCCATCAAGTTTAACAAGTATAGGTCTGGAGGCATTCAATGGTTGCAGTGGATTTACAAGTATAAACTTAAGTGAATGTGCAAGTTTAACAAGGATAAGGGATAGTGCATTCTCTGATTGCAGTAGTCTTACAAGTATAACCTTGCCATCAAGTTTAATACGTATAGCTAGTACGACATTCAATGGTTGCAGTGGGCTTGAAAGTATAACGGTTGAAAAGGATAACCCAGTTTTTCATAGTGAAGGGAACTGTTTAATTGAGACAGAGTCAAAAACGCTGGTGCTTGGATGTAAGAACTCTAGTATTCCATCTTATATAACAAGTATAGGAGGTTCTGCATTCTATCGTTGCAGTGGACTTACAGGAGAGTTGAACCTAGGAGAATGTACAAGTTTAAAAAGTATAGGGGGTTCTGCATTCTATTATTGCAGTGGACTTACAAGTATAACCTTGCCAGAAGGTTTAACAAGTATAGGGGGTAGTGCATTCTATGGTTGCAGTAGCCTTACAAGTATAACCTTGCCATCAAGTTTAACAAGTATATATTATGGTGCATTTTGGGATTGTGAAGGACTTACAAGTATAACCTTGCCAGAAAGTTTAACAAGTATAGAAAGTTATGCATTCTATGGTTGCAGTGCTTTAAAGTCAGTTGTTTTCCCTGAAGGTTCAACTGGGTGGTATGTGACACAAGACGAAACTGCAACAAGTGGGGATGCTGTTGACGTAACAAATTCTAGCACCAACGCAAGAAATCTTACTGGGAAGTATTTCACTTATTACTGGAAACGCGGGTAAAATTATTTAAACTTAATAAATGACATTTTAAAACATCCTCTTAATGGCAAGCTCGCTTTAGAGGGTGTTTTTTGCAAGGGCGAGCAAATTTAATTATCTTTTAAATATAAATCTAATAGGAATTTCCAAAAAATGTAAAGCAAATCTCAACTTTATTCTATTTTAAACTTGACAAGTGGAGAGAAAATGGGTATAATCTACTTGAAATAGTCGAAAAATCCTTGTCTTTCTTGGATGTTTAGACTTGATTTGACCTTTATTTCTAGGCAAAACTTTGCTAAAAAGTTTATTCAAATGAATGCTTTCGTTTTGATAAATGTTTTAGTAAGTTATGTTTGCCAGAGCAAAGGTTAAAAGTTTTTAAATATCTAACTTTGCAAAGCGCTTCAAATTTTGCAAAGGGAAGACCATTTAGTCCAAAAGGAGGTTAAAGTATGAACAAGTATGAACTTCTCTACATCATCTCATCTGACGTAGCCGAAGAAGAGCGTGAAGAGCTTATTAAAAAGTTTGCGTCTTACGTTGAAAACAAAGGTGGCTCAGTTGATGGTATTGACAAGTGGGGAATAAGAAAGTTTGCATATCCTATTAACTTCAAGACTGAAGGATACTATGTGCTTATGAATATCACATTAGACCCTCAGGAAGTTGATGCAATGGGCAAGCTTATGAACATCACTGAAGGCATTGTTCGTCAATTATTTGTTAGAAAGTAATTGAGTACATTGTTTTTCAATAAAATTTATTAAAAACTTAAAAAATACAAATGTGAAATTTGGCAAAGGTCAAATTTAAGGAGAAAATTATGAATAAAGTTATCTTAGTCGGAAATTTAACAAGAGACCCTGAACTTACCACAACAAACAGTGGTGTTTCTGTATGCAGATTTTCAATCGCAGTGCAGAGAAGATACAACAGTGAGGGTGGTCCTCAAGCTGACTTTTTCAACATCGTTGTTTGGAGAAATCAAGCTGAGAACTGTAGCAAGTTTTTAAAGAAAGGCTCAAAGTGTGGCGTTGTAGGAAGACTTCAAAACTCTTCTTATGAGGCAAGCGATGGAACAAAGCGTTATGCAACTGATATTGTTGCTGACGAAGTTGAGTTTTTAAATTCTAAAAATTCTGATGGTAGTGATGGCACATCTTCACCTCGTCCATCTGGCTCTTCCTCGCAAACAGAGCTTGAACCTATTGATGACGATAGCTTACCATTTTAATTAAATTAAAAGGAGAATCATTATGAGCGAAGTTAAAACCGAAGAGAAGGTTGAAAAGGTTGAAAAAACCGAAAAAGTTGAAAAAGCTGAAAAAATAATCACTAAAAAATTCCGTAAACCTTCTAAGAAAAAGGTATGTGCTTTCTGCGTAGCTGGCGAAAAGACCATCGACTACAAAGATGTTGCTAAAATTAGAAAGTATATCACTGAAAAAGGCAAGATTGTTCCAAGACGTCAAACTGGTGTTTGCGCTTATCATCAAAGAGAGCTTTGCAGTGCTATTAAAAGAGCAAGAAATATGGCATTACTTCCATATGTTGGTGACTAATTTAAGATAGTTGCGACTGAAAAAATCAAGCAAAATCATTTTCGTTTAAACTATTGAAATTGCTTTAAAATAGTTCAAGCAATTTACAACATATCAAAGTGTAATGCAAATAATTTATAAAAGGAGTAAAGTTATGAAAAAGGAAATTCACCCAGATTATCACGAAGTTACTGTAGTCTGTGCTTGTGGAAACACTTTCAAAACAAAGTCTAACTGCAAGGGCGACACCATCAATATAGATATCTGCAATCAATGCCACCCATTCTTTACAGGTAAGAAAAAGATGGTTGATACAAGCGGTAACGTAGAGAAATTCAATAAAAAATATGGCTTAGATAAAAAAGATTAATTGTGATTTATAAAATTAATTAAAGAGCAAGAAAAGATAAATTAACAAAAAGTTGTTTAAATTAATACTAAAAATTAATTATATAAAAATATCAAATAAGAAATTAATTATATAAATTTTTATTTTAAAATATAACAATAAATAATTAAATAATAATTCGGTAACAATTAATAAAATTTAGCAATAATTAATTAAATGACAATTCAGCAATAAAATTTTTAAAAAGCCAGAAAAATTAAATTATTATAAAACCATACCTAAAAATTTATAAGGTATGGTTTTTTGTGCTAAATAATAAAAAACTGAGCAAATAAAATTTTTAAATTTTATAAAAATGAAGTCAAAATTTTGATAAATTGTAAACTTGAGAAAACTTATCGATAAAATAATGTTTAATTATTTTTAAGCTCAATATAATTTTAAATCGGTATATTTTTTTATTCGCGCTCATCCTCAGTCGAATAAGCACTTGAAGGTTGTTTTGATGACTGAGCTTCATCTTTAGCTGACGCGCGGTCTGAAAGCTCTTTTATAAGTTTATAAAGGTCAGACCAGTTTTTAGGTAAGAGTGTATCTGAATGTACAATTTTTACGTTTTGGGAGGAAAGTGTCGCCCTTGCCTTTTCAATAGAACTTTTGTGACCTAAGTAATAGAAATCGTAAAGATAGAGTTTTAAATATTTTATATAGTTTTCCATAGTTTGAAGTGTCAGACTGTCTGGAAATCTGCGGTAAAGTGGCGAATTTTTGTCTGACAAAAACTTTCTACTAAATTCCGCCTTATTGTAGTTGTCGGCAAGCGAGGCGAAACCTTCTATGATTTGGTTCCAAAGTCCTTTCATATAATCTTCAACATTGTAGCCGGCGTTACTTAGCATACCGACAAGACTTTGATTGACCTTTTTGTTCAGTGTGCTTATTTTTTGGCGCAGATAAAGCCTTTGCTCCAAATCTTTATTTTCTTTGTTTGTCAAATCGATTGTAACGCTTTGTTCTAGGTTTGACAGACGAAAAACCTTAACGTTTGTCAAGGCGCGGTCGCAACGCTTTAGAAAAGAGTGTTCTTTTTTCAATATTTCTCTTAGTTCCATACATATAGTATAACATAAAATATCAAAAAGTTCAAACTTATTTTGGATCTTTGTCGTTTAGCGTGTCTGTTGCTTTGTTGTATCTTGGTCCGTCACAAGCCTTACGCTTGGCGATTATCGTTTGTTGTACCTGTAATTTAGTTTTACCTTGGTCTGTCGGAATAACCTAAAAAAGATGTTGACAGCATCTTTAATCGCCGATAGGCGCGTATTTTAGTTGCCGAAGGCAACCAAAATACCCCTTAGAAACCCTAAAGCTTAGAAAGACCCCACATTTTTTGTCTGAAAAACTTTTTCGAAGTACGGCAATTTGCTTGACAAAAAAATGCGGGGGGGGTAAAATAGGGTATCGAAAAAATTGTGGAGACACCAAAACAAGCACCCCACAAATTATTCAATTTGCGGGGAACCCCGCACTATACGCGGGCACGCCTTACAAATAGGGCTAACCGCTAGTGTACGCATTTATCGGAATATAGATTCCTCAAATGCTTTTGGTTTCTCTCCCTCGGGACCCCCGAAAATCGTTAGATTTTTGGGGTGACGTATCCTCTTCCACCCCCTAGAAAATTCCTCTGGAATTTTCGTCGTAAAGCGGAGCCTTACCGGCTACATTCTTATGACGCAGGGTGAGAGGGGTCGATAAAGGTAACACCCCTAGTTTAAGTTTTAACTTTATATTTTTAATATATTTTACTTTAATTTTTCCTTAAAATAACAAATCTAAAAAAATTTTAAAATTTGTTATAAAATTTGACGCAATTGTGACGGCGCACCTGTGACAAAGGGTAAATTAAAGGTTAAAATAGGGGTGAATAATGCAAAAATCGTCGATTTTTGTATATTACTAGATTATTTTACACAAGGTAATATTAAAAAGGTCGAAAGGCGCCTCTTACTACGAGAGGGGTTTTAAAAGGAGAAAGGTTATGAGTTTAAAAATCAAATTGATATCATGTATATCACTATTCATGCTTATGATAGGAGTGCTAATCATAGGCGTTTATGCGGCAACGCAGCAGCAACTGACAATGCAGGGGAGCGTGAGCTTTAACGTTCCTGATAAAAGCCTATATGTGAAAGACGTTAGAATAAAACAAGATATGGCATCAGAGCCTACAAGTATAGATGGATTTTCACCAGGCTACATAAACGGAGATTTCACTTTAGACCTAACAGGAATAACCGATGAGAACACCTATGGCTCATTCTCATTATACTTTGATATAATCAACACCACAGATATACAATGGACAATAAAGGGTGTAGAATTGCCTACAGCACTTAGAGACGCAGGCGTATCAGCAAGCTATAGCGGAGTGATTGCAACAAATAATCTTACTGACACAGATAGTGACGGCTATAAAAACTTTGACGCGTCAACTCCAATAGACGGTTCTCTTATCTTAACCATCACCGCACCAAACTCTAGTTCCGTCAACCTTGAAGGAATAGTTATCACAATAGATGAATACATAGAACCTGTTGTTTATGTAACTTCAGTAACAACTCAAAATGCTTCATCTCAAAATACATTAACGCAGTTTAATGGAGCACGCGGTAAAATCGACCTATCAGGCATAACCTTTAACACAGGTGAAACAACATTGACAATCTCAATGACTTCACTAAATGCAAACTATATAAAGAATATAGTAAGTTACGACTCAGGAGCAGTTGACTATAACACTACAGGCACAAGCGGAACGCTCTTTGTTCACTCAACAAGTCTGTATTTGCCACAAAACACAAGTGGAGAGCTTACAAGCGGAGAAAGCAAAGATTTAACAATCTATGTAAACAACAATACAGGCTCACCAACCACAATTTCAGGCCTTCAAGTATCCTTTGAAGAGAAAGAAAGCTTACTTCAAGCAGATACAACAAATAACTATTGGTATGTTGAAATGGGCACAGTGATGGGAGAAACTGAGAGTGAATACATCCGCTGGAAGTATATCGCATCAGTAGATGACAGCAGTGGCAGTGATGTAGCAACAAAGTGTTCAACCTTTGATGCAAACACAGCTCCAACAGGTGAAGGATACTTCTACTTAGAAACAAACGTTCTTTCTGCAATAGGTAGAGATGGAACAGATAATATGATAGAGATGCCATTTAATGCAGACTATATAAAAGAGAGTGGAGCAAACCCACAATATCACCATAGACAGAACGGCTGGGAGAATATAGCAGCTAATGACTACTCAACAAGTAATGTAAGGCAATATATAAATGGTAATAACGCATATGATTATTATACAGGCACATCACCTTCAACAGGATATATTCCATCAGGCAGATATTCAAATATGTATAGTGACTATAACATAGACCCAGAGAATGACCTAGTATATAAAAATATAATAGGAAGAAATCTAGGAGATTTGTATTCAGATATGGATGGCTCCTCAAGTGGAAGTTCGGTAACCTTCCCAACCTTTAACGAAGGTGTGGCAATAAAGTATACAGAAAGAGACTCAGATAAATTTTGGTTATTATCATATAAAGAAGCGTACATTCTTCTAGGGAGTGAGGATGCCGATAGAGTATGGCCAAGTGGTTCAGCTAATTCCTATTGGCTCCGTTCGCCTCATTATTCTAATACTGGTAATGCCTCTAGCGTTCTTACCTCGGGTTATCTCAGTTACTATTATGTCTACAACAACAATCACGTCGCCGCCCGAGCTGCTTTCAAATTTTCGATTAGTGACTAAATAAATTCTTTATTAACACAAAGCATATCCTTTGGTTTAAGTTTTGACTTTTGCAAGGGTATGCTTTTATATAATTTACAATACTACACCTTATCTTCGACAGAGATGCTTGACGGGCAAAGTGATAATGTTCATACAAATTAGGCGGATTTGCAAAGTTCAAGTTTGAAAGTTAGTCGACTTTTGGATTCTTGAATTTATTAAATCTTATAAACTTGTTGATTTTTAAAAGGAAATTGGTTATAATTTAATTATGATGAAAACAAAAGTTGAAAGTTCTGCAAATACGAGTGAGGCTAAGGCTAACCAGCCAAAGCCTACAACTGAAAGCACAAAACTATCCTACAAAGTTTATGGCACTGATATTAATGTTACAGGTCAAGATTTTATAGATTACTACAAAACGCGTACAAAAATGATGGTTATGCGCTTTATGCTTGTTGGGCGTATTGACGATAAAGGCGTGTATAGGATAAAAGACGAGATTAAATATGACCTTATTCGCATAAACAAAGAGATTAGCGACAGTGGCGAAGATTTTTATAGAGCAAGTTCGCGATTTATAAACAAGTTCTTTTACTTTAATATAAAGATACAACAAATCGAAGATGGCAAGGCAAAAGCATCGTTATATCTTTCTGAGTTTGTTGATGATTTTCTTGAAGAAGAGTATATTGTCTCTCATATAGCTGATTTTGTAGATGTATATGATGAGCATTTTAGAGCAAAGGTTAGACAAGCTTACAATCTTCTAGATGTGGCTGTCACCAATGACGAGCTTAAAATACCAAATCTTGCTGTGCTTATGCAAGATGAATACGAAATAAATGAATATATAGGAAGCTTGTATGATATAGCATCACAAATCTATGTTATGAGGATGTTAAAGCTTCTTGAAGCTAGCGGTGACCCCGATTGTCTTGAGATAATCAAAAGATATAAGGAGCTTATAGTTGATAAAGACGAGAATGACCTCAAAGAAAAATATAAGTTTACCAAATACAAGGCATTGCTTGACAGAGCAATAGATGAAAAAGGTGGTATTGAAAAACTAAAAGTCAATAAAGACGAACTCAAAAGTATTGTACTTGAGATAAATAAGTCAGTCAAAGCCATTGACGGAGCGCAAAAACGTTCGACAGTGGTAGAGGTACTCAAGACCGACAAAGGCAACAGTTCACCCTCAAGTGGCGGTGGTGGTAGAAAAAAGACTGCTGGCAAAAAGCCACCATCTGGTGGAGCCTCTGGTGGTGGAAGCAATAAAAAAGCACCCAAAGCAGAAAAGTCTGAAGCTCCTAAGAAGGATAAAGCAGAGGTTAAACCACAAACCCAGCAGGTTGACAACAATGCTGTACTTTCTGCATACATCAACGCAGAAAGAAGAGCCAGAGAGCATTTTAGAGAGATTGACAACCGAAGCAGGCAAGCCGAAGAGGAGAGGCTTCGCCGAGAGGAAGAAAGACTACGTAGAGAGGAGAGGCTTCGCCGAGAAGAAGAAAGACTGCGCAGAGAGGAGCGAGCTAGAGAAGAGGCTACTCGCGACGCGGAAGAGGCAGAGGGTGATGATGACTTTGTGCTTGTTGGTGACGCAGCGGTTGAAGCTGAGCCTGCTGAAAGCGACGTGGATGCTGAAAACGTGGGCGACTCTACAATAACAACTTCAGAAGAAGCGCGTTCTTCTGAAACTGTTGCTGTGGTTACAGAGACAACGGTCACGGTAACCATAGTCAGTGATGATGAGCCTGTAAGAACTGAAGATGCAACGACGCCAGCTATAACACCGGTAGAGCGACCTTTGGAAGATGTGACTAATCCGCCAGTAGAAATTGACGAAGTTGAGCCAGAGATATACTAAAAAAGACCTTTATAGTTGAAGTGAACCCCGAAGGGGTCACTCAAGAAAAAAGGACTTAGGAAGAAATTTTAGATTTCTTCCTATTTTTTAATC
>CALVNW010000023.1 GCA_944350015.1 uncultured Clostridia bacterium | reverse complement strand
ATATCATAGATAAAGGCAATTATGCTCTTTTTTATTCCACTTTTCCCTTTACACCCCCATAAATATTATAGAACCTTTTTTAATAAAAACGTTAAAAACTAATTAAAACAATCTTTTTGTAATGTAATATTATTATAAAAATCAATAATTTAAAGCAAAAATTGCAAAAATCTTTAAATTTCAAATTAAAAATGATAAAAAACAATGTTTTTACTATAAAATTACCAAAAAATCTAATATAGCAAAAAATGCAGACCAAAACGTCTGCATTTTATATATTTATAGTGAAATTATCTTAATTACTCAGCATCTGTGTCTGTGTTATCGTCAGTTGCTTTTAAGTTGTCGATTGCCTCTTGAAGATTTTTGATACCTTCCTTAAGTTCTGCATTTTGAGATGAAAGCAAGTTGAATATCTTTTCAAGAAGTGGATATCTTTCTGCATTCTTCTCCATAACCTCTTCGCAGTGTTGTACTGAAAGTTTCAAGCCTTGGAGAAGGTCAAGGTCTTCCTCAAGTTTCTTAGCCTTTTCTTCGTCGATATCTGCATAGTTGTTTACACCATAGAGAACAACCTTTTGTTTTGCAACCAAAGCTTCTTTTCTACGAAGTTTCTTCTCGTCGCTTTCAAGAGTTCTCTTAACACGTCTTAATGGAATAAACTCTTTCTTGCATTGACGAAGCTCTTTCTCATTTGCTTTTAACTTGTCTTGTTCTTCGGCAAGCTTAGCCTCAAGCTCTTCAAGAGTCATATTTGCTGTTAATGCATTAGGGTCAGCCTTGTTTTCTTCAAATGTAGCCTCATTTTCGCTGTCAGTAACAACCTCGTCGCTTGCTGGAGCCTCTTCAGTCTGCTCAGTTTCGCTTGCAGTCTCTGTAGTCTCTTCCTCGTCTGAGCTTTCTTCTTCGTCGCTCGTAAGGTCGATAGAATCGTCTTCCTCTTCCTCTTCTTCGTTATTTGCTGCCTGCATTCTTGCAAGTCTTTCCATAAGCTCCATACGTTGTCTCTTGATAAACTCAGCTGTATCGTCTTCTTCCTCTTTGGTCTCGTCAGCCTCTTCAGTCTCTTCTTCGGCTACGTTATCCTCGATTGGTTCCTCTTCAACAGCGTCCTCTTCTTCGCTTTCTTGCTCGTCTTCTGTTTCGATTGACTCATTTGGGTTGTAATCTTCAACTACCGCGCCATTATAAAGCACTGTTGCAAACTCAGGGTCTTTCTTAATCTCTTCTGCTTTTTCAAGTTTGTTAATTCTCTCTTCAAGCGCCTTTGTCTCTTCTGCCTGTTTTCGCTCTACTGTCTCTTGGTCTTTCTTCTTATTAGATAAGCTCATAAAAAGGTCGCCCATAAAATAGAGAAGAAAACCTCCAGCTACGATAATTCCAAGAACAACAACCACTGTAATAATTACTGAACTCATAATTTTCACTTCCTTTTTTTATTTTTTGGCAATTTTCGATTGCTTTTTTGGTGGAGACGGCGGGAATTGAACCCGCTTCCGAAAAACTTGTTCAAAACTTTTCTACATATTTAGTTTATGTTTTTATCTCGTTATTAATATAACACAAACAAAACTTTTAATAACCAGTCTTTTTAGTTTACAAATATCGTCAAGACAAACTTTATTTGCAGAGCGCCATAACTGAACCCTTTACAAAACTTGGCGAGTTTTTTGCAAGAGCTAGCTTAAGATAAGCTAAGGTTTTTTGTCCGCTTAGGCAGCGCAAGCAAGGCTTGCATTATCCATACGAACTACGTTATTATTTGCGTTTATTTTCGCTTGGCTCTTTTTAGGTGTAAGCCCCACCATATGCTTTACATTTTGAACGATGCTCCCCGTCGAAACCAATAACGCCCCCAGATAAGAAGGGTTAATAGTTTTTAAGCACTCGGTCTAGGTCTCTTTGGACTGCCTTTTCCTTGAGAACCGCTCTTTTGTCATAAAGTTTTTTACCTTTGGCTAGACCTATCTCAACCTTAGCCTTACCTTTATTCATATAGACCTTTGTTGGCACTATTGAATAACCTTTTTCTAAAGTTTTACGCTCCAGCTTCAAGATTTCATCTTTATGCAAAAGCAACTTTCTTGTGCGCTTTGTCTCGCTATCTGATGGACTAGAGTTATCACTCGGTGCAATGTAACAGTTTTTAAGTAGTGCTTCGCCGTTTTTTATTACAACATAGCTGTCACTAAGGCTGATTTTGCCACTGCTTACCGACTTAATCTCTCCACCCTTTAGCTCAATTCCAGCTTCAAGTAAGTCTGAAACGAAGAAATTATGAAAAGCTTTCTTGTTATTAGTTATTATCCTCATCTCGTCTCCTATTATAACACTGATTTTTTGTTTTTTCAATACCCTATTTAAAAAAAATTAACAAAATAGCACTTTTTTTGCGTTTTTTTAGGTTTTTTCACTAAAAAACACGCTTTTTTCGCTAAATTTAAGGATATTTATATATATTATATATAATTAAACAATAATTTCATACTAAATTTAAAGATATTTTTAAATTCTTTGTAACAAACTTTTCTTCGATAAAAAAACTTTTACTAAAATTTTAGTCTTTAGTAAAAGTCTTATCTTAAACAAATCTTACAAAGCCGAAGTCAATCTTTCTTGTGTAGATGTTTGACGCCAAAAGTTTGACAATGACCTTATCTCCAACGCCAATTGACATCTTTTGACCTTTAAGTTTAAGTTGTTTTTCAAACAACAAAAATCCGCTATCTGGCAGGTCTTCAACCTTAATCATACCCTCAATCGTGTTTGGAAGTTCTACAAATACGCCAAAGTTTGTAACAGAGGAAACAACGCCCTCAAACTCTTCGCCTATGCGGTCGCGTACAAGGTAGGCTTTCCACAGGTCATCAACATCCCTTTCACATTTGTCGGCGTTCTTTTCGGTCAAGCTTGACTGCTCACCAGACTCAAAGGTGAAGTCTTCAAGTTCAGCAATGCGCTCGCCTTTTATACCTTTATGAATGTTCTCCTTGATTATTCTATGGATTGTCAAGTCTGGATAACGTCTTATTGGCGAAGTGAAGTGACAATAGTATTTTAATGCAAGTCCAAAGTGACCAAGACATTGATTTGTGTATCTCGCTTTCTGCATTGAACGCAAAATCACCTTGTTGACCGTCTCTGTATATGGCTGATTTGAGCATAGTTTGATAAGTTCTTGATAATACTCTGGAGTAATATCTTGCGGGATTGAAGGCGCTTTGACGCCTATGCCTTTTAGATACTCCAAAACCGCCTCAACCTTTTCTTTTCTTGGGCTTTCGTGAACGCGGTATACAAAAGGTATGTCATTATCGCAGTACTCTTTTGCTACCGTTTGGTTTGCAAGCACCATAAAGTCCTCGATAAGTCTGTGCGCGTCATTTCGTTCTCGTCTTTCAAAGTCAACTGCCATTCCATTTTCATCAAAAACAAATTGAACTTCTGGCACTTCAAAGTCAAGAGAGCCTGCTTTTTCTTTCTTCTCTTGAAGTTTTTTGGATACCTCGAGCATCATCAAAAGCTCTTCCTTGACGCTTTCAGTCTTGTCGTCCGCCTTTTGCCCGCATAGCACCTTATATACATCGGTGTAATTTAGCCTTGCCCTACTTTTTATGACGCTTTCACAAATTTTATGCGAAACCACATTTGCATTCTTATCCAAAGTCATAATGCAAGAAAGTGTCAATCTTTCTACGCCCTCATTGAGTGAGCAGATGCCGTTTGACAGCTCCTTAGGAAGCATTGGAAGAACAGAAGTTGGAAAGTAGACGCTAGTGCCTCTATTGAACGCCTCATTATCGACTAAAGTGTTGTATTTTACATATTCGCCAACGTCGGCAATATGTACGCCAAGGATATAGCCATCTAAGGTCTTTTCAATAGAAACGGCATCGTCTAGGTCCTTTGCGTCAAGTCCGTCTATTGTAAAAGTCACCTTATCTGTGAGGTCAAGCCTGCCTTGTTTTTGTGATGGCAAAACCTGCATAGGAAGCTTTTTGACCTCGTCAAGCACATCTTGTGGAAAGGTCTCGTAAAGTCCATAGTCGCGGATAATTGCAAGCTCGCAAGCCTTGACATCGTCGCTTTTGCCAAGCACTTCGTCGGCAACGCCGCTAAATGTGCCATTGTGTCTGACAAGCCTTATAACAACCCTATCATTTTCTCTTGCCCGCAGTCCGCCTTTAGTCAACCTAATCTTATATGGTATGTGATTGTTGTCAGGCTCTACAAAAAAGTTAGAGCCCTTTTTCTCTATAACGCCAGCAAGTTTCTCAACTGCCTTCACAATCTTAACAACTTGTCCGTCACTGCCCTCTTCACTTGTCGAGATAATCTTGACGATAACCTTGTCACCATCAATAGCGCCATTTTGGCTATTTGCTGGGATAAAGATGTCTTCGCTTTCGGAATTATCTATCTCACAAAAACCAAAGCCTTTAGCATTGCCTCTAAAGGTGCCTTTAACATAATTTTGAGACGGAACTGCTATAAAATAACCTTTTTTCTCTTCGAAAATATCACCGCTTTTCTCAAGCTTTTTAAACTCAGCTTTTACGCTGTTAACATCGAGATTATAAGTGCTTGCTATAAAATAAAAAAGATTGTCTGGCTTTTTGTAAGTCAAACTATCTTTTAATAAAACATCTAAAATTATCTTTTTTATCTGCATCTATTAAGCCCCAGTGCCTCTTGAGATGAAAATCTGTGTTACAAAGAAAAGAATAATACATACAAAGATAATAACTGCCATTGCTATAGTTATTCTCTTTAAAATACTATCACGCGATGCACCTTTGTTCTTTGAATAATAACTTTCTTGTGATGCACCAGTGAAGGCGTCAAGGCTTTTTGAAGAATCGTTAGATTGCATAAGCGCTGTTATAATAAGCACGATTGCACAAGCAATAATAATACCAAATAAAACATATCTGATTATAGGAAGCGCGTCCGCCCAAAAGTCATTAGTAAGATTTGAATCCATAAGTTAAAACTCCTTTATATCTTGTTTAGTAATATGCAGAACCAAATTGTAAACAGTACTAAGATTACTGTAAAGATTAACTGCACCCATTTAATCTTAAATTTTCTATCTGCTCTAGGTTTGAAAATCTGAGCTAAAAA
This sequence comes from uncultured Clostridia bacterium, assembly GCA_944350015.1. GTDB lineage: Bacteria > Bacillota > Clostridia > Christensenellales > UBA1242 > Caccovivens. Next base: position 5,720 of record CALVNW010000023.1, on the reverse strand, counting down.
AATATTGTAAAGTGTAAAACAGATTAGCACCGCAAACACAACTATAAATATGATAAGTCCTGTTTGTCCCAGCCCATCAATAATTTTAAATCCCCAATCATCAAACCAATTACAAAGTAAACTATTCATAATTCCCCTAATCAATTTGCATAATAACGCAAAAATAATCACAAATTTATTGTGTTACCTATATTATTATAAACATTTTTTCTTATTAGTCAACCATTTTTAATATTTTTTGTTCTATAAATAAAAAAATGCCTTAAACAGGCACCTTTTTATCTAAATGTTGAGCAATCTCATAATTCGACCATTAACAATCATAAGCACAAGGTCGATAAGCCAAATGATGTTCCAACCTAAGATTAAACGCAAAATTGCTGCAACAATCTTTCCTTCCATAAGTCTTGTTACAAAACCAAGGATGAAAGCTGTTATTGGGATGATAGCTAAGATGATGCTTAGCACTCTTCCCCAACCAAAATAATCTTTCCCTATCGCTGCCATATTACCCTCCTAGTTTTATTATAGCAAATAAGAAAATAAAAACCAATCATTTTTTGACTTTTTTTGAATTATTTTATCAAAACTTTCTAGTAAAAGTTACTTTATCTCCCATACCATTGTCACATTTGCTTGAACCTTTATGTCTTTAACATTGATGTTTTCAAGGCTAGCGCTTGAAGCTTTCGCTAAACCATCTCCTTCATAACTTGCCTCAAATGACCTTGGTCTATAGATATTGATTTGCTGGAAACTGTGGTCTATTAAAACTATCTCGCCGAGTTCTACGTCCGCGCTCTTTGCAAGAAGTTCTGCCTTCGCCTTTGCATCCTCTACCGCTTGCCTAAGTGCTTCTTCTTTAAGGTCGTTATCTTTTTCAACTCCAAAAGTAATTGTAAAAGTTGGGTCCCCTAAAGAATTTGCCAAAATATCTGCACATTTTGCCAATCTCTTTCTATCAAATTCAAATGCAATCTCGAGAGAATGGCTTATTTCGTATTTATCAAAAACATACCTTGTTGTTCTTCCACTGTCAATATATTTATTGACTGCTCTAACTCTAAAATCAACAGTCTTGATATCTTCCTCTTTAAAGCCACCGTCTACTAATCTTTGTTTTAAATTCCCTACAAGCCCATCACATATCATCATTGCTTTTTGATAGTCTGGGTCTTCTCCTTTGGCAACTATTGCAAACACAATTTTGTCTGGCGCTTTGCCTGCCTCGCCTTTTCCCGTTAGTCTCAATGTTCTATCCATAATTTCCTCCTTATTTAGTGCAAATATTATAACACAAAAACAATAATTTTCAAAATTTTTGTTATTTTTTCTTAAAAATGGCATAAATTATTGATTTTTATGACCTATTTTAACAAATCAATATCCATTATATCATCTAAATAAATTTGTTTGCCTTCAATCAAGAGTGCATTTTCGGCTAACAATACTTTCCCGCTACCAGTGACCTCAAAATAATGACCATCATAGTAATATTTAACCTTAATTTTATCATTTTTAGTTAAATTTGATAGTATTTTTGTCATTTTTTCAATAGTTTCTTCATCTATATCACCTTTTTGTGTGCGTTCGTGTTCATACTCCTTCATTTGAAGCGCCTGATGCAAGCCTTTTAATGCGTCAAAAGGCATAAACTGTTTCGCGCGCTCCTGCCTTGGCATCTTAGTCCTCTCCACTGCTATGCCCTCCTATCAATTTGTTTCGCTCAATTTGTGTGGCGTTTTCTCTAAAATCAATGCCCTTTAAAACTGCATTTTTGCCGTACTTATCTTGTAGAGAAAGTATGCTTTCAACTAGCCTCTTCTTTTTTTTGACCTTTTCAATGTCGGTAAATAAATCATACTGCTCCTGCTCTGCATCTTGAAGAGAGCAAAAGTCAATGCCAATCTTCCTTATAGGTCTATTTTTATCTACAATATCCTTATAAAGCTTTTCAAGGTTTGGAAGCAAAATTTCATACAAATTTGTTGTCTCATTTATGCGCTTGCTACCCTTTGCACCACCACTTCCGTCGCCATAGCCTATATAAATATGAATAAGGCTTGTAACATACTTTAATTTGTATAGCCTATAACAGCCCGCTTGCAACATCTCTTTTAGTACGATAAGCGCGTCTTCATAGTTATAGTTTTTTGTCAAAATTTGCATATTTGAGATGGATTTTTGCTTGGTTTTATAGTTTTTTATGTCACTTATTGTGCAACTCTCCTTTCCGCGAGAGTGGTCAATCAAAAGCTCGGCGTTTACTCCAAACTCCTTGTAAAGCATATCTTCATTGGCATTTGCAAGGTCATACATATCAAAAATATTATGTTTTGCAAGCCTATCTCTTGTGCCTACCGATATCTGCCAAAAATCTGTGATTGGCTGGTGGTGCCATAGCTCCCGCTTATACTTCTCTTCATCCAGCCAGCCTATGAAGTCCGGGCTATGCTTTGCTGTGATATCAAGGGCTATCTTTGCAAGATACATATTGCTACCAATACCACAGCTACAAGGTACGCCTGTCTTTTGACGTATCTCGCCCATCAATTTTAAGGCAAAATCTTTCGCCCTTATCTTGTATAACTTAAGATAATCTGTCGCGTCGATGAAACTTTCATCTATAGAATAGACGTGAATATCGTTTTTATCTATATATTTTAGATAAATTCCGTAAATTTCACTCGTATATTCTATATACTTCTTCATTTGAGGTTTGGCGACAATGTACTCAATCTCTTTTGGAATTTCATAGAGCCTGCACCTATTTTTGACGCCCAAACTTTTCATTTTTGGACTGACCGCAAGACAAATAGCCCCTTCACCACGCGACTTGTCCGCAACGACAAGATTGGTTTTGAAAGGGTCTAAATGACGCTCAGCACATTCAACTGAGGCAAAAAATGACTTCATATCAATGACAAAATAAACTCTTTTTTGCTCGCTCATAGACATATTTTAGTATATTATTTAAAATCTTTCAAGCTTTTTGCCTTTAAAATTAGACTTTTTTCATAAGAATATAAAACAAGATTATTATGATGTGGTTTTGACTAAACTTTTGACTAAACTTTTTACACAAATCAAAACACAACATAAAAATTTAGAAATAAAAAATACTAGATATAGTATAATATCTAGTATTTAAAACACTATATGGAGCAGGTAGCGGGAATCGGACCCGCGAATTGTGCTTGGGAAGCACACATTTTGCCACTAAATTATACCTGCAAATTAGATATCAGTATGATAGCATATTTGACTTAAATTTGCAAACATTTTTGCACTCCTCTTACGATAATTTTAATTATTTTTTGCCAAATATTGATTTTATGGTTCCATAATCCAAATAATTATGATATAATAAAATGGTAATGCTTGACTAATCACACTATTTTCCTTGTTTCCGAGATGTAGCGCAGTTGGTAGCGCGCACGGTTCGGGACCGTGAGGCCGTGGGTTCGAAACCCGCCATCTCGACCAACGGCGAAAACTGCATTGTTGCTTGTTTTCGCTTTTTAAGCGAAAAACTACGCCTTAACATTTGTTTTCGCCGTCCGCGCCAAACGAAAATGCATTCGCATTTTGCGCGACTTAGAGATGAAAAACAACGCTTTAACTCAATGTTAAAATATTTTTATAAAACAATTTTTCAAAATCAATATATTTGCGCTTCTGCTAAGCCTCACTTTGTGTGAGTCGTTGTAGATGCGCTTTTTTATTGCAATGTTTTGATTGTTTCTTGCCTCATTAAATGTTTGAAAAATAATATTTAACTGTTATTTTTATAATCTTTCATTAAATTTCTTACTCAACGGTTACGCTTTTTGCAAGATTTCTTGGCTTATCTGGGTTTATTCCCTTCTTGACAGCGGTAAAGTAGGCAAGCTTTTGCAGTGGCAGAATAATTTGCATTGGATAAAAATCTTGTTGCGTCAGCCCTACTTTAAAGACCATCTCAAAATTTTTAGCAACCTCTCTATCAACATTTAGTTGAGTAAATAGAACAAGTTTTCCGCCCCTCGATTTAATTTCATAGGCGTTATTGAGGGTTTTATTGAAAAGTTTTTCATCGGTTGCAATCACTATAACAAGAACGCTCTCATCAACTAAGGCAAGCGTGCCGTGTTTTAATTCCCCACTTGGAAGTGCAGATGAGAATATATAGGTTATCTCCTTCAATTTAAGTGATGCCTCCTCTGCCGTGATGTAATCTATTCCTCTTCCTATGAAGAATATCTTATCGTACTTGCTGACAATTTCTGCCAGATTTTTTAGAGCCTTATCATCGCCAAAATCTATTTGATTTTTAAATAATTTAAGTTTTTCGACATTATTTTTACCTTTTAAGTATGAAATAATCAAATAAAGCATTACGCATTGCGCAAAATATGCCTTCGTTGACGCCACAGCTTTTTCTTGTCCTGCGCACGTCGGGAAATTAATGTCAGCCTTTTTGGCGATTGTACTATACTCGGTGTTAGTAATGGCGATAATGTGCGCATTTTTTTGTTTACAATACTCTAAAGCTGACAGAGTGTCAGCGGTTTCACCACTTTGAGAGATGAATATACAAAGACTGTTTTCGTCTATCACAAAATTTTTCTCTTTAAACTCACTTGCAACCTCGCAAAAGGTGTCAATATTACACTCTGCTCTTATATAACTTTGCCCAATCAGTCCTGCGTGATATGCTGTGCCACAGCCTACAAGATAAATCCTATCAAACATCAACTTTTTAAGCTCTTTAAGTTTGCTCTCAAGTTCCGGCGTCTGAAACTTTGCAATAATATTTTCAAGAGCAATTCTACTTTGATAAATCTCCTTTATCATAAAGTGGTCATAGCCAGATTTGTCCTCACTGATAAAGTTAAAATCTAAACTTTCTTGTGTTTTTTCAATAATTTCGTCATTTTTATCATAAAAAACAAGCGATTTTAGTGATATTTTGCCATATTCACCATCTTTTAATTGATAGTACCTATCTATTTTACCAGCAAAACAAGAGGGGTCACTTGCGACCATTACACAATCATCCCCCTTTCCAACATAGAGAGGGCTTTTATTTTTTGCAAAGTATAGGCAATCTTTCTCTTTTGACAACAATACTAGTGCATATGAGCCCTTTATTTGTTTTAAAACTCTACGCAAATTGTTTACATTCAATTTATCAAGCAGTTTTGCAACAACTTCGCTATCTGTTTGGCTAACGAAACATTTATCTTTTGCCTGCAACTGAATTTTTAAGTCTTCAAAATTATCTATTATGCCATTGTGAACGATGGCAATATTCCCATTAGATGAAAAATGCGGATGGCAATTTTCTATGGTAATCTTGCCGTGCGTTGCCCATCTTGTGTGCGCTATGCCATACCCAAATTCTTCATTAAATTTTAATTTTGCTTTTAAATTATCAACTTCACCCACCGACTTGTATGTATCAAAGTTGCCGTTTCTCATAACGGTCATACCCGCCGAGTCATATCCGCGATACTCAAGCCTCTTTAAGCCTTCAAATAAATTTTCTTCGACATTCTTGCCGATATATCCAATTATTCCACACATATTAACTCCTATAATAAAAAAGTAGAAAGCAATGCCTACAATATTTATTATGAAAAAGTGCGTTTTATTGACAAAAATATAAACTATGTGATGCTAAAATTTAAACAAGTTAAATTTTAATTTTGCTAAACGCAAAAACACAATAAATTGTG
>CALVNW010000022.1 GCA_944350015.1 uncultured Clostridia bacterium | reverse complement strand
GAGCTTAACAGTAAACTTAACAGACGCTCTTACCTCTAGTGTGCCAAACTTAGGTAAAGCACTACAAAGAGATAATGACACGTATACAAGTGGGTCAAATATAACCTTAGACCCTAATGGTAATGCCACAGACACCACAACCTTTACCATAACCTTGTCAGTTACCGATAAAAACCAATCTCTCACTAATGCTCAGTTTGATTATGACCTTAATCTTTATGATGAAAATTATAAATTCCCAGAAACTTATGATTACTTTGATTTTAATGTGAATGGAGATGGAACGGTTACGCTTACTGATTACTATCCACGCTTATCAGATAGTACAGATGTAGTAATTCCTGTCACTGTATCACAAAATGCCGAAGGGCAGTGGATTGAGGGGGACACTTTTACAGTAACAGCAATAGCGGATGGGAACTATCCAAATGGAGTATTTACGAACAGCGGAATCACAAGCATAGAATTGCCTTCAGCATTAGAAAGTATAGGGGATTATGCATTCTATGATTGCAGTAACCTTACAACTGTAGAGTTAGACCAGTGTACAAGTTTAACAAGTATAGGGGTTGGTGCATTCCGAGATTGCTCTAGCCTAACAAACATAACCTTGCCATCAAGTTTAACAAGTATAGGGGGTTCTGCATTCTATTGGTGCAGTAGCATTACAACTGTAGAGTTAGACCAGTGTACAAGTTTAACAAGTATAGGGAGTTCTGCATTCAATTGGTGCAGAAGTCTTACAAGTATAACCTTGCCATCAAGTTTAACAAGTATAGGGGGTTCTGCATTCTATGGTTGCGTTAACCTTACAACTGTAGAGTTAGACCAGCGTACAAGTTTAACAAGTATAGGGAATGATGCATTCAATGGTTGCTATAGGCTTACAAATATAACCCTGCCAGAAGGTTTAACAAGTATAGGGCGTTCTGCATTCTCTGATTGCAGTGGACTTACAAGTATAACTTTGCCAGACAGTCTAACAAGTATAGGGGATAGTGCATTCTATAGTTGCAGTGGCCTTACAAGTATAGCCTTGCCAGAAGGTTTAACAAGTATAGGGCGTTCTGCATTCCGAGATTGCGATAGCCTTACAACTGTAGAGTTAGACCAGTGTACAAGTTTAACAAGTATAGGAGATAGTGCATTTTATAATTGTACTAGTCTTACAAGTATAACCTTGCCAGACAGTATAACAAGTATAGGGGGTTCTGCATTCTATAATTGCGTTAACCTTACAAGAATTGATTTGCCAGAAGGTTTAACAAGTATAGGAGATTATGCATTCGATTATTGCGCTAGTCTTACAAGTATAACCTTGCCATCAAGTTTAACAAGTATAGGGGAATCTGCATTCCGTGATTGCGATGGACTTAAAGAGGTTATAATTGACAGCAAGTATGTGTATACTAATGCAACATCAAAGACGGCGTGTGGTGATTTGTTATACTATGCAACAACTGTCAAGGTTTTGAGTAGTTGGGTTAAAGAAAATCACGAATATATCAATTCGACAAATTTCCCAAATGAGATAAGGATAGAGGGAGAGTACACGGTTTACTCAAAGTAGTTTTTAGATTTTGAGATATAATATAAAAACTAGGTGCTAACCGATTAGGTTATTAAAGCGCCTAGTTTTTATAATGTGAGTTAATTAGGTCACTAGGATGAGTGGCATTTGTGTTGTCTAATAAAATTCACCCTAGCAAAAAGCCTTGGATGATGGTGTTTTCGGCTTCGGTTTGGGTGAGCCCTAGGGTCATAAGTTTGTTAAGTTCATCGCCGGCTATCTTGCCTATCGCTGCCTCGTGAATAAGTGAGGCGTTGCTATCTATGGCGTCTATCTTAGGCACTGAGACAATGCGGGCATTATCTAATAGTATGCCGTCACACTCGACGTGTCCAAAACAGTGGTTTTTGCCTATGAGGTCTGACTTAAACTCTTGGTAAGAACTATCTCTCGCTACGCTATGACTGACAACCTCAACGCTAGAGCTATCGCCTAGCAGTTCAACCTTAAAGAGGGTCTTTGCCGTTTGACTGTCTGTTGTCAATATATTTTCTTGTATGTGGAGCGAGGCATTTTGATAAAGTTTTGCCTCGGTCTTTCTGATGGTTGAGCTTACGCCTTCAAGCTGAAGGGTCTCCATCTCCATAAAGGAGTTCTCGCGCATAAATATCTTTGTGACTGGGTTTAGGACGCGCTCGCCACTGCCTTCACCTTCGCCAACGTGCTTTTCAACATATTTAACCTTTGCGTTTTTGCCAATGTGGAAGGTGTGGATGCCGTTATGTTCACTTTTATTGCAAGTTTTATTGTGAATTCCGCACCCAGCAACAATCAAAACGTCGGCATTTTCGCCAATATAGAAGTCGTTATAGACAAGGTCAGTCAGTCCGCCAACGGTGATGATGACGGGTATATGCACACTCTTATTTTTTACATTTGGCTTTACAAAGATATCGATACCACTTTTGTCGGTCTTTGGCGAAATCTCTATATCCTTTGTGCTTGTGCGCGTGTCGGTCTTCCCATTTTTCCTAAGGTTGAAAGCGCCAGACGGAATTTTATGCAGGTCGGCAATTTTTTCAAGCAATCTTTGTTCTATCTTATCCATTTTCACCTCTCAATCTGTGGCAGGTGTTGCCCTCTAGTAGAGGATATATCTCTTCAGGCTTGCCCTGCGCTATAAGCTGTCCATTTTTAATTAAGATAATCTCATCGGCAATGTCGAGTATCTTCTTTTGGTGACTGACGATAATATTACAGTTATTAAGCGATGAAAAAATATTTGTCAAGTTGTCAAAGCTCCAAAGGTCAATTCCTGCTTCTGGCTCATCAAAAATATTGACCTTGGTCTTTCGTGCAAGCACCATTGCAAGCTCAATGCGTTTGAGTTCACCGCCCGAAAGTTTGTCATCAAGCGGACGATTTATATAGTCCTTCGCGCAAAGCCCGACAGTGGAGAGATATTCACATAATTTATCAACGTTGTTCTTTTCGCCTGAGGCAATGTCAAGCAAATCTCTCACCTTCAAGCCTTTAAAGGTGACTGGTTGCTGGAAGGCATAGCTTATACCAAGGTTTGCTCGCTCATTGATTGCAAGATTTGTGATATCCTTGCCGTCAAACAAAATCTGCCCATCACTTGCCTTAAGCAGACCCATAATAAGCTTTACGAGTGTGGACTTGCCACTCCCGTTAGGTCCTGTGATGACATAAATCTTATTATCTTCAAATGTCAAGCTGACATTTTTTAATATATCTTTTTGCGCGTCCTTTTCATCGACGTTATAACTTAAATTCTTTATTTCTAACATAGATATATAATAACACGCTAGCGCTTTTTTGTCAATTAAAGGAAGTATTGCAAATTTGATTTTTCTCAATTTTTTATTTTTGCAAGTTTTGCTTAAAACAAATATTTATCTTAATTTACTAAAAAGTGAGAAAATTTAGCGAAAATTTGTTAAAAATAGGTGTTTTTTCGTTAAATTTTATGTTTTTTCGTTGTATTTATAAAAATTTACTAAAAATTATCAAAAGTCAATCACTTAAAATCAATCTTTATTATCAAGTATGTCGTCTATCTTGTTGCCATTAAGGTAAAACTCATATATAACATTTTCATTGTTTGAGATGGCAAAGCAAGTTTTATAGTCTAGCATATAAAAGTAGGAAATCTTGCCGAAATATTGTAGCACCTGCTCGGGCGAGAGTTTGCTTGCGAGGCTGTCACTAAGCAGACCTTTGATTGTCTGGCTATCGCCATTTTTTACAGCACATATAAATTGGTAGGGAACGAGCTTTGCAGGATAGATTTGATTTGAGGGCGAAAAGGTTTTGCTTTTGCTCTTTAAGCCATCCTTATCGACAAACAATTCCTCTTCAATATGGTCATATATACCACCAGAGGATAAGATTTTAAAGCCGTTTTCGACTGTCGTAATCTTATCGCCTGCAAACTGCCTTGCACTGTTATTTTTTATATTGTAACAGATAAGTTGCGAGGATGAGGGAAAGTCTAATATTATATAATCAATATGTTTAAAATTGCCCGAGTGAACTTTGACCGGCTTAGAGTTTAAGAGGATTTGTTTTCTGTGATTTTTGGTTGAAAAAGTTATTGACGAGCCAGAGAGTGCAATTTCGCTATCAATATTGTTGTAACTGAAGTGGAATATGTCGGTGTTTTGGCTGATAAGTCCGTCAATTAAAAATACGAGTAGCTTGCCTTGACGCTCTATGACCGAATAAAATTGATTGTCTTTGTCAGCAAGGTCTATTTTAAAGGCGTATCGCTTGGTTTTGCCTGTCGGGTAGACGTCTATCTCCTCGCAGTTGTCAAGCAAGACACTCTCATTTTGGTCAAGGATAAGCTCTTCATTTTTGGTTTTTATAAGGCACTCGTAAGGCGAGTATATGACAATAGGTTTCATAGTTTAATTTATGAAGAAGGCTTATTAAAAATTACCTTTTGATAGGGCAAGATTTAAATATTCTTATTTTTAATAAAATAAATGTTTTTTTATAAGAATTTATAAATTATTTTTAAAGACATAAATAAAGAAATTATGATTATATAATAAAAAATTAAACAAAAAGTTATCAAAGATAAGAAATCAATTTATATAAATTATTTTTTAATTTAATGTATAAAATCTTCAAGGGCGGTCTAAAATTATGCAAGGAGATAAAGTTATGAAAAATGGTTTATGGGACAATCAAGAGGTAAAGGACCTCTTTAGTGAGATTGAAAAGACAAAACAAAATGGCTTGCCACTTAGAAAGGCATTTATTATGCACGCACAAAAGTATTCAAGACAGCCTAACTCTGTGCGAAACTATTATTATCACGAAATAGATAATCTTGAACGCGACGATCAAAGGCTTAAAAAACTTGGTATTGATTTGTCGAAGCACAAAAAGAACACGATTCAATATTTTTCTAAGGACGAAGAGGACAGCCTTATGCATAAGATAGATAGACTTGTCGGCAGTGGTTATTCGGTCAGAAAGGCGTGCTTGACACTATCCGATGGTGATGTTGGGCAGATGCTCCGCTATCAAAATAAGTATAGAAACTTTAAAGCCAAAGAAAAACCGGCACCAAAGGATAATATCATTAAATTTACAAAGAAAAAGGAGAAGATTAGCGAAGGCGAACTTCAAGCGCTCTTTATGGGGCTTGTAAGACTTGTCAAACGCAGTGCCGAGGAAGATGCAAACGAGCAGTACAAGGCGATAGTTGAGCGGGCAAACGGAGAGTTACGCAAAGCCATCGTTGCGCTCAATAACAAAGAGCGTGAATACAAGGAGCTTAAAGACAGCTTTTTAAAGATTAAAGAGGAAAACTCGAAGCTTGTCAAAGATATGTTTAAACTAAAATGCGACAAGGCGCAAAAACTTCGAGATAAATTTGAAGGGCTTAGTACGGTCAAAAATTGATTTTAAAGTAGGATATTACGACAATATGAAAAATTTATCAAAATAATCGCAAAATTGTATTAAGGTGGGCTTAAAATTCAATTAATTGCACTTTAAAATTTTTATTAAAAATCACAGGCAAATTTTGATTAAAACAAAATCTGCCTTTTTTCTTTATTTTTGCGCCTGTGTATGCTAAAATATATCTATGAGAGTTTGCGCTTTTATTGATAACACCACTTTGGATGCAACTAAGGCTATGATTGACGCTATAGATTATAGCGACTTTTCTGTTATGAACATTGTTGTTGTGCCTGACAGATTTTCATTGCAGATGGAAAAATTGTTACTTTCAACTTTCAAAAATAAGGCGCTATTTAATGTTAAAGTGATGGGACTAACCTCACTTGCAACATATATATTTGATAAACTCGGCAAAAAAATTGAAGTGCTTTCGTCAGGGCAATGCCTGCTTTTGACGCAAAAGGCTATAAACAATGTAAAAGGTCAGTTTACCACCTTTCGAAAGAGCGGAATTAATTTTTGTTTTGAGATTAACAAGATTATATCTCAGCTTAAAAGTTCGGGCGTAAGTTATGGTGAGCTGAACGAAAAGGCGGAAGGGCTGAGCGGTGGTAAATATCACGATATAAAGCTTATATATGAGGAGTATCAAAAGCTTATTCAAGGCAAGTTTGATGCAAACGAAAGGCTAAGCCTTCTTATCAGCGACATAGAAAATAGTGACATCTTGTCTGATACCAATTTCTATTTTGCGCAGTTTGATAGTTTTACCACAGAAGGCTACAACCTCATCAAGACGCTTATCAAAGTGGCAAGAAGTGTCAGTGTCAGCCTTGCCAGCGCTCGAAGCATAGGCAATGATTACATTTATGAAAAGGACATCTTGCAAAAGCTCACCTCTCTTTCAAAGGAGCTTGGCGCGACCATAGAAACGAGCTATCATAAAAGTACCTTTTCGCCAGAAAAAGAGGCGGTGGTGTGCGGGCTGTATAGTTATCAGCAGGGGGCTACGATTAAAAGCGGGTTTTATAGTGTCTACAGCAGTCAAAATATCTATGAGGAGATTTCTTCGTGCGCAAAACTTATCCACTATCTTGTGCAGAAAGGGTATAGATACAAGGATATAGTTGTTGCCTGTGACCTAAAGCACCAAGACAAGATAGAAAACATCTTTGAAAAGTTTGACTTGCCTTGCTTTATAGATAGCGCGGTGACAGCCGACCAAACACTGCTTGCAAGATGTGTGCTTGGCTTTTTGGATACCATCAATCTTTCTTATTCGAATGCCTCCTTGCAGTCACTTGTCTCGAATTGCCTCTTGGATGTGGGGAGCGAAAACATTGAACTCATACAAAAGTATAACATCGATAGCAAATACAAGTATAAAAAATATCTATCTAAAGTTTTTGCCTATGACAATGTTCTTAAAGCTCTTGAAAAGTGCAAAACTGCGCAGGATTATAAGGAAGTTTTGATAACACTTCTTGATAAGATAAAAGAAAACTTTAATCAAATTTTGCTTAGGCTTGAAGAGAAAAGCTACATAAAAGAGAGGGATATAAATAGGCAGAGCGAAGAAATAATCCTTGAAAATCTGTCGCTCATTGCGTCTGAGTACCAGGGCGAGATTGAACTAGGCGAGTATATCAGAACGCTAAAACTGCTGTTATCTTTCAAAGAGGTGTCATCGGTGCCAACGCAGGCAGATGGCGTTATGGTCGGGGATGCGAGTGCAAGCTACTACGGTGACTGCAAGGTGCTTGTGGTTTTAGGGTGCGAAGAGCTACCTTTGCAAAGCAGTGACAGCGGGCTACTTAACGACTATGACCTATCGATGAACTTTATCGACAAAAAAATCGAGCCTACTATCAGAATGATTAATAGGCGAAACAGATTTAAACTGTTCAACCTTTTAACTCTTCCAAGCGAAAGGCTGTTTTGCTTTACAAAGCTTTATAATGAAGAGGGCAAAAAGACAGAAATACCAGTCTTTATCGACAGCCTAAATAAAATTTTTGGGCAGAAGGTCATAAGAAGTCAGTCGGTCTTCTCAGGTGGCGGGACAGGGAACCTTCTTATCAAACTTGGTAACCGTGCAAACTTCATAGAGGAGTACTATAAACTGCTGTCGCAAGATAATATTGATAAACTTGGCATAAGCGGACAGTTACCAGCGCCAAGGCAAAGGCAGTATTTGCAAGAGGGAGAGCTATTTTTCAAAAATAACAGAATTTCTGTAACCGAGCTTGAGACCTATTTTTCTTGTCCGCTTAAGCATTTTGTCAGATATGGCTTAAAGTTAAAAGAGAAGGAGACGTGTGAGCTTGACGCGCGCGACACCGGCAACATCTGTCACCGAGGGGCAGAACTTTTTGTCAAGGAAATTATGGCAAAGGGCAAGGATAACCTCTCTGCCAGCGGATTTATTGACAAAAATTTTGATAGCATCCTTGCTGAGCTTGAGCTTACAGATAAGCTTGACAGTGCAAGTGAAAAGAAGTCGCTTGTAGCCTTTTTTAAACATCAGCTTTTCACCGTGCTTAGTGATATTTTAAAGGAGATGTACCTCTCTTCCTTCGCGCCAACAGAGGTTGAGAAAAAACTTGACGGCATCACTATAGATGGGGTGTCACTTCTTGGTAAAATCGACCGCATAGATGAGTGCGGAGATTATTTTAGAATTATCGACTATAAGAGCGGGCGAACTGGCAATATCTTAAAACAACTTTACTATGGAGAGAAACTGCAGTTATTTTTATACCAGCGAATTGTCAAAAATAACTTAAGCAAAATCCCAGCGGGCGTGTTTTACTTCAATGCAAGGCTTGACTACCTCAAATCAAGCGAAGAAAAAGTACTTTTGAATGGGCTTGCAAGTGCAAATGATGAGGTTTTAGAGCTATTAGATAAGGATATAGAGAGTAGGTCAAGCCCTATTGTGTCGCTATATAAAAGTAAGAAGGGAGAGTTTAAAGGCTCGGTAATTGCTAAGGAAAGCTTGGGCGTCTATGAAGATTATGCCTACAGCGTGGCAAAGCAGGGCATAGCCGAAATAAAAGAGGGCTATATCGAGCCTAAGCCAAACGAAAACAGCTGTGACCATTGCCAGTTTGCCTCCATCTGCCTTTATGAAAAGCTTGGTGGAGTGAGAGGAGATTTAAAAGTCGGAGAATTTAAGGAAATATTAAAAGATGAAGCCAACAGATGAGCAACAAAAGATACTTGATAACGATAAGAAGAACTTGATAGTTTCAGCTTCGGCAGGAAGCGGAAAGACCTTTATCGTTGTCGAGCAAATCATCAATCTTATATGTAGCGCTGGTGTGCCGATAAGAAGGCTTCTTATTTTAACCTTCACCAAGGCGGCAGCAAGTGAGATGAAAAGCAGACTTTTTAAAGCTATATTAAGTCAGAAAAGCACTCCCTTTTTGCTTGAACAGCTTGACGACATCTCAGTCAGCGACATTTCTACCATTGACGCTTTTTGTGAAAAGATTATAAAGCGCAACATAAATAAACTTAATATTGACGAAAATTTTAGGGTTTTAGATGAAAAAGAGAGCAAAAACCTTAAAATTATCGCCTTTAATCGTGTTTTTGACAAAGCTAGCGAGGACGATTTTGACGAGGTCTACTTTGCGTTCAAACGAAAAGACCAAATATTTGAATGTCTGCAAAGTTTGCAAAGTTATTTTGATAGCCAGGACGACGAAAGCTTTATAAGTAGCTATGAGGAGCAGTTTGAGCAGAAGTACAATGACAGCCTTAGTTATTTAAACTCTGTCTTAGAGGCGATTAAATTTAAGGCGAGAAAGCAGATAGAAAGTATAAATTATCAAGTTTTGCCAAGCCAGTATCAAGAGTTTTACAGGGCGCTAGATGAGATTTGTAATATCAAATTAAGTGATGACTTTTTTGAAAACTGTTCTCTTATCAACAATATCGTCTTCCCAAGTCTGCCAAGAGTAAAGATTGAAGATATCTCAGCAAAAGAGGCGCTTGCAGGGGCAAGGGATATTTTAAAGGAAATGCTTGCTTTTACCCTAGAGTATCAAGGTATAAAAGAGGGCGACAAAGAGGGTCTTAAGCAAGGAAAACTTGCGAAGAGGCTCATAAATTTATATAAAGACTATCAAGAGACCTACCAACAAATCAAGCAAAATATCGGTGCGCTTGACTTTGCCGACCTTGAAAAGAAGGTGAAAGAGCTACTTAAAAATGACGATGTTTTAAAGTTTTTGCAGGATAGTTATGACTACATTTTCATTGACGAGTATCAGGATACCAACACTTTGCAAGAGGCAATCATAAAACCTATCGCAAAGAAAGGAAGCTTTGTGGCAGTTGGCGACCCGAAGCAAGGCATATATGGTTTTAGAAATGCAAGCAAGGAGATAATGCAAAGGGATATTGCCAATTTTGAGGGTAGTGACGATGGGCAGGCGCTATATCTGACTGGCAATTTTAGGTCTGATGACCGACTGCTATCCTTTGTAAACAAGGTGTTTGAAAAGGTGATGACAGAGGAGAGCGCGGGCATTGACTACAAAAAGACATCGCTCTTGAAGGGGCTTGTCAACTTTAAAAAGGACGAGTTTCCGCCGGTGCGAGTTGATGTTGTACTGCCAGAAAAAGAAGAGCGCTACGCTGAGGGCGTTTACAGCGTCAAAAACGACAACATTGACAAGTCATACAAGTATAAAGACGAGGTTATAACTCTTGCAAGCCGAATAGAAGAGTTGCTTGACAGCCAAATATATGACGCAAAGCTTGAACAATTCCGCAAAGTTACAGCGGGCGACATTGCCGTGCTATTTAGAGGGCGCTCACAGCTTATGCAGGAGAGCGTAAGATATCTTCAAGAGAAGGGTTTTTCTTGCATTGCCGACCTTAAGCAATCACTGCTCGATGACGGTCAGGTGCAGGTGCTTTTGAGCCTACTTAAACTTACGCTAAACTTTAAAGATGACATCTCTTTGGTCTCGGTTATGAGCTCGGCGCTTGGTGGTTTTACCTTTGATGAACTTGCAAAAATGCGAAAAGAGAGCGACAAAGATTACTTTTGGCAAATTGTCGAAGCAAGCCAAGAGCAAAAGGTCATTGAGTTTACTAGAAAGCTAGAAGAATTTAAGTTTGATTGCGCCTCACTTGGTATAACTAGGGCGCTAAACAATCTATTTAACAGCAAAAATTATTACCTTTACATTGACAGTCTGCCAGATAAGAACGTCAAACTTTACCACTTGCAAGAGTTTTTTAAACTTGTAAAACAGCTTGGGCAGGACTACGACATAGCATCACTGCTTGAAAAGATTACAAATGTCGATAGTACTAGTTCGGTGCCATCGGCGGTCAATGCGATAACAATCACGACTATTCACGCAACCAAAGGGCTTGAATATCCTATTGTAATACTAGCTGGCGCCGGCGAAAAACTTAAAAAAGTTTATAATAAATCTTACAATATATCTTCTAAGTTTGGGCTTGGGTGCTATCTATACAACTTTGATGAGAACTTAAGGCTTGTCAGCCCGATATTTCTTGCAAATAAGCACTATCAAAAAAATAGAGAGTTTGTTGACGAGCTTATGATTTTCTATGTTGCGATGACGCGTGGGCAGAACCACCTTTATATTTTGGGTAGTGACAGCGAGAGCAATATTATGAAGGATAAAGAGCTTGCCAAATGTGACAGCTATCTTGATTTTATCTTCTATAGCTTTGGACAAAGCTTTAAAGAGCAGTTTTTGTCTCAAGAAAAGGTGGAAAGTGAAAATTATTGCTTTAGCCTTATCACTTGCGCCGAAGAGTCCTCGGTGCAAACTCCGATTGAGCAAGAAGATTTTAATGAAAAACTTTCACTTGATATAGATAAGGTCTCCTCATACATTGATTTTACCTATCCTGGCAAGCAGTATTGCAAACTTAGCCTCAAAAACTCAGTGTCAGGACTCCTTCATTTTGAAGAGGGTGACGAGCTTGGCGCCAGCGAGCGCGAAGAACTGCTTTTAAACCCGGATGACGAAAAGGTGCGTTCTAGGCAAGAGGCGATTGACCGAGGTAATGCCTATCACCTTGCACTTAAGCTTTTAGATTTTGATAAGATTATAGACGAGAAGACATTAGATGAGCAGTTTTTATCAATAAAATCAAGGCTAGAAGGCGAAAAGCTCATAGATAAAGCCATCCTATTAAAAGATATACTGCTTATAAAGAACGTAGTGAAGGGCAAAATTTTTAAAGAGCGCGAGTTCATAATGCAAAGTTCGCTTAAAGAAATTCTTAACATCGACAGCGATAATGAGGTGATAGTGCAAGGTATAGTCGACCTATTTTCACTGGGCGAAGAGAATGTGCTTATAGATTACAAATTCACATCACTTAAGGATGAAAATAAACTGCTTGAACGCTACAAGAGGCAACTTGACCTATACCAACTTGCTCTTACTAAAGCTTTTAATATAAAGATAGATAAAATATATTTATTATCTTTAGGACAAGCAAAGTTGATAGAATATAAAAGATAATATAAACTATGTGATGTTAAAATTTAAACAAGTTAAATTTTAATTTTACTAACGTAAAAACACAATAAATTG
>CALVNW010000021.1 GCA_944350015.1 uncultured Clostridia bacterium | reverse complement strand
AAAAAGATATTTTATAGATTTCTTAAAAAATATGGATTTGATAAATATGGAATACACTTTCACACTTTAAGACATACATATTCTAATATGCTTTTTGAGGCTGATCAAAACCCAAAAGTTATACAAGCACTACTTGGACATAAATCAGTCAAAACAACAATTACAACATATAATTCAGTTGATAAAAGTTATTTTCAAAAAGCAACTGATGTTATTAACAATCAATACAATAATAAAAATACAGATAAAAATAATGACATAAAACAAGAAATAGACGAAGATGAACTAGAAGAATATTTACAATGGAAAAAGGAAAGAGAAAAGAAAAAGAGACAAAAAGATTTTGAAATGTAATTTGACAGCAATTGACAGCAGTTGACAGCAAATATGGCAGTTTTAGGCAGTTTTAGAGAGTTTTTTGACAAAATTCGACAAAATAAGAAAATTTGAAAAATTTAATAAATTTTATTAAAAATAGAAAAAATAAAAATCGCTATATCCCTTATAAATAAAGGTTTATAGCGATTTTTTATATAAAAAAATGAGAGCAAATTTTGCTCTCAAATTTGGTAGAGATGAGTGGACTCGAACCACCGACCCCCACCTTATCAGGGTGGTGCTCTAACCTGCTGAGCTACATCTCTATATTTAATGTTTTGTTTTTCTCTCTTTGTTTACACTTGTCTTGTTAACTCTTAAAAATCATTACTAAGCAATATGTAACATCAAAAGTTTGTAATATGCATTATACTTATTTTAGGCTCTATTGTCAACACTTTTGATAAAATTTTTCATTTTTTGTTAAATTTGATGGCAATTAGCTGTTTTAAACGCTTTTTTGCAAAATCATAAACAGTTATTAAAATTAAGTCTATATTAAATTAGTAATATAGCCTATGTGATGTTAAAATTTAAACGAGTTAAATTTTAATTTTACTAACGTAAAAACACAATAAATTGTGTTCATCACATAGTATGTATAAACATCAGCCTCACCCTTGCAAGCAAGTTCGGCTTCCGATAATATAGTTATAATTGCACAAGTCTTATACTTGATAATAAAGATAAGGCGCCTTATTGCCATTTATTGTGTCAGCCAATTAATTTTAACTTGGTCCACGCAAGCACACTGAAAAGAGATGTCAATATCACTCAATTCAATTTTGAGCCTCCAAACTTGTCTTAGAACCGAACACAACGACCGACCACATTGCTTAGTAACTCTATTTATTTTTTGAAATTTTGGCTATAACAATAAAGTATTAATTTACACATATTCCTCAACGTCTGAGAACTCGCTCAGCCCAAGTTTTTCTTGCGCAAGCCTTTTTGCCTCTAAAATTTGTTTCTTACCAACTTCTCCCCAATTTATGTAGTCAATAGCTTTTTCTGGTGTTGTAAGTAGGCGCTCATAAATCTCGCCGTTGTCTGGGTCTGGCAACTTTTTCCCTATTTCTTTTATCAAAGCAACCATACGCGCCTGTGCAAAGCTCTTGCCATCGTCAAGCACAACTTCTTGATAGCCAACCATAATAGGCTTGTCAATTTTGGTGTTAACTTCCTCGATGACCTCTCGCCTTAGTGTCGCCTCTAAATCCTTGTCATAAGCCTCCGGCGTACCACCCGCAAGCGAATAATTTTTACCAGATGGTGCTTTTTCAATTCTTACAAGCATTCTTCCATCTTTTGTAAAGAGAAGCCCATAGACCTGCTTTACTTTTAGTGTTGCCGGAACCTCTCCGTTATGCCAAATGAATTTTACCATACCTCACCCCCGCTATAATTATAGCAAAAATTCTCAAATTTTCAAGTATTAATAATAAATATGGTAAAAAATAGCATAAAATCAAGAAAAATATCAAAATTTATTGGCTAAAATGCAAAATTTGGATATAATAATATCGTTTACAAAGTTATTAGGCAAAATTTGCTAAAAACTTTATAGGTATTATTCTTCGTAATTTACGAGCTTGCAAAGAGAAAACTCAATAGCAAAAAGCAAACCGCTCTTAAAAACACAACCGGCGCTCGTTTACAACTAACTAATAGCGAACAATCTTTACAATCAGCAGATAATAACTCAAAAATTACACAGACGACTGACACTAAAACTAACCCTACACAATCAAACGCCGAGGCAACTCAAACACCAATGTCTCAACAAAAAGAAGAGCCAACAAAACAAAAAACGATACAAACGAAAAGATATCTGATAAGCAAAAAAACTGAGATTTTATCTCGGTTTTTTGTTATCACAATGAAGGTTCTAAATCGAAAATTTGAAAGCTGCTCGAGCCGCGCCAAAATTGTTGTAGATATTACTGTAATTGATTGCGCCCGCGATAAGAACATTCCAAACACTATAAGTAAGAGAGGAACTAGGCGAACGGAGCCAATAGTAATTAGCTGAACCACTTGGCCATACCCTATTTTTTGCACTATATACGTTTTCATTATATAATGCAAGCGTCTATATATTTGAGGTATAAAAAATATATAATCTAAACATACTATATTGAGAAGGTGAGATATGCTTAAGCTAAGGGTTTTAGAGCTTCTTAAAAAGAAGAACAAAACAAAATATTGGCTATATATTCAACTTAATATGAGCTATCAAAATTTTAACAATATGATTAGCAACAGAACAAAGTCTATTAAGTATGAAAATATTGAGCTTTTATGTGAACTTTTAGATTGTTCGCCCAATGACTTATTTGAAAAAGTGGAAGAAAAATAAGTTTTCACCCTTTTACCTTATTCAAAATAGCAGAAGGAGATTATATGAAAAGCATCATACGAAAAAGTTTAATTCTCTTGGCAGGTCTACTTTGCATTGCCGGCATTTTTTTATTTACAGGAAATCGCGTATATGCAGATGACGCCGTCATAGAGAGCGCCTATGCCAAACTTTATGTCAATGACCTTGCAGGGTTTACCGCCGACTCGGCGACTGTTGACCCGGCGACCAACAATGTCACAAATGTTTCGGCGTACGGCAGATTTGGTTACAATGACAGCTACCAAAATGTTGAGATTACCTCAATATTAAATTTTTCGACCATTGGCAACACTACTTTTATATTAAGGGCGCAAGGTGACAGCCTTGGCACAGCTGGTGGTGGATGGACAAACAGCGGTTATTATATTAGATGGTACCCTCACGGTCAATTTGACTTTTGTAAGAACGGAGCAGTTTTACAAGGTGCTTTTTTGGGAAGTCTACCTGGCTCAATGGCCACTGACACCGACTACACAGTGGTATTTAAAACAGTCAACAAAAGTGACGGCTCTGTGCAAATCACCTTTACCATAAATGGCTATGTTATTTTAGATTACAATGACAGCAACTCCCCTCTTTTAGAGGGCGGATGGTATGCAGTCTGCAGTGAAGGTAGCGTCTTTTCAGCGCGCGGTTATGGCTTTGATAGCCCTGTGCTAAACCTCGCTGACGTAGGCGACCCAATCTTGAGCGCAAACTTTTCAGCTACCCTTGACGGAGACAATGTTGTCACCTCTGGCGCCAACTCTGGTGTTGGATACGCCCTTTACACTGATGACTCATATACATACAAGACCACAGTTACGGCAAGTGCAAATGTCAGCGCATCCTCTGCCTTTTCCTTCACCATCGGCGCTAACAAGACAAATGTGACAGAGATAAACAGACCTAATGTTGTTGACCCCTTATGGGGATGGAGTGAAACAGGCTATGTCCTTCGATGGTACGCCAATGGTCAACGCCACCTAGGCAGAGCGGGTAACGACTCTATGGTATACGTTTGGGACTTTCCAACCTACAGCGCTGGCGACAGCTTTGATATCGAATACGGCATCACAAATTTTGATGACGGAAGTGTAAGAATACACCTTAAGATAGACGGCAACTTTGCTTTGATATATTTTGATAGACCAAGAGAGGGTTACACACCATTAAGCCTTGTAGAGGCAGGCGGACAACCTTCATCTATTCTAAATTATGCCCTCGTTCTCACACATAGTATGGACGGACAAATTACAAATGACGAGAAAACCGAACTTCAAACCTTGACGCTGACTTCTACCGATTTAGGCGCTCCTATATCTGGTGGTGCTGGAATTTTTGACAAAAATGGCAGTGTTTCAAACTTTGGTGGCGGAATTGTTGGCGCATATCCAAATGTACCAGAAAATTCTTCTATCAAAATGAAGGCTAATTTTACGGCAACTGCTGGCAACTTAGTTTTCACCTTAGCAAGCCAAGGCACGCTTGACACCCCTTGGGGAGCAGGCTGGACAAGGCGAGGTTACCAAATTTACTACTACGCAAACGGGCAAACCATTCTATATAAAAATGGCGAGCATATATGCGAAGGCTGGGCAATTGGTGGCTACTCAATCTCTCCAAACACCGACTACACTTTAGAGGTTGGCTCGGTAAATATTGACGGAGCAATCAGAGTGTACGCAAAGATTGATGATATCTATATTATAAACTACCTTGACTATGATGACGCCCTTGTTGGTGGCGGAACGATGTCCATCTATAGCGGTGGCTTTGCGGGCAAACTTGATATGGCGTTTGGCAAGCCTGAGGTCTATGTTGAAAGTACTCAAATTGACACAAATGATGAAATTACGCTTGGCTATACTCTAGATGGACAGAGTGACGGCGACAGCGTGCAGTATTTTATTGACAACGCCACTTCCACCGCACAAGCTGAGATTGATGGATCTACTTTAAGAGCGCTTAGCGCAGGCACAATCGATGTCTACGTCTGCGTAAACGGCGTTTATAGCGACAACCTCACCTTGACAGCAGAAGAGGGCGAATATTCATACATCGCAAACCTCCCTACAAGTCCACTGCTTGTTGGAGATAGTTTTACCTTTGAGGGCGCACTCTCTTCGGGCGAAATAGTAGACAGTATTAGCTATTCTGTTGAGGCAATCACAGGAAATGCAACTATTGACGACAATGGCACATTGACGGCAACGCGTGCAGGAACGGTTCGCGTATATGTGACAATAAACGGCTTAAAGTCAGAAGGCTATCTCATATCTATCACCACCAAAGTTGAGGTGGCAAACGCAACGGCTATGGCTGTTGGCGAGGTGAGAAAACTCTCTTACTGGACGCCTGAAAATTCACTCCCTGATGAAGAGATTACAGAAAGTTACGAGATAATTGATGGTGAGCAGTATATCACTTTCAACCCATTGACTAGCGAAATTACCGCAAACTCTATTGGTGTGTTCACGCTTCGAGTAACTATTACCGGCGAGAGCTTTTCAGCGGTTAGCGCCATCGTATCAATTCCAATCGAGGCGCCAATTGTCACCTTGCAAGGCGTAGAAGATATGTATGTTGGACAGACACTAGAGCTATACCCTAAAATCAATGACGGCGTTGACATCACCTCAAAAAATATTGTAATTGTAAGCGGAGAAGATATTCTTGACATTGACGAAGAAAGCATAGTCTTTGACAATGACCAGCCTATCAAAGTCACCGCTCTTAAGAGTGGCACGGTGAGAATTAAGGCTGTTATAAACGGCATCGAAAGCAAGGAGTTTGACGTTGTTGTATCTCCACTTCAAGCGACAATCATTGTAAATAACAATATGATTGCAGGCTCAACGCAGAATTTAAGCGTTATGTTTAACTTCCAAAGTGACGAACTTGACCAGCTTGCGAAAAATGCTGTCTTTACCATAACCTCTGGGCAAGAGTATGCAAGAATTGAAGGAAACACCCTTATCGCAAATGACGAGGTCGGTAGCGTGACCATTCAAGCGACAGTCGGCGACTATAGCGCAAGTGCAACTGTCAACATCACAAGCGCGGTCATTGTTGCAGGCATAACAAACAATCAAGAGGTTGTGCTTGATTCAAAGATTAGAATATCCTTCCTCTTCCCTGAAGAGAGCGAAGTTGAATCGGTCGAACTTGTCATTCTTGAAGGTAAAAGCAGAGTGAAGGTCGAGCGCCTACCTCTTGAAGAGGACGAGCTTGCAAGCGACCAACAATTTCTCATCTCCGCCCTCGATAGTGGCAGAGTTAGATTTAAACTTGTTGTAAACGGCATCTCTTCTGAGGTTTTTGAGTTTAATATCTATGAAAACACAAGCACGTTATACCTATATGTACTGCTTATTGCCTTTTCATTATTAGTGGTAATTCTGTTGACAGTTTTCATAACCACAATAATACTTTCTAAAAAGAAAAATAAAAAACTTGCTAAAGAGGCAAGCGAGGATAAACAATAGGAGCGAACAAATGACAAAAATTAAAAGATGTTATTATTTAATATTAATGGCGGTTTTATGCTTAAGTTTTGCGCTGTTCCCTTGTTCAAGCAATGGGGCGACGTTGCAAGGTTTAAACATTGCAAGACGCGACAAACAGATAACCTATGATTTTCTTGATGAAAATGAAATGCCAATTTTAGGCTACGTTGGCATTCCAAACGCAAACGCTGGTGATGCTGGCAATCCAGCACAAAACCCTTCTTTTATCAATAGGTCCAATTTCCAAAGATACAAGGACGCAGGCTTTAATATCTTGTCTGGTCTTTATGAACGGGCAACGCTATATGACCCAGACGTACATAAGGCACTCACCCTTGCCGAAGACTTAGGGCTTGCCTATTTTGTAAACGACACACTGTTCAAATGCGAAAGTTATGCAGGCGCCGTTGAAAGCCCAAGTGAAGAGTCTTATAGCGAGACATTAAAGAATGCTTGGTACCTTGATTATGACGCCTTTGCAGGACTTGCCGTCAAGGACGAGCCGTCAGCTCAAGACTTTGACGGGATGGCAAAAGTAAACAAGGTGCTTAAAGAGCAAACCGATGGCAAGATACTATATACCAACCTATTTCCAAGCTATGTGGAAACCTATAGGCTTTACCTTGACCAAACACCTATAGACCCTTGGGACGCCTATGTTCAGTATGTCTATGAATTTTTGAATAAAGTTCAACCTGACGTCATTGCCTATGACTATTATGTATTTATGAACA
Organism: uncultured Clostridia bacterium; assembly: GCA_944350015.1. Taxonomy (GTDB): domain Bacteria; phylum Bacillota; class Clostridia; order Christensenellales; family UBA1242; genus Caccovivens. The sequence goes on along the minus strand of CALVNW010000021.1, from coordinate 5,432 downwards.
TCGACTCCACCCTTGAAAACCCTCTTGCATCTTCCAACCCTGTCGATATTGTTGCAGGCGAGGTTAATTTGCAAGAATATATAAAGTCACTTTCACTATTTAGAAAGATATCACTTGACTACAATATTCCATACTGGGTAACGGTTGCCTCCTACAATCACCGCCACGGCGAACTTTTCACAGCTAAGCAAACGGCTTGGACGGTAAACACCAGCCTTGCGTATGGCGCGAAAGGCATACAATATTACACCTACTGGCCATCAATCGACGGGACAACTATGGAAAGCTGGCAGGTTCCAAGCAGAGCGGGCATAGTCAGCGCTAACGGCACCCCACACGACACATATTATCAGGTCAAAAAGATTAACGAAAACATCAAAATTGTAGACGAAATTCTTATGAACAGCACAAGCAAAGGAGTTATACAGTTTGGCAAACAGACCCTTCCTCTTGTTGCCGAGGACACCCTCTATGGCTATGGACTTCTCGGCAATGTCACAGGTGGCGACGCCTTTGTAGGATGCTTTGACTATAACGGTAAGGACGTCTACTACATCGTCAACAATTCGGTAAATGCAGGAAGGTCAACCTTTAAAGCCGACTTTTTGACAAACGTTTCAAATGTTAAGCTTTACAATTTGGATATAGCACAATATAACGAAGAGCACGGCATCGACCAAGACTTCCTTGAGTACAACGACATCTCAAGTGTAGGTTTTAATTTGAGCGGTGGCGACGCCATACTTTTGGAGGTGACAAGATGATAAAATCTAAAAAAGCTCTTGCCCTTCCACTTATTGTGGTGCTGATGCTGATGGCTCTATCCTCACTTTTAGTCACGTCACCTTCGCAAAATGCGGGCGTAAAAACCTTTAGCGAAACGAGCGATTTTAGCTATAAGACCATCACCGAGATTGGTAACCCTGTAATTGCAGGACCTGGCGGAAGCTACTATGATGATGGCACGCTTTACTACCTTGACACAGGCAACACAGTGGGCTATAACCTTGAACATAGCGACTTTCTATTCGATTTCAACATTGTGTTCAATCAACTTGCTTTCCCAAGTTGGTTCAGTCTCACCTTTAGGGCAAATGGATGCGATAGAACGCAGTCGCCAAACCTCACCCAAAAAGGCTACTCCTTTGTTTTCTTCCCCGCTGGTAGTGTTCAAGTTTGGAAAGACGGCGCGACAATTTTCTCTCAAAATATCAGCCCTATCACAACTGGCACAAGATATAACTATAAAATAGGTGCCATAAATGAAGATGGTGCGGTAAGACTACTTCTTTTTATAGATAATCAGCTTGTTATAGACGCCAAAGATTTAGAAAGTCCATTTCTTACTGGCGAGTGGTTCAATATCTGCTCAGACGGCGCAGTCAGCGCTAATCTAGTCTCTACAAAAAATGTAGTGATACCTTCCTATCCAACCTTCACACTATCAACTCTTGATGAGTTCCCAATGCGCGCAGGCACACCTCTTGCTAAGGTAGACCACTACAACAATATCACGCTTGAGAGCGCTGGAAGCACGGTTGGCTTTAATCAACACCTTCAAAACTTCTCTTTTGAAGTCAAGATAAATTTCTCAACCTTTGCTTTCCCATCAAACTTCTACATCAGCGCAAGAGTGAGCGGTTTTGACAGAGCAAACGCGCCAGCGCTTGCACGAAAAGGCTATTCGTTTAGGTTCTCAGCACTTGGCGATATCGAGATTTATAAAGAAGGTGTCTCTCTTGGCATAGTAAACAAAGGTAGCTCCTTTGTGCAAGGTCAAGATTATGTAATCGAGATAGGACTTGTCGACCTTGATGAGAATCGCACACTCGTCTACGCCTCGGTTGATAATAAGGTGGTGGTATCTGTCACCGACTCAAACTCACCTATTCAAGAAGGCGGATTTATCAATATCAATGGCGACGGCACAGTTGCCTGCACGATGACCTCTTCATACACAAGGCTCACTCCACTTAAGTCGACCTACGCCGAACAAACTGAGACAAGCGAGATATCAACCTACTTTTACAACACTATCTCCTATCAAGATATGGCCTATAATGACTTTACAAATAGAAACCTTCAAGCAATACTATTAGATGACGTCAGCGTTTATGATTTGAATAAAACCTATTATGCACTAGATGGAGACAGGCGAATAAATGCAATAGATGTAAGTTATGTTGATAACGTTCTTAAAATCACAATAAATAAAAACGTATACTCATCCTCTGCAAACGAAACTTCACTGCTCAACTTCTCAACGCTTACCATCAAAAAACCGTCTCAAAATAATGGGTTCGTATGCCCGAGCGGTTTTGTATTAAGGCAAAGTTATTATTTTAATTTTTAATTATTAATAATTAATGTTCCTTTATTTAAGCTTACTTTAAATATAATTATCCTATTTTTATATAATAAAAAAATATCTTTAGAAAAAATCTAAAGATATTTTTTATTGATGGCTATTTATTAAATACAAAATTATTTATTTACTTTTTTTAGACCTTGCAAGGATTTTTAAAATTTGCAATATTAATTTTAGTATGCTTAAAACTAATATGATAATATCTGATATTATATAAAGTTTTAATAATTTTTGAAGAGTTGTAATTTCATTCTCGTTAAATATATTCGCACTTTTTAATACCTCAACCGCTTGCTCGTTAGCCTTTTTCTCAACCTTTATATTTACTATTTGCAAAATAAATGTAAGCAGGTAAAATCCGAGACCAACAAAGAGACCGATAATTGTTGGCAAGCCTGAAAACTTTGTAACAATATCTATGATTAAACCTACAGCAATTGAGCCATAAAAAAGTAGCGGGGTGAAAAGAGTCAAAATTTGAAGAACATATCTAAATATAAAACTCTTATCCTTATTTTTGTGTTGAATCGCAAGGCACACCTTTTGCGTTGCAATGCCAACAGCAGTGACAGACGATGAGTCTATAATGTTTTTTCTTAAATATATTGTCTTTCTCATTACACTATAGTGATTTCCAAAAAGCAGTATCCTTCTGAAAAAGCCTAGTTTTTTTATTTGAACATTTGTAAGACCGTTAGCATCAAGAAGCGTTCTCGCCGTTTGCTGTGAAGAAAGTCCGCTTTGAAGTGGTGTTTTGTTAAATTTTTTATATTTTACTATCAAAACAATTTGCACGATAAGGGCAACCACCAAGCCAACAACGATAAGCCCTGAAACTATCATTATAGCAAGTTCAAGCCCACTTAAATTTCCCATAACAATTCTCCTTTTACAAAATTCTATTATATTATCAAACAAATGTCAAACTTTTTTAATAAATATATTTGACTTTTTCTCTTTTAATTCTTATAATCATAATTATTATGAGGATATTTGACGGAGAGAGATATGAGTAAAAAAGATTATCAAATAAATGTTGTTAATGCAGAGGATATGAAAGACCCAAACAAATTGAAAGAAATTCAGCCTCAAAATAAGCCTGAGGACTTAAAAACTGGGTTTATGATTGGCGGACTTATAACATTCTTTCTTGCGATATGTTTTTTGGCTTTTACTATGTACTATCTATTCCAAACTTATAGTTCAGACAATGACACCCAAAAAGCTGTAACATTTATCGTTTTTATCCTATCGGTCGGCTGGATTAGTTACATCCCTGGCGCGGTATGTTCAATTATCTCCATATGCTTAAATCCTTTTGTTATTAAGTCTACTAGTAAAAAACAAAAAACTGTCGGAATAATATTTACGATATTGTCTGCTCTGATGGTGCTTGCATACCTTGTTATAGCAATTTACGTAACCGCACTGCCAAGCAATTAAAATTCATCTTTTTCATTATATTCTAAATTATATTCTAAATTATATTTTTGACAAAAAAACTTTGCAAGCTGGCAAAGTTTTTGTTTATTTTAGTTTATTTTTCTCATTTTCCCTAATTTTAGTTTATTTTTCTTATTTTTTTTAATTTTTGTTTTCCTTATTTTCCCTAATTTTAGTTTATTAAATCATTTTTACTATTATGTTTCAATCGATATTTATTATAACTTTTGTCCACAAATTTAAAAAGTGGTCTTTCAAGTAGATATTTCCTTGCAAGATCAATAAGCGCGCAGATTACAAACACCGACACTATAACTAGAAATGCATATAACAGCAAATATTCGCTATATCCATAACTATTATTTTGAAAGACCTCATTCCATAGATACGGGCTTATGTTCAAGTTGTCGTGAATTAGGTAAACGCCAAAGGTTGCACTTGAGATGATGTTTATTGTCTTTGATTTTATGTTGAGTTTTTCAAAAATCATAAAGAGTAGCACTGCGCACAAAATCATAGGAAGTCTATCAGTTTCAAAAAAGTGATAATTGAGATAATACTGGGCGATGTTAAGAGCTAAATATAGCATAATAAAACAAGGTACTAAGATTGAAAATTTTTGCATCTTTTTAATAGGATGCAATCTCAAGTATCCGCCGATTAGATAGATTATTATAAACATCAAAAATATACTTGATATGCCTATTGAAAGGCGTAGTGCGGTGTACAAAAACAAAAGTAAAACTATCAGCCAGCCGTACTCACTTTTGCTAAGCACCTTGACAAGTTTATTGATAAATGGCGAAAGCAGATACAAAAATATATAATAGGTTACAAACCACCACTCAACCATTAGCACAGGGAAAAGTGCAGTCACAGGCCCGCGCGCCGAGAAGTGAAAGTTTGGCAAAAATATTGAAACGACATAAAGCGCCACCGAATAAAACCAAACTTGGCACCACAGTTTAAAAAGTTTTCTAAAGGTAAACTTAGAAGTGACCATAAAATAGCCAGAAATCAATAGGTAGATTATTACGCCGAACTTGCCACCAAACTCTAAAAATGTCAGTATCCAGCTATTGACCGTGCTTGCATCCAAAAATCCGCCGTGCACAACAAAGTGATGCCCGATTATCATAAGCATAGCGATAATACGAAGTAGCTCAAAAGAGGAATTACGTATAACATTTGACGCAACTTTTTTATTTTCGCCAACAGCTTTATTATTCACCCTACCTTTATCGTCAACTACAATCTTACTATTTCTCGCGTTTTTAACCTCGTCCATTACCTTTAATTTCACCTTTTTTGTCAAATTTATCCAAATTTAACTATATTTTGCCACAATAAATACTAAAAGTCAATACCACGCACCTAAAAATCATTATAATTCTTCATATTCTCTAAACAAAAACACCCTTATCACTTAAGGGTATTTTAAAACAAGTGCCGAGCTTGCTTTGCAAGGTCGAGGCTGATAGTTTTAACGCAAAATGATTGGGAATATTAAACGCACAGTCGATAGAATTTAAAAAATTCAAGATTGTTAAATTTTAACATCACATAGTCTATAATATCGGAAGCCGAACTTGCTTGCAAGGGTGAGGCTGATGGTTTTACA
>CALVNW010000020.1 GCA_944350015.1 uncultured Clostridia bacterium | reverse complement strand
TCCGCCAATTACTCCGTTCGACTTGCATGTTTGAAGCACGCCGCCAGCGTTCGTCCTGAGCCAGGATCAAACTCTAAAAATTAGTGAGGCACCAAACTTTTTACGCGGGCACGGCTAAAGCCTAACCGCTAAAAGACGCATTTCTTCGTGTTGCACTTGAAATGCTTTTGGTTCCTCTCCTAAGCCTCCTCCTTCATAATGGGCGACTTGAAAACAAGATTTTCAAGTTCGCGGTATTAACAGTTAAGTTGACGATGTTCTTTTCGTTCCATTACCTACTTTTTTCTCATTATGATTGACTTAGGTTATTGTTCGATTATTCTCAAACATTTGTTCTAGTTTGATTTGCACTTTACACTTAAGTGCTTCTGACTCAATAACTTTAAAGTAAATTGACTTTGTTTGTACTTATTATATTTAATTGTCATTGTTCTCGCTAGCTCCTCTCTGAGTTAGCGTTTATATATTAACACATTATTTTATCCTTTGTCAACACTTTTTTAACATTTTTTATACTTTTTTCTATATTTTTTTGCCTTTTCGACGATACACTAAGACCCGTTGCGGAGAATTCCAGTGTATTTTTTATATATTGGTAGTACTGATTGTATTTTCACCTCTAGCCTGGTTCAAGCTGAATTTCAATAGTACAAGCCCCCGTAACTTCAATTACTGCATCTACCAAGACATACGCTCCTGAAAGACTCCAAGTCAAATAATATACATCTATTATCTCTCCATTTAACCATAATTCAAGGCGATCAGGATCTGGTTCAAGACCACCACTTTGCATTGGAAATTGATTTAGAGTCCCCCAATCAATTTCCCAATTTTCCAAGTTTGGGCTAGCTCCAATACAAGCAACACAAATCTTTGTTCCTACTGGCACGTAAATAACCTCCTGGTCGGCCTCTTTGTAAATTATTTCAGTACTACCTTCCCCTATTACATACGCATCAAGATAATCGCCTTTTAATGTTACTTCGACATTCTGGCTCTCTGACATTGTTATCACTAATCCGTCTAAATTAATATCTACTGCCGTACTTGATTGTGGCGTTATTGTCAGTGTGATTATGCCAGAATTCCCAGTGTAATCAAGCACCTCTTCTATTGGCACTTGTTCGCCTTTTATCGTTCCACTAACTGATATATTTGCATTTGGTACCGTCGAACTTGTGCTTGCCTCGTATATTGTTGTTGTAGTATTTATCATTTCAAGTTCTATCACCACAACACCTGTAGCGCTGTTTATTTGACCAAGGTCCAAGTCAAATTCTTCGTTGACAAATCCAGGAATAAAATCTTTTATTGTTTCAAAACCTGTAACACCTTGTGATATTCTTATATCTTTTACAAATAATGAAGAATCTGATATCTCAAAGCGTATATTCCCTTTTATATTTATTGTATGACCTGAGGCGTATACCCCTACTATCAACATCAATACCACAAGAATAAACGCTGACAACAAAGAAAAGAATTTAATTTTTGTGTATTTCATAAATCACCTCACTTTTTAAATAGGGTATCCAAAATTTTATTTTGGATACCCTATTCTACCCCCCCGCATTTTTTGTCAAGCAAATTGACGTACTTCGCTCAAATTTATCACCAAAAAATGCTACTACACTGTATCTCTCCGCAAAAACTGCTAATGAGGATGATTTTTAATGTTTTTGTGGACCAAGATACAGTAAAACAACAGATACACTCAACGATACTGGTCCAACCTAAGGTTGGTGTGGCACGCTAACTGCAATCCGCAAATGAGAATGATTTTTAATGTGTTTGTAGTCTAAGATAAGTTAATTCAAAGGACTTGTTCTTTTTGTCATTATTTTTATAAGTCCTATCTTCTATTAATAGAAGAGAAAGGTTATGGTACTACTTTCTGTTCTCCCGTTCGGAGAGATAGCGGAGCGACGTGCCTCGCGGGGTCTATGGTCCCGCGGGCGCGAGCGGAGCGAAGAGAGCGAGTGCGTTAGCGCGAGCGTGTGTGTGAGTGCGTCAGCGCGAGCGTATGTGCGAGTGCGTCAGCGCGAGCGTATGTGCGAGTGCGTCAGCGCGAGCGGAGTGAGAAACGAACAGAACATACTAAACGAAAATAAGCGGGACCGAATACGCAACCTAAATATGAAAACAAAAAAAATGAGCAACTTGCTCATTTTTCTATATTTTTGTGTCTTTTAATGCCCACACCTTCGCCTATTCTGGCTTTTCTACCTTGCTTAAAAGTTGAAGGTAGCCTGTCTTATTCACTCTGTAAAGGTAGTAGTTCTCGTCAGTCGCGGTATCTGTGCTATCACTATCTTCCTCTTCATCACCGCTTTCTTGTTCTTCAAGTTGAGCGTAGAAATAGATATAGTTACCATCATATCCGCACTCGCCAGAAACAATGCTGGTCATTGATACAAGTTGTTGTTCTACTCTATCGCGCACGCTAATTCTTGAGATTGATGTGCTGTTTGAATAATAAACATAATCGCCATCAACAAAAAGAATATCGCTAAAACTTCCAGACGTCAAAAGAGCAATAGGTGTTGGGTCAACATAGCCCTCTTCTTCCGTTGAATTCATTCCAAGTGTAGGCTTATACATAAGCGAACCACTTGTCTCAGATAAGAATAGGTATCCATCTCCTGCCTTACCATATAAAGTGATGTTGCTATGTGATGGATAGAATTCGTTGCCACCATTGAAAAGTTTATCACCGCTTGCAAGGTCTTTATAGAAAATTGATTGTGGAGTGATGTTTGAATTATAACTATAGACAACAATATCTCCAAATCTACCCATAAATGTTGTTGTAGAGCCTAGCGTCTCAAGTCCATTACTGTAGTTATTGACTTCGCCAGTTGCAAAGTTGACTTCCTTAATTGCAGTTGTCTCGTAGTATTCATTTTCGGCGTCGGTAGTGAAAAGCACATTTCTAAATTGAGAATCCTCGTCGCAAATAGCAACAGAAGTCACACCTTCTGCAAGCAAGGTAGGGTCACCTATTTTAGAACCGATTTTTATAGAATAAAGATTGTATGAAGTTCCCTCGCTATCTGCTGGACAATAAACTATATAGTAATAATTGCCATCGTCGCCCTTTTGAGCTGTGATAATACTGTTTTCGTCATACCTAAAAGTCTCAATTTCATCAAACTTGTCACCATTAAACTTAACTCTAAAGAGCGAAACTTGGCTGTAGTCATTTTCGAGCCCAGTTGTGCGGTGTGTATTTACAGATGTAAAATACAGATACTCACCAAGCGCAAACATATACTGATTTTCAAAACCTACAAACCTATCATTAACTTTTTCAGTACCATTAGGACTAGGGTTTACATATCCATCTTCGTCAGCAGTATAATTATAAGAGATGCTGGAAAGATTAATTCTACTTAAGTATCCAGTACTTGACGCAGTGTCATAATCAAATCCATCTTCACTAGATGACGTGTAACTATTAGCATAATAAAGGTAATCGCCGATTACAGCCACCTGTCCTTCAAAATATTGAATATCGTCAAAAGTGATTTTGTTGCCATATTTATCCTTGACATCAGAAACTGTTGCGCATCCAGTTAAGAAAAGTGCAACACATATAAGCAATACCATAATTTTAAAAATATTGTTTTTAGCAATAGCTTTCATAAAAACTCCTGTAGAATAAAATTCTTGCTCTTTGTAGTTTACACTACTTTACATAAAAAGTCAAACAAAATATGGCAATATACAAACAATTTCTACTAAATTATATCCATCTACAGAAGTTTTATAACAAAGGTAAACATATAATTGCATATTAATGTTTCTATTATATTTTTATTATGTTTATATAACCTTTAAATTTTTATAAACTTAAAGCTCTGCAAAAATTTCTTTCATTAAAGTTCTAAATATTACGTTCCCAATAACCTGCAAGCATACCAGTAAGCCTTTCAGCATTTTTGGTAGGGTCTTTCACATCGACAGGTTCTAGCTCTGACATATCGGGCGATTGTGACACCTGCCAACCTGTAATATTTTCAAATATTATAGAACTTAATTTAAGGCAGTTTAGGAATTATTTAGAGTAGACAGTATAGTTCTTTCCGCCAATCACATCATTTTCACCCTTCGTGAAGTTTTCGGTGATATAACTATTAGTTCCATCATCCAAACTAGTCAAAACTTCGCCAAGCCCCTGGGCTTGCCAAAAAATGCTACGAGCGCTTATCTCTCCGTAATTTCTGCCAATAAGGATGATTAAAAAACGATGCAAACTAAGTTTGGGTGTCTATGCCACCTCTTCCCTTTGATATACTCAGGCGGACCAAAATACAATAAAATAGCAGATGCAACAAACGATAATGATGCAAACTAAGTTTGTCGATACTGGTCCAACCTAAGGTTGGTTATGTGCAAGGCGGGCTTTCACTTCGGTTTCGCCTAGTATGTCCATTATGGTAAAGAGAGTTGGCGAGGACTTTCTGCCCGTGATTGCCACCCTTATAAACTCGCAAACTTTGGCAGTATTGCCCTTATACTTCTCAGGCTGGTTTTTATACAATTTGTTATCTGTTGCATAACCTAACTTTCCTGCTAGTAACTTGACATTTTCAAACCACTCCTCGTTTGAGGTTGGCATTTTGAATGTTCTTAGATATTCTGACAAAAACTCATTGGCTTTATCCTTGTCCTGCTCGTCAAGTTCAAAACGCTCTGGCATTGAAAAGATATAATCAAAATTTTCCTTCATCATCGCGTAATTATATATATCCTTTCTAGGTTTAGGAGTGTTTTCCCTGTCCATCTTACAAAGCTTAATAAACTTTTCGCTATCTTTCTCTAATATCTCTGCAAGTGGTTTATCGTACTCCTTCGCGTAGTCAAGCCAAGCCTTGTAAAGCTCTTCTCCACTCATCCTTGCAATGACATTTTTAGATATATCATTAAGTTTTGCAAGGTCGAACATAGGCGCAACAGCCGTTATATCAGACAAGCCAAACTTAAACTCTTGCCAAGGTTTATCAGGGTTGTTCTTCCTCCAAATTTCAAAGCCTGAGTTTATCATATTGAGTAGATATTCAAGCACGCTGTCTATAGGATAGCCTTGCTCAAAATAGTACATCATATTTGCCTCAGGGTCTTTACGCTTTGATATCTTCCTACGATTGCCATTCTCGCCAAGTTTGCATATAAGAGGATTATGGCAATATTTGATAGGCTCAAAGCCTAGTGCCTCAAAAAGTTCAAGATGGGCAGGTGTTGATGAGATATACTCTTCCCCTCTCACCGCCACCGTGGTCCCCATAAGTGTATCGTCAATTGCGTGAGCAAATGCATATGGAGGCAGTCCATCACTCTTTAAAAGCACAAAATCTTTGGCGTTCGCCTTTGCCTCAAGTTCACCTTTGATTAAATCGTAAAACTTGATACGTTCACTACCGCTATTCTTGGTTTTTAATCTAATTGCAAAACTCTCACCATTATCAATATGGCGTTTAACCTCTTCATAACTTAAATCTCGGCAAGGGTCATACTCTTTTTCGTCATCTTCAGCAAACTTTGTCTTTCTTTGCTCAAGCACATCCTCTTTACCCTCGGTCTTTTTACAAAAACAAGGGAAAGCCTTACCTTCCTCAACAAGCCTCTTTGCAAACGCCTTATAAATTTCTACTCTTTGGCTTTGAACATACGGTCCGTAATTGCCAATATCCTTTCCGTCTAGCGTTTGATACTCGTCAAAGGTGATATTGAATCTTTTTAATATTGTATAGATAACCTCTTTTGCCTCTTTGAGTTCTCGTTTGTTATCAGTATCTTCAATACGCAGAAAAAGTATGCCATCGGTGTTTTTGGCAAGGTTGTAGCTTATAAACGCTTGAAAAAAGTTGCCAATATGCATAAGTCCAGTAGGGCTTGGTGCAAATCGTGTAACCACTTGCCCCTCTTTTAGTTGGCGCTTTGGATACCTTGCTAAGATATCCTCGGGCTTTAAAGTTACATTTGGGAATATTAAGTCTGCAATTTTTTTGTTGTCCATATCCATCCTTTTAAATGAGGGCTACACAAATAGGTAGCCCCCTTAATTACTTGTTTTTTATTCGTAAATATTAGTTGCAAGGTAGTTGTAATATTGTTGTAAGAAGTTATTATCCATTGAATAATATTTTTGAAGTTGAGCGTAGTATGCGCGATTGTCACCGTCAAGTAAAATATTCTTATCGTTCTCGTAATCATATATAGAGAAACTGCTATTTGCCTTTCTAGTTGTTGTCCTTTCACCTGCAAGCAAATTGCTAAGGTTGATAGAGTCTGCCATAGTTTCTGCAGTGATTGACGTAATATAACTATTGTTTGTTACAAGTCCGCCGTAGTATGATAATAGTTTAACTGCGCCGTCATAGATATCATTGCCTGTAAGCACTTTACCTTTGGCGCTCTCCATTAAAATAACTCTAACGTCATTGATTGCGTAAAGCACTTCATTTTCAATATAGAAGGTGATTTGCTCTTGAGTTTGCGTCTCTGTACCAAGTCCAGCGGTGAGCCCTCTCTCATTGATTAAAAAGTCACTAAGGGCAAGTGCGTTATCAAAGACAATATTGATTAGTTCTTTGGCATTTGCCTCATATTCAACAAAATAACTTCGGTAAACACTGATATTTGCAATTTGGTCCGCTGAGACTATGTTCTCAGAAGCAAGGTCAATAACCGGAAGATAGCTAGTTAAACTCTCAAGTGCGCTATTGAGTCCGCTAAAATCATAACCGCTTAAGTCTGATAAATAGGTGTAATACTTATTTATATAATTAAGTCCATACGCAGTTAGAAAAATGTAATTTTGGTTGCCTTCCACCTTGATTCCTTCGGCGTTCTTGTCGTAGAAGTTGTTTAGGTAGAAGTCACTTTCCATACCATAATCAGTAGTGCCGTTTTTAAATAGAGTTTTATTTTCTCGCATTGATGCTAGCGTTGTTTGGTAACTCTCGTAAGGGTTTACATCAGAAGAATCGTCACCGCAGGCTACGAGTGCAAGCCCAGAAAGAGCCATAACAAAGGTAAGACAAATTGTAATAAATCTTTTTTTCATAATCACCTCACATTTAAGAATGCTTTTACTGCATCAAGTATACCGTCTGAGTCAACCTGCCCTGGAGTAAACTCAATTTCAAGGTTTGAGCTTGATATTGATGAAATTACATTTGTAAAGTTTGATTGACTGTAAGTAGCATAAAAGTCATTTACCTTTTTATATTTCTCTTGCAAAGATGCGTCAAAATTATATGAATAAATATCGTTTTCGTCATACAAATAATTTTCAACAAAAGCTGAGAAATATACAACTTTTCCATAGGTTGTGTAGTTATAGTCAGCCTGAGTATGCTCTTTCAAATTAGATTTAGTAAGTGCTTTAAACTCACTTGTTATAACACTTAAAAAGTCATCAATGGTATTTAAAATTGTGCTTGATGCAAGGTTGTTTGAAAGTGTTGACGGGAAACATCCCTGATAACAATTGTTTAGCGCGTCAATTGCCTTTGCCATTGAGGTGATGTAATCGGTGAAAGATATCCTAAAGTCTACCCATAGATTTTTAAGATGTGTGTCAGAACCTGCTTTAAGCGCGTTTGCCTCATCCATAATTTCATTCATCTCTTTTTGGTGGTCAACAGCATCCTCAAGGTTATTTTTAATCTTTTTATAGTTTTTGCTCAAAGTTTTATTGTCTTTTGCAAGTGGAAGATACTCGTTATAGAAATCAAGTATAAGGTTGATAGAGCCTGACACAATCTCTACGCTTGCATACTCATTGCCAGTTACAAAATAACTGATAGAGCTGTTTGTAAGCTTTTGACCAAAGGTGTCATACTTCTCCTCTTCACTCCTATTTTCTAAAAATGACGTTTGACTTGACTGTCTAAGTCTGTCCACCGCGTCTGCCGTGTTGCCAGGTATGACAAGCACTATAACAGTGACAATTATTGCAATCAAAACAAGTATACCAATAATTATTAGCCACTTTTTAGCACCCCCAGCTTTGTAATCTTTGCTTGCTTTTGCCATATATTCCTCCTCTACTCATTATCGTCATCGAAAACATCGACATCTATGTTTTCAATTGGCGTCTCTTCAATTTGTCTGTAGTCTACTGCCTCTTTTGGAAATTCAACCTTTTGACCAAGATTGACAAAGGTTGTATACTCGCCTATCCAGCGCAGTTTAACCGTACCTGTGCGTCCATTTCTATGCTTAGCAATGATAAGCTCAACTGTGCCAGGCTCGTCCTCTTGCGGTACGTCGTTATATTTCTCAGGATTGTATAAGAATAGAACAATGTCAGCGTCCTGCTCAATAGCACCCGAGTCTCTTAGGTCTGAGAGCATTGGTCTGTGCCCATTCTCGGTACGACCTTCCACACTTCGCGACAACTGCGAAAGAACTATGATCGGGACATTGAGCTCCTTAGCCGTAATCTTTAGGTTACGTGAAATATCGCTGACCTCATTAACCCTGTTTTCATTCTTTCTCGACCCGCTTGATGACATAAGTTGAATATAGTCTATCATAATAAGGTCAACATTTTGTTTTGCCTTAAGACGCCTACACTTTGTAAGCACATCGGCAGGTGTTGTAAGCGAAGAATCGTCAATGTAAAGATTGCTTTGTTCGAGCTTTTTGGTTGCCGTCCAAATTCTCTTCCACTCTTCTTCTGTCATTGTACCATTTAAGGCCTTGCCCATACTGACCTTTGCAAGTGAGCAAACCGCTCTCTGCATAAGTTGCTCCTTACTCATCTCTAGCGAAAATACAGCGCAGGTTTTGCCCTCTTCAACAGCAGCGTTAACAAGTATATTCATTGAAAAGGAAGTTTTACCAACGCCTGGTCTTGCGGCGAGTAAGATTAGGTCGCTGTTATGAAGTCCATTTGTTATGGCGTCAAAGTCTTTGTAGCCAGTTGGTATACCATTGAGCGCCTCAGGATTTTTGGCAATAGTGTCAAACTTTTCAAGCACTCTTTTGACAGCGCCGTCTGGCTTGCCTACGTGCTCAAGAGCTGAGCGCTCTTCCTTTTCGGCTATATCAAAGATTTCCTTTTCGGCAAACTGAAGTGAAGAATCTTTATCCTCGTTTTCAAAGGCATCCTCAATAATATGTTGCCCTGCTGAGATAAGTTTGCGTCTTATCGAGTCTGACTTAACAATGTCGCAATAATATTTAAAGTTGGCTGCCGAAGGTACAACATTAGTGAGCGCCGTTATATATTCAATGCCACCAACCTTGTCAAGAAGTTTGTCCTTGTCAAGCTGATTTGTCAAAGTAATAAAGTCAATAGGTGTTGATTTTAAGTAAATCTTCACCATCGTGTTGTAAATATTCTTGTGCGCCTCAGTGTAGAAGTCGCTTTCCTTCATTAGCCCAAGAATGTCACCCTGAGACTGCACGTCAATAAGAATACAGCCAAGAAGTGCCTGTTCTGCTTCAATATTGTGTGGCATAATCTTATAATCAGCCATATTCTTATCTCCTTTTTTGAGTTTAGTTGCATATATTTTTCAAATTGCAAAATATAAAAAGTAAAAATTAGGTTAAAATTGCATTTTATTTTGTAAACGGGTCCTTTTTATCGCTATTTTCAAGCCTTTCTTTCTTCTTTTTATCAATTTTAGCACAAATTAATGAAAAGAGCAAGTATAAAACGGTAGTAATGCAAATGATTATAAATCCGCATAGCACAGGAGACATTGATGTATACCTAAAAAAGAGAAAACATATAAACACGTCAAACACAAAGACTATAAGCAAAAATATCAGTAGGCGCTTGGATGTTTTCTTTAAATTTCGACTTTCTTTTGGGTCTAGCATATCCCCTCCTTGTTTTTCAAGCTGTTTTAAAGCCCGTTTTTAGATTTCACCTCTTAAGATTTTGCCACGCTCACGCATTCTAAGGTTGTGGTCAAGGATTATCTTTCTTATTCTGAAGCTCTTTGGCGTAACTTCCAAAATTTCGTCATCACCTAAAAACTCGATTGCATCCTCAAGGCTCATCTTCCTTGGCGGAGTAAGCCTAAGTGCATCGTCTGAGCCAGATGCCCTGCAGTTTGATAGGTGTTTTCTCTTGCAGACGTTGACAACAATATCGTCACCTTTTGGGTTCTGCCCAACAACCATACCAGCGTAAACAGGTGTGCCAGGCCCGATAAAGAGGTCACCGCGCTCTTGAGCATTATAAAGCCCATATACGATAGCATCGCCTGTCTCGTGTGCAATGAGCGAGCCATATTCTTTACGCTTAATCTCGCCCTTCCAAGGTTGATATTCATAGAATATAGAATTGATTACGCCTTCACCGCGTGTGTCGGTTAAAAGTTCGCTCTTAAAACCAAAAAGCCCTCTTGATGGGATAGTGAATTCCATCTTCATACGGTTTCCGTGAGGAGTCATCTGCACAAGTTCACCTTTGCGGATACCCATCTTCTGCATAACAACACCTGTGCAATCTTCTGGTACGTCGAGGTATAGCCTGTCCACAGGTTCACATTTAACACCGTTTTTCTCCTTAATCAAAACCTTTGGCATTGACACCTGAAACTCATAGCCGTCACGCCTCATATTTTCAATGAGGATGGATAGGTGCATCTCTCCTCGTCCACAAACCTTGAATTGCTCGGCAGTCTGCCCGTCGCTCACCCTAAGTGATAAGTCTTTTACTGCCTCTTTGTAAAGGCGGTCTCTAAGGTGCCTTGAAGTGACAAACTTGCCCTCTTTACCAGCAAATGGGCTATCATTGACCATAAAGGTCATCTCAACCGATGGCTCGGCAATCTTGACAAACTCAATTGGCTCCACTGTTTCACTGTCGCAAATGGTATCGCCTATTTGCACGCCTTCAAGCCCTGCAACACATACAATCTCGCCGACTGTGGCGCTCTCAACTGGCACTTTCTTAAGCCCCTCAAAGACATAGAGGCTGACAATTTTTGATTTAACCTTTTTGTCGTCGTGATAGTTGCATAGCGTTACATTTGCGCCAACCTTAAGCGTACCTCTGCTAATC
Organism: uncultured Clostridia bacterium; assembly: GCA_944350015.1. GTDB lineage: Bacteria > Bacillota > Clostridia > Christensenellales > UBA1242 > Caccovivens. The sequence goes on along the minus strand of CALVNW010000020.1, from coordinate 2,262 downwards.
TTTCCTACTGCAAGCTTCCCGACATAGTCATTATGCTCGGCAGATGAAACAAGCATCTGGCAAGGTCCGCTCTCATCGCCCTCTGGCGCTGGGATATACTCAAGTATCTTTTCAAAAAGAGGAGTCATATCACTGCCTTTAACGTCCTTAACGGCTGAGGCAATGCCAGCTCTTGCCGATGCAAAAATAAACGGAGAATTTAGTTGTTCTTCGTTTGCATCAAGCTCTAAAAATAGTTCAAGGACTTCGTCGATGACCTCGCTAATTCTTGCGTCTTGTCTGTCAATCTTATTGATAACTACAATGACTTTAAGCTGAAGCGCAAGCGCCTTTTCAAGCACAAAACGCGTTTGAGGCATAGGCCCCTCAAAGGCATCAACGACAAGCAAAACGCCGTCAACCATTTTAAGCACTCTTTCAACTTCGCCACCAAAGTCTGCGTGTCCTGGAGTGTCTATAATGTTGATTTTTACCCCTTTATATTGACAAGAGCAGTTTTTAGATAAAATAGTAATACCTCTCTCACGCTCAAGGGCGTTTGAGTCCATAACTCTGTCTTCAACTTGTTGATTATCTCTAAAAACTTGCCCTTGTTTGAGTAGCTCATTTACAAGACTGGTCTTGCCGTGGTCTACGTGAGCAATAATTGCAATATTTCTAATTTTCTCATTAATCATAATCTTTACCTTCTTTAACCATATAATATTAGCACAAATCCTTGCAAATTTCAACTCTTCCCGCAAATTTTTTCTCACTATAAATTTTTTCTCGCCTTAATATTTTCTAACTATATTTTCTTTCTATATTTTCTTTCTATATTTTCTTTCTATATTTTCTTTCTATAAAAAGGCATAATAAAACTCTTGCATTCCGCAAGAGTTTTACCTTTTAATGGTCACAAAATTAACACCTATACTTTATAACTTTTTATTTAGAGTAGACAGTATAGTTCTTCTCACCAATCACATCATTTTCACCCTTCGTGAAGTTTGCGGTGATATGACTATTAGTTCCATCATCCAAACTGGTCAAAACCTTAACAGTTGTAGCATAGAATAACACATAACCACACGCCGTATCTGATGTAGCACTATCATATACATACTCACTGTCAATTATAACCTCTTTAAGCCCACGGCAACCAGAGAATGCAAAATTCCCTATACTTGTTAAACTTTCTGGCAAGGTTATACTTTCAAGTCCACTGCACATATAGAATGCAAACACCTCTATACTTGTTAAACTTGTACATTCTCCTAGGTTCAACTCTCCTGTAAGACTACTGCAATTATAGAATGCATAATTCCCTATACTTGTTAAACTTGTACATTCTCCTAGGTTCAACTCTCCTGTAAGTCCACTGCAATCATAGAATGCCAGATCCCCTATACTTGTTAAATCTTCTGGTAAGATTATACTTGTAAGCCCACTGCAACCATCGAATGCCATATACCCTATACTTGTTAAACTTGATGGTAAGATTATACTTGTAAGTCCACTGCAACTAATGAATGCGCCAGTTCCTATACTTGTTAAACCTTCTGGCAAGGCTATATTATTCAAAGTAGATCCAGCAAACGAATAAACCCCTATATTTTTAATAGAATCAGGTAGATTAACTGTTTGAATTGTTTGATTAAATTCAAATGCACTTACCACTCCTTCTACTTGATAGTCACTGCCTGTTGTAAAAATAACATTAGAATAATCTTTATACTCAATCGTACAAGGGAAATAGCTTTCAGGATATGAGGACGAAATCACTTCTCCGAAGTCATCAAATATATATTCTTCATCGTCTGTTGTTAACTTAAAATTAGTTATGGTTGTTAATGTCAGCATATATTCATTTGTACTATCATAATTTTCAAGATATAGAGATTTTGTTGTAGGCTCTCCTATCATTGAATATGAGGATGGGACTGTAACCTCACTGTCCGTACCTGTATATGAGGTTAAATTGCCACTATCGTCAAATATAAAACCTTCTAAAATTTCTTTTGGCGCTACGCTCTCGTCATAGAGGTTAAGATCATAATCAAACTGAGCGTTGGTGAGAGATTGGTTTTTATCGGTAACTGATAAGGTTATGGTAAAGGTTGTGGTGCTTGTGCCATTATCCTTAGGGTCTAAGGTTATGTTTGCTCCACTTGTATACGTGCCATTATCTCTTTTTAACTCCTTCCCTAAGTTTGGCACGCTAGAGGCAAGAGCATCTGTTAGGTTTACTGTTAGGCTCCTCTCTGTGCTTAGGTTCTCTAC
>CALVNW010000019.1 GCA_944350015.1 uncultured Clostridia bacterium | reverse complement strand
CAAAAATATTAAACTGGACAATCAAGAAGATTTTGAAGAAATAGAAAAAGAGCAACCCAGCGGTTCGGATTGCTCTCGTTTGGTGCTGGTGGTGGGAGTCGAACCCACACGGTGTTGCCACCTCGGGATTTTAAGTCCCGTGCGTCTGCCATTCCGCCACACCAGCATATTTTATCATTTATTAAGTTGTACTAGGGTATTAACCCCGTTTTCGCACGGGACTTTAAGTCCGTGCGTCTGCCACTGCCACCCTAAAAATTTTACAATTTTCAGGGGACCCGCTCCGCCACACCAGCATATTTTATCATTTCATTAAGTTGCGCTAGGGTATTAACCCCGTTTTCGCACGGGACTTTAAGTCCGTGCGTCTGCCACTGCCACCCTAAAAATTTTACAATTTTCAGGGGACCCGCTCCGCCACACCAGCATATTTTATCATTTCATTAAGTTGCGCTAGGGTATTAACCCCGTTTTCGCACGGGACTTTAAGTCCGTGCGTCTGCCACTATCACCCTAAAAATGGCAAGCATTTTCAGGGAACCCGAACCGCCACACCAGCATATTTTATCATAATATTAAGTTGTACTAGGGTATTAACCCCGTTTTCGCACGGGACTTTAAGTCCGCGCGTCTGCCACTGACACCCTAAAAATTTTACAATTTTCAGGGGACCCGAACCGCCACACCAGCATATTTACGTGATTTTTAGGCACATAAGTTGATTAAACTTATTTCACGCAACTACTTTAAGTAAATGCATCCGCCACTGTTAGTCTTAAAACTTTGTAATTTCTATGCACTGATTGTTGCGCAAACAAAGCGGTAAGTTGTACTAGGTGCAATCGCTTACATATGATAATATATCATTTTTGCAATAAAAAATCAAGCGTTTTAATAATTTTTTTTTCTCTGACAAATAAAATCTTCAATAAACAAGAAATAAATCGATAGGTTTAACAAAAAAGTTAATCAATTAAATAAAATAGTTGAGAATGATTTTAATTTGCTAAAAATATTGAACTTGGCTACGTTTATTTGATAAGTATTCAAAAATAAAAGCGGTCATATTGACCGCTAATTTTCTACCTGGAGGTACCACCCGGATTTGAACCGGGGAATGAAGGTTTTGCAGACCTTGGCCTTACCGCTTGGCGATGGTACCATTATGGAGCGGAAGACGGGATTCGGACCCGCGACTTTTGCCTTGGCAAGGCAACGCTCTACCACTGAGCCACTCCCGCATAGAATCGCCTTATCCTTAAGTAAAGAACACTGTAAGTTAAGGTTTGCTCTTATAATATACCAAAAAAAATATAAAAAATCAACTATTTTTCAAAAGTTTTTTAATAATTTATAAATTTTTTGATTATGTTATCTTTTTATGATAGTTTACAAATAAAGTTGACATATTAATTTAAATTTGTTAATATATAGATATATTAATATACTATATAAATTTGAGGTGTTTATGGAAACTATGTTTTGGGTATGGCTAGCCGTGATAGCTATCTCACTTGTTATCGAGATAATAACGCTAGACCTTGTATCAGTTTGGTTTGCTTGTGGTGCAGTTATACCATTTATATTGTCAGCAATCGGTGGAATCGGTGTTGAATGGCAAATACTAGTGTTTGTAATTGTTACTGCTCTTCTTATAATTTTTATAAGAAAGTACGCGCAAAAACTCTTACTTAAAAATATGAACACAAAAACAAATGTTGACTCGCTTATAGGCAAAAGGTATAGACTGCTTGAGGATACCGACTTTGAGCATATCGGAAGTGTAAAGGTAAATGACGTTGTTTGGACAGCTGTAAGTAGTGACGGAAGCCTTATAAATGCAGGTCAACTTGTAGAGGTTGAAAAGATTGACGGCAATAAACTCATTGTAAAAGCGGTTGAAGAAAAGAAAGTAGAACCAAATGAGGAAGTTCCAAGCGAAAGAACAAAAGAGAGTACTTTGGCAAGCGAAGGTAATAAAACTCAAAGCTCTCAAGAGCAAACAGGGGAACCTTCTGACGCGGTAGAAACTTCCAGTGACGATAAAAAGGGGGAATAAAATATGAGTCCTTGGGCGATTGTATTAATAATACTTGGCGTGCTAATATTGATTAGTTTGTGCCTATCAATAAGAATAGTTAGGCAGGCGACAGCGGTAGTTGTTGAAAGACTTGGCAAATATAGAAAGACACTTGAAACAGGCGTTCACGTAATTTTGCCGTTCTTTGACAGAACCTCTAAGCCTATTTCACTTAAAGAGATAGTTGCCGACTTTAAGCCACAGCCAGTTATCACAAAAGATAATGTGACAATGCAGATTGATACAGTTGTGTATTTTCAAATAACAGATGCAAAACTCTATTCTTACGGAGTTGAGCAACCAATAAGGGCGATAGAAAACCTTACTGCGACAACCTTGCGTAATATTGTGGGTGAGCTTGAACTAGACCAGACACTCACTTCAAGAGACACTGTCAATACTAAGATGAGGTTAATTCTTGACGAGGCCACAGACCCTTGGGGTATAAAGATTAATAGGGTTGAGCTTAAAAACATTCTGCCACCAAAAGATATTCAAGACGCAATGGATAAACAGATGAAGGCAGAGCGTGAAAGACGTGAGCAAATCTTAAGGGCAGAAGGCGAGAAAAAATCTAGTATACTAGTTGCGGAAGGCGAAAAACAAGCTAAGATTTTGAGGGCTGAGGCTGAAAAGACTGCCAAAATCTTGGCGGCAGAAGCTCAAAAAGAGGCATTGATTGCAGTTGCTGAGGGTGAGAACCAAGCAATTAATTTGATTAATAGCGCAAATCCAAACACGGCATATATAACTCTTCAGGGTTTTGAGGCTTTAAAAGTGCTTGCCAATGGACAGTCAACCAAGATAATAGTGCCAAGTGACATACAAAACGTTGCAGGGCTTTTTACAAGCATTGCAGAAGTGATAAAAAATGATACAAATGTTGACAAATCAGCTAAGAAAACCAAGAAGCAAACTGATAAGGTTGAAGTAGTAGAAGATAATAAATAAAATTTTTTAAAAACTGGCTAGGGCAGAATTGAAATACTTTTGGGTATTCAACTAGAAACCTAGCTAGTTTTTTGTCTAATAATGTTACTAATTAACATCTTTTGTAACAAAGGGAAAATCTTAATTATATTTGATTGACTCGATGCATAGATTAATACTACAATGTGCTAGGAAAGGAGGTAAAATGAAAGACTTAAAAGTAACATTATTGTACGTTGTGAATATCTTAATGGGCATTCTCACCTATGTTTTCTTATCTCAACCTTATATGAGTACAACTACTATGGGATCTGGGCTTGGGCTTGCAAATCAAAGCGGATACGACATTATAGATAGTCTTTTCACAAGCAGTGGTGGAACAGGAACAGAAGTAATGCTTGCATTATCAACATTTTTAGTTTCTATCTTTGCTGGCGTATTAATAATTGCATCAATTTATAATTTGCTTGTAAGCTTTGATGTTGTAAAAAACTCAAAATTTACTAAGGTAGCAAATATAGTAAACCTTGTTGCAACAGCTGTACTCGTAGCCTTTGGTGTTATTGCATTATCTTGTGATGCTGCTAATATAAACAACACTTTAGTAAATAATGTAGTACCAATGGAAAACTTGTACAATGTTGGCTGGGCAGTTATAGTTAATCTAGTTATGGCTGTTATTGCACTTGTAAGTTCAGTACTTGGATATTTATTTTCAAAAAAATCAGCATAACTAAAAAATGTCGAATTTTATTCGGCATTTTTTTATATATTTGATGTGAGATATATTAATGTGATAAAAATCTTTCATTTAAATTATAATTTGTTTAATAAAATTTTAATTACAAAAAATAAAAATAATTTTAACTTTTTGTTTGACTTTATCGTATATAATAATTACAATAAAAATAAGGAGGGAATATGAAGAGTTTAAAAACAAAAATAATGTACATTGTAAACATTGTGCTTGCTGTGCTTGGCTACATTTTTATGTCACAAGCATATATGGCATACAAAGGCGAGTCATTTGGTTTTGACACTGATACTAGCGGTTACGATATGATTGGCTTTGAAGGCAATGGAACATCAGATATGGTTGCTATATCAAATATACTTGTTTGTATCTTTTTAGCAGTACTTATTTTGGCATCAATCTATGGCTTACTTGTAAGTTTTGGCGCTATAAAAGATTCAAAATTTACTAAAATAGCAAATATGTTGAATGTTATTTCAGCCGTTATTTTCTTTGTATTTAGTGCAATTGCAATGATATGTATATTTGTTAATATCGCAGACGTAAATATGGAAGAATTGTTTACAGCTGGCTGGGCAGTTATTTTGAACTTGATTTTAGGCTTAGTTACTTTAGTAACTTCAATCTTAGCTTCAAAATTTGCCAAGAAGTAAATCTCTTTAAAGAAAGTGTCGACATTAAAGTCGGCATTTTTTATTTTAAAGTAAGCAGTATAATAAATATTACTCGACAAAGTATTGACAATCAAAATTTGTAAAAAATCATATATAAATAATCTAATGTATAATAGATATAAAAAAGAGGACTAAGGCACTTCAAAACCTATCCTCTTTTTTAAAGTTTTTGTTTTTTAAGATATTCTAATTTGGTATACATTCAATTATTTTTAAAATTACTAATCAAGAAAAATTAATTTTAAGTTTACAGCTTATTTTAGTAGTTGTATTTACTCGTGCCTAAGTGATTCAACAGGGTCGAGTTTTGCAGCCTTAGATGCAGGGTAAACACCAGCAATAACACTTATAACAATGCTTATAAGTAGCGCTTCAGCAAAGAAATACCACATCATTCGAATAGGTGCAAAGCCTAAAACTGCGGTGAGCACTGCCGTCAAAATTCCTCCTAAAATAAGTGATAAGATTATACCAACAACACCACTTAGCAGCCCTATAAGCAAACTTTCTGTACTAAATATAAGTTTGACATCTTTCTTACGCGCGCCAATGCTCTTAAGCACACCAATTTCTCTAGTTCGTTCTGTAACACTCATATAAAGTACAACAAGTATCATAATGAGCGCCACAACAAGTGAAATGCTTGCAATAATTGCAAGAGCTAAAGAGAAGGTTGACATCATCTCGCTGAACATAGATGCGAGTTGCTCTTCAATTGAGCCAGAAAGGTCTTTTCTGCTAGTTTGGATGTAGCGATTTATCATATCGGTTGTTGCTTTTCCGTCTGTTTGAATGAAAAGTAGGGAAGGTTTTAGCCCAGTTGGCAATACGCCTGCATCTACTTGAGCGTCCATTACGCATTGGTTTAAGAAACCATAGTCTAGGTACATCACCATCATATTAGAGAATACCGAAACATCAATGATACCAGACACTTTTACTGGCAATTTATCAATTCTGATTGCCGTACCATCATATTCCATATTGATTGTAAGCAGTACTTCTGGCCTATTGCCATTAGCGAACATTTCTTCGGCGTTTTCATAGCCAAGGTAGTCAATTGCAGCTGAGGAGAGCATTATTTCGCCGTCACCACTCATTTCACCGGCAATAATCTTTTCATCTCCATAATATGGTGGGGTGGTATAGGTGAACATAATTGATTGTGGGTTAGAACTGCTTGTTTGACTGTCATTTTCACCATCTTGCATATCACCACTTTCGCCACTTTGGCCTTCATCAGCATTTTGCGTTTCATCATTTGTAGTATCTTCCGTACTATCGCCAGCTGGTAGTGAGATAGTTCCCATACCGATTGTTGGGGCGCTGAAACCGTAAGTTAAATTAATATTTTCACCAGTTGTTTCAATTCTAAAATCATTGCCTTGGCTTGCAAGATAACTATTTATATCACTTGCAATCTCTTCAATCTCGCTGTTTTCAAACATTCGCGGTATCATAAAGTTACTACTTTCTTCAAGCTCATTACCATCTCTGTCAAGCCCGCTTTTAGAGATTGTAACATAGTTTGGATTAGAGTAATCTTGTGCCAGGCTGTCAATATAGCCGGTCAAGCCTGAGCCAAGAGATAACATTAATATTAATGAAATTAATGAGATTGAAACGCCAACAGCCATTAGTATATTTTTGGTCTTGCTTGCCCACATATTGTGAAAAGAAAGCTTGAGTGCCGAGAAGAAGGATAGGTGACCTTCCTTCTTTTTAGCATTTTTTGAAACTTTATTTTTCGCGTTTTGACCTTGCGTGTCTCCGCTGTTTTGCTTTTCGCTAGCATTTTGCTGACTTTTATCTTGCTCGTCATCAGTTTTTAGGCTTGTTAAAAGTCTTTCTTTTCTTTCTGTTTTTACATAGTCTTTTTTAAATTCGTCACGTATTACTTTGCCGTCTGAAATCTCTACAATACGTGAAGATATCTTTGCGACCTTTTCAGAGTGTGTAACCATAATGACGAGTTTATTGTCGTTATCTGCGATATCTTTTAGTATATCAAGAATTTGCGAAGTTGTTTCGCTGTCAAGTGCGCCTGTTGGCTCGTCTGCTAAGATAATGTCGGGATTGTTAATAAGCGCTCTTGCAATTGCAACTCTTTGTTTCTGTCCACCAGAAAGCTGTGTAGGCTTTTTCTTGATGTGGTCTTTAAGTCCAAGCTTGGTAAGCAGTTCTATAGCCTTTTGATTTTTAACGCTTTCCTTAACATTTGAAAGGGTGAGGGCAATCGTGACATTGTCAATCACTGATAGGTGAGGGATAAGGTTGAAAGATTGAAAAACAAAACCAATCTTCTTTTTTCGGTAGTCATCAAGTTGTTTGTCTTTAAAGGTTTTAAGGTCGATGCCATCAATGACGATTTGACCGCTGTAATCTGAGTCAAGTCCGCCAATTAAGTTCATAAGTGTGCTTTTACCACTTCCACTTTCACCAATAATAGAGACAAGTTCACCTTTATCAAAAGATAAGTTTATATCAGTCAAAGCAGTAAATTTTGTCTTATTTTCAAGTTTATAGTCTTTAAAGACGTTCTTTAGTTCAAGTTCTGCCATATTTCCTCCTTAAAAATCCTCCCCACTTTCAAATTGGCTTACATAAAGGTCTCTATAAACGCCACCTTTTGCAAGTAATTCTTCGTGTTTTCCAACTTCAACAATGTTACCATCTTTCATAACAATGATTTTATCTGAATTTTTAATTGTTGAAAGTCTGTGCGCAATTACAAAACTTGTTCTTCCTTTTGTCAACCTATCCATAGCGGTTTGAATGAGTATTTCAGTTCTTGTATCAACCGAGCTTGTAGCCTCGTCAAGTATGAGCATAGGCGCATTTTGTACCATAGCTCTAGCAATCGTCAAAAGCTGTTTTTGCCCAGCTGAAATACTTGTTTCTTCTGACAGAACATTGTCATAGCCGTTTGGCTCAGTTCTAATAAAGTGGTCGACATTAGCCATCTTACAAGCCTCTACAATCTCTTCGTCCGTAGCGTCAGGTTTACCAAAACGCAGGTTTTCTTTGATTGTGCCTTCAAAGAGCCAAGTGTCTTGAAGTACCATACCAAAAAGAGAACGCACATAGCTTCTATTCATACTATTGATAGGCACATCATCAATCAAAATCTCGCCATCTGTCACATCATAGAAACGCATTAATAGGTTTACCATTGTCGTTTTTCCTGCGCCAGTTTGCCCAACAATAGCAATTTTTTCGCCCGGGTTTGCAATGAAGTTAAAGTCGAAAATAATCTGTTTGTCAGGGTTATAACCAAAGTTTACGTGCCTAAATTCAACTTTACCTTTAACATTTTCAATGGTAAGAGTCTTGTCACTTTCATCTGGTTGCTCTTCTTCGTTTAAAAACTCAAAGACACGTTCTGCTGCAGCCATAGTTGACTGAAGTGTACCAGAGATTGAGCCTATTTGAGAAAGAGGTTGATTGAATAATTTGCTATAGGTTAGGAAGGTGATGATTGTTGCAAGAAAAGCCATATTATTGGTGCTAATTGCGATATATGCGCCTACAAGGCAGATAAGAACGTAGATAATATTGCTTGAAAAGTTGACAACAGGCATCATAAGTCCCGAGAAAAACTGTGCTTTTCTAGAGGCAACTCTTAAGTTGTTGTTTATGCCGTCAAAGGTTTGTTGCGCCTTTTCTTCGCCATTAAAAGCTTTTACAACGTTATGAGCAGAGAAGTTCTCTTCGATATATCCATCAACATCACCAAGCAGTTTTTGTTGCCTTATAAAGTATTTTTGATTGAATTTAACTACTAGGAATACAACAATAAGGGCAAGTGGAATTTGAAGAAGAGAAAGTAAGGTCAGTTGCCAAGACATCGTGAACATAGCAATAGGTATGCCCACAATCATAATAGAAGATGTTACAAGTGAGGAGAGTGTACGCTCTAAAGTGTTGCCGACTGTGTCAACATCGTTGGTTACACGCGAGAGCACATCACCATAGCTATGTGTGTCAAAATATTTTAAAGGCAACTTGTTTATTTTTACAGAAATTTCACTTCGCAGTTTTTTAGATACTCCAACAGATACTTTACTCATTAAAAAGCCTTGCAGGTATCCTAGCACAGCCGATACAATATACATACAAACTATTATAATTCCATATCTTGTAACCTTGTCAAACTCTCCGCCAGAGGTAGAGAATAAAACTTCCATCATATCATTTAAGATAAGCGGTCCAACAATATTTAAAACGGTAGCAAAGCAGGCAAAAACTAGTGCAATAGCAATAATCACTCTATGCTCTTTAAGCCTTTTTAATAACATTTTGAGAGAGCCTTTAAAGTCTTTGGCTCTATCTCCATTATTTGCTCCTAGTCTAGGCATTTTCAAGTTCCTCCTTTGAAAGTTGTGATAGGGCGATTTCTTTATACACATCGCACGATGAAAGTAGCTCTTCGTGTTTGCCAATGCCAACAATCTTACCTTCATTCAAAACAACAATGATGTCGGCATTCATAATGGTGCCTATACGCTGTGCAACTATCACTTTGGTTGTATCTTTATACGCCTTAGCAAGTTTTTCTCTAACAATCTTATCAGTTTTGTAGTCTAGGGCAGAAAAACTGTCATCAAATATCATTATATCAGGGTTTTTGATTATAGCTCTTGCGATAGAAAGCCTTTGTTTTTGCCCGCCAGAGACGTTTTTACCGCCTTGTGAGATTTGATAGTCAAGCCCTTCAGGGAAGGAGTATACAAAATTTGATTGTGACACATCAATAGCCTTTGCAACCTCTTCATCTGTGGCGTTTTCATTGCCATACTTGATATTGTCTTTGACGCTACCGCTAAAGAGTATACCTTTTTGAGGAACATAGCCGATAAGGTCGTGTAATTGATGTTGGGTGTAATCTTTCACGTTTACGCCGTTTATAAGTATTTCGCCTTCAGAGCAGTCATAGAAACGTGGGATAAGATTGATAAGCGTACTTTTACCACTGCCAGTCGAGCCAATAAAGGCTATTGTTTGCCCTTGCTTTACCTCAAAATTGATGTTTTCAAGCACATCTGCGTCAGAATCAGGGTATCTAAAGTAAACATTTTTGAACACGATTGTACCTTTTTCAGTAGGGCTTTTGCCTTCACCATCAGCAAGTGAGGTTTTAGTGTAAAGTATTTGGTTGATTCTTCGACCTGAAACAATGCCACGTGGTACAAACATAAACAGCACAGACAGCGAGGTGAAACTCATAATAAGGAATATTGAATACTGAGTGTAGGTCTGCGTTGCAAAGATAATTTCAGGGTTTTGTTGAGCGAGGAAGCCTATTAGCCATACTATTGCAAGCGAAGTTCCTTGCATAATAAAGGATAAACTTGGCTCAATTATGGCAAGCACTCTGTTTACAAAAATGCTAAGTTTAGAGTAGGTTTTGTTTACTTTCTCAAACTTTTCTTCTTGTGTTTTTTCGGCGCTATAAGCTCTTACAACTTTCAAACCTGTCAAATTTTCACGCGTTACAAGGTTTAGCCCGTCGGTTGCCCTTTGTATCTTTTTAAACTTTGGCACAACGGCAAAGATGATAATAAAGACAACAATTGATATTGCAATGACTGATATGATGTTCACAAGCGATAACTGCCAAGAGGAATTGGTTGACGAAAGGTCAACTATATTAATTATGGCAAGTATTGCGGTGAGTGGCGCTTGCAAGCCCATTGTAATCGTTATAGTAAGCACTTGTTGAAGCTGAGTGATATCATTGGTGGAGCGTGTGATAAGCGAAGGTATTGAGAACTTGTTTATCTCGCTTGCAGAAAAGTCATTTACTCTTTTAAAGACATCGCTTCTAACCTTTGCAAGAAGGTTACTTACCACAAAAGAGGAGAGAAAGTGTGCAAGAATAGCACAAAGCACAACGCCCAGTGCATAGCCAAGCATTTCCATACAAGATATGACAATTTCTTGCCAGTACTCTGATATGTCTGGCATATTAAAGTAACGACTTATCTCAAGCGTGCATTTAGGTATAGATATGTTACACCAAACTTGCCCAGCAACAACAGCTAAGGTAATAATCAAAATTATCCATTCTTTCCAATTAAGATATTTAAATAGTTTAAACATTTTTACTCTCCAGTTTTTTTAAAATTTAACGCGTTATCTATAATTTTTAGGGCTACCTTTTTGGCTGTTTTAATCTCTTCAATGGTTAAACCCGCCTTCATAGCTTTATCCCATTTTTTCATAGCTTTATCGAATTTTTTAGAGATTTCTTCGCCTTGTTCGGTAAGCGTTAGCTTTAAATTTTTTATATGCTCATTATGCTCGTATTCTACATATTTAATATAATTTTTATCTATAAGCTTGACAAGTGTGCGGTGAATGTGCGATTTATCGCACTCTAGAATTTTTGAGATTTCAATTTGCGATAGCTCTCCTTGAGTGTGAAGTATATGCATAAAAAATATTTCAGAGCTTTTAAGGTTGTATTCTTTAAATTCTTCATTTAGATAGCTCTGAAGTTGTTTTTTTATATATGTAAAAGTATTAATAAGTGATTTATTCATATTTTTGCCCTTTAAAAGTTACTAAGTAAGTATATGCAATGAAAGTTGATAAGTCAACTAAAACAAAAGATTTTTTTGAAAAAATTTTTACTTTTTTAAATAATTTTTGAATATTTGATTGCACCTTTTAATTTATTATGGTATATTAAGTAAACGGAGGCTATTATGAGCTTTTTTAAAAAGAATAATAAAGTTATTGACCCAATTATACACGATGAGGAGGCAAACTTCACTTTATCAAGTGGCGTTCATATTCTAAATAAATGTCAAAATGTATCACTAAGTGGCAACGCAGTTGTGCTTGAAAGCTTTGATTGTACCTTTAAGCAAATTACAGGCAAGGCTAAAGTGCAGATGGTTGAAAACGGAGAAATTGACGAGCTTTCTGGCAAAGCTAAGATTGGGCTATTTAAAAGTGGTAAGATAACCCTTGTAAGTGGCAAGGCATCTATTACAACAATCAATGATTGTGTAATTGACTATGTAAAGGGTAAGTCTACGATAGGAACGGTTAATGGCGGTTTTATTCGCTTTGTTGATGATAAGTCAGAACTTGCAACTCTTACAAATGGAGAGATTATGTTTGTAAGAAATAAAGCAAGGATAGTGACAATGATACAAGGCAAGATTACAGGCATAGAAAACAACGCAAATCTTGTAAGTATGCTTGACGGAACAATTACCTATCTATTGAATGACAGCAAGGTCGGCACTATGAACAACGGTTCAATAGGTCTTTTTGCTGACAATAGTGAGGTTTCAACCTTCAATAACGGCAAAATTGACGAGATGATTGGAAGGGCTTTAATCTCAGCTAATATGAATGGCGAGATAGGCTACCAAGACAAGCAAACAATAATACTCTATAGTCCAAAAGAGAGTGCAAAGAGGATGAATGAGTATAGGCAGGAAAAGGTGGAGGCAGTTGAGGCATCAAATTCAGGCGCATTACTTCCTGAGGAGACAAACGTTGTCGAAGAAGGCGAGATTGAAACAGAGACTGTAGAAGATACAGACAAAGAGACTGCAACCGAAGAGAAAGTTGAAGAGGAAAAGATAGAAAAAGTAGCCAAAAAGAAAAAGACGAAACAGTTAAAATTTGATGATATAAAAACCGAAGAATAACTATAATTGCACCGTTGAAGGTGCATTTTAATTGTAAGAAGGAGAAGAGTGGAAGTATTTTTAGATGCGCTGCTAGATGCGCTTAAAGACACATTATTAGTTCTGCCAATACTATATTTAGCTTACCTACTTGTAAGTTATTTTTCGCACAATAATAATGAAAAATATGCAAAAATACTTCATAACACAAACAAGGCTGGTCCAGTGATAGGTGCATTCCTAGGCTGTATACCGCAGTGTGGCTTTTCGTCGGTTATGAGCCAGCTTTATTCAAAGAAAATCATAACACTAGGCACACTTATGGCTGTCTTTTTAGCCACAAGTGATGAAGCAATACCAATTATGCTCTCTGAGCCCGAGTTTATACCAGATTTATTGCTACTTTTAGCCGTTAAAGTTGTCTATGGTATAATTATAGGATATACTATTGATGGCGTATATAAGATGATTTTTAGAAAAAAGAGCGTTAAAGTGCAGTCGACACAAAAAAAGCAAGAGTGCATAATTGCTGGGGAAGAAGGACATAGCCACTTGCCAGAGGAAAAGAACGAGATTGACAAGGAGCTTGAGCATATTGAAACTCATTGCTGTTGTGGAATAGAGCATTCTCATCATTATGAAGAAGAGGTCGGACACAATCATAGTCATTCACATTGCTGTGCAACTAATATATTTTTAGATGCACTTCAGCATACAGCGGTAATAATTGCATATGTGTTCATAGCAACACTTGTTATAAATTTAATTAATGGATATTGTGGTGGACTAGCTCCTCTTCAAAGTATGTTTACAAACAATATCTTTGTTCAAATAGTGCTTGCAAGTTTGATAGGACTTATTCCAAACTGCGTGGCGTCTGTATTCGTTGTAGAGCTGTATATGTCGGGTGTAATCTATTTTCCAGCACTTGTTGCAGGGCTTTGCGCAGGGGCAGGTGTCGGACTAATTGTGTTATATACAACAAATTATAAAAAGATTGGGACTAACTTATTTATAACCGTTCTTTTGTATTTGCTGGCGTTACTTGCGGGCATAATAACTAATTTTATTCCGATTTGGTGAAAAATAGTTGACAAATTGGACATACTAATTTAAAATGAAACTAAATTTGGAGAATTGTACGAATGATAAATCAAAATAAAAATATTAATGAGCAAGAACTCAAGGTCAAAGAGCTTGGGGTTTTTGAACTGCGCGGTCTTGCAAGAGAGGTGGGGATAAAGTCGCCTACAACAAAGAAAAGGGACGAACTTATAACCTTAATTCTCGAAAAATTTAAAAGCGGGATAACCTTAGAGCAAGAAGGCAAGCGAAAGGGTAGACCATTCAAAAAATTGACTTCAATTGATGAACTAGTCAATTCTATTTCAAGTGAACAGAAGTTTAGGAGAAGTGATTTGTCATATGATAGTATTATGACCTTTGCTCAAGATGAACCTATATTTTCAATTCCGCGCGAAGAGGATAAGGTTGTTCAGTATGAGGGCATAATCAAAATTAGTGACTTGTATTTGTCAATTACAAAGCAAGGTGATTGGGTGTTCTTTAAAGACAGGATAGATAACTACTCAAAACTAAGTAAAGGCGACAAGGTTTTGGTAGAGGCAAAACCAATGGTGCAAGAAGGACAGTATATGGCAACAAAAATACTTAAAATAAATGACGTTGATGCTGACAAGTATAACTTTGTTGAGCCTCAAGAAAGAGAGCAGATAATCTCTTTTGATACAATACCATTCAAAGATAAAAACATATTTATAGGCAGAAGAAATGCATATATGTTCAAAGAAGACCTATATGAAGACGAAGCTTTCAATTTACTTTCTCAATATTGCGAGGCAAATGGTATAAAACTTGTAGTACTCGGCACAAACACCTCTTTTGAAAACCAGATTATGTTTAAAGAATGCAAATTTGAGAACTTTACAACCGAGTATGGAACAGGGCTTGAGATTAATTTTAATAACATTATTGACTGCATCAATTATGTCGATAAATTGAATGAAATTGGAAGCAAGGTGCTAGTATTTGTTTTAGATATAATTGAAGTTTTGCGCGTACTAAGCAAGTGCTTTAAGAAAAATACAAGTGACGATGAAGATATGACAAATATTGTACTTCAAAAGCTTATGGAGCTTGGAAAAGCTTACTCAGATGGTAGTTACTCAACAATTCTAATTGGCTATAGTGAGCTTGACAAAGATAATGAAATCATCGTAAATGAGATATTAAAAGTCAGCAAAAGATTGAATTAAGTTATAAAGAATTTTGTCAATTTGATTGTAATATAAAGTTTACAACTTCAATTTGATAAAATTCTTTTTTAAATTCAAAGCACAAAAGGAAGCAAGCTTAATAATTGCAATAAATGATTGACAATTTGAGTATAATAATATTATAATAATCATATGTTTGGATTTTATGATAGTTATTTTCTATTCTTTGGGCTTGAAATAACATATTACGGCTTTATAATCGCCTTGGCAATGGGGCTTGCTGTATATGTTGCCTGCTTAAACGCAAAGTATAGAGGGCTTAAAACAGATGACCTTATAATCTGCGCCTGTTATGTGCTACCACTTGCCATAATAGGTGCAAGGCTTTATTTTGTGATTTTTAGCGGTGATAGTTATACCTTTGGTGAAGTTTTCAAAATTTGGGATGGCGGTATGGCAATCTATGGTGGTGTAATAGGTGGTGCTATTGGCGTAATGTTATACTGTCTCATTCATAAGAAGAACTTTTTAGACGTAGGCGATATTGCAGGTCCTAGCCTTATTTTAGGGCAAGCTATAGGAAGAATAGGTTGCTATTTTGCAGGGTGCTGTTATGGTATTGAAGTGACAAATCCTAGCCATATGTGGTTTCCGCTTTCAACTATGATAGGCACGCATTGGCACTATTCAACCTTTTTCTATGAAAGTTTGTGGGACCTTTTGGGCTTTGTTGCACTTATGCTTTTACTTCGAAAATCAAACATCAAGCAACGTGGCGCTATTATGAGCCTGTATCTAATAATTTACGGCGCGGGTAGAGCTTGGATTGAAGGCATAAGAGGCGATAGCTTAATGATAGGTTCCTTGAAGGTATCGCAGGTGCTAAGCTTGATTTTGGTCGTTGTAGGGCTTGCGGTCATCATAACAGTCTACTTTTTAACAAAAGAGAAAAAACTTAAAACCTTAAAAGAAATGGGGTTCCCTGAATTTGTAGAAAAGCAAAACGCAATTATTAAAGAGAAAAAGTTAAAGAAAAAAGAGGGGAGACTCGCCAAAAAAGAGGCTAAGAAAATTAACGGTCAAGAAAAAATAGATGTTGACAAACAGGCTGCAAAAAATACTAAAAACAATAGCAAACAAGAAAAAAATAATAGAGAAAACGACAGTAGCAACTTAGATGACACGAATAAAAATAACAAAACTATGCAATAATATATTTATGAGAGGGAGACTATTTTCAATTAAAAAGACAACTTGGCTCAAGTTGTCTTTTATACTAAATTTGATTTTATTTATTGTTACCACAACTGTAACGCTACTCTTTACAAGGCAATATGACCTATGGTTCTTCATTTTTTGTATTTTTATAGGTATACATTTGATAATAAGAGGGGCTCTTTTTAGATTTGACTCATCTTGTTACTTCGGCTACTTACTTCTCTTTGTAGGTGCTTTTTATATCTATTGTTTGCATTTAAACATCTTGAGCTTTTATTCAGTCTTTGTTATTATAGCCTTCGCGCTTGCTTCTCTTTTTACCGCACATTTTTATAGACAACCCTTTCATTATTTTCTTTCATTTTCGCTATTATTCTTATCTATAGGACTGATTTTATATTTAATAAATTTGATATCATTATGGATTTTTCTTGCAATTATTAGCGTAATTGTGATATCATTAGTATGTAGATTATTGACAATATAATAGGAGTTTGTTATATGTTCACACTCGAATATAATGGGTATAATAAAGAAGAGGTCGACAAGTTTATCTCTGACCTAAAAGCAAGCTATGAAAAGTCTTTAATGGAAGAGAAACTGAAGGTACTAGAGGCTGAGAAAAAGGTACTAGACTGTAAAAATAGACAAAAAAATATTATGTCTGTGCTTGAGTCCTTTAAAAAGCAGGAGGCTGAGGGTAATCGCAATTTGGAAATTTTGCGTGGTGAACAACTTAGAATGATTTATGCAAGTCTCCTTGATTTTATGAATGACTTAAATGCTAGATATCCAGGGATTTTGCTAAATAAATCCTATAAAAAAATCATAGCAGACATAGAGACGATATTAGATAAAACTGACGCACGAAAGAGCGAAGTTGTGCCAGACAACACAAATGATCCAATGCGTATACTTTTGTCTAGAATCCAAGATAAAAAGATACAAGATAGCCCTAAAGAAGTAAGGATAGAACGAGCGCAGTTTGATAGACATAATAACATAAAGCCTGTATGTGAAGAGGAACTTGAAGAGGGTGATAATGGTGAATATGATAGCCTTGTCGACAAGTTTTTGAATACAAAGCCAGTTGAGCAAGAGCCAAAATCCCTAAAAATTCAATCTACAGGCTTTGATTTAAAAGAGGCGGTCAATCCGAAAGATGATTTAAACGAGATAATGAAGGCGTTTGATTTCTTTTCTGATGAAAACAATAAGCCAAATAAAGATGACTACCATTTTGATGACTAGAATAGTATTAAAAAAGTATTCTAATAAGCTAAAATTAAATACAATAAACAATGTAGTTAAAAGATATATGTTGTTTGAATAAAATGGACAACGAATAACGAGAACATATTGAAAATTGTAGTCAATATGTTCTTTTTCTTGTATAATCTTCAATAACCACTTTTAAAACCTTAGAGCGCCACCACTTACTGTGATTACTTCGCCTGTGATAAAACTAGAATTTTCACTAGCCAAAAATAGGGCAGTGTTTGCAACGTCTTCACCTTTTCCAAGGCGTTTTAAAGGTGTATTGCCTGCAATGATATCTTTTTCATCTTTAAAACATTCTGTCATTTTTGTTTCAATAAAGCCTGGTGCTATTGCATTAACGCGTATTCCATAAGGTGCAAGCTCTAATGCAAGTGACTTTGTTAGTCCTAGTATGCCAGCTTTTGTTGCCGAATAAACAGCCTCGCACGCACCTCCGTAAATACCATAGATGGAAGAAATATTGATTATGTTACCTCTTTTTAGCTTCAAAAATTTTTCTGCTAAAAACTTATTGCAAAGAATTGTCCCTCTTAAATTTGTGTTTATAAGCGAGTCAATATTGTCAAGGCTTTCGTCTGCGAGTAGCACTTCTTTTTTGCTTATTCCGCCATTGCATATGGCACAATCTAAATAATCTTGTTTAAAAGCAAGGTCAATAGCAGTTTTGATGCTATCGGCGCTTGTCAAGTCCATTTGCACCAACACCAGCTTTGCATTATTTTTTTTGCATATCTGTTCTATTTTTTCGGTATTCCCTTTATTATATGTTGCAACAATATCATAGTTGTTTTTTGAAAATACTTCAACTAATTTTTTTCCTATGCCACCACAGGCACCAGTTATAAAAACACTTCTTTTAATCATATATACCTCTTGCATTATTTTAACACATTAACATCAATTTCAAAAACAAAATTAAAAGTTTGTTATAATTTGTTATGTATGCTATAATAGGGATATATGATGAGAAGGTTTTGTTATCATAAAATCTTATAAACTCTAACAATTTGTGTGTTATACCAACCCATCACTTATAATGAAAACCCCTCAGCCTCACTCATATTTGCTTAGCAATTTCAGTTTGAAAAGCTTTAAATTTATTCTTATACAGGTTTGCTTTTAACAACTTGCTTAATGAAATTCAAATTAACAAGTGAGCTAATTTAAAACCAATTTAAGGAGAGAAATTATATGGACATAATTCAAGAGATAGCATCTTGCAGCAAATGTGGACAGCTTCAAAAGCTTTTTGGCGTTGCTATTCAAGAGGGACATACTCCCTTCATTATAATAGGGGAAAGTCCCGCAAAAGATGGTTGGATAGTAAGCAAAAAGGCCTTTTATAACACGCAAGGGAAGTTACAAGCAAGCGGTAGGGTTCTATCTAAACTATTGGATATAATAGGATATAAGATAGATGACATTTATTTTACCGAATGTAGCAAGTGTATAATAGAAGAAAGGAAAACACTTGACAAATGTGCCGAAAACTGCAAAGAAATTCTCTTTAAACAACTTTTAAGTTTAGATAGTTTTTGTAATATTATAATTCCAATGGGGAAAAGTCCAACACAAGTTTTATTAAACACTAAGATAGAGCGTTTTTCAGATTATGTTGGTAAAACCTTTGATATTACCATAGGGGAGAGAAGTTTTAAGGTCCTGCCAATTTACCACACCTCACCATTAAACCCAAAAGGTTACGCAGAAAATATACCAATTTTCGAGAACCTTAAACAGCTATTAAGAAACAATCAAAATCACAACTAAAATATGAAATAAATAAATTAATACATAACTTTTTACTTAAATCCATATACTACATATAGTATTATGTATGTCATACAAGTTAGTATATATAGTATTTTTCATTAATAAACTAAATTTTATGATTAAGGATAAAGGCTTATTTGAAATCTTATTGACTTGCAGTAATTTATATGATATAATATATTATAGGGAGGGAATTATGATAAAACATACAGAGATTTATAGATATGCCGAGGATAGTGCACATATAATAGAGAAAGAGTTTACAAAAGTGATGCAAGAAGATGGAAGAACTGATATTTATAGAGATACATATATAACAGACAAAGAGACGGGAGAGAGGCGAAGAGTTGAGCATATATCAGACCACGTATCAGGACTAAAAAATCACGATTATATATCAGAAAACTTTGAAACACACGTTCACGGGCAAAAAGATGGGAGCCAAAAGGTTTTTGATAGAAACCCTATAACCGGAGAGCGAGACTACACGCCTTATGAAAAATAATTAGAAATTAGGCTTAAATGTAAAGCTAAGCTTAAATATAAAGCTAAACAAGTTAAAGTTAATATTATTTACAGTAAATGAGAATAAATTTATATTATCGGAAGCCGAACTTGCTTGCAAGGGTGAGGCTGAGGGTTTTCATACTATGTGATGAACACAATTTATTGTGTTTTTACGTTAGTAAAATTAAAATTTAACTTGTTTAAATTTTAACAT
>CALVNW010000018.1 GCA_944350015.1 uncultured Clostridia bacterium | reverse complement strand
ACTTCGAAAAAATTTTTCAGACAAAAAATGTGGGGTCTTTCTAAGCTTTAGGGTTTCTAAGGGGTATTTTGGTTGCCGAAGGCAACTAAAATACGCGCCTTTCGGCGATTAAAAGTGCCGTCAGCATCCTTTTAGGTTACTCCGACGGACCAAGATACAATAAAACAACGGATACACTAAACGACACTGGTCCAACCTAAGGTTGGCGCCGAGCGTGAGGCTCACAAACTAAGGTTGACGCAAACTAAGGTTAATTCAACATTATTCAACACTTTTCAACATTTTTCAACTCTTTTTTGTTTGGTTTTATTTTATATATATTATATAATTGTTCTTGTCTTAAGTGACAATCTTATGATTTTTATATCTTAAAAGGAGTTTTAAATATGCGTAATGACATATTAAAAATAATGGCAAATAGAGCCAAAAACAGACTTTTGAATAAAAGTTTGAAAGATACATATCCAAATGTTAGTATTAAAATTATAAGTAATAATGATGATAAATTCTATAATAAGGTGAAGGAAATGTTAAATAAAAATAAAAATGTCACTAATCCTATTAAACTATTAATGGATGAAAATAAACTTATTAAAATGAACTCTCTCCAAAGAGAAAAATATCTCTTTGAGACCATCAATAAGTACCTCTCTGCCAGAGAACGCTTTTTTAAAGAGGAAAGCAACTTAACAAATAATTATTAAAATGCGATAATTAATCAAACAGCAATTCATTATAATAATGTTGTTTTTGCTACCAAACGTTTTACCCGTTTACAACTTTTTTGTTAAGCGGTTTTTTGCAATTAATTTTTTTGTATTGTAAGAGCCAAAAATTCTAATACAAATTTAAATGAGCCAAAACTAGAATAAAGTAAAAAAACTGAGAATTATCTCAGCTTTTTTGGTGTAATAAAAAGAGGGCGCAAGCCCTCCTTTAAATTTTGTAATGTTTTAACAACTGATTTCTTGGTCAGTACTCTTTTGACGACCAATTTCTCCTACAAAAGTTTTTTCTGGTGTTTTCTTGATTGCTTTTGCAATAGCCTCTTTATTTGCAATAACAGTATTTGTTATATTTATTGTACATTTGATTTTTGGCATATAATTTACCTCCGCTAACTTGCCTTTATAATAGCATATTTTTTCTGATTTGTAAATACCTTTTTAAAAAATTTTTTTACATTTTTTGTGGAACATTTATTGCTAGTATATTGAGTGCTTGCTCTAGTTTATTTTTAACAAGCATCAAAAGCGCTATATAACTTTTTTTCTTGCTCTCATTCTTCTCGTTTACAACATTTATATTGCTATAGAAAGTTGAAAAGGCGCTTGCTAGATTATATGTGGCAAGGCAAAGTGGTGACAGCGACTTATTGTTATAGCAAATTTCATAAGATGAATTTAATTTTAAGATACTTTTAATTATCTCACGCTCCTCTTCGTTATTGATTGTAAAGTCCTCTGCCGAAGCTAGTCCTGTCTTATTTAAAATTGAGTTAATTCGCACTGCAGTGTACTGCAAATATGGTCCGGTTTTGCCTTCAAAGGTCAAAAATTTATCAAGGTCAAAAATATAATCTTTATCTACATTGTTTATAAGGTCGCCAAATTTCATAGCGCCAACGCCGATGGTCAAGGCAAGATTTCGGTCATACTCAACACCGTTTGACTTTAACTTTTCGCTAGCCTTTTCAACAAGCATATCAATGATATCTTCAAGCTTGATTGTATCGCCTGAGCGTGTCTTAAACGGCTTGCCATCCTTGCCGTTCATAGTGCCAAAGCCAATATAGACAAGCTGTTGCTCATCTGGTGATATACCTGCCATCTTGCACACCCTAAACACCTGAGTAAAGTGATTTTTTTGTCTTAAATCAACAACATACTCGATGCGGTCAACTTCCTTAAACATCTCATTTCTCATCAAGATTGTGGCAATATCGGTTGTTGCATAAAGTACACCGCCATTATACTTTTTAAGAATTGCAGGTGGCATAGGGTTTTTGTAGCGCTGAACCTCATCCTCACTTGTCTTAGGCAGTGGTATATTCTCTCCCTCTACCGCAACATCGACAACAAGCGCCCCGTCGCTAACACGGCTAAGATGCTTGTCCTCTATAATCTTTATCGCCTTGTCGATGTAATCTTGCGCATCGCTCTCACCATACCAAAGGTCAAACTCGGCGCCAAGCTCACTATAATGCTTTTTAATTTCCTTTACAGAAACTTCTCTAATCTTTTTGTAAATTGTAAAGTAAGGCTCTTGTTTACTCTGTATTTTGAGCGTCCAGTCATCTGCCTCACGTTTAAAATCTTCATCAACATTCTTGCGTGCGCTTGCCTTAGGATAGGCATTATTGAGCATTTCAAGGGTTATCTTTTCCTCTTTCCCACCCTTAAAATAATAGTCTAAACGCCCGTCTAGATAAAGTTGAAGCTCTGTAAGCCCCATTTGAAGCCCCCAGTCGCCAAGATGAACATCGGCTATAACCTCGTCACCTAAAAATCTATAAAGCCTCTTTAAGCTTTCACCAATAATTGGCGAGCGCAAATGTCCTATATGTAGCGCCTTTGCAACGTTAGCACCACCATAGTCCATAATAACCTTTTGAGGCTGAGAGTGCTTTGGAACGCCACCTCGTTCGTCCTTTAAAAACTCTTGTCCAATTTTGGCAAGTTTTTTATCTGTAAGTTTGATATTTATAAATGCAGGCCTTACCGCCTCAAATAAAAAATCTTCATTCTCTTCAACGGCGTTAGTCACTTCTTCGGCGAGCTCATAAGGATTTTTGCCTAGTTTTTTGGCAATTGCAAAACAGTCATTGCACTGAAAATCGCACACCTTTGGAAGGTTGGAAAAAGTGACAGAAAATTTTTCATTATATCCTGCCTTTGCACCTGCATTATTAAGTAATAGTTCTATCTCATCAAAAATCATCTGTTCTCCATTAAATAGTAAGTTTTTTATAATTGCTTACGGTCCTCAAGCGCCCTTGAAAGAGTGACCTCGTCAGCATACTCAAGGTCTGACCCCATAGAGACGCCTTGCGCAAGTCTTGTCACCTTCACGCCAAGGGGTTTAAGTAATTTTGCAATATACATCGCCGTTGCATCGCCTTCAACATCTGGGTTGGTTGCCATTATAACCTCTTCAACACCATCCTCTTGAACGCGCGAAAGAAGCTCTTTTATCTTAATATCGTTTGGTCCGCGATGTTCAAGTGGGCTTATAGTTCCAAAAAGCACGTGATAAACACCGTCGTATGATTTAACTTTCTCCATTGAGAGTATGTCTTTTGGCTCTGTAACTACACATATAATCTTGCGGTTTCGCCTCTCGCAAATAGAGCAGACTTCTTTATCTGTAAAGTTGCCACACACCTTGCAAAAACCTATCTTTTCTTTTGCTTCTAAGATGGCGTCTGCAAAACGCTTGGCACGTTCTGGTTTGCCCTCGATTATAGAAAAAGCATAGCGCTGTGCTGTCTTATACCCAACGCCTGGAAGTGACCTAAACTGCTCTATTAATTTTTCTATTAGCTCTTCTTGCATTTTTCCGCCTATAATTTTTTGTAATGTAATTAGATGTTACTTAAGTTATATTTTTTCTGCACTGCGCCAGCGAGACAAAAGCTCTTAAAGAGCTTTTAAAAATCATTTTATGATTTTTTGCACCTTAATTTTTAAGGTGCGTCTCGCTGGCGCCCCTTCGATAAACTAGCATCAAAAAGCCTATCTAAATAAGCTTTTAACAGAACCAAACTTTAACTAATATTACATCATACCTGGAACGTTTGGCATATTCTCTTTTTCTTTTCTTGCAATTTGTCCAAGCACGTCATTGACAGCTGAAACAATCAAATCTTCAAGCATTTCAACGTCATCAGGGTCAACCACTTCTTTCTTTATTGATATTGATTTTAAACTGCGGTCACCCATCATTTTAACTTCAACCATACCGCCACCAACGGATGAAGAAAACTCGCTTTGCTCAAGTTCTTGTCTCGCTCTTGCCATCTCTTCTTGCATCTTTTGTGCCTGACGCATAAGGTTGTTAAGGTTAGCTCCACCAAACCCACCAAAATTATTGTATCCCATTCTATCCTCCTTTAACTATGAGATAATCTCCAAATAGTTCTTTTAATTTCTTTATATCCTTTTCTTGCGAAGAAAGTTCAACTTTTTTTACATTTATCACGATATCAAGCTCAAGCCCCTGCCATCGAAGCGCGCTTTCAAGCTCTCGCTTGCCATCATTTAATAGGTCGTACATCATTCCATCATTTATGTTGATTATAAGATTGTTGTCTTTAAGCTCAACATCAGTTATATCTCCGCACGCTACGTGAAGAGCAATCTGCCTACGCTCCTTTAAATACAAGACAATTTTGCCCCAAATATTCTTTGCGCTAAGAGAACCGGTGTATGCCTGCAACTTCAGTTTTTTTTTGCCTCTTCCCCGCTATCACCTTCTATGGCGCTAAGTGCAAGCGTTTCAAGTAGTAACCTCGGTGAGAGGGTGTATCGAAGTTCGTTTTCAGCCCCACCAAATATTTGCATAAATCTTATAAGCGTTTTTTCATCAAAAGATTGCGCTTGGTCAAGCAGTCTATCAAAGGTCTCTTGTGGCAAGTTCAAAATTTCATTCGGTCTTGCACACGACTTACATATGAGTAGATTTCTTGCCTGTTTTGAAAGCTCCTTGACAAACACCGATAGATTCTTTGAATTATCTATCTCGCTCACAGTTTCAAGTAACCTGCCAATATCCTTATCTTTAAGAATATCAAAAAACTTAATTAGTATATCGTAGTCAGTGGTGCCAAGCACATTTTGCACACTTTCCTTTGTAATTTTACCCTCGCTGTATGCAACGATACAATCGGCAATAGAGAGGGTGTCTCTGACACTGCCCTCGCCTGCATTTGCAATCAGCCTGAGCGCATCATTGTCATATTCAATATTTTCTTTATCAAATACATTTTGAAGAAGTTTGACAAGGTCTTGCACTGAAACCAATCTAAAATCAAAGCGTATACACCTTGAAAGAATAGTTGCAGGAAGCTTATGTGCCTCAGTTGTTGCCAAGATGAATATTACATAGGAAGGTGGCTCTTCAAGCGTCTTCAAAAGTGCATTGAAAGCACTATCCGTCAGCATATGCACTTCGTCTATGATGTAGACTTTATATTTAGTGCCAACTGGTGTAAACTTCACCTTTTCTCTTATTTCACGAATATCATCAACCCTATTGTTTGAGGCTGCGTCAATTTCAATGATGTTGATATCACTTTCGCCCTCAAGTCGTTTGCAAGTTGGACATTGCCCGCACGGCGAGCCATTTATATTATGTTCACAATTGACAGCCTTTGCAAAGATACGTGCAACCGATGTTTTGCCTATGCCTCGAGAGCCAGTAAAAAGATAGGCGTGGCCAATCTTACCGCTTGCAATCTGGTTTGCAAGGGCTCTTGTGATATGGTCTTGCCCTATTACATCTTGAAAATTTTTAGGTCGATATTTTCTGTAAAGTGCTAAATGCTCCATACTACTCCTTGAATACTATTTTATTATACATTTTTATCTCTAGTTTTACAAACAAAAAATCGGCTAATGCCGAAATTTTCTTTTAATTTATACCTTTACGCCATTATCTGCAATCAAATCTTCCTTATTATAGACCTGCATTTGAAGTTTAGAGCCAAAGGAATTGCTCCTGCACTTGAGCGTGTATTCAATATCATTGATAGAAAAATTAAAACTTTCGCCTTTTATAAGGTTTGGCATATAAAAGCTTTTGTTAAGCTTTTTGTCAACGTAAATCTTGATGTATGAGCCGGCATTTTTGATAAGCACATTGCTCTCACCTATTTTAAATTTAAAAGTTTTTCTCATTATAAAGTAGGTCACTATTGCGAACACTGCAAAAAGTGCAAGCACTACTATAAAAGCCTCAAGCATATTTTCTCCTTTAATCTATCCATTGAAAATTATTTACCCCTGCACCCAATTCAAAATGCAGTTTTATTATACCAAAATCGATTTTAGAATATTCGCCACCAAGATTTTTAAGTCTAACCTTACTATCGCCAACAAGTTCTAGGTAAAAGCGCTGTTGATTGCGGGCGGTTGGTGCTTTGCTTGCACACTCCACACCCTTTTTAAACCACTGAGGGCTGTCAACTGATATATTTGAAAGCTCCGACATACTTTTGCCGTTATGTGCAAAGCCCTGCGTCTTGCCATAGCCGATTGATATGATGGCTACAAGTTTTTCACCCTTTAAAATTTTACATCTATCGATTACACTTCTTTTATTGAAGGTAAGGGCAATCCAACAACTGTTTAGCCCCAGTGTCTGCGCTTTTAAAAGGCATTTTTCACCATAGTACCCAGCCAGTTGTTCGAGATTTTCAAAAGAGGTTTTACCAATTAGAGCAATATAACTATGTACGCCTTCAAAGGTTCCATAATGAACGCTCAGCCCGCCAAATGCCTCTCTATCATTAGATACAAGTTGCATCTTAAGCCCGCTTTCTTCATTTTGCTCATCAATATACTCTTGCAAAGACGCAAGCTTATCTTCTTCAATATCTTTATCAAGATAATTTCGTACAGTGTGACGTTTGTCTATTGCCTCTAAAAAGTCCATACTCCCCCTTTGAATGTTTTAAAATCACTAATAATAAAGTTTTATTAATAATATATTAAATACTTTAGTAAAATTACGATAATTTCTTCTTATTATTGTGGGAATTGAACAACTGGAGCTGTTACCATAGGTCCAATTTGTGATTGAACGGTAATTTCACTTAAAAGACAAGAAATGTGACTTGCAAGCACTCTTGCAACAGGGCTTGTTTTAAAATATTCAACAGGGTCCTCGATGGTCTCATATTCGGTTGTATTGATAATAACCTCAACGCCCATAGTAGCCTCAATTGAAAAGATGCAACCAGGCTCTGGTTTTACAAATCTTGTCAAGAATACCTTAACAGCGTCAGAGCGAAGTCTTTCAACCTTCATCTCGTCCCAAACTCTCATATTTACGGTACTGCTTGGTTGAGGTTCTCCAAGTCTTTGGTATTCAATTTTTTCTATAATTGGTTTAAAATTCATATTTCTTATTGCGTTTGCCATAATATTCTCCTTTTTCAATCTTTTTATATTTTAACACAATATTTAAAATTAATCAATCTTTTTTATAAAATTTGAATTTCTTGTTCGCAAAGTAAAAATATCTCGCGGTGATTTTAACGAGATATTTTAATTTTTGCCATATTTTTACTAAAAATTATCTATCTTTATATTTTTTCTTTAATTTTTGTTGGCTAATCCAAGTTGTCATAACAAGTTTCTTTGGCAAAATGTTGACAAGACGCACTTGACTTCTTGCAATAAAGCCACATATTGAAAGCTCTTTGCCTTTCTTGCTGTCCTTGATTGCCTTTTTAACAACTCGCTCTGGCTTATACATCGCAGCATAGTATGTTACAACCTCATTCTTAGCTTTAGTATCTTTTGCCCTATCAAAGAATGCCGTTTTTGTCCAGAATGGGCAAACGCAGGTAATCTTAATCTTTCTTGACTTAAGCTCTTGATTGAGCGCCCTTGAATAGCTAATAACAAAAGCTTTGCTTGCGCCGTATACTGCCATATATGGTATTGGTTGAAAGCCAGCAACTGAGGCAATCTCCACAATCCTTCCGCCCTCGCTCATATAAGGCAAAACATACTCAGTCATTTGAAGGAGGGCTTTGCAGTTAAGGTCTACCATATTCGCCGAGTCTTTAACGTCTATTTCATCATACCTTCCAAACTTTCCAAAGCCAGAACAGTTTGCAAGAAACTTTACATTAGGCTTTTCTTCGTCAAGTTTATTTCTGATTATATCAAAACTCTCCTCTTTTGTAAGGTCAAGGTCAAAGCCTATAAAAGGGGTGTTTGTCTCTTCTTTTACTCTGTCAAGCGCCTCTTGCCCAAGACCTATTCCCCAAAACTCATCAAATTGTCCATCAAGTTGTCTTACAAACTCTCTTCCTATGCCAGATGAAGCACCGGTTATAATTGCTATATTTTTCATAATATCTCCTTAATTTGCTAAAAATATTGATTTTTTTACGTTTTTGTTTGATTTTATTCAATTTTTTTTGAAATTATCTATTACTTGATAATATCCTTAAGATAATCATCAAGATATTCAAACGCCTTTTCCTTAAATTCCTTTGGCACCTTGTAGTATTGCCCAGCAATCGCACAAGATATTGCACACAGCGTGTCAGTATCGCCACCTATTGAAATACTTGTCCTAAGACAATCTTCAAAGCTGTCAGAAATTAAAAAGCAGTATATTGCTTGTGGCACCGTGCCTTGACAAGTCTCGTTAAACTTATAGTTTTTATTTAGCATATCGTAGTCAAAATCTAGACTGTAATAATTTTCTTCTATATATTTTTTTATCTCCTCTTTGCTCTTCTTTTTCTTTGCAAGGAAGATTGCAACCGCTGTTGCCTCTGCCCCCTTCAAGCCTTCTGGATGATTGTGAGTAATGCGGGTAACTTCCTTTGAAAGGCTTTTAACCTGCTCCAGGTCATTTGCAAACATCGCCACAGCACTCACCCTCATAGCAGAGCCGTTACCAAAACTTTCATACGGCATCTGCGTCGTTGAATTAAGCCACTTCTTGAACATTCCGCCATAGCCACAGTTCTCATAGCGTCTGCCAACCTCATTCACACAGCTTTTTGTCTGCTGGTAAAGGTTACTATAGTCACCCCTGCACTCTTTTAAGGCTTTGTAAACGGCTATAGATAGTACGCTATCATCAGTGAAATGACAGTCCTTTGTGAAAAGTTGGCAATCTTTGGTTCTAATATTGTTAAATTCATATATAGAGCCTGCCACATCACCAACAATCGCACCAATGAGCGGATTTTTATCAAGTCTCTTCTTGCTGTTCTTCTTGTCAATTAACGCCTGTTTCTCTTCTTTTTTTAGTCTCTCATTTTCTGCAATCTCTTCATCTTTAAGTAGCATATCGCCTATACGCGTCACTACAGAGCCTGCAACAATCATAAGTATAAAAGGCACCGCCACCTCCCAAGCAATAAAGGCGTCCTCAGTTTTTGTTTCAAAAAATAACACAAAAAAAGTGATGAAGGCAGATACAAAGCCAGCAAGTCCAATGCCAAGCGTCAGTCCTCCTACAATAAGATAGGTCTTTTTAATCTTTTTGGCACCCTTTTCATCGTGTTTTGCCCTCACCCTATCGTTAATCTTCTTAATGTAACTTTCCATAATATATCCTTATATAAGAATATTAACATAAAATTATTTAAAATGTAAACAAAATTACAAAATTGAAGATAAAATGTGACAAAAATGCGATTTTATATAATTTTTTTCTTTTTATCTCTAAAAATATTACTTTTTGTTTCCTGTAATAAGTCAAACATCATATACTTTTCATTCTAACAAAAAACAATCTTTATAAAACACAAAAAACATCGTAAACTAAAAATTTGGTAATAGAATAATTTAAAATAAACAAATATTAAAAACACTTGCAAAATTTTAAATTATAATGTATAATAAAAAAGCAAACTTTAAAGATTAATTAATTTATAGGTTTGCTTAACTATTTTATGTTTATGCGGATATGGCGACTAGGCTCCCCTTAAAATCATATTTTAAGGGTGACAGTGGCAGACGCGGTGGATTAAATCCAGCGAGAAACAATTGTTTCGTCATCTGACATTCCGCCTAAGTAAAAAAATTATAATGAATGGTATGCGGATATGGCGGTTCGGGTTCCCTTAAAATCATATTTTAAGGGTGACAGTGGCAGACGCGCTTGATTTAAATCCAGCGAGAAACAATAGTTTCGCCGTCTGACATTCCGCCTAAATAAAAAATTTATAATGAATGGTATGCGGATATGGCGGTTCGGGTTCCCTTAAAATTGCATTTTAAGGGTGAAAGTGGCAGTCGGGGTCCCCGAAAATCGCAAGATTTTTGGGGTAAAGTAGCGCTGGTTTAAATCCAGCGAAAAACAATTGTTTTGTCGTCTGACATTCCGCCTAAGTAAAAAATTTATAATGAATGGTATGCGGATATGGCGGTCCGGGTTCCCTTAAAATCATATTTTAAGGGTGACAGTGGCAGACGCGCTTGATTTAAATCCAGCGAAAAACAATTTAATTGTTTTGTCGTCTGACATTCCGCCTAAATAAAAAATTTATAATGAATGGTATGCGGATATGGCGGAATGGCAGACGCGCTGGATTTAGGTTCCAGTCCGAAAGGGTGCAGGTTCAACTCCTGTTATCCGCACCAAGTGGCTATAGGTCTTACAAATAAAGGCTTATAGCATTTTTTTATTTAATATTGATAAACTTGCTCTTGACACAACTTTTAGCTTAAAAACGTAAAAATTGCTAAAAATACTGTGTCAAAAACTGTGTCAAATTTTTCATTTTAAATTATATTTAGATGCGAATTTAAACAGTGCCCCTCACTCATCCCCAGCAAGTTCGACTTCCGCTATTACAATCTAAGTTGACATAACTAGTATTGCCTACTCTTGTTTATCGTTTCGCATAAATATACTAAAACTCGAAAAATGTTCAAAAGAAGTACTTAACATTTGCTTCTAAGTATGCTATAATAAGATTAATTCAGTTTTAGATGTTAAATGAGGGGTAAATATGAATTACTATAACGGCACTGAATTTAATGGAGATATTAAGGAGTTTAAAGTAAGCAAATCAAAAGATGGCTATGTTTATGCCACAACTAGTAGGCTTGTCGCCCTAACCTATATTGCAAGAGTTTATCCAAACACTTTTACTACAATAGACGGACAAGAGTGTTTTCTTGAGATTGTACCAAACTTTTTCGAAAACTCGGTTAAAGGCAGGTCGGGCTACCTTTATACACTTGAAGAAGCTAATTTCAAGCCAGTTGAGCAGTCTAACAAATGTGGTCACGCTGGAGCTGTAAGGACTGCGCAGGATGTCAAAGTTAAAAGCGTTGAGTATATAGAAGACATTTATAGCGAACTTTTAAAATATATTAAAAGTGGGCAACTTCAAATTAAAAAATTTGATAGCCTAGATAAAAATTACATAAAAAACCTTCTCCCAAAGCTCATTGAATTAAATAAAACTAGCACAATAAATATTCCTACCAACCGCATTGATTTGATAGAGGAATACCTAGCCAAGAACGTTACAAAAGAAGAATAAGAAAATTTTAAATATAAAAGGAGTTATTATGAAAAATAATTTAGAATTTTATGTTGCATACGATACACCTACTCTTGACACCCCAAAAGACCTTGAGGGCACACTATATGTAGAAACCAAAAAAGACAATACCCTATACTGGTATAATAATGATAGCAATAGCTGGATAAAAAGCCTATATAATCTTGATGCTATAAAAGATAATATTGCCTTTGTAAAAGTTGGTGACGACTGGCACAACTCGTTTATCTCAGTTTCTG
The DNA here is from genome assembly GCA_944350015.1 of uncultured Clostridia bacterium. Taxonomy (GTDB): domain Bacteria; phylum Bacillota; class Clostridia; order Christensenellales; family UBA1242; genus Caccovivens. The sequence goes on along the minus strand of CALVNW010000018.1, from coordinate 8,160 downwards.
AGGCTAAAGAATATTTCTCTTTAATAGATGAAGCGCAAAAACCATCTACAATCGGCAAGGCACTCTCATTTTTTATTACTAAAGAGCCTATAAGTGAACAAGAGGGCTCTAAACAAGACGAACTTTTATATGTCGGGATAAATAAAAACAATAAACTTTATTGGTACGATAATATCGCTCAAAAATGGACAAGAAGTATTTATAATTTAAGTGATATACAAGAAGACAAGGACTTTACACCAGTAAAAGAGGATTGGGCGAATGAGTACATTTCGGTGTATGACGCTATAGCACATTTTGCTCCTGAAAGTTATAAACTTTACGCAACCGAAGAAAGTGAAAGCGGACAAGAGTAAATTTGTTGCACAATAAATATATAAAAATTTTCAGTTAAGGTTAGACTATTTAGTAACTAGCGAAATCAATAAGGAACTTATAAATTTCTAAGTTCCTTATTTTAAAAATATATAACTTGTTATATGCAAATTTATAATTATTTTTAGTTTCAAAGAAATTTGAGCAATATGTCTTTTATTTAATTTTTTTATTGTTAATTTAAATAGATAAAATATAAAATTTTTATTGAATAAAAGCCCGCCTTAATTATAATCACGACTTTTAATCTACATACTCTATCGATTCACTTTAAAAATCATTCTGTTTTTCTTCTTCAAATCGTTTCAACAAATAATTATTCAACATTATTTTTAAAGTTATTAATTTATCAGTTTCAGTATCATACTCAAAAACATTATCTTTTTCATCCACTAACGCATAAAATCCGTCACCTAGGCTTTCTAGTGCAATTAAACGTTTTGTCTTTTCAAAATAGTGATGTAAATAGTTTGTTTGAACAATCAAATCCGATTTTTCTTTCTGAACTGCATTAATTCCATAAAACTCTAATGAACCAAAACTTAAAAACCCATAATTTAAAATATATTGTTTAAGTTGTTTGCCAAAAGTTAAACCAATAATCTTTTGATAATATTGTACTTTTTCTGCAAAATCTCCAGTTATTGCTCTTGCCATTTCATACAACCTTACCTTTTAATTTTTAATCAATATATTCTTATCTTGGTTCAGTATAAGCAATATATCTAATAAACAACTTTTCAAAATTTCCACTATCTATTGCTTCGGCAATCGTGCCCTCGGAAAATCTTTCGCCTCTACTCCAAAATAGGAATTGCTCTACAATTTCTTCTATGGTCAACTCGCCTTCAGATGTTTTTGCAAGATGATTTTCATATGTTCTAAATTTTGGATTGTTTATTCCAACCTCTTTAAACACTTCCCAAATTATAGGATTGTATTCATAATGCCCAGAAATAAGGCTATCGCTTTTTTTGTATGTGTATAGTTTTTCAGTTTTCAATCTTTCTAATAAATCCGTAAGTTTTCTGCGTCTTTCCTCAAGGGCTTTAAAAAATTGTCCTCGTTCCTCTCTGTCTTTCCCCCATTCTTCTGCCTCCATAATAGGATTGGGACTATTCTCATCAACAAAAGCATTTCCTTTTTTTATTGCTTTTTTAACATATTTTTGAATTTTAGCCAATATTTTATCATACGCTCTTTTTTTCAAATCTCCAGAAATTTCAATCCTAGAAATTTCAATTTTTTCATTATCATATGTTAAAACAATTGAAGAATCAGGTCCACCGCCCTCCGGTTCGCCTGCATAAAGATTTTCAAGAGTTTTTTTCTTTTTTAATAGATCTTTTAACTTTTTTGCATTTTTTAAAACCAAGTTTTTTAACTCGGCAATTACAGTTTCATTAAGTGTGTAACCATTTCTTTCAATTTCAGCAACCCCTCTATTATTTTCTATTGATAATACAAATCTTCCCCTAAAATATGCAGGATGGCTTGGCGCTACTATTGCATCTTGTTCATACACTTCCAATTTAAAATTTTCCGTGGTGTAGGTTTGTTTCTTATTGTTACTTTTTAACTTCTTAAAATTGTATTTAAATGCTAATCCGCCAAGACTAGATTCACTGTTTTCTAAGGAGATGCCTAACCTATTACAAATTTTAAACACCCAATTATAAATCATACCCTGTGTTAATGGCTCTACAAAATTTTTACGAGGGTCATAATTTATTAAATCGGCGATTTTGGTTTCTTTATTATATGCCAAATTATCAATTTTAACAACAATGTCAAATATTACTTCTTTTAAATCATCAGCATTTTCTACCATTTCTTCAATAATTTCTCTTAAATTATTATTATTAATCATAATACACTCCTAAAACTAATTATATTATAACATATAATATTAAAATCTGTCCAGTAAATTAAAAAAATTTAATATTTTTAATTCGGCAGTTAGATGTACTTGCTATACGCGAGTTGGCTTGCTGTTGATTTTGTCAAAAAACAATCACTCTAATTAATTTAGAATAAATAGAAAGAATTTATGCTTGCAAAAAATCGATCATAACTCTGTTGTTTTTTAGCATAAACAAATATTTTTTGTTGTCAATATTAAAATAAATGTTTAAAGATTTTTCAAATAATGAACTATAACAATAATCTATAACAATGGTAAAAGTATTAATTTTATTATGCAGTTAAAAAATAAAAAACATATTAACTTTTGTAGTTAAAGTGTTAATTTGTTCTGTTAACTTCAAAATTACTTAACTAAATACTTTTTAATTTTATTTAATAGATTTTCATTTAAATTAAATCTTAATTTAATTATTTTTATAAATAAAAATTAAAATTATTTTTATTTTTTATTATTAAAAAATGTTTAATTAAAAATCCAAATAAAAATAGCCTTTTAAAATATTTTAAAGACTATTTTTTTTAATATTTAATATTTTTTTAATAAAAAAATCTATTTAATATTGATAATTTTGTAATTATTTATATAAATTATTTTAATTTTATCAATATTTTTTTATTTTTTACTACTTTTCGCATATTTTTTATTCAAAATTCGTTTTTCTATCATTTTATAAATCTCGCTGATAATAAGCATCAATAATGAAAACCCAAATACTATAGACCATTGCAAAAGGTTGAGCGTTCTTAAATTTAACAAATATTTTAAAGGCGTAAATGCAAAGAGTGCAACAAGTAGGAAACAGAAGCCAACTGCAAGTAAGAAAAATTTATTCTTGAGTGGTTTTGATTTGAAAATATTTGCATTAGTTCGCATTGAGGCAAGGTAAAACATCTGAATAATATTTAAAGTGTAGAAGCTCATTGTTACAGCAATACCTTCATTATAAAAGCTTATTCCTATCACGTAGGCAAGCACAACAAACAAGGTCTGAAACAATCCAAGCACGACAATTGATACGCCAATGCCGTTTGAAAACAACCCCTTTTTGGAGTCACGAGGCGGAACATCCATAAGGTCGCGCTCTGGCTGTTCAACCCCAAGTGCAATGGCGGGTAGTGAGTCAGTTATCAGGTTTACAAATAGAATTTGAACAGGGAATAAGAAAATATATTGTGGGAATAAGATTGTCACAAAGAAAAGTGAAAAAAGCTCGGCAAGATTGGCAGAAAAGAGGAATTTTACGGTTTTTTGTATGTTTTGATAGATTTTACGCCCTTCTTCAACTGCAATGACAATTGTTGCAAAGTTATCGTCGGTGATAATTATATCTGAGACCTCTTTTGCGACATCGGTTCCTGCAATGCCCATACCTATGCCAATGCTTGCTTTTTTAAGAGATGGTGCATCATTGACGCCGTCTCCCGTCATTGCAACCACCTTACCCTTGCTTTTAAATGCTTCGACAATCCTAACCTTATCCTCGGGGCTTACTCGCGCAAAGACCGCATAATTTTCTATAACTTTTGATAGGTCGTTATCGTTCAGTTTTGCAAGTTCTCTTCCTGTAATTACTTGAGATAAGTTTTCGGCAAGCCCAATCTCTTTTGCTATTGCGAAAGCGGTTTGACTATAATCACCTGTAATCATCACCGGTTTCATTCCAGCGCGCTTGCATTTTTTGACGGCGTCCTTAATCTCCTTTCTTGGCGGGTCAATCATACCTGCAAGACCGATAAAAACAAGGTCGTCTTCACTTAAGTTGTCTGATTTTTTATAGGCAAGAGCTAGAACTCGGAGTGCTTTATTTGCCATCGCGTCGTTTGCTTTAAAGATGTTACTTTTATGTGCTGGCGACAGCTTTTCAACCTTGCCATCAATCAAAATGTATTGGCATCTATTTATAACCCCATCAAGCGCACCCTTTGTGTATACGATTTTGTTGTTGCCCTCTTGGATTAGCACACTCATCATCTTGCGGTTGCTGTCAAATGGCAGTTCGTCAACTCTTTTGTAATCCTTATCGTACTCTTCTTTTGAAAACTTGTGTTTTTGACAAAAATCAAGAAGTGCAACCTCTGTTGGGTCGCCTGTAAGTTTGCCTTTGCTAATAAATGCATCGTTGCACGCCAGCGCGCACTTAATAAAAGGCATAATTTCTTTTGTTATGCTAAACCTTTTGTCTTGAAACTTTCCATTTACATATATTGCAGTAACGGACATTTTGTTTTGCGTTATTGTTCCAGTTTTATCTGAACATATAACCTCACAGCACCCTAGCGTCTCCACCGAATGCATACGTTTTACAATAGCACGTTGCTTTGCAAGGCGGGCAACACCAAGGCTCATAATTATAGTAATAACCGCTGGCATACTTTCAGGTATTGCCGCGACAGAGATTGCAACCGATGTTAAAAAGGCGTCCATAATATTGGCAGGATTTATGATAATCTCTATAATAAAAGTGATTATTGCAACAAGGAGAACAAGATAGGTCAAAACCTTACCGACATCTTTGATGGACTTTTGAAGAGGAGTCATCTCCTTTTGGCTATCCTTTATCACACTTGCAATCTTGCCAAGCTCTGTTTTATCTCCAAGTGCAACGGTTACGCCAAGTCCCCTTCCGCACGCAACAACCGTGCCTTTGTATGCCATATTATGCCTTTCACCTAATGGAGCGTTCTGCAAGCAAACATCACTTGCATTCTTTTCTATTTGGTGACTTTCTCCTGTTAAAGAGGACTCGTCAAGCTTAAGTTGGTGTGACTCAATAAGACGCAAATCTGCCGGCACTATTGCGCCAGCCTCAAGTGAAACGATGTCGCCCAGTACAAGCTCTGTTGTATTAATCTTTATCATCTGTCCGTCGCGTAGCACATAGCACTCAGGTTCGGTAAGCTTGCTAAGCGCTTCAAGAGATTTTTCGGCTTTATACTCCTGCACAACGCCGAATATGGCGTTCATAATGACAATAAATAGAATAATACAGCCATCTATTATTTCGCTAGATGACTTTTCTACTATTCCAATAACAATTGACACAGCAGAGGCAAAAAGCAAAATTGTTATCATTAGGTCAAAAAACTGAGCAAAAAATTTGCTGATTATTGAGTTTTTCTTGCCCTGCATTATGACATCTGCCCTCTCTCGACCGACAAGCTCACTTGATTTGAGCCCTGACGAGCGACTTCGAAGCTCCCTAAGCGTCTGCTCTATACTTTTACAATGAAAATTCTCCATTAAATCTTCCTTTATTTTAAGATGTTTGAATAAGTAGTTTAACAATATTTTTTAAATAAAAATTGTCAAAATGCCAATAATGATAAGATAGATAATAAACCACTTGAAGTTTGCCTTCTCTGTCAGCCTTAACATCAACTTGATTGAAAGGATGCCGATGGTAAAAGCAACTATAGCTCCCAGTAGCAACCCAACTGTATTTACGCAAACGCTGACGCCACCAACCGATATTTCGTAAATTTCCATTACAAGAGAAAGCAGTATTATCGGAATGCTCATCAAAAAAGAAAATTTTGCACTCTCTTTTCTCTCTGCACCACTTAAAAGCCCAGCGCAGATGGTAGTCCCAGAACGTGATATGCCAGGGAAAACAGCTAACCCCTGCGCTATGCCCATTATGATGGCGTTCTTCTTTGTAAATTGTCCGCTTGACTTAGATAATTTTTGGGTAATAATAAGCAACAATGCAGAAATAAAGAAAGACACAGCCAGCGCGCCACCGCCAAAAGACTCCTTGACAAGAGGCATCAAGATTAGAACAATGATACAGGTTGGAATTGTCGCAAGCGCCAAATTCATACTCTCCTTAGAAAGTGGATGTTTCAAAAGAAAAACTATATCTTTCCAAAATACAATTATAACCGCGAGTAGTGTGGCAACGTGAAGAACAATGCTTACAAATAGCGAATCTTCCACACCAAATAGCGAAGATAACAACACTAAATGCCCGCTAGAAGAGATAGGCAAAAATTCACATATGCCTTGCACAAGCCCGAGCACCACCAAAACCAAAATCTCCACCTTGTCCCCCTTTAAGATAATATACATTGCATTTACGGCAAATATTACAACAAAAAAGACAGGCTATCTGCAATAAACTTGCAAAAACCTGTCTTTTAAAAGGTAATTAAAATTATGATGCTTAAATACATCAAAAAATTTAATTTAATACTAATTAACCTCGTAAATTTTTACTAATATTTTGCTTATCTTGATTTTTCAACAATATTTTTTATTGTTTAGTTTTTAAAATCAAATGGATATTTAAAGATAAAAATTATTTAATAAACAATTAATTTATTTTAATTTTTAGAATAAACAGTATAACTCTTTCCACCAATCACCTCTGTTGGACCCTTCGTGAAGTTTGTGGTGATATAACTATTAGTTCCATCATCCAAACTAGTCAAAACTTTAACAGTGGTGATAGATGAGTTGTTAAACAAAGAACCACACGCAGATGCCGATTTTGCATTAGTATATACATACTCACTATCAATTATAACCTCTTTAAGTCCTCTGCAACCATAGAATGCATTACCTTCTATGCTTGTTATACTTGTTGGTAAACTGATACTTGTAAGTCCACTGCAACCATAGAATGCAGACCACCCTATACTTGTTAAACTTGTACATTGACTTAAGTCTACAGTTGTAAGTCCACTGCAATCTTGGAATGCATCATACCCTATACTTGTAATATAAGATGGGATAACTGAGTTTTTGCATCCAAGCACCAGTGTATTTGACTCCGTCTCAATTAAACAGTTTCCTTCACTATGATAAACTGGATTTCCTTCTTCTACAGTTATACTTTCAAGTCCACTGCAAACATAGAATGCATCATATCCTATACTTGTTAAACTTGTTAAACTTGATGGCAAACTGATACTTGTAAGTCCACTGCAACCAGAGAATGCCATCTCTCCTATACTTGCTAAACTTGTACATCCGCTTAAATCTACACTTGTAAGTCCACTGCAAGATTGGAATGCCCTATATCCTATACTTGTTAAACCTTCTGGTAAGGTTATGCTTGCAAGGCTAGTACTATAATAGAATGCACACTCGCCTATATACTCTATAGTATCCGGTAAAACAACACTTGTTATAGTTGTATTTCTCGCAAAAGCACCTGTCGATCCAGTAAGTGGATGATTAGCATCATAATACCCATCAACAATACTCACAACAGTATAATCATCACCATCAATCCACTGTCCGTCTGCATTTTGTGATACTGTTGCTGGTATAACAATATCTGTCTTTCCATCCGCTAAACCTGCATTAAAGCCAGTAAGCGTAACTGTTTCATCACCATTGTCACTAAAGGTGAAATAATCATAAATTTCTGGGAATTTATAGTTCTCATCATAGAGGTTAAGGTCATAACCAAACTGGGCGTTGGTGAGAGATTGGTTTTTGTCAGTAACTGATAAGGTTATAGTGAAGGTTGTGGTGCTTGTTCCATTATCCTTAGGGTATAAGGTTATATTTGTTCCGCTTTTATAGGCGCCATTATCTCTTTGTAATGATTTACCCAAGTTTGGCACGCTAGAGGTAAGAGCGTCTGTTAAGTTTACTGTTAAGCTCCTCTCTGTACTTAGGTTCTCTACCGTGATTGATATCACTATTGGCGTGGCTTGGCTATCAAACTCAAGGTCAAGGCTCTCCCACGCTGTAGGATTGCCTGTTGTCTCGTAGGCTGAATAGGTTACATTTAAGCTCGCTGGTGCAACCTGCGCCTTTTCTACACTTCCTGTAACACGAGCATAGACATCATCTGCGTTAAAGGTAATGCTTCCACCCATATCCACTTGCACCCTTTCTACTGCAAA
>CALVNW010000017.1 GCA_944350015.1 uncultured Clostridia bacterium | reverse complement strand
TGATAAAATTTAAACAAGTTAAATTTTAATTTTGCTAAACGCAAAAACACAATAAATTGTGTCCATCACATAGTATGTATGAACATCAGCCTCACCCTTGCAAGCAAGTTCGGCTTCCGATAATATAAACTTTGTGATGATAAAATTTAAACAAGTTAAATTTTAATTTTGCTAAACGCAAAAACACAATAAATTGTGTCCATCACATAGTATGAAAAACCCTCAGCCTCACCCTTGCAAGCAAGTTCGGCTTCCGATAATGTTAGATTTTTGGTGCTCCACGAGGGATTCTAACCCCCAACCCTTGGTTCCGAAGAAATTGAAGTCAAGTGTCGTAAGTTCAACTTTTTTCACCATATTTTATCGTATTATATCGTTTGATTAAGCCCTAAAATGCCTGAAAACAAAGGCATTTAGACACCCTTTCATGCATAACAACATTATACAACACTTAAACAATAAAATATAATATAAAACAACCCATTTGCAAAAATCCTGCATTTTTCTTACACAAATTTGTAGAAGTATGGCATATAACTATTGATATTTCGTTTTTGTATGCTATAATAGTGGTAAGCTAAAAATAATCTTTAAAAGACTTTTAGACTCTCTCATAAAAAAATTACTATAAACTAACCTATTGGGTTGGTCAGTATAAAGGATTAATAGAAAAATATCTATTAATCCTTTTTCGTAAAAATTTTACGGTTAACATTGTCATTTTTGGTAATAAATAAGAATAAATATTATTAATAATGCAGCATTCCGTAAAAAAATTGCGGCAAATAATTGACTTAAAGGAGTAGTTATGGTAAAATGTAATCACCTAGGAGTGATAAATATGTTAAAATATTTTAAGGTAACAAATTATAAAGGCTTTAAAGATGGTATTAGTATTGACTTTTCTAAACATAGAGACTACAATTTTCATAAAAGCTTTATAAAATATGGAATTGTAAATAAGGGTTTAATATATGGGAAAAATGGGTCTGGGAAATCAAATTTTGGCTTAGCATTATTTGATATCGTTTACCATTTGACAGACAAATTTAAACCTGATGTAAATATTTCCTATCAAAATGGTGAACAAACAAATAAACCCGTCGAATTTGAATATGTGTTTAATTTTGATAAAGATGAGATTAAGTATGTATATGGAAAAGCAAATCAACTAGCAATACTTTATGAAAAACTTTACATCAATAAACATCTAGTTATTAATTATGATTTTAAAAATCAAGGCAATCGTACTCTTCTCATAAAAGAAGCTACAACATTAAAGATATCGCCATTAAGAGTTGAACAAAGTTTTGTAAGATATATTTATGACCACTGCAGTTTTGATGAAAATCATTGTTTGTGTAAACTTATGAAATTTGTAGACAATATGCTTTGGTTTAGAAGTGTAAATAATAACCAGTTTGGTGGATATAAAGAAAGTCCTGAACAATTGACAGATATGCTAGACAAAAAGGAAGCTGTTAAAGATTTCCAAAACTTTTTGTATAATGTAGATGAAAATTTAAAATTTAATCTATCGATTGAAAAAGATTTATATAACAATAAAATATTGATGGTCAACTATGATGATAACTCTAAATTACCTTTCACCGCGGTTGCGTCTACAGGGACATTATCTTTGTGGTTATTCTATTGTTGGATGTTAGAGTTTGACAAAATTACATTTCTGTATATTGACGAGTTTGATGCATACTATCACTATGAAACATCAGAATACATTTTAAATCTTATTAACAATAAAGACAATTTTCAATCATTTGTTTCCACACATAACACTTATCTTATGAACAATAGCATAATTAGACCAGACTGTTGTTTTATAATTAGTGAAAATAAAACTATAAAGTCATTGCCTGATTGCACTGAAAAAGAAATAAGAGAAGCACACAATCTTGAAAGGATGTATAGAAATGGTGGATTCACGATATAACACACTCATTATTATTGAGGGCGAAAGTTGTGAAAAATCATTTTTTCAGAAATTGTGCAATTTAATTTCAATTGATCGAAACACTTTAGTCATTCCTTTTTGTAACGACATTTATGAATTATATCAAAAAATAAAAGAATATGATTTTAATACAACAACAAAAGATGTGATTTTAAACTGCTTAGAACTTAATGATGAAATAAAAAATGTAATAAAAAATACAAAGTTTGTGAACACTTATTTAGTTTTTGATTTAGATTTACAAAATGATTCAGAAGATAGACACATTGAAAATCTAGAAAAAGTTAAACAAATGTTAGAGTTGTTTACAGATGAAACTGGCGAATATGGAAAATTGTTTATTAATTATCCAATGATGGAGTCGTATAGACATTTTTATTTTAGTAACCCATCTTCATTAAAAAACAAGTCAATAATATCCAGCAATGAAATATTAATTAATTATAAAAATATAGTAGGGCAAGAAGGAACAAACAAAAATATTAATTCTTACAACTTAAATGATTTCTATAAAATATGTAAAACTCATTTAATGCAAGCAAATTTATTATTAAATAATAAATTTGTAAAACCTTCAAAATTGGAATATGAACAAATTATTGATATTAAAAATTTACATACTAAACAGTCGGAAAATATTTTAAAACAAAATTATATGGTTGTCTTAAATACTTCAAGTTTTATATATTCAGAATTTTATCCCAATATATTGAATAGTCGGAATTAAAGAAGACTGATTAAAGTCTTCTTTTTCTATATGTTAATAATTGGTTTGTTTTGCTTTTGGGCATATTTTAAAGTTTTATAAGCACCGCTTTTATAGGTCTCTTCTATGTGGCAAACTAGTATATCGCATTGGTCAACAATCCACTCGTTTCGCTTTGTGATTTTTTGTTTGAAATGCACTTCTTCAATATCTGGGTATATGGAGCCATCATAAGTAGAAGAAATTTCATACTTTTCTTTGTCGTGATGGTAATATGTTAAGATTTTGTAAATCTTTATTTGTGGATATTTCTTTTTGAGGTTAAAGACAGCATTGGCACATTTCTTGTCAAAAGCACCATAACCGCCATCATAAAAAATTGTGTATCCCTTTGCGATTAAATCTTCAAGGATGCTTGGTAATTTATCTTCAACACCTATTGAGTGCCACTCGTATCGATGACCCGCAAAAGCAACAATTTTCTCTTTATTTTCCATATCGTTCCTTTTAAGAAAACGAATAATAGATGGTTAAAATGAGTGTTTCTTAATATCATAAATTCTTATGGTAGGTGTAAAAAAATAAATGGCTTTCATAATAAAAAAGCCATACAAACACAAGAAAATGAATAATATTTTAGTTAAAAATAATCAAAATTGCAGTTTTGCATCTAAAAAAGACCAACTATCATAAGAATATGTGGTCTTTTTGTAATTTACTTTATAATATCACTTAATATCTTCCACTCGTTTGAATGAATGTCATCACTATAATTTTCTAAACAAATACATAACTCTTCACTTTGTTTATCATATCTCACAAATCCACCTTTAAGATTGTGTTTTGTTAAATATGTTTTTAATACATCAAATTTCTTTGGAGAGAAAATATCAACATCTTCACTTTTACCGGTTCTGTCAAAACCGCCCTTTGTTTCAATAATCCAAGTTTCGCCATTTATAGATAAAATATAGTCGGGGTAGAAAAGTTTTTGTCTGTTTGCATTATCCAAATAAACAATAGACATATATTCATCGCCTTTATCACCATTTTTATAAAACCATTCAACAGCTTTTGAATTTTCACAAAACTTTTCAAATTTCTTTTCAGATGAAGAACGAGGTTCAGCTGAAAGCAAATATCCCTGATAAACATTGTCTTCGCATTCCGTTTGGACTTTGCTTTTGCTATCGTATGTAAACATAGTTGTTTGAGGTATGTAGAATTGTTTTTCCGAAACTCTGTTTAAATCCATTCCAATTTGAGATAAAACAATAGCCATTGCATTTCGCACATCTCTTCTTAATCTATCAAAATTATTTATTACAAAAGCATAAAGTTCACGAGATGAAAGACTTAGCAACTTGTCTTTGTCTTGAAATTTATCACCAAATAACTTGCCGATGATTGTGTTCATAAAATTATATTCAAGACCAATTTCTAATCCTATTCTACCAATTCTGTTATGATAATCTCTTCCGTGAGTGTGGGTATTTAGCGGTTCTGTTAATGTAATTGAGTTTAAGTTTTCACTCTCTCTAAGTTCATCTAATACAGCAACATCGCCAGAAACTGTATGCTTAATTATATCATTAGAAAATATGTAGCCATTCGTTTCTAATCTTGTTTTATTTTCTGTCTTTTTTCCAGATAATCCATATTCGTTTCTCAAATATGTGTTAATTGATTTTAATGCTTTTCGTGGGTTACGCAGGTCTGTAATCATTGTTCTTTGTTCTTTTATTAGAGAAACTTTTTTATATTCATTTTTCAAAAATAATGTTTTAACATCAAGAGCGTTTTTACCTAAACTATTTTTAACACCCTCTGTAAATTTACTATCAAATGTATATAAATAACAAGTGTCAAGAATGCTGTTTTCATAATGCTTTGCTTCCGGCATTCTTCTTATTCTTCCAATAGTTTGGATTTCAAACGTTTCATCCATATTTTCACGAAGCTTAACTAAAATATGAGCTCTTGGGCAATCCCAACCTGTTGCAACAGCTTGTTTTATAATTACAGCCACTTGGCTTGCATTATTTTCTTCAATATTTTCTAAGTTTTCGTGTCTTCCAGAAAGCCATAAAGCCAAATCGTTTTCATAATCTATATTAAGTTGGGCAAAAAATGTCTCAATAGTATCTAATAATGCATCCGAATTGTTTGGTAGTTGTATAACAATTAAAGGGTTAACATCTACATTCATATCAGTATAGAGTTGTTTAATTTCATTTCTTTTATTGATTGCCTTTTGCAATAAATATATGGTTTGATTATCTGTTGCTAATGTTTGAGGAAAATTTTCGTTTATCGCTACAAGTTTTTTAATCAAACCCTCTGCGATAACATCTTCTTCCTTAATATCAATTAACTTTGCGCTTTTATTTACTATTGGAGTTGCAGAACATCTTATTATTTTGTCTGTATGAAATAATTGAACAATAGCGTCTGCTTTTTCTGTAAAGTTTTGATGACTTTCATCTATTATAATTTTAAATTCTAACTCATCCGCGAATGCTTTTTCAATGAATTCTAAAAAGTTAGTTCTTTCACTATCTTTAAGAGCATTGTTGCCTTTTTTAGTTAACTTTTCCCAATTTATAAAACAACAATCATTTTCAGCAAAACCGCTTGTCATAACATCAAGCAAAAGTTTTGTTTGAGAGTTATGAATATATTTATCCATTTTAGCTTTGCTTTGTTCTTCTAAACTACCTTTGCCCGGTGTAAGCCAAACAAAAACAGTCTTTGAATGGCTTTTTAAATATTCATCCATAAAACGAGTAAGAATTATTGTTTTACCACTACCGGTTGGGCTTTTTAAGATTATATCTCTGTTGCTCTCATCCATACATTCAAGCAAAGATTTAATTGCATTTAATTGAAAATTCTTTAATCTCATAATTAGCCCTCCAATCCTTTGTAATAGTAATCTGGAATAATATTTATTTTTATTTTCTTTGTTTTGAATATAGTTTCTTGTTCTTCTGTTGGCAATACATCGTGCCCAAGATAAATTGTTTCTAATTCAGTAGGAATGTTTGACGTTAAAGTGTCCAATTCTTCTTCTGTTAAAATAATTGCTATTGAATTATTGTTGTCAAAGTTTATTGCATTTTCTAGTTCTACCAATTCCTTGATGTGTTTTAACAAATTATCTGCATATTCATAATAAAGTTTATCAGTTATCGGCTCAAAATCTACTTTCATATATTTAAGACTTGATTGATAAGTTTCTTGTGTAATAGCTCTTTTAATTCTCTCATAAGTTATTTCTTTACAAATGTTATTTTCATTGTTTGTGCAAAGAATAAATTTGCGATTTCCACCATCTTCTGCATTCATCTTCATTACAGCGTGTCCGGTTGTGCCGCTCCCAGCAAAGAAATCTAATATTGTATAATCTTTACTTTCTTCTGCAATAGTCATAAGCCTGTTTATTAAAAATGTGTTCTTAGGAAAATTAAATGGAGTTTCGCCATTAAATAATTTTTTTATTTCATTTTTCCCGGTAATTGATGTATGGACATCGTTAAACAAACTGCTTTGTATTAGTTCTATGTCAGCATTTTTATATATTTTTAATCTTGGAACACCAGCTCCATTTTTTGCAAAGAAAATTCTGTTATCTTTAAGAGCTTCTTCATATTCTTCTTTTGATAAAGTCCAATTTCTTGTAAAACTTTCACCAGCAGGATTTGTTATTGTATAGTATTTAGAACCGGTAGTGCTAGTTATACCATTTCTAGAAATATTACCAGAAAACCAATCCCCACGTGGGTCATTGTCGGGGTTAGAAAATGAACCTTCTGAAAATTCACGAACACCTTTATATCGCTTAAAATGTTTATTGGGAGAATTAAAACAAGCTATTATGTATTCGTGCTCTTTGCGAACTGTAAGGCCAGCCGTTTTAACAAATGAGCCCTCTGTTTTGTCTTGTAAACACCAAATATATTGTTCAACTCTATTTTCACCAAATATGGTATCACATAATGTTTTTAATGCGGCTTGTTCATTGTCATCAATGCTAATAAACATAACACCGCTTGGAGAAAGTAATTTTTTTGCAATTCTTAATCTTTTATTCATAAAAGACAACCATTTGCTATGCCTATATGCATCATTACGATCAACAAAAGAGTCGTCATATATAAAATCTTTATTGCCCGTATTGTAAGGCGGGTCAATATAAATTAAATCAACTTTACCTTTATGTGTTTTTTCTAAAAGTTGAAGACATGCTAAATTATCGCCCTCAATAAGAAAATTTATTTGTCCACCATTGTCAACAAACAAATCTTTTTCTTCTTTTAAGATGGGAACATTGTTTTCTAATATCTCATCAATTTCTTCTTTATGTTCTTCGTAAACAAGACCATATTTTTTGCTTTTTATTTCTTTTTCTAACTCGTTTATGTAAGATAAAAGATTTATAGTATTTTCATCTTGTTGTTGATGTTCAATAAATCCTTTAATTTCATTTATTTTTGCGACTAACGTATCTCTTCTTTCTTTTGATAAATTTGTGGTCATTTTCGTTCTCCTAAAAGACCACATATTGTTAGAATACCAGATACAAATTAAAGCAACTGCAAATGGTAAAATACAACTTAAAATATAAAAATGTCTTAAAACTTATACAAAATCGCAAAACTTGTGCTATAATGTCTATATTAAGACCACCTATTCTAACAATAGGTGGTTAATTTTATATTAAACTAAAAAATTTTTTAGAAAAATTAAAAGTTTTGAATTTACTCCCTAAATTTTTTAACAATAGATGTCCTTATATAAGTGAGGGGCAACCAAAAAAAGTTAAAATATATGAGGAGGATTTAAAACTATGAAATTAAATGAATGGCTTGATATATGGCTCAATAAATATGTCAAGCACACAGTAAAGCTACGCACATTTGAGAGATACAAATACAACGTAGAAAAACACATCAATCCAGAAATTGGAGATTATGACTTAAATAATCTTTCAGCTTCTGTTTTGCAGGACTTTGTTCTTAAAAAACTTGAAAGTGGAAATTTGAAAACAGGCGGTCAACTAGCCAACAATTCTGTAATTGGAATTGTAAATATTATTAAAGCTGCTCTTTCTCAAGCGGTTTCTTTTGAAATTATACAAAAGGAATATTCAAATAAAATTAAGTTGCCAGCCCCAACAGAAAAACCTGTCAATGCTTTTGAAAAGCAGGAGCAACAAAAAATAGAACAATATTGTTTGAACTCTAAAAAGCAAAATCATATCGGGATTGTCATTTGTCTTTATACAGGACTTCGTATTGGCGAACTCTTGGCACTTACATGGGATGATATTGATTTTGCTAACGGACTTATGAAAGTTGATAAGGAAGCATACAAAATTAAACAAAATGGAGTTTGGCATACAATTATTGACAAACCTAAAACAAAATCGTCAATTCGTGTTATACCTTTGCCTAAAACACTACTTTCAAAACTTAAAGATATAAAGAAGAAAAGCAAAAACGAGCACATTATTTCAACAAGAGAAAATAAAGTTGTTGACACAAGGTCTTATCAAAAAACTTTTGAGAGAATTCTTAGGAAACTAAATATTCCATATAAAAATTTTCATTCACTTCGTCACACTTTTGCAACAAGAGCAGTTGAACTTGGCATTGATGTAAAAAGCCTTGCAGAGATTATGGGACACAAAAACCCGACAGTAACTTTGCAAAGATATACTCATTCGCTTTTATCTTACAAAACCGATATGATGAACAAACTCGGCAAAATGCTGAATATGGATTAGCCGAAAGGTATAAAAACGGATTTCAACATAATATGACAAAATAAGTTCTTTCAAATCCAAGTTTTTGGATTTATTGTATGTTACAATAAATTTGGTGAAAAAATGAGAATAATCAAGTATTATGACAGAATTCATAGTGAGTTGTTGGAACTTGAAGTCAATGACGAGGTTGCAAAGTTTTTTCACGCAGACAATCGTAGATGGTCTAGGCAAGGACAAAAGATTAAAGAAAATATTGCACTTTCTCTTGATGAGCCTACCGAATGGAATGGCGAAGACGCTTTAACTTATGGAGAACTCATTGAAGATGAAAAAGCAAATATTGATAAGATTATGGCGAAGAAAGAACTTGCACGAATAGTCTGGAATGTGGTAGATAAACTTGATAAAAATCAAGCGAAAATGATAAAACTTTACTACATATATGGCTATCGTGCGAAAGAACTTGCAAATTATTTTGGCTTAACGAGAAGTGCTTTCACGCAGTGGAAAGACACAACGCATAAACATTTACTTTTCTTGCTTTCAAGAGATGAAGAATTTAATCAAACAGATTATTATTTCAAAGATATTTATAAACCTTTTGCAGATGAAATTGTGCAGACTGCAAAAGAGGTGTTTACTCAACCTAAAATTTCAATAAACTTAAACAAAGTAAACGAACTTATGAATGATGTAACACAAGCTATGAAAATTGCAGATAAGTTGGGTGTTGGGCTTCCGGAAGAAAGCAAAAAGTTGTTAGACTTTATGACAAAGACTGTAAGAGGTTTTGTAAAGCCACTATTAAAGAAAGATGATAACAAATCAAAACAAGAAGATAAAAACAAAGACGAAGACAAGAAAACGGAAAATAAAGATAAATTTCTTTCATTCTCATTAGAGGACATTTTAGATTTAATAAATAAGTAGAAAACAGCTTTTGACTTTTGGGCTGTTTTTTTGTTGCCCTAAAAATACTCATTGCCTCTCTTTTTGAGATAAAAGAAAAACAAAATAAGCCCGTTTTTGAGCAGTTTAAGACAGAGTTTAGTCACAGCCAAATAAATAATCAAAAGGAGGAATTTAATGCGAACAAAGACAATAAAAAGCGAAAATATGCTACGAATAAATGATTTGGATTTGCTAAATAAATTGCAAGAAAAATACAAACTTTCGCCTTGCAAAAGTGTGAACGAGTTTATCAATGCAATCTTAAAAGCTTATGCATTTAAGAATATACGAGAAGATGAAATATTTGAAAAGTTAGAAAGCATTGAAGATACTGCAAACGCAATTTATGAAAAGGTTAAAAACAGATGAAAGATAATATTGTTTTTAAATGTTATTACTACAAACCAAAAGAAAAATATAATCCGGACAAGAATGCAAAAGAAATTCAAAAGCGAGATTTTGTTTCTTGTAATGGAAACTATAACTATGTTAGTTATGTAGATACCGGAGCAGAAAACAAATTACCAAAGTACTATGCCGAGTATGTTGGCAATACTGAAAAATCTTGCGGAGTTTTCAATAAAGATGGCTTGTTAAGTGATGAACAAAAGAGAGATTTACGAAAACAATTAAGAGAAACTAAAAGTTGTATTTGGGATTGTGTTATATCTTTTAGAGAAGAATTTGGAAATGAGTATTGCAGAGATTACGAGCAAGCTCATAATTTTTTAGTTAAAGAATTACCAAAATTTTTCAAACGAGCAGGACTTGATAAAGGCAATATTGTTTGGTATGCAGGGCTTCACGAGAACACTGAAAACAAACACATTCATCTATCGTTTTTTGAGAAAGAGCCGAAGTTTTATGCAAATGGTGGTAAGTTAAAATTTCACTCTGGAAAGATAGATAAAGATGTATTGATTGGAAGCAAACTTATTTTTGAAAGAGCTTTAACGAATAAGTCAGCCGAGATTGTTAAAGCACGAAAAGATTTAAATGAAAAATACAAAATTGGATTGTCGCCTTATGAGATGACAAGAACAATGAAGAAAAAATTGCTTGAATTGTATAGAGAAATACCAGCACAAGGAAGAACAAGTTATGATAGTGAGAATATGAAATTTTTAAGAAAGAAAGTTGATGACACGACAGAAAGTGTTTTATATTCTAACCCACAAATTAAAAATTCATATTTGGATTACAAACTTAAAATCAATGAATATAAAATCTGGCAACAAGAACAATACAAGCATATTCCAGACAAATACAATGCGGATATTTATAATCAAGACTTAATGCGAAGACTCGGAAATATGACAATTCAAACAGCATTAAAAATAGGAAAAGCAAATGATGAAATAGAACGATTGCAAACCTACATTAGAAAAGAAAAAGCGTTTAAAAAACAACAACGAGCAAGGCAACTAGATTATCTTTTAGACTTGCTTGATTATTACGCAAAGCAAGAAGAACAAGAAATGTTAAACTTTAAATATTGGTGCGAAGAACGAGAACGATATGCTAAGCAGCAAGAGTATTTGAACAGTAGAAATAGCAATTTTGAGATGTAGTTTGCTAACGCAGTAAATAGAGATTTATAAAACAGGATAAGCGAAAGAAACACTTTTTGCCCAAAATATCGCTAAAAAGCCCATTTTATCGGGCTTTTTGCGATGTTACATTTTGTGCATCTATGTTTCTTTCTTATTTTGCGACAAGTGGGATACCCACTTTCGTTTTGTTAATAGAGATAGCAGAAAGATGTAAAGACTATTAGTCACTCTTTCTCAAAAATTAAATAGATATAGAACAAAAAATAGCAAGACAAAAAATAAATTTTTGAGGAGAAATAAATGATAAACAACGATGAATATAAAGAAGAAAACATCTTCACTATGAAAGAAGTAAAAACATTTTTGAAAGCTTGCAAAGGACACAAATACGAAGTGTTTTATAAGATGATACTTGCTTATGAATTGTCTAGACCAGAGCTTTTATATCTTGAATGGAAAGATATTGATTTTGAAAATAACACTATTACAATTTGCCCAATTAGTTTAGTTAAAACAAACAAATTTTACTACACTTGGGCTTTTACAAAACACTTTGAACTTTCAAGAGAATTTCCACTAATGCCAGACATAAAAAGATTACTCTTGGAACTTAAAGAAAAACAATATGATATACAAAACGAAAGCGATTATATTTGCTTAAAGAATGATGGAACACGATTAAATGTAAATACTTTAAGCAGAAATTTGAGATATATTGCAAGAGATAATAATTTGCCACAAATATTACTTTCTGGACTTCGTCAAACACTTGATTATTTTATTTGTAAGAACTGCAAGAGTTATGATTACTATCGTGCTTGGACAAGGTTTGATTGTATATGGAAAGGACGAAATGATATTTATGGTGATACAAACTTAAGAAGGAATAAAGGCTTTTTAGAAAAATTAAACGATTTGATTACTGCCGATGAACAACATAGCAAACGCAAGTCGGATATGGAAATGTGAGGTGGATATGGAAAGAATAAATGAAATATCCGCTTTAATGTTTAAAGATTTTCCGGACTGTGTTAATGCTTTACAATTACAACAAATGCTAGGAATTAAAAGAACAAAAACTTATGAGCTATTAAAAAACGGAACAATAAAATCAATTAAAATTGGAAAGGATTACAAAATTTCAAAATTAAATGTTATCGCATATTTGCTCGGAGATGAACAAGTATGAAGGGAAGTTTAAGAGTTAAAGATGGAATGTATTATGCTGTCATAAGTTATAAAAACGAGCTTGGACAATACAAACAAAAATGGATAACAACCGGACTTAAAGAACGAGGAAATAAGAAAGCGGCTCAAAAAATTTTGGAAGAAGAAGTTGAGAAATTTCAAGAGCCGATAATAACAGAAAACCCTAAGCCACAAGTTAAAAATGATATTATTTTTGTTAACTATGTTGAAGATTATGTAAAAGCAAAAGAAAAAGAATTGTCGCCAGCAGTATTTGTTTCCTACAATATGTGCGTAAAAATAATAAAGGAATATTTTGGAAATAAGTTAAAACTTAAAGATGTTACTTATCATCATCTTGAAGATTTTTATGATTATTTGAGAAACGAAAGAAAAAATAAAAATGTAACGGTTAAGCACCACGCTGTTATATTATCTCCTGCATTAAGACAAGCATATAGAGATGACCTTATTGCAAAAAATCCTTATGAATTTATGCCAAAGATAAAAAAAGAAAAAACAAAAATGGAATATTACAATAAAGATGAACTTGAAAAACTATTTGAAGCAACTGATAATACACCACTCGCTTTAATTGTTAGAGTTGCTGCCTATTATGGATTTAGACGAAGTGAACTTATTGGCTTAAAGTGGGAAGCAATAGATTTTGACAATAAGATGATTTCAATAAAACATAAAGTTCTTAATGTAAATGGCGAATTTTATTTGTCGGACACTCTTAAAACACAAGCAAGTAATAGAACATTGCCCCTTTTACCGGAAATAGAAAAACTTTTTATTGAACGTAAAGAACAGATTGAGAAGAATAAGAAATTGTATGGCAAAAGTTATAACTACAATTATACAGATTATGTTTTTGTTGATGACATTGGCGATTTAATAAATCCAAATCACGTTTCGGATAGATTTAGAAATATTTTAAAAAAGAATAATTTAAAACACATTCGCTTTCACGATTTAAGGCATAGTTGTGCTAGTTTACTCGTCGCAAATAAAGTGCCAATGAAAAACATTCAAGAATGGTTAGGTCATTCCAATTTTAATACAACAGCAGATGTATATTCTCATTTGGATTATTCTACAAAACTTGAAAGTGCAAGCACAATAAGTAGTGCTCTTAATTTTAGCAATAAAGAAAACGTTGAAGAAACCGAAGAAGAAATTGATGATGAAATTGAAAAATTAGAACGAATGCTAGAAGAAAAACGCCTTGAAAAAAGAAAAAGAAATAAGGATTTTGAAATGTAAAACACTAGCAAACACAATACGATATAATATGTCATTTGCATAAATTTGTGATAAATTTGTAGAAAACTTGTAGAAAACAAGCAAAAATCGGTCATTTTTAAGTAAAAAACCATTAAAATTTTCTAGTAAAAAACGAACCCCTAATTGTGAAAAATTTTCACTTTTAGGGGTTGTTTTTTTTGCAAATAATAAAAAATCAGCGACTATCAAAAATCGCTGAAATGCCCATAAAATCGGGCTTTTATGGTGCACTGCACACGATTTGAACGCGTAACCCTCGGTTCCGAAGACCGATGCTCTATCCAATTGAGCTAGCAGTGCAAATTGATTATTTTTTTATGGGGACAATCGAACCCCCAACCCTCAGTTCCGAAGACCAGTGCTCTATACAATTGAGCTAGTGGTGCATATTGATGATTTTTCTTTATTTTTTATTTAAAATTTCAAAAAATAGTTAAAAATTCTCGCTTTTAGTTCTAAATAGACTTAAATTTCACAAATTTATCTGTTTTCGAATAGATAATTGTGAGGGTTTTAATATGGAATATAATGATGAACCAATTTTGTCATTGCAAGATTATGAGCTTATGGCTCGCGAATATGCCTCGGCGCTTCATAAAAGAGGCTTCATCTTCGTTCAAGTGGACGATGAGCAAACTAATGCAATGGTGGAAGAGGCTTTTCAAGTCTTGGCGGAGATAAAGGCTTGTCTATTTAATCTAGGCGGATTTTTAAATACGTCGACTATGTATTCTTTAAACGAGCGACATATTAAGAAACTTCGAGTAATTTTTGACTATGACAAACCTCTTGCCACCTTCAAGTTAAGACGAGATAAAACATATTGTTTTTTAAGGTATATTGGTCTTGAATGCAAACTGCTCAAGTGTCTGTTTGCCCTCAGCGAGCGCACAAACTATGAAAGAGAGCTTAAAAAGATTTATGAAGACAGATTGACAACTCTTGTAAGTATTTTTGCAAATTAAGACTTCATATAGTCGATAGTTTTAGGGATGATGTCATCAACGTTCTTTCTAAATATTATAAAATCTTCTTGAGTATAAGGTGCCTTGACATCTTTTTCTTGTGCGAGGTCGCTTGGAAACAATTTCAACTCTTTTACTAGCATTTTACAAATTGCCTTACCTATGACATAGACAATGTTCCAATCCTCTATGTCATTTTTGTATACGATGGTGCTATAATCATCACATTGCATAATTTGAGAATAAGCATACCCCAAAAGAAATTGTAGTTTTTCAATGGCAAGCTCATTCCCGCGCGCCGCAGAAATTATTTCCCATTTAAGATACAAATTGTAGTTTTCTGGCAGTAACTCAGGCACGCCCGATTTATAGTAGTACGCAAGCACATCCATACAGATGACATCGCCTCGCCCAGCCCTTTCCTTTATATCTCTAAAGGTTTCCAAAAACTTATCGGGATTGTTCTCTATATAGTCATTCAACTTTTTGCGATAATCGGTGAACCCTTTGAGCGCATCATCATAATCAGTGAATTCCTTATACCTAATTCTTTCCATAACGTCCTCCTTGTCATAGTTCTATTCTTCTCAAAACAAATCTTTTTATTATTGTTCTTATGAGCCTTTCCTTTTTGCTACTATATAATTATAACATATTTTGATATATTTAAGCACTTTTTTTGATGTGTTTATCAATCTTTCTTTAAAAATACCATAACTTCATACTCGCCAGTGCGCGCGAACATATCAAAAAGGTAAGCTTTTTTAATTTTATATGCCTTTATTCTCCCAAGGTCTCTCACAAGCGTGGCACTATTGCACGAAATATAGATAAGCCTTTGCGCGCTTTTATTTAGCAAATTTTCACACATCACCTCGGACAAGCCATTTCGAGGTGGGTCAACTATGATAGTATTAAACTTTTCTTTGTTATTTTTCACAACTTCATCACAATCACCATTGATGTTGACAAGGTTGTATAGTTTGTTTTCTTCCTTTAACCGCTCTGCCTCTTGATGCTCTGCCTTGCCAATCTCTATTCCCACAACTTTATCGTTTATGCCCTTTGCAATTATACCGCTAAGCACACCATTTCCGCTGTAACAATTGAGGGTTTTGCCTCGCACATAACCTAGCACTTCACTATACATCTTTTGACAGACATTTCCATTGACTTGATGAAAGGATTGTGGTGAGTATTTGCAGTTTAGCCCGAACTCACTAGCCTCTAAAAACTCCTTGCCACATATATGTCTTGAAATATTTTGATAAGTTTGATATATCCCATATTTTTCGCCTAGCAAAAGTTGCAAGCCTTGGTAATTTATCTCATAGTAGTCATTAACAATGAAGTTTACAAGACAGCCATCCCCCTCTTGCCTTAAAATGATATTGACAATCTTCTTGTAGAGGTCATTACCTTTCACAAAATTTGAAATGTACTTTATCGCCTCGCAAATCAAATCCTCGCAAATTTTGCACTCTTTAACATCACAAATTTTGTTGCTTGCAAGGTATTTTAATCCTACCTTACCCTCGCCAACAAATAACTTTATTTTATTGCGGTATTGATATTCTAATTCTGTTGGCACTACCTCGATATCACCTTCAAAGCCCACCTTGCCTAGTTGCCTTTTTAAAAGCTCAGCTTTTATCTTAAGTTCCTCGTCATATGGCAAATGTTGATAGCGACAACCGCCACACCTTCCAAAGTACTTGCAAGGCGGTTTTATTCTCAAATCACTCCCCTTTAAAACCTCTTTCAGCCTGCCTTGATAAAAAGACTTTTTATTTTTGGTTACTTCAAAGGTAACATCTTCGCCCTTTATGGTAAATGGTACAAAACAAACCTTGCCATCAACCCGACCTACACCCTCGCCATCATAGCCATAATCTATAATCGTTGTTTCCTTAATCTTGTTCATTTAATTCTTCCAATTTGTTTTCAATATAATTTAAAATCTTATCTTTACCTTGACCAGTTTCACTTGAGCTTGGCAAAATCATTTCCGTTCTTATCTTTAATGCTGATGCTATTGCTTTAACACCTGCAAAGACCTTACTTTTGGCAAGCTTGTCAGTCTTTGTCGCAATTACCATAAACGGCAATTGGTTGTAAACTAAAAAGTCTATCATCTGCCTGTCTTGCTCACTTGGAGTGTGCCGTATATCCATCAAAACAAAAATTGTCACAAGACTTATCGACTGCTTCAAATATTCGCCAAGCACTCCCGACCACACGTCGAGATGAGTTTTACCCACCTTTGCATAGCCGTACCCCGGCAAATCAACAAAACGAAAACTATCATTTATATCAAAATAGTTTATCATCCTTGTCTTGCCTGGCGTAGCAGAGGCTTTTGCCAGCGATTTTTGGTTGCATAAAGAATTGATAAGACTAGACTTGCCAACATTACTCCTGCCCACAAAAGCAAATTCAGGCACGCCATCATTTAATATCTTATCAATGCTTGTTACGCTTGTTTTATAAACCGCTTTTTTAATAATCATATAGAGATTGTATCATATATTGCCTAAAAAAGCAAACGCTACATACAAAAAATCTATATATTTCAAAAGGTACAAAAAAAGAACTCAAAACTGAATTTAAATTCAATCTTGAGCTCTTTTTAAATTATGCTACTTCAAAGAAGAAAGTTATAACAATTGAGGATGTGCTTGACGATAAGTTAGAGTTAGCAACGTCTAGCATATCCATAAATGTCGCGTCACTAACATCACCACCTGAGTAAGTAATGCCATCAATTGAGTTGTCAGTATAAGCAACAACTCGTGTTAAGTTTACTTTTACATATTTGCCATCTATAAGTGCATAGATGTTGTTAATGTCAATGCCGTTGAAATATGTCTCAAGCAAGCTGTCTTCAAGTTGTTTATAGCCATAGCCGTTTATATCTTCAAAGTTTACAAATTCTTGCTCGCTATCTTCAATAGGCATATAATTATTCCCTGATAGGTGGTAAACTTGATGTACGCCTTTGTCCTCATACGCGAAACCTACCTGCCAAGCCAAAGCTGGATAAAGTTCTTCGTCAACAGCCCAAAGTGCAGTAACTGTAACTCCGTCATTTGCAATAACTTCGTCGCCTAAGGATGTACCGTTGTATAGATAATCTGTTCCACTAGCTACATAGGTGTTCCCGTCGTAAACAAAGCCAACAAAGTTATATCCTAATCTATCTTTTGTATATTTTGAGAAGCCGTCAACTACATTGTATGTTAACTGGTCAACAATACTTGTATCAATTGCATTGAATACAACTTTTACGTCAAAGTTTATGAGCTTTTGTTCAAGATACAAATTGTAAGTGCTATAACCAAAAGTCAAATCGTCCTTTGTTATAGAATTTCCGCTCATATTAGTCCAGCCTTCGAAACTATACCCCTTAGTTACTGCGCTTGCCACCTTAGGGTCGGCTACAGTACGAAGTTGATAACTTGCAAAATCATCTTCATAAAGTACGTCTTGGGCAATCAAGCTTCCGCCATCACGGCTTGTATAGTAGGAAACTGTAACATATTCGATAAGCTCTAAATTCATATAGAGGTTATAGGTTCTATTGCCAAACTCTAAATCTTCTTTTGTAATAACCTTTCCGCTCATATCAACCCAGCCTAAGAAATTATAGCCGTCTTGTATAGCGTTTGCTACATCATCGTTATCCTCTGTTCTAAGTCTATAACTTGCAAACTCGTCTTCGTAAAGTACGTCTTGAGCAATAAGTCTGCTGTTATCACGGCTTGTGTAATATGCTATAGTTACGCGGTCTAATGCAACTTCGCTAAGGTAAAGCCCAACATTGCCTTCTACAAATCCAATTTGGCTAATTTGAGTGATTGGGTTACCATCTTCGTCGAGCCAAGCATTAAATCTATAGCCTGGGGTCAAATGGTTTTGAACACTTGGGTCATTGCCGTCTAAGATTTCATATGAATCAAAGTTTTGTTCAGTAATATGACCATAACCAATCACCGTCTCTCTGTCGGAATCATAGTAAGTAATCACCATTTTACCAGACCAAATAGGTTGCAACTTAATTGTTAAAAGTTCCCCATTTCCATCTCTGTTAGGTTGAGTAAAAATTGCATTGTTATATACTGTAATATCGTCTCCACCTACTACTTGCCAGCCCACAAATGTTGCACCAGCAACAGCAGTTGGAACATATAGCCCTTCGCCATAATCAAGAGTGTCAGTCTGGCTAATTGGAGTTTCGTCATCGTCAAGAGTTCCAGTATATTCAACTCTATACTCTTTAATATTCTTTAGAAGTGTAATATTTTTATCCTTTCTAATTGTAAATGAATATTCATTGCCCGTAGAAAGAGGCTCGCTTGCATCATTTACTTGAGCAGAAGTGCCTTCATACCATCCAAAGAAGTCATAAACTACATCACCTTCATATGTCAATTTGATGTCTGAGCTCTTCTTTACGGTAATTGTGCTACCAAATTCAACTTCACTAGCCACGCCATCAACTTCTACAGTCGCTTTAACATCGTGACCAGCTTCAGCGTACTCTTCACCGCCTAAGAAAATAGTTAAATTAACAGCTACAGCCTCAGTTGCGCAAACAGCCGAACCCACAACTATTAAAGGAAAAAGTACAACTAAAGCGCATATTGATAAGATTTTTACTAAATGCTTTGACATAAATCCCTCCATAATTTAGTCTTATTATATCACAATATTTTAATATTTTCAATAGGTAAAGTAAAAAAAATGTAAAATGTCATAATAATTTTGCTATCAACCCCTTATTCAAGGAACCAATTCCCATATAGATACCTATATTATTATATCACTTTTGACAAAATATATCATTAAAAATAAGTCACAATATAATTAGATGTCTTATAATAATCTACGAACTTCCTTTGAAACTTTATTAATCAAAAACTTTTCTCAAGATATTATTAGTCAAAAAAAAGAGCAACTTTACGTTACTCTTGATGGTGGAGAATATCGGAATCGAACCGATGACCTCTTGCTTGCAAGGCAAGCGCTCTAGCCAGCTGAGCTAATCCCCCATAACTTTCAATGCTCTTAAAGATTAGCACATTTTAAAAGATTTGTCAACATTTTTTTATAAATTAAACAGGAAAAATCAAAAAACACACAAAAATAACGGAATGTTCCCCAAAAGATAGACCTTTTAGGGGACATTCCACAAAGGTTTTACCACCTTCAAGCTTATTATAAGTAAATTTATAAATTTTATTTTAGCAAGCTCGCTTGGTGTGATATTATATTTATTAAAGCCGTCACTGAAGTGAACCCCATTTTTGCTACCGCAAAAAAAAGGACACTTTACTAAAAATTCCTCTTATGGTAAAATTCCATAG
>CALVNW010000016.1 GCA_944350015.1 uncultured Clostridia bacterium | reverse complement strand
AATATGAAATAAAGCAGATTGAAAACTCTGCTTTAAATAATAATCAGGGTGAGTACAAATACCTTTGCTCTCCGCCATCAATTCTTTTGACGTACCAAATAGCTTTTGGTATGTTTTTAATAGGAGTGTAGTTATATGGAGCCACTAAATAAATTGGATGATGTTGAAAAATATAAAAATTATGGAATTCTTACACAGCCCTTTTTAAATAAAGACTATATCTATAACAAAGTTATAACTGATTTAAAGCACAAACAAAAAGATATAAACAGCGGATATTTTTTGGCTAGTTTATTCCTATGGATAAAAAACGAAGTAAAATATTCGCGAGAGGAAGAAATTCAAAAATTAAAATTTATGCGCAATGCAAAAGAGATTTGGGAAAGTAAAAAAGCAAGTGGTTGCACTGATTATGCAATTCTCTATGCAACTTTTGCTAGAACGCTTGGCATACCTACAACAGTTTTGCACACCGCAGAATATGACTGGTTGGAAAGGTTAAAGAATGGCGGAGACAGTTGGATGCATTATGGACACACCTTTTGTGAATGTTTTTTTGGTGGCAACTGGGTTTTAGTTGACCCGACCAGCGAATATATTGCAAGAGAATATAATTCTGAAAAATTAGAACTGCCATACAAGGTCGGAGGGAAAAGTGTTTTTATACCTTATTTTCGTGGTCTCGATCTAGGCGAGAAACAGAATGTTGAAGCTCATAACAAAAAAATGGACGATTTGTGTAATGCATTAGAAATATAAATTGGTTGGTACACCATTTATCGTGATGTATTTTTATGTGTATATGCAGTGTTTGCAATATTTGGGCAAAGGGTTTATATTGGGGCATTGAAGTGTCAAATTCAAAAAAATTTAACAAAAAATTGAAAATAATGCTATTTTTCTTTGATATTTCGACAAAATTTGATATTATATTTGCGTTATGAACAAAATATTGAATAAAAAGGTTTTATTTTGGATTGTAAGCGTGGTGATAGCTCTTGTCAGCATAATTTTATCAATAGTATTTTGCGTAAATATGAGTAGAAACGAAGATAATAAAGCCAATTTGTTTAATATTAATTGTCAAGATTTGAATATGCAAGTTGGAGAAGTAAAGTCAAATTATTATACCGTATCGATAGAAGATGCAACCATAAGTGTCAATGTTGACAAAGAGGGCATTATTGATATTGATGAAGATAAGATTGTGGCAAACAAAAGTGGCGTTGTCAATGTTGAGGTAACTGCTATGTTAGATGGCGTGACTGCTAAAGACAGTTTTAGCGTTGTAGTTGCCGACAAAGATTATAGGTATGAGATAATTCCTATGCTAAATTGTACTTATGGCGAAAATCTCGTTACGAGCAATAATGTTTGTTATTTTAATGTGATTGTCTATGATAAAATGGGCGAGACACTAGATGACGTTAAGTTTATTTGCAGTGCTACTAATGGCGCGTATATAGAGCGAGGTATGAGCAGTTTTATCTTGTCGACAGACAAAAACTGTTCTGTGACAATCATTTTGCCTAATTTTAACAATATAATAACCTTTGATGTGGTTAAAAATGTATAATTTTTTGTTTTGGCAACAAAACAATTTAATTTGTTGACAATAAAAATTAAATTTGGTAATATACTAATAGAGATAGATGGGCAACCGTTATCGTATACAAACTATTTGTTTGTAAAATTTTAAAAAGGAGGGAATATGAAAAAACTAATTACAACAACAGTGATCATACTAGCAATTGCTGTAGCTATGATAGTGGTAGGGAGTGTTTTCAAGAGCATTACTTGGACAGGTGATTTTAATGGTGCTGAGCTTGCAAATGCTTTCAATAATATTGGCTACATTGCAGCTGCGCTTTCAGGCGTTGTGCTTACAGGTGCTGGTATTGCAACTGCAGTAAAATCAAATAACTGCGATTCTGAAGATAAGACAGATAAAGAAAAGAAAAATTAAACAAAGGGCATCAAGTTAATCTTGATGCCTTTTTAGTTTGATTTTTTTATTTTTCGTTATTTTTAATTTTACAATCATATTTGTTTTTGTAAATTACTCTTTTGAAGGAGAGGTATTCTCTTCTTCATTTTTTTCTATTTGCTTGGCTGATATCTTTTTATTTTTTGGTTGTGAAGTTTTAGTTTTGTCTTTTGGGTTTTTCCCGCTAAGATATTCTTGATAATACTTTTCTCCTTTTTCATCGAGAATATCATAGATTCTATAGATAATCCTATACAATGTATTTTCTGGTATGTTTAATATTTTAGCGCTTTCTCGAATTGTAGCTCCGTTATAACTCAAGATAACATTCTTCAAGACTTTGCCTTGATTTTCGTTTAATTTATAGAATACATAATTGACAAGGAATTCTTTTCCATATTTTTGTATGTATTTTTGATTTTTTTCATATCTTTTTTGTGCTTTTGCATTATAAAAGTTAGAATTTATAAGAATATCAGTGTTGTTAGGATTTTTATATAGTGCCAAAACCTGCTCTTTGGTGGTATTGATGATTTGCCTTATTCTTTCTCTTGACAAAGTTCCTTCATCGGCTATTTGTTGTAAGGTTTTTCGCTCAAAGAAATATTTATAAAATATCTCTGCATTTTTCGGGTTGAGCCTTGGCAAGATAACCTTTTTTATAAAATCTACATCAAGGCAATCGGTAGTGTTTTCTTCTGTATTGACCTCATCTTGCAATGTTTTCATCACTTCGTCATCGCTATCACTATTTTGTGTTGCATTTAAACTATATTGAGTTTTGATAGATTTGTTTAAACGGTTGTAGACTTGTATGGTTCGATATATAGACTTGCCAGCATAGGTATTAAAGGCGAAGGGGAGATTGGTATCGTAAGTTTTGACCGCACGGATTAGTCCGAGTGCACCTATCTGATAAAGGTCCTCTAAACTAGGTTCAACCACCGAAATTTGGTTTAGATACTTTTTGCAGTATCTATTTACGTAATAGACGACAAAGCGTAAATTACCTTCTATAATTTGGTCGCGTATAGAGTCGTCGCCACTTTCTTTGTATTGGCACAGAAGTTTTTTGGTCTGCTTAGGTGAAAGCGCTGGGGGGAGGTCATCACCCCAAATATTAAGTCTTCTTTTTGTCTTCTTATAATTTATTTTATCCATTGTTCATCCTTTATTAACAGTTTTGTAACAATTCTTCCGCACAATCTCTGCCGAGTTTGTAGCAGTCAAGCTGTTCATCTTTGATATAAAGCCCATCTTCTATGTAGACCTTATCACGCAAGCCTTCTAAACTAAGGTTTGCATATTGATTTATTAAATCAATATACTTTTTGTCAATTTTGCCCTCTAATACAAGCCTTTTAATGCCTTTCAGTTTATCGCTATAACTTTCAGCGCCATAATTTACTATGATGTCACTTCCTTCTTGTTCTTGATGGAACATTTTGTACTTGATGTCGCAAAATTTCATTTTTTTTGCTAAAAAGTAGTTAAAAGCGGTTGATTCTTTGTCAAATATGAACACATCCTGAAATTTTTTAGAGCTATCATCTCTGCAAAAGATTATATTGTTTGGATGTTCATCATTACAAAAAGCAAAAAGTGATAGAAGCATATATGACACATATTTATCATAGCACTCTTCAGTCATAAATTTTAGAAAGTCAGTTTTGTTCTCTAAAGTAAAAGTCAGATTATTCCTTGCAAAGTATCTCAACATCATTTTTAATGATATAGCATTCTCATCGCCCTCTAAAAGACTTTCTTCTTGTTTAGGGCTTATTTTTTGGCAAAGAAAAGCGTGCAATGTTGTGTATTCACATACACCCTCTAAAAAGTTAGGAGAAGCTAGGTGTATTTTACTCCCTATTTTGTATGGGTAATATTTCGCTGTTATAAACCCAAAGTTTTCAAATATATTTTTACAGAGCATTTCGCTAGATGACGCAAGATAGTTGTCACTAAGTTCCTCTTGCAAGTTGTTAGAATTTGTATAGAACTTGCATTTGTATGCTACGCTATGTGGTGTTTTTACGAAGGCGTGAAGCGTTCCATAATCAAGTAAAAGCTTGGCATTCTCTGTTTTTCTTAATAAGCCAAGTTTCCATAAATAATTACCATTTAATCTGTATTCATCCACTCTATTTTGATATCTTTCTAATATGCTCATATAAATCCCTTAATAAATATACCATATTAATGACAACTTTTCAATATTCAATTTAAAAAATTTGCTAATTTTAGAACTATTTTTGTTTTTATTTTATATATAAGGTTATAGGACGTCATTATGAACGAGATTGATAAAAAGTTTAAGTTGCTCATAAAGAGCGTTGCCTCGCTAAGCGAAGAAAGTCTGTTTGAGAGAATAAAACTTAATTTTTTGAGTTTGCCAGACCTTTATAAGAATATTTTGAAGGATTATTTCGAAAGGTTCAACTTTTGGGGAACTTTAAATTATGAAGAGGGTGACTTTCAAGAGATTGCAATGAAAGCGCACGCCTTATACAAAAGAAAGGGTGAGTTTGTTTGGCTTTATAACAAGCTTGAAGATTACTCCTCAAAATTTTTGCTCTATGCCATCTTAAATAATTGGCTTGTCTATGACTTTACCTCACTTAAAAAATCTATAGATAACCGCTTTAAGCATTATTTTGATCTCGACATTATTCCGAATAGCCATAATGAAGTTTTTGTTGATGTTGGAGGCTATATTGGCGATAGCACTCTTGATTTTATAAATGTTTATGGTGAAAACTATAAGAAAATATACTGCTATGAAATTACAGAGGATATTTTGCCAGTTTTGAAAGATAATTTAAAAAAATATCCTAAAATTGAAATAAAGAATCTTGCTGTTAAAGATAGACAAGGTAAGGTTTATCTAAATGAGCAGGGTGATATATCGTCAAATCAAACCTCAAAAGAAGGTTTAAAGCAGGTTGCTTGCACCACACTTGATAAGGATATAAAAGAAAAAATTGATTTTATCAAGATGGACATTGAAGGTGATGAGCTTTCGGCTTTAAAAGGCGCAAAGGGGCATATAATAAATGATAGCCCTAAACTGCTAATCTCTGTTTATCATAAAAATGACCACTTATGGCAAATTCCTAAGTTCATTTATAAGTTAAATAAAAACTATAAATTTTATCTGCGCTATTATGGTGGCGAACTTTACCCTACTGAAGTGGTTTTCATTGCAATTCCAACACAAAAAAGTGTAAAGTGTCTTAGTTTGCACCAACCTTAGCTTGCACCAGCCTTACGCAGGGCGCCAACCTTAGGTTGCGAGCCTCACGCTCGGCGCCAGCATTATGCTGGGTAAGTATCGTTTGTTGTATCTGTAATTTTACTGCACCTTGGTCCGTCGGAGTAACACAAAAGGATGCTGACAACACCTTTAATCGCCGAAAGGCGCGTATTTTAGTTGCCGAAGGCAACCAAAATACCCCTTAGAAACCCTAAAGTTTAGAAAGACCCCACATTTTTTCGAGCCTTATGCTCGGCGTTTTTAATCATCCTCATTGACAGAAATTACGGAGAGATAAGCGCTCGTAGCATTTTTTTGGCAAGCCCAGGGGCTTGGCGAAGCATTAAAATTAATCCTCATTTGCGGGACACAGATGGCGTGTCGCATTTTTTGTGATAAAAATTAAACGAAGTACGTCAATTTGCTTGACAAAAAATGCGGGGGGGGTAAAATAGGTTAGCAAAAATTTATTTTTGCTAACCTATTTTATGCAAGTTTATCAGTAAGCGGAATAATAAATGGTGATGGGATAGAGCCAAGCGCAATATCTTCATCCACCGAACCCTCTGGTACAATAGTACTTATGGTTACAGTTTCTAGCGCTGGATTAGTATCACTCGACGGAGTGGTAATAAATATTGAAGAGTACATACCAGCAGGGTATATTTATATATCAAATGTACAAATAAATGACGCAACACCTGATACCACTACTGAATTTAATGGTGGTAAGTCTATCAATGATAGCATAGATTTATCAAATATAACTTTTGAGACGGGGCAGACAGACATAATAATCTCAATGACTTCACTAAATGCAAACTATATCAAAAATATAGTAAGTTACGACTCAGGAGCAGTTGACTATAACACTACAGGCACAAGCGGAACACTGTTTGTTCACTCAACAAGTCTGTACTTGCCACAAAACACAAGTGGAGAGCTTACAAGCGGAGAAAGCAAAGATTTAACAATCTATGTAAATAACAACACAGGTTCACCAATAACAATCTCAGGCTTACAAGTATCCGTTGAAGAGAAAGAAAGCTTACTTCAAGCAGATACAACAAATGAATATTGGTATGTAGAAATGGGTACAGTAATGGGACAGACAGAGAGTGAGTATATCCGCTGGAAATATATAGCATCAGTAGATGATAGCAGTGGCAGCGATGTAGCAACAAAATATGCAACCTTTGACGCAAACACAGCTCCAACAGGAGAAGGTTATTTCTATCTAGAAACAAACGTTCTGTCGGCAATAGGTAGAGATGGCACAAACGATATGATAGAAGTATCATTTAATAATGATTATACATATGCAGGAAGCACAGGGAATTATCACAATTTACATGGCTGGACAAATGTCCAAGCAAACGACTATGCAACAAGCAATGTAAGACAATATATTAATGGAAATGATTCGTATGATTCATATTCAGGAAACAGTAGTTCAGGTTATACACCAAGTGGTAGATTATCAAATATGTATGATGACTTAAATATAGACACAGCAAATGATATAATATACAATCAAATAATTACAAGGTCACTAGGAGAGTTATATCAAGATAATACAGACTCAACAACAAATCCAAGTGATGTAACCTTCCCAGACTTAAGTGGAGCAGATGCAGGATATCAATATCAAGAAACAGACGAAGATGCATTCTGGCTCTTATCATACTATGAAGTATATCAACTAACAGGTGGAAGTAGCACAACAGGCAGTGATAGTGGAAGAGTATGGCCTACAGGTTCAGCTAACCACTATTGGCTCCGTTCACCTAATTCGTCTTATAGTGATAATGCATATAATGTTCATACGTCAGGCAATCTCGGTCTTAATAATGTCTACAGCAACTCTCGTGCGGCGCGAGCAGCTTTCAAATTTTCGATATAGAGTGATATATAAAAGATAAAGTAGAACGAAAATTTGATAAATTATATAAAGTTTAGTTTTTAAAAGCGTGCAGTTCTTGAAGGTTACTTCAAATATGTTGCACGCTTTTATTTATATAATATAATATTAATTTAATAATAACCTAATTATAATAAGGAGAAAGGCATCTAGTACTTAAAATTATTTTAAAATTCTTTTGAAAAATCGTTGACAAATGCAAAAGTATTTGTTATTATATTAATGCTGTGAATTATGGGTTGATGCGTAAGGTTACTTTGGTTACCGGCAATCAAAGAGAATTTACGCGGACAAGTTCGTGGCTATGACCGCGGGCGCCTAACCTAAAAATCACATTTTTTAATGAGTAGCAGCGTGATACACACGGGTTGGTGTACCGCTCAAACTTTAAATAGACTTCGCATTGCTACGTTTGCTGTGGCACGCTTAGGACTAGTTATTTAGGGCTACTAAACTCCTAGCCCTAAACGCGCCCCGAGCCTTGCACTGCTTGTCTCTTTAAAGTTTGAGCCACCTCGTTTAAGTAAAATGATTCGCACTTTAATCGGTCACTTAGGTTTTACTAAGCTCCCTCTTAAAGTGCTTGTGAGCCTTGTCTTACTCGTTTTACTGCGATTTAAGTTAACTCAAAATTCTCACTTTTGAGTTGTGTATCAAAAAATGGTGTGATTTGGTTAGATTTGCTATTACAGGAGGTATTAAAATTAATGGCAACACAAGTTATTAGAATTAAGTTAAAGTCCTTTGAACACGGCCTTATTGATGATGCTTGCAGAAGAATCATTGATACTGCTGAAAAGTTCGGCGCAAAAGTTGCAGGACCTATCCCGCTTCCTACTGACAGGGAAGTAATCACTGTTTTACGTTCACCACACAAAGACAAAGACAGTCGTGAACAATTTGAGTCAAGAACTCACAAAAGACTTATTGATATTTACTCACCAAACGCTAAGGCAGTCGACGCTCTTATGAAGATTGACCTTCCAGCTGGCGTAGATATCAAAATCAAATTATAATAGGAGGAAGACGTTATTATGAAAAAAGCAATTATTGGCAAGAAACTTGGAATGACTCAAGTCTTCACTCCAGAAGGGTTGGTTATCCCGGTTACAGTAGTAGAGGCTGGTCCTTGCCCAGTTGTTCAAGTTAAGAACAATGAAAAAGACGGTTATGATGCACTCGTAGTTGCATTTGATAAGCAAAAAGCTCAAAGAGTTAATAAGCCAAGAACTGGCGCTTTCAAGAAAGCCGGAATTGACACTTACAGAGTTTTAAAAGAGTTCAAGTTTGACAACTGCGGTGAATATTCACTCGGACAAGAAATCAAAGCAGATATCTTTGCTGAGGGTGACAAAGTTGATGTTACTGGTACAACTCGTGGTCGTGGTTTTACTGGTGTTATCCAAAGATGGAACCAACACAGACTTAAAATGACACACGGTACTGGTCCTGTTCATAGAGAAGTCGGCTCTATGAGTGCAAACTCTACTCCATCAAGAGTATTCAAAAACAAGAATATGCCTGGACATTATGGTGTAGAGAGAGTTACAGTGCAAAACCTTGACATCGTTAAGGTTGACCCTTCAAGAAATTTACTTCTCGTAAAGGGTTGTATCCCTGGTCCTAAGGGCTCGGTTGTGACAATCAGAGAAGCAGTTAAAAGGAGTTAATGTTTGTTATGGCAAAAGTTAAAGTTTACAATATGCAAGCCCAAGAAGTAGGGCAAGTTAATCTCCCTGACGAGCTTTTCGCAGTTGAGTATAACGAGCCTCTAATTCACGAGGTCGTTGTTGCTTACAATGCAAATCAAAGACAGGGCACAAAGTCAACTCTTACAAGAAGTGAAGTAAGAGGTCACGCAAAGAAACCTTGGAGACAAAAAGGTACTGGTCACGCAAGACAAGGTTCAACTAAAGGTCCTCAATGGAGAGGTGGTGGAATTGTATTTGCTCCAAAGCCAAGAGATTTCTCTAAAAAGGTTAACAAGCAAAAGAAGAGATATGCACTTCTTTCTGCATTAAGCGAAAAAATTAGACAAAATCAAGTTGTCGTTATCGACAAGTTCGGGTTTAGTCAACCTAAAACTAAAGATGCTAAGGCATTTGTTGATGCATTCAAATTTGAGGGCAGTGTTCTCGTGGTAAATGATGCCAACGATAAAAACATTAAACTCTCAACCGCAAACTTACCATCTCTTAGCATTGAAGAGGCAGGCAACCTTAACGCGTACGAAATTCTTGCTAACAAGAACGTAGTACTTTCGCAGTCTGCTATTAAACAACTAGAGGAGGCATACGCAGAATAATGGAAAACGAAAAGATTATAATTAAGCCACTTCTCACTGAGAAAAGTTATTCTGGCATTGCAAATAAAGTTTATTCCTTTATAGTTGCTAAAAATGCTGGAAAAATTCAAATTAAAAACGCTGTTGAACAACTTTTCAATGTAAAAGTTGCTAAAGTAAACACTTGTATCGTTAAAGGACACAAGAAAACTCAAAATACTAGGGCTGGAAGAACAGTTGGCAGAACTAGCGATTATAAAAAGGCTATAGTTACTCTTACACCTGACTCAAAGACAATCGCTTTCTTCGACAGCTTATCTTAATTAAGGAGGCGCAATTATGGCAATTAAAATTCATAGACCAACTTCCGCTGGAAGAAGATTTTATACAACCGCTTCCTACGAAGAAATCACTAAGAAAGAGCCTGAGAAATCTCTTCTCGCAGTTAAGAACAGCAAGGCTGGAAGAAATGCTCAAGGCAAAGTTACCGTTCGTCATCAAGGTGGCGGTAACAGACAAAAATATCGTATAATCGATTTTAAACGTAACAAAGATAACATTCCTGCAAAAGTTGTAGGCATTGAATATGACCCTAACAGAACTGCATATATCGCTCTTCTTAACTACGCTGATGGTGAAAAGAGATATATCATTGCACCTGTTGGTCTTAAAGATGGCGATGTTGTTATGAGCGGGGAAGATGTTGAAATCAAAGTCGGCAACGCTCTCCCTCTTGCAAAAATTCCTGTAGGTTCACTTGTTCATAACATTGAGCTTCAACCTAATAAGGGCGGTCAACTTGCTCGCTCAGCTGGTAGCGAAGTTCAACTTATGGCTAAAGAAGGCAAGTATGCAACCCTTCGTCTTCCAAGTGGCGA
This sequence comes from uncultured Clostridia bacterium, assembly GCA_944350015.1. Taxonomy (GTDB): domain Bacteria; phylum Bacillota; class Clostridia; order Christensenellales; family UBA1242; genus Caccovivens. The sequence continues at coordinate 15,526 of CALVNW010000016.1, read as the reverse complement.
AATGAGAAAGGTACTCCTCTCTTGCCGTGCAACAATCGGTACAGTTGGAAATATCGACCACGAGCTTGTTTCTCTTGGTAAGGCTGGCAGACACAGACATATGGGCGTTAGACCTGCTGTCCGTGGTGTTGCTATGAACCCTAATGACCACAAGCACGGTGGTGGTGAAGGTAAGAGCCCTGTGGGTATGGCTTCACCTGTTACACCTTGGAACAAACCTGCTCTTGGATATAAGACAAGAAAGAAAAAGAATAAATCTAACCGTTTGATGGTTAAGAGAGTTAATTAGGAGAGAAGACTATGAGTAAAACATTAAAGAAACCTTACGTTCATCCAAGTTTGGTTAAGAAAGTAGCCCAGATGCAAGAGTCTGGCGTTAAAAGACCTATCAAAACTTGGTCACGTTCTTCAACTATCTATCCTGATTTCGTAGGATTTACATTCGCAGTTTATAATGGCAAGAAACACGTCCCTGTTTATTGCACTGCTGATATGGTTGGACATAAACTTGGAGAATTCTCTCCAACTAGAACTTACAAGGGACACACTAAAAAGTCGGCAACTGTTGCTAAAGCAGGCAAAAAGTAGAGGTAAATTATGGCTACAAGAATTAGACAAAAAGCTGAAAAGAGAAATAGCGGAGAAAAATTACCTTACGCTAAGGCTAAATATGTTAGAATGAGTCCTTCTAAAATAACCTATATTTTAGACCTCGTTCGTGGCAAAAAGGCACAAGAGGCTGTTGCTATCCTTGAAAATATGCCTGACAAGGGCGCTTTTGAAAGCCTTAAGGTTTTAAAGAGTGCTATTGCTAATGCTGAAAACAATATGGGCAAAAATGCTGAAACATTGTTTGTTAAAGAGGCATATGCAACTAGCGGTCCTCAATTCAAGAGAATGAGCGCTAGAGCTAAAGGACAGGGCAACGTTATACTCAAAAAGACTTCACATATCACTATTGTGCTTGATGAAGTGGTAGGAGGTTAAGAATGGGACAAAAAGTTAATCCTATAGGACTTAGAGTTGGAATTAATAAAGACTGGAACTCTACTTGGTATGCAGATAAGAAAACCTTTGCTGCAAATCTTAAAGAGGACCAAGATGTTAAAAACTTTTTAACTAAGAAGTACAAAGCTTGTTCTATTTCAAAGGTTACTATTGAAAGAACTGAAGGCAAACTTGTTGTTAATATCTTCACTGCAAAACCTGGTATGATTATCGGTACTAAGGGTGCTGGAATTGAAAATATCAAGAAGGAAATTCAAGAAATCATCAGACCTGTTAAGATTTTACTTGTTAATGTCAAGGAAATCAAAAAGCCTGACCTTGATGCTCAACTTGTTGCAGATTCTATTGCAGCTCAGATTGAAAAACGTATTGCAGCTAAGAGAGCTTTAAAACAAGCTGTTGAAAGAGTTATGAAAGCTGGCGCTAAAGGATGTAAAGTTCAGGCTGGCGGTGTGCTTGGCGCTGAAAAGGCTCAGATAGAGAAACAATTTAGAGGGTCTGTTCCTCTTCACACTCTTAGAGCTGACATCGATTACGGCGAGGCTGCTGCATACACTCTTGCAGGTAAAGTTGGCGTTAAGTGCTGGATTTATAAAGGCGAAATTCTTGGTAAAAAGTCATCTGATGCAAAAGGAGGACAAGAATAATGTTAATGCCTAAAAGAGTTAAAAGAAGAAAAGTTCATAGAGGCAGAATGACAGGTAAAGCTACAAGAGGCAACACTCTTGCTTACGGTAGCTACGGAATCATTGCTACAGAGCCTTGCTGGATTAAATCTAACCAAATTGAAGCTGCTCGTATCGCTTTGACAAGATACACTAAGCGTGACGGTAAAGTTTGGATTAAGATTTTCCCTGACAAGCCAGTAACTAAGAAACCTGCAGAAACTCGTATGGGTTCTGGTAAAGGTTCTCCAGAGTTCTGGGTAGCAGTTGTTAAACCTGGCCGTGTTCTCTTTGAAATAGAAGGCGTTTCTGAAGAAGTTGCAAAAGAGGCTCTTAGACTCGCTGGTCATAAACTTCCTTGTAAGGTTAAGTTTATAAAGAAAGAAGACAATGCTACAAAAGGTGGTGTGGAAGATGAAAATTAATGAAATTAAATATCTATCAGTTGCTGAGTTAAACGCTAAGCTTAAAGAACTTAATAGCGAATTATTTAATCTTCGTTTCTCTCACGCTACTAGGTCGCTTGCAAACCCAATGGCACTTCATAATGTTAAGAAGGATATTGCAAGAGTTAAAACTGTTTTAAGAGAAAAAGAATTACAAGAAAAGGGAGGAAACGATGGAAACAAGTAGAAATACAAGAATAACTCGTGTCGGCGAAGTTGTTTCAGCTGGCAAAATGGACAAAACTGTAGTAGTTAAAGTCGTTTCAAGAGTTAAAGACCCTATCTATAAAAAAGTCGTACAAAAATCTAAGAAGTTCAAAGCTCACGATGAAAACAATGAGTGCGGACTTGGTGATACCGTTAGAATTATGGAAACTAGACCTCTTTCTAAGGATAAGCACTTCCGCGTTGTTGAAATCGTTGAGAAGGCTAAGTAAGGAGGACAATTATGATACAACCTCAAACAAGATTGAAAGTTGCAGATAACACAGGTGCAAAAGAAATTATGTGTATCAGAGTGCTTGGTGGCTCTTTCAGAAGAAGTGGAAACATCGGCGATGTTATCGTTGCTTCTGTTAAAAAGGCTATCCCTGGCGGAACTGTTAAGAAGGGTGACGTGGTTAAAGCTGTTATAGTTCGTTCTTCTAAGGGACTTCGTAGAAGTGATGGTTCTCACATAAGATTTGATGATAATGCTGCTGTTATTATCGACAATCAAAAACAACCTAAGGGTACACGTGTGTTTGGACCTATCGCAAGAGAGCTTCGTGATAAGGGATATATGAAGATTATATCTCTTGCACCAGACGTTATATAAAAGGAGCAAACTATGAAGATGACAGTTAAAAGCGGTGATAACGTTCTTGTTATTACAGGAAAAGATAAAGGCAAAACTGGCAAGGTAACTGCTGTTTATGCTGACGAAAACAAAGTGCTTATCGACAATGTCAACATCGTTTCTAAGCACCAAAAACCAAAGTCTCAACAAGACAAGGGTGGAATTTTCAAAAGACCTGCTCCTATCGAGGCTTCTAATGTACTCGTTGTTTGCCCTGTTTGCAACAAAGCAACAAGAGTTGCTCATAAGGAAATAGACGGCAAGAAAGTTCGCGTTTGCAAGAAATGCGGAGCTTCACTTGATAAAGAGTATGTAAAACAAACTAAGAAAGAAGCTAAAAAGACAATCAAGGCGTCTGACCTTAAGGGAGCTAATTTAAAAGCAGCATCAAGCGAAGGTAAAACTTCAAAGAAAGCTGATGAGGCTAAAACAGAAAAAAAGGTAGCAAGTAAGACTACCACAACTAAAAAGTCGACAGCTAAAAAGGAAACTAAGTAGGAGTAAACAATGGCTAAAGAACAAAACAGAATTTTAGAAAAATACAGAAAAGAAGTTGTGCCTGCTCTTATTAATGAATTTGGTTATAAAAACGTCAACGAAGTTCCAAAACTTGTTAAAATAGTTTTAAATATGGGACTTGGCGAAGTTAAAGGTAACTCAAAAAGTTTCAACATCGCTGTAGACGAACTTGCTGTTATCTCAGGTCAAAAGCCTGTTGTAACAGTTGCTAAAAAATCAATTTCTAACTTCGGTTTAAGAGAAGGACAAAAGATTGGTGCTAAGGTCACTCTTAGAGGAGACAGAATGTATGAGTTCTTTGATAGACTTACTGCAATCGCTCTTCCTAAGGTAAGAGACTTCAGAGGAATTTCTGAAAAGTCATTCGATGGCAAAGGAAATTACTCTATGGGAATTAAGGAACAACTTATCTTCCCTGAAATCGTTTATGAAAAAGTCGAAAAAATTAGAGGTTTTGATATTACTTTTGTAACAACCGCTAAAACTAACGAAGAGGCAAAAGCTCTCTTAAAGGCACTTGGATTGCCTTTCGCTAAATAGGAGATAGGTTATGGCTAAAAAAGCATTAGTTGAAAAACAAAAAAGGACACAAAAGTACAAAACTCGTCAGTATACAAGATGCTCTCTTTGTGGCAGACCTCACTCTGTTCTTCGTAAATACGGAATTTGCAGAGTTTGCTTCAGAGAACTTGCAAACAAAGGCGAAATCCCTGGCGTTAAAAAGTCTAGTTGGTAATTAAGGAGGAAAAATATGTTAGTTACAGATCCAATCGCAGATATGCTCACAAGAATCAGAAATGCAACTATGGTTAAACACGCTGTTGTTAGCATCCCTGCATCAAATGAAAAACGTGCTATTGCTAAAATCCTTCTTGATGAAGGTTACATCGTCTCTTTCGAAGAGGTTGAAGAAGCTGGACACAAAAATATTCTTATCACCTTAAAATATGATGAGGCTGGAGACAGCGTTATCCAAGGTCTTAAGAGAATTTCTAAGCCTGGACTTCGTATATATGCACAAAAAGATAAGCTTCCAAAGGTTATAAGTGGTCTTGGAATTGCTATCATCTCTACAAACAAGGGTATTGTTACTGATAAAGAGGCAAGAAAACTTGGCGTTGGTGGCGAAGTGCTTGCTTACGTATGGTAAGGAGGGGTTATGTCAAGAATTGGTAAAGAATTGATTGTTATGCCTAGTGGCGTAAGTGCTAAATTTGAAAATAACACCCTTACAGTTAGCGGACCTAAGGGAACATTATCACAAACTATTGATAGTGAAATTAGAACTATAATTGATGGTCAAAACCTTTCATTTGAAATCGCTACAGAGAGCGCAACTTCAAACGCTAAACACGGTCTTTACAGAGCGCTTGCTCACAATATGGTCGTTGGCGTAAGTGAAGGTTTTACTAAAACTCTTCAAATCTCTGGTGTAGGTTACAAAGCATCAGTTAGTGGCAATAAACTTGTTATGAACCTTGGTTTTTCTCATCCTGTTGAGGTTGAAATTCCAAGTGACCTTAAGGTAACTTGTCCATCTGCTACAGAGGTTACAATCTCTGGTGCTGACAGACAGAAGGTTGGACAGTTTGCCTCTAAGATTAAATATATCAGACCAGTAGAACCATATCACGGATATGGAATTAAATACTCTGATGAAGTAGTTATTAGAAAAGTCGGAAAAACAGCCGGTAAGGGCAAGAAATAGGAGAGCTTAATATGATTAACAAGATAGATAAAAATTCAGAAAGACTCGTTCGTCATAAAAGAGTTAGAACTAAAGTTTCTGGAACAGAAGCAAGACCTCGTCTTTGCGTCTACAGAAGTTTAAATCAAATCTACGCTCAAGTTATTGACGATGTTAAAGGAGTTACTCTTGCCTCTGCTTCTACTCTTGACAAAGATGTTAAAGCACTTTGCCAAGGCAAAAACAAGACTGAGCAAGCTAAGATTGTTGGACAGACTATTGCAAAGCGTGCTCTTGAGAAAAATATAAACGAAGTTGTTTTTGATAGAGGCGGATACATTTATATCGGACGTGTTCAGGCTTTGGCTGATGGTGCCAGAGAAGCTGGACTCAAATTTTAGGAGGAAATTATGGCAGAAAACGAACAAATTACTTTAGAGAACGTTGCAACTGAAAATTCTTCTGTAGATAATGCACCTAAAGCTAAAAGAGGAAACTTCTCAGGCAAAAGAAAGGACGAACGTAGAGAAAGAGCTCCAAGAAAGGAAGTTAGCGAATTTGACAAACAAGTTGTACAAGTAAGACGTGTACAAAAGGTTGTTAAAGGTGGACGTACTCTTCGTTTCTCAGCTTTAGTTGTTGTAGGAGATAGAAAAGGTCGCGTAGGTATTGGTATTGGTAAGAGCAAGGAAGTTAGTGCTGCTATTGAAAAGGCTACTACCGTTGCTAAGAAAAATATCGTTAACATCCCTATCGTAAATGACACTATCCCTCATAATACAACAGGAAAATTCTCAGCTACAAGCATATTACTTCTTCCTGCTCCAGAAGGTACAGGAGTTATTGCTGGTGGTTCTGCTCGTGCAGTTATTGAGCTTGCTGGTATTAAAAATATTGTTACAAAAAGACACGGTTCTTCAAATAAAATGAACTGCGTTAAAGCTACTATGGACGGTCTTCTTAGTCTTAAGACAAAAGAAGAAATCGCTAGACGCCGTGGCAAAGCAGTTGAAGAAATATAGGAGGGCACTATGGCAAATAAAGAAAAAATGCTTAAAGTTACTTGGGTTAGAAGTTGCATTGGTTACAATGCAAAGCAAGCCCTCATTATAGAGGCTCTTGGCTTCAAAAAACTCGGTCAAACTAGATTGCTCCCTGACAATGCTTCCATAAGAGGTAGCCTTCACCGTGTGGCTCACCTTGTAAAAGTGGAAGAGGAATAATAGGAGGCTGATATGGAACTTGAGAATTTAAAACCTGCTAAAGGTGCTACTACTAAAAAGGTTAGAGTTGGCCGTGGAATCGGTAGTGGTATCGGCAAGACAAGTGGTAAAGGTCATAAAGGCCAAAACGCTCGTAGTGGCGGTGGTGTTAGACCTGGTTTCGAGGGTGGAAACATCCCTATGATTAGAAAAATCCCTATGAGAGGTTTCAACAACAAGAACTTCTCTAAGAGATATGCTTGTGTCAATGTTGGCGACCTTGAGGCTTTCGAGGCTAACGCTGTGATTGACCAAGAACTTTTATATCAAACAAGATTTATCGGAAAACGTAGTGAATACGGGCTTAAGATCTTAGGAGATGGAGAACTTACTAAGCCTCTCACTATCAAGGCAAACAAGGTAACTAAACAAGCTAGAGAAAAAATCGAAAAAGTTGGCGGAAAAATTGAGGAGTTATAATGTTTAGAACGATAATTGACGCGTTTAAAGTGAAGGAAATAAGGAATAAGATTTTAATCACACTCCTTCTTCTTTTCATTTATAGGGTAGGTTGCTGGATACCTTGTATCGGCTTCGATGCTGGTTTTGTACTTGGTGACAGCTCAGAAAGCGGAACTTTCGGGTTCTTTGAACTTATGAATATGGTATCAGGTGGCGCGCTTGCCAACTGTTCGGTGCTGGCGCTAGGTGTTTCGCCTTACATTACAGCATCAATCGTTATTCAACTTTTAACGTTTGCAATTCCTGCACTTGAAAGACTTGCTAAGAGCGGTGAGGATGGCAAGAGAAAACTTAGCCTTTACACTCGTATAGCTGCGCTTATTCTTGCTATAGCTCAGGCAATCGGTATCGTTGTAGGCTATGCTGACCAAAACATAATGGACCCTGACCTTACAGCTGCAATCCCAGAATGGCTTGTTGGTTGTGGTATGGTTATTGTTATGGTTGCAGGTTCAATGTTCACCGTTTGGATTGGTGAGAGAATTACCGACCTTGGAATAGGTAACGGCACAAGCCTTCTTATCTTTGTTGGTATCCTTTCATCAGCTGGCACATCTGTTGCTGCAATTATCTCTGAATGTTTCAACGACCCTACCTATATTTGGTATCTTGTTCTCTTTATCGCTGCTCTTATTCTTATCTTCGCATTCATTGTATTTATGGATAACTCTGAAGAGAGAATTAGAGTTCAGTATGCAAAACAAATTAAAGGTAACAAGATGTACGGCGGGCAAAGTCAACATATTCCAATCAAGCTAAACGCTACAGGCGTTATGCCAATCATCTTTGCTTCCGCACTTTTAACCTTCCCTCAACTTATCATCTCAATCTTCTGGCCAGATGTTACTTGGTATAGCGACTGGCTAGGAACAAACTCTTGGCTTTATATAGTTCTTACTGCACTTCTCATCTTGGTATTTGCTTTCTTCTACTCGAAGATTTCATTTGACCCAGACGATATTAGTAAGAGATTTCAACAGCAAGGTGGATTTATCCCAGGTATCAGACCAGGTAAACCAACCGCTGACTATTTGAGAAAAATATCAAATAGATTGACTTTCTTCGGAGCTTTAATGCTTGCATTCATTGCTCTTATACCATCACTTGCATTTAAGGCAATTGGTGACTATGCAGGTGCAGCAGTACTAATAAATGCCTTCAGCACAACAGGACTTATGATTGTTGTTTCGGTTGCGCTTGAACTTGAAAAACAACTTTCTGCACAAATGTTTGTTAGAAATCATAAAGGTTTCTTAAGCTAAGATTTATTTGAGGTTTTTTAGAGTTTGTTTAAGTAACGAGTTTACTTAAATAGCTGATAACTGAGAAAATCAACAAAAACAAAAAATAATTATTTATATTAATTTTAATTATTTAATTAATTTAATTATTGTTTTAAAATCAAATTAATCTTATAAAAATTAGCTATTCCGCTTTAAAAAGCGAAAGCATAGTGATAAAGCACAAGTTTTAAGTAAGCAAAATTGCTATAAATAAAGATGTTTTATAAATATTTAATTAAGGTTTTATAAAACTTCAAAGCATTTTAGTAAATTGCTAAAACATTAAAAATTGTCTAAATTTAAAATTTACTAAAATATTAAAAATGTTTAAAGCTTGCTTACTTAAAACTTGAACGCAAAATCACAGAAAAATTAAGGAGTTTATATGAAGATTATCCTTTTAGGTGCGCCAGGTAGTGGTAAAGGTACTCTGGCAAAGAAAATTTCTAGAGATTTTGATATTCCTCAAATCTCAACGGGGGATTTGTTTAGAGCTATCGTAAAAGAAAGCAGTCCTCTTGCAAACAAAGTTAAAGAAATTATGGCAAGTGGCGGACTTGTCCCTGATGAAATCACAATTGAAATGGTTAAGGACCGCATCGCAAAGCCTGATTGCAAAAAAGGATTTATCTTAGATGGTTTCCCTAGAACTGTTAAGCAAGGGGAGGCTCTTGCAACTTTCTCAAATATCGACACTGTAATTTTAGTCGAACTTGCAAATGAAGTTATTATTGACAGACTTTCTTCAAGAAGAACTTGTCCAAATTGCGGTGAGATTTACAGCATTGAAGATAACCCTGAGGAAATTTGCAAAAAATGTAACACTCCACTTATTCAGCGTGATGACGATAAACCTGATACAATTAGACATCGTCTGGAAGTTTATGATAAAAACACATCACCACTCATAAACTTCTACAGTGATAGGCTATTCAAAGTGTCCTCTGCAGGAAGTCCTGAAGAGACATACAGCCCAGTAAAAGCTTTTCTAACGAAGTTGGAGGAGAAAGGTGAATAACTTGACTCCCGCTGAGCTTGTTCTTATGAGAAAGGCTTGTCAGATTACTAGAGATGCCTTAAATTATGCCGAGACGCTTATAAAACCAGGTATTTCTACAAAAGCTCTTGACAATCTCGTAGAAAAGTTTATAATTAATAGTGGTGCTATCCCTGCTTGTAAAGGTTACGAAGGCTACCCTGCAACTATTTGTGCCTCTGTCAATGACACGGTAGTGCACGGCATTCCTAGCGAAAAGGTAATTCTTAAAGAGGGGGATATTATCAGTGTTGACATCGTTGTAGAATATAAAGGTCTATACGGTGATGCAACACGTACTTTTCCTGTTGGAAAAATCTCTCCAGAAAAGGCAAAGCTGATTGAAGTCACTAAGCAATGCTTTTTTGAAGGTGTAAAACATTTAAAGGTTGGACACCGTCTTGGAGAACTTTCAAATGCCATTCAAAAGTATGCTGAAAGCAATGGATTTTCTGTTGTACGAGAACTTGTTGGACACGGTATAGGAAAGAGTATGCACGAGCCACCAAATGTTCCAAATTACGGCAAGGTTACAGACGGACCTATTGTTACCGAAAATGCCTGCCTTGCAGTTGAGCCTATGATTAATATGGGACGAAAGGATGTTTGGCTGCTTGAAGACGGCTGGGGAGTTGTTACCAGAGATGGTAAGGCTTCTGCTCATTATGAAAATACCGTTCACGTTACTAAAGATGGCGTTGAGATTCTTACTCTGTGAGGTGTTATGTATAAGATAGGTCAAGTTGTCCTAGCAAAAGCAGGGAAAGAAAAAGGGGAGATATTTGTTATAGTCGCTCTCGATGAAAAGTTTGCATATCTTGCAGACGGGAAACGGCTAAAAGCAGATAACCCTAAGAAAAAAAGTTTTAAACATATCAAATTATACTGTAATGAAAGCTTAAATGAAAGCGATGTTCTTGATAAAAACGCGCGTGTCAATGCACTGCTACGCAAATTTTTATCAGATAAAAGGAGGATGTGATGTCAAAAGATGATGTGATTGAGTTTGAAGGTGTGGTAGTTGAAGTACTGCCTAACACTAGCTTCAGAGTGCGTCTATCTAATGGTCACGAAATCCTAACATATCTCTCAGGAAGATTACGCAAAAACTATATCAAAATCCTTGAGGGTGATAAAGTAAAAGTCGAAATGAGCCCTTATGACCTTACAAAAGGGCGTATTACCTGGAGAGATAAGGGCTAAAAAGGAGACAAAAATGAAAGTTAGAGCATCTGTTAAGCCAATTTGTGATAAGTGCAAAGTTATTAAGAGAGATGGCAAAGTTATGGTCATCTGCAAAAACCCTAAGCACAAACAAGTTCAAGGCTAAAACTAAAAAATGGAGGATAATTAAATGGCAAGAATTGCTGGTGTAGATTTACCCAGAGAAAAAAGATTAGAGCTTGGTCTTACTTACATCTATGGTATTGGTAGAGACACCTCTAATAAAATTTGTGAAGCAACTGGCGTTAGTGCAGACATCCGTGTTAAAGACCTCACTGATGACCAAATTGCTAAACTTCGTAATTATATTGAACATAACCTCATCGTTGAAGGTGAGCTTCGTAAAAAAGTCGATATGGACATTAAAAAACTTAGCGAAATAGGTTGCTATCGTGGCATTCGTCACAGAAAGGGGTTGCCTGTTAGAGGTCAAAACACTCGTAACAATGCAAGAACAAGAAAAGGACCTAAGAAAGTTGTCGCTGGTAGTTCTAAGAAAGGTAAGTAAAGGAGTTAATTTATGGCTAAAAGTACACAAAATAAAAAGACAACTAAAAAGAGAGTTAGCAGAAATATCTCTGCTGGGCAAGTGCATATCAAAACTTCTTTTAATAACACTATCGTGACTTTCACTGATTGTGATGGTAATGTTTTATCTTGGTGTAGCTCGGGCAAACTTGGACTTAAAGGTTCTAAGAAAAGCACCCCATTCGCTGCACAATCTTGCGTAGAAGACGCTGCAAAAGTCGCTAAAGAACACGGCATTAAGTCTGTTGAAGTTTTCGTTAAAGGACCTGGTAGCGGTAGAGAACTTGCTATCCGTTCACTTGCGAACTGCGACCTTAATGTTACTATGATTAAGGATGTCTCTCCAATCGCTCATAACGGTTGCAGACCTCCTAAAGTTAGAAGAATTTAAAAGGAGATGGGCTAAATGGCAAGAACTATTGAACCTGATTGCCGTCAATGTAGACGTGAGGGTTGCAAACTTTTCCTTAAGGGCGAAAGATGTACATCTAAAAAGTGTGCTATGGAAAGAAGACCTGTTATCCCTGGACAACACGGTAATTCTAAGAGAAGAGTTGCTTTCTCAGAGTACGGCACTCAACTTCGTGAAAAACAAAAAGTTAAAAGAATGTATGGCATTCTTGAAAGACAATTTAGAGAATACTATGAAAAAGCAAACAAAATGCAAGGCGCTACCGGTGAAGTTATGCTTACATTGATTGAGAGAAGACTTGACAATGTTGTATACAGAATGGGCATCGGCGTTAGCAGGAAACAAGCTCGTCAGATTGTAAATCACGGACTTATCACTGTTAACGGCAAGCGTGTTGATATCCCTTCTTACCAAGTTAAAGCTGGTGATATCATTGCTATTAAAGAAAGCAAACAAGACAACGAAGCTTTCAAAGATTTAAAGGGAAGCAAAGTTGTTATGCCTAAATGGCTTGAGTTTGACACAAACACTCTCTCTGGGAAAATCTTAGCACTTCCTAGCAGAGAAGATATCGACTCCGATATCAAAGAACAGCTTATCGTTGAATTCTATTCAAGATAGTATAACGGAGGTTTTATTATTATGGAAATGGAAAGACCAAGAATATCTTGTGAAGAAACTGACAATGGTACTTTTGCAAGATTTATCGTTGAGCCTCTTGAAAAAGGCTATGGAATAACTCTCGGAAACGCTCTTAGAAGAACTCTTCTTTCAGCTCTTCCTGGCTCTGCTGGTATTGCTGTTAGAATTTCAGGCGTTGCGCACGAGTTTTCAACAATAAGAGGGGTTACAGAAGATGTAGTTGATATTATTCTTAACCTTAAGGGACTAGCTCTTAAGTGCAGGAATCAAGACAAAGATTTTGTAACTTATCTTCATATTAGAAAAACTGGCGCAGGCGAAATTACTGCAAGAGATTTTGAAGATAACTCCGATGTAGAAATACTTAACCCTGACCTTCATATTTGCACAATGGACGATGGTGCAGTACTTGACCTTGACTTGATGGTTGGTAATGGTAGAGGGTATGTTCCAAACACAACAAACAAAGAAAAATTTAATGATATTGACTACATTGCAATTGACTCCCTCTTCTCACCTGTTAAAAAGGTAAACTTCAATGTTGAGAGCACTCGTGTTGGGCAAAGCGTTAATTACGATAAACTCACTCTTGAAGTTGAGACAAATGGCACAACTCCAGCTAGAGAAATCGTTGCTCTTGCAGGAAAGATTGTTGTTGAACATATCAATCTCTTCGTAGACCTTTGTGCTCAAATTGCAAGTACCGATATCTTAGTATCTCGTGAAGAAGATAAACAAGTTAAACTCTTAGAGCTTCCTATTGAAGAAATGGATCTTTCTGTTCGTTCATATAACTGCTTGAAGAGAGCAGGCATCAACACTGTTGAAGACCTTATCAAAAAATCTAGAGGTGATATGCTTAAAGTTAAAAACTTGGGTATCAAATCTATTGATGAGGTTATTGCTAAACTTGAAAGTTATGGACTTTCACTTCGTAAGGACGAAGACTAAACTAAAAGGAGAAGTATAATGGCTAACGCAAAATTAGGTAGACCAAGTAAAGAAAAAAATTCTATGTTACGCGGACTTGTATCAGACCTTTTATGGTTTGGCAAGGTTGAAACTACTCTTGCTAAAGCTAAGGCAGTTAGAAGTCAGGCAGAAAAGATTTTAACTCTCGCTATCAATTCATATGAAGATATCGTTAAAGTTTCTAAAGATATCAAAGATGAAAAAGGTGTAAAAGTTAAGAAAACTGTTTCTAACGATGGACCTAAAAAGTTACAAGCTCGTAGAGCTATGATGGCTTATCTTATGGATAGACAAGAACAAAGAAAGCCAAAAGAGTCTCTTCAAGCTTTTGAGGCAAGAACACAAGGCATCAACCACCCACTTCTTGAAAAGATATTCAACCTTTATGCACCTAAATATGCAGCAAGAATTAAAGAGGTAGGACAAGGCGGTGGTTACACTAGAATTGTTAAATTAGGACAAAGAAGAGGCGATAGTGCTGAGATGGCACTCGTTGAATTAATTTAATTTTATTAGAATTAATGTTAATATTTAATTAGTTAATGTAAGTTAATAAATAGTTAAATAGAAAAAATTGTTTATATTTTTCAAAATAAAATTAAGTGTCATAATCAAAATATAAAATAGAAAAAATCATCGTGAAATTTGCGATGATTTTTGCGTATTAATAAATATTATGATTTTTAACATATAATTTTTAAAGAAAATCAATAAATTTCTTATTTTTTTAGATATTTTTGAGGTTTTTGAGTAGAAATTCTTTAAATTTTTTTAAAATTTTAAACAATATTAAACTTAATTAATTTTAAATTGGAGTAGATATGAAAGCAGTTGTGCAAAGAGTGATGAGTGCAAATCTCAAGGTTGAAGGCAAACTTATATCTGAAATTGGGAAAGGTTTTGTTGTTTATTTAGGCGTCGGTGAAGGTGATAGCGAAGAAGATTTGAACAAATTGATGGGGAAAATATCAAAACTTCGTATTTTCGAAGATGAAAATGGCAAGATGAACCTATCTATTAAGCAAGCTGGGGGTGAAATTTTGCTTGTAAGCCAATTTACCTTGTATGGTGATTGTACTCACGGCAATAGACCAAGTTTTATTAAAGCTGAAAAGCCAGAAAGGGCGAACGAACTTTATATGCAAGGCAAAGTTATTCTTGAAAATGAAGGCATCCCTGTTAAAACGGGAGTGTTTGGCGCTGATATGAAAATTGACGCTCTCAATGATGGGCCTGTGACGATAATTTTAGATAGTAAAGACCTAAAGTGATTAAAATATTTGACAAAATATATTAATAAATAGTATAATTATCTTATGAAAAAGTTAATGTTTACAAGTAATTTATTGTTTGGCTTTTTGTCGATATCGCTTATCATTTATTTTATTTGTAATGCAGTAGAGATAAACAAACAGGGTGAGCCTTATATGGAGTTTATTATTCTAACTCCAATATACATTTGTTTGATGTTTATTGCAGGGGTACTGTCATTTGCTTGTATATTTGCTAAAGAAGAACAAATTTTTCCACTCAGTGTAACAAAATTGTTTTTTAATCTTTTAACTATCATAGCTTTTTCGGCTTTTATTGGCTTTTTTATACTCTATGCAGATTATTTTATTTTATATTTGATATATTCTATGATTGACTGTGCGATTTCTTTTTATCAGCTTTTAGCTAAAAAAGAAAAGGATACCTATAACAGCTTTGATGTATTGCAGGAAAAGATAGCAAAAATAGACAAGTTAAAAAACGATAAAATTATTGATGATGAAACTTTTGAAAAGTTAAAAGATGAATATGTAGCGAGCTTTTCGAGTGAAGAACTCAAATTAAAATAAAGGAGTTATTATGGAAGAGAAAAAAACAAATTATAAATACTCTTGGGTTTCTAGTCTTGTTGGGGCAATCTTTATGCTTGGCTATTTTGTACTATTTATGGTTACCATTATAGATACAAATAGTCAAGAATACTTTTATGGTGATGGTGTGACTATCGATTACAATGTTTTGATGGGGTTAATGGTTGCATTGTTCTTTTTAACAGCGGTATTTCTTTTTATACATTCGTACTATGCTTTAAAAAATAAAGAAGGGACAAATACTTGGGCAATTGTATCACTCGTCACAATATTTTCAACTATCATTGTATTTTCTGTATTTATAGCATTGTATGGTGTGCTTATGGGTGCATACTTTTTGTATTATATGATAGTAGTTATAGCTATATCTTTTGTCTTAATATATGAGATTAACAAAAATAGAAAGGCTAAAGAGACAAGCAATAAAAACTCTTACGACAGCTTAAATGAAAAAATAGCGCAACTTGACAAATTAAAGCAAGATGGGCTGATTGATGATAAGCAATATGAAGAATTGAAGAAAAATTATATATCAAAATTTTTGCTTGAAGAGCAGAAAAAATAGGTTTTATTGAAACTAAAAAATTAAAAAGGTCTCTAAGTGTGAAGTGAACCCCGAAGGGGTCACTCAAGAAAAAAGGACTTAGGAAGAAATTTTAGATTTCTTCCTATTTTTTAAT
>CALVNW010000015.1 GCA_944350015.1 uncultured Clostridia bacterium | reverse complement strand
GCAACTAGTTGCTAGATTAGGTAAGAAAATACTAAAACTATTTCAAAAACTTACACCCCCATTATTGACAAAGAGCCAAAACAAAAAAAGCATATACCGTCTCGCGATGTGCACTTTCGCTTGCGTATATGCTTTAATTTGCTTAATAATACTTATTTTTATAGAGTACAACTCTAAAATATTTGTTTGTCTTATCTAAAATTATTCAATAATTGAAGATACAACACCTGAACCTACTGTTCTGCCACCTTCACGGATAGCGAAACGAAGTCCTTGCTCAATAGCAACTGGGTTAATAAGAGTGATTGTCATATTAACGTGGTCGCCAGGCATAACCATTTCTACGCCCTTCTCAAGTTCGATAACGCCAGTAACGTCAGTTGTTCTGAAGAAGAATTGTGGTCTGTAACCATTGAAGAATGGAGTGTGACGTCCGCCTTCCTCTTTCTTTAATACGTATACTTGAGCTGTGAACTTAGTGTGTGGGTGAATTGAACCTGGTTTGCAAAGAACTTGACCTTTTTCAACTTCGTTTCTTTGGATACCACGAAGAAGAAGACCAGCGTTGTCACCTGCGATTGCAGCGTCAAGAGACTTGTGGAACATTTCAACACCAGTTACAACTGTTGTCTTGTTCTTACCAAGACCTACGATTTCAACTGTGTCACCAATCTTAACTGAACCACGCTCTACTCTACCAGTTGCAACAGTACCACGACCAGTGATTGTGAATACGTCCTCAACAGGCATCAAGAAAGGCTTATCAGTATCTCTTTCTGGCTCTGGGATATAGCTATCGAGAGCGTCCATAAGTTCTTTAATGCAATCACAAGCAGGATCACTAGCGTTACCAGCTTGAGCAGCTTCAAGAGCTTTAAGAGCTGAACCTTTGATGATAGGAGTCTTGTCGCCAGGGAAACCATACTCAGTAAGAAGGTCTCTGATTTCCATTTCAACAAGTTCAAGAAGTTCAGGATCGTCAACTTGATCAGTCTTGTTCATAAATACTACAATATAAGGAACGCCTACTTGTCTTGCAAGAAGGATGTGCTCTCTTGTTTGAGGCATAGGACCATCAGTTGCAGCAACTACGAGGATAGCGCCGTCCATTTGAGCAGCACCAGTAATCATATTCTTAACGTAGTCAGCGTGTCCTGGACAGTCAACGTGAGCATAGTGTCTCTTAGCTGTCTCATATTCTACGTGAGCGGTATTAATTGTAATACCTCTAGCTCTCTCTTCTGGAGCCTTATCGATTTCATCATATCTCATTTTTTGTGTGCCGTAAAGCATAGTGATTGCGGCTGTAAGTGTTGTCTTACCGTGGTCAACGTGACCAATTGTACCAACGTTTACGTGTGGCTTAGATCTAACATAAGCTTCTGCCATTTTTATAATCTCCTTTTTAATTAATTAGTTTTCTTTTAATGCTAAAGGTATTTTAGCATACTTTTTTTTATTTTCAAAATGATTTTTCAATATTTTTAATAATATTTAAGCATTTATTGTATTAATCTAGTTACCTTTTAATTTTGTAGGCATTTTCAGACATTTAATCCCCCAAAATCGAAAAAACTAGATAAAACATTCGCTAAAATTATTATTGCTTAGCTCTTTCGCCCATAATTTGAGTAGCGATAGATTTTGGAACTTCTTGATAACGAAGTGGCTCCATAACATAGTTGCCTCTGCCCTGTGTCTGAGAACGAAGGTCGGTTGCGTAACCGAACATTTCAGCAAGAGGAACCTCAGCGTTAACGATTTGAATGCCAGCAACAGACTCGTTACCTGTAAGCATACCACGACGTGATGTGAGGTTGCCCATAACGGTACCAAGATACTCTTCAGGTACTTCAACTGAAACCTTCATAATAGGCTCAAGTATAACAGGGTCTGCCTTCTTAGCGCCATCTTGGAATGCCATAGAACCGGCAATCTTGAACGCCATTTCAGAAGAGTCAACCTCGTGGTAAGAACCATCTACAAGGGTTACTCTAAAGTCAACGGTCTCATAACCTGCAAGTACACCATTCATACGAGCTTCAGATATACCAGCATTGACTGCAGGGATATATTCTTTTGGAACAGAGCCACCAACAGTCTTATCTACAAATTCATAGCCAGAGCCAGCAGGTAATGGTTCCATTTCAACGATAACGTGACCATATTGACCTTTGCCACCGCTTTGACGGATGAATTTGCCTTCAGCTCTAACTGCCTTCTTGATAGCCTCACGGTAACTAACTTGAGGCTTACCAACAGTAGCTTCAACTTTAAACTCTCTTAAAAGTCTGTCTACGATAATTTCAAGGTGAAGTTCACCCATACCAGAGATAAGGGTTTGCCCTGTCTCTTGGTTAGTTGAAACTCTAAATGAAGGGTCTTCTCTTGAAAGTTTTGCAAGTGCGAGAGCCATCTTCTCTTGCATATCCTTTGTTTTAGGCTCGATAGCAAGCTGAATAACAGGCTCAGGGAACTCCATACTCTCAAGCTGAATTGGATGTTTTTCGTCACAAAGGGTGTGACCAGTGATTGTATCTTTAAGACCTACGATAGCGGCAATATCACCAGCACCAACCTCTGTAATTTCTTGACGAGTATTTGCGTGCATACGGATAAGACGACCAACTCTTTCAGTCTTACCAGTGTTAGAGTTGTAAACATAAGAGCCAGCTGTAAGTTTACCGCTATAAACACGGAAGAAGGTAAGACCGCCAACATATGGGTCAGTCATAATCTTGAATGCAAGTCCTGCAAGAGGAGCGTTTTCGTCTGGCGCTCTAGTTTCGGTTTCGCCAGTTTCAGGGTTGACGCCCGAGATATGGTCAATATCAAGTGGGCTTGGAAGGTATTCAACCATAGCGTCAAGAAGCATTTGAACGCCCTTGTTTTTATATGATGAACCGCAAAGAACAGGAACTAAAGTTTTAGCGATAGTTGCTTTTCTTATTGCTTTCTTAAGCTCATCAATAGAGATTTCTTCCCCTTCGAAATATCTCTCAAGCAGAGCATCATCAGTTTCAACAACTCGCTCTATAAGTTCACTGTGATATTTTTCTGCCTTTTCTTTGTAGTCAGCAGGAATATCAGTGATTTCAATGTCCTTTCCAAGGTCATCTTTATAAATCTCAGCCTTCATTGTAAGAAGGTCGATAATTCCAGCAAAGGTTTCAGCTTCGCCGATAGGAATTTGAATAGCAAGCGGATTTGTTTTAAGTCTGTTTCTGATAGAATCAAGACATTTATAGAAATCAGCCGCATCTCTATCCATCTTATTTACATATATAATTGTTGGTACCTTGTATTTAGTAGCTTGACGCCAAACAGTTTCAGTTTGAGGCTGAACTGTGTCACGAGCAGAAAGTACAAGCACAGCACCATCGAGAACCTTAAGTGAACGTTCAACTTCAATAGTGAAGTCAACGTGTCCAGGGGTGTCGATAATGTTGATTGTATGTCCTTTCCAACTACAAGTGGTACAAGCAGAAGTAATGGTAATACCACGCTCTTGCTCTTGAGCCATCCAGTCCATTGTGGCTTCGCCATCGTGAACTTCTCCAATCTTGTGAGACCTGCCAGTATAGAACAAGATACGCTCTGTTGTGGTGGTCTTACCAGCATCGATGTGGGCCATAATACCAACGTTTCTAGTCATTTCTAGATTATTTGTTGCCATATTTTTTCTCCTAATTAAATTTATATCCATTTTTTATGGGGATATAAGCCATTTTTTGCAAATTATTTGCTGTTTTTTGCTGACCGCTTTTGCAATTTAAAATCAAAAGCGAGTAAGCGGTATTAAACAATTATTGTTTTAACAAACTTAATTTAAACGAGCAGTGCTAGGCTCGGCAAGGGCTAAAGGCAGGAGTTTAGTAAGTCCTAAATGACTGTCTTTAGGCACTTGACAGAAACGACGCAATGCACGAATTTAATAAATTTGTCTAATGCTTGTTCGAAGCAATTTAATCAAACTTAATTTAAACGAGCAGTGCTAGGCTCGGCAAGGGCTAAAGGCAGGAGTTTAGTAAGTCCTAAATGACTGTCTTTAGGCACTTGACAGAAACGACGCAATTATATTTGTCTAATGCTTGTTCGAAGCAATTTAATCAAACTTAATTTAAACGAGCAGTGCAAGGCTCGGCAAGGACTAAAGGCAGGAGTTTAGTAAGTCCTAAATGACTGTCTTTAGGCACTTGACAGAAACGACGCAATGCGAAGTTTAAATTAAGTTTGATTACCAGCGGAAGTGAGCAAAAGCCTTGTTCGCCTCAGCCATTCTGTGCATTTCATCACGTCTCTTGATTGATGCACCTGTTGAGTTGTAGGCATCTAAGATTTCACCAGCAAGCTTTGCTTCCATTCCACGCTCACCGCTTCTCTTTCTAGCAAAACTTACCATCCATCTGATAGCAAGAGTTTGACGTCTCTCAGGTCTGATTTCCATAGGTACTTGATAAGTTGCACCACCAACACGTCTTGATTTTGTCTCAAGAACTGGCTTGATATTCTCAAGAGCAGTTGTAAAAACTTCAAGTGGCTCTTGTCCAGATTTTTCTTTAACTATATCAAAAGCACCATAAACTATTCTTTGTGCAAGTCCTTTCTTTCCAGATTCCATAACTTGGTTTACAAGTTTAGTAACAACTTTACTATTGTAAATTGGATCAGGAAGAACATCTTTCTTGACAGCACTATTTCTTCTTGGCATTTTTGTTTCTCCTTTTAATAAATTATTTTTTATGTTTAGTTGTCACTAAGCTTACTTTGTTTTCTTAGGACGTTTTGCACCATACTTAGAACGGCTTTGTTTTCTGTTTTGAACACCAGCAGTATCAAGTGTTCCACGAATGATGTGGTAACGAACACCTGGGAGGTCCTTAACTCTTCCGCCTCTTACAAGAACAACGCTGTGCTCTTGAAGGTTGTGACCTTCGCCTGGAATGTAGCAAGTTCCTTCAGTTCCGTTTGAAAGTTTAACTCTGGCAATCTTACGGAGAGCTGAGTTAGGCTTCTTTGGTGTAGCTGTTCTTACAGAAAGACAAACACCCCTCTTTTGTGGGCACTCTTCAAGAAGTGGAGCTTTTGATTTCTTCTCAAATGTCTCTCTTCCCTTTCTAACAAGTTGGTTAATTGTAGGCATACCTTTTCCCCTTTTAACTTACCTATTTTATATGATTATTTATTATAAATAAACTATATATAAATAGATAAGAGATTTTTGTCATTAAAAAATGCACGACCACTTTGTTGTCGCGCACAAAAAATGCTTTTCTTTGTAAAACATTAACAACACGATTACACCTATTTGTGCAACTTCGCGAGTTTCTCGCGAATCGGCAATTTGATAACAAACTAACCGCGGTTGAAAGCAAAATTTTTAAGTCCCTTAAAAATTTTTAGAAAAACTTGAAAAGTTTTTCTTAGCAAGCCTTATGGCTTGCCTTTCAACCAGCGCCCTCTTTGTAAATACCATAGCCTTGTTATAAACAAAAACTATCAATCTTTGCAAGAGCTCAAATCACCTGCTGTTTGTTTATGCTTTCCGTTAGAATTTTTGTTAATTCTACCGCATACTGAATGATTACGATTATTCTTCGCACCTATGACCTAAACAAACTTACAACTAGTCAAATTACAGTCAACAGTTTAAAATAATATAGCAATTCAAACGTACAATCAAAAGCATTGCCTCCGACAACGAAGCATACGAGAAGTATTATACACATCCAGTGCCCCGTTGTCAAGAGAAAATAAGAAATTTTTAAATTATCATTGTTTGTGCTTATAGTCCTAATTATCCATCATTTTTAAGACAATTTCTTGTTATTTTATTTTAACGTTATTTGATAAAAATGTCAAATAAAATAGCTTTTTTATAGGCTTGGTTGTCATTGACACCCTTTTTCTTTAAGTTTTCTTTGCCGGACCAAGGTAAAGTTAAACGCAAGACACAATAAACGATACTGATGCAAACTAAGTTTGCCGGACCAATGTAAAGTTAAGCAACGGACACACTCAACGACACTTGTCCAGCGTAAGGCTGGCTAAGTTTGGGTGTCGTTGACACCTTTTCCCTTTAATATTTTCTGCTGGACCAAGATATAGCTGAACAAAAGTTACACTAAACGATACTTCGCCAAGCCTCTAGGCTGGCAAACTAAGTTTGCCGGACCAAGGTAAAGTAAAACGCAAGACACAATAAACGATACTGATGCAAACTAAGTTTGCCGGACCAAGATACAATAAAATTACAAGTACACTCAACGATAAAAAGTGCATAATGCACTTAGACTAAAAAGTCTTTTATGTGTTTTAGGGCGTTCTTTTCAAGGCGGGAGACTTGCGCTTGCGATATGCCTATCTCCTCACTGACCTCTGTTTGCGTTTTCCCAACATAGTACCTCATCAGCAAAATCTCTTTTTCTCTAGCTGGCAATACCTTGATTGCATCCTTTATTGATATATTTTCATAAATATTGTCGTCAGTATTTTTAGTATCAGCTATCTGGTCTAAAAGTTCTATCGTCTCAGTTCCATCACTATAAATAGGGTCTGATAGCGATACGGTATCACTGATTGCATCAAGCGCAAAGGTAATTGTTTTTGCCGGAACATTTATGGCACGCGAAATATCTTCTACTGTAGGCTCATTGACCGACTTTTTTGCAAGAATATCCTTAGCCTGCAACGCCTTGTATGCAATGTCGCGGAGAGACCTACTCACTCTTACCGAATTATTGTCACGAAGATATCTTCGTATCTCGCCAACTATCATTGGCACAGCATAGGTTGAAAACTTTACATTTAAGCTTTCATCAAAATTGTCAATAGCTTTCATAAGCCCCACACAGCCCACTTGGAACATATCATCAGCCCTGTCACCCTTGCTACCAAACCTATGCACCACAGACAACACAAGCCTTAGGTTTGCGACCACAAAATAATCACGAGCCCTACTGTCGCCTGCTTTAACTTTTCTCATAAGCTCAAGTAAATCATCGTTAGTAAGTTTAGGTAACTTTGTGGTATCTACACCAGCAATACTGACTTTTGATGACATACCCCCTCCCAATTAGGTATATCATTTGCAAAAGAAAATAAAAGTATACCTGTAAGACAAAATTATACAAAAATCATATAAAAATTCATTTTTAATATGTCTTTTTGATTAAATTTATTGTTTTTAATGTATTTTTTATTAATTTTTTTACATTTTTGCTATTATTTTTAATTATTTACTTTTATTTTTTATTTCAGTTTTTCACTATTTTAAATTTATCTTTTATTGTTTTTATCTATTTTATGCAAAATACACAACAAAATCAGCTAATTTACCTATACCTCATCATCATTTATTAATTATGTTAAATACAAAATTAAATTAAGAGTTGTTATTAATAAATATTTTTTAGATTTTAATAAAAAATAGTAAAAAAATGCCAAAAAATTGATTTTTTATTTAATTTTTGGCAAATTTACATAAATTAACTTGATAATTTTTCTATTTCAACTCTCATATCATTTAATATTCTTTTTTCTAGTCGCGAGATATAGCTTTGACTTATACCTAATTTTATTGCTACCTCTCTCTGCGTAAGTTCTTGATGCCCCATAAGCCCATAACGCAAAACCATAATCTCTTGCTCCCTAGCATTGAGCCTGCCGATAAGCTCATTTATAATTTGTCTATCTGCAGGCTCGTCGACCGTCTGCGAAACCACATCTTCGTCACAAGGCAATATGTCAGAGAGAACCAGTTGATTGCCGTCACCATCTTCACAAAGAGGCTTGTCAAGACTTATATCATTTTTTAGTTTTGATGCCTTTCGCAGTTGCATTAAAATTTCATTTTCAATACAGCGAGACGCATAGGTTGCAAGTCTTATATTTTTATCGAGTTTAAAAGTTCGTACAGCCTTGATAAGCCCTATTGCTCCCACTGAAATCAAATCTTCAAACTCAAGTCCTGTATTTTCAAACTTCTTGGCAATGTATGCGACAAGGCGAAGATTATGCTCTATAAGTTTCTCCGTCGCTCGCACATCCCCTTGTTCTTTTAACAAAAGCAGTCTATTTTCTTCATCACTTTCAAGCGGAGGCAAAAATTCGTCATTACCGCAAATATAGCAAACAATGTTGCGCTCATTGAGTAGTGAGCCTCTATGTAATAGGTTATATAAAAATAATTTTATTTTAAAGATTAATCTTTTCATAAATCCCCCTTAAATTAACACGTTATTTAAAAGTATTTTCTTCCCAAAACTTTTATCAAAACTTGAAAATGATAGCCCAACCGCAACATCTTTAAATGATTTATCATTATTGATTAGCATCTCATCAATGGTAAAAACCAAAATGCTCGTCCCAGAGCCAACACCATTTATTTTTATAAAATGTCCATCCTTTATGATTGATTTGTCAAAATTTTTAGTTAAGGCATTAATATAATTAATATTTTGATAAAGCTTATTAAATACATCAAAAGTAACAAGAATTATAGGTTTTTTTGTAACAGTGTCATAAAGCACGTTCCCGCTGTCAAGATAGCCTTCTTCATAAATCACCTTATCACCATCTTTGATTGTAACATTATAGGTAAAGCGTTGCAGTTTATCTCTTCTTTGCTGATAGATTAGTAAAATACGCATAATTACATACAAAACTACAGCAATTATAGCCACGCAGAACAATGGGAATGAACCTATTAAGCTTTCAACAGCATAGCACCCTCCACCAAAGACAAAAGTGGTTAAGACAAAAACACCAAAAATAGCCAAAAATCTTTTAAAGTTTGAAAATTTAAAGGATATGCAAACAAGCAGGCTACAAGAAAAGATTACAATCAAAAGTTTTAACATAACTTTTATATGAAATAATGGTAACATTATTGAAATAATGCTTCCAATCAAAGCAGATAGTAGCCATAGCCTTGCCCTATCTTTTAAAATCATTGCTGTAAGTTTTATAATAAAAGAATTTAAAACAAGGCATATCAAAAGAGTTTCTTCTATTACAATAGTCATATTAACTCCTTTTTACAATTTTAAAATATAGCGCCCCATTAAAACAATAAAAAAATAAGCTAAAAGTGTTATTTTTTAGCTTATTTTAATGAATTTATTATTTAATTTTTATTATGCTTTATTTATATATTTTTAAAACCCATTTAAAACATTAAACAATTAACTTCTATGTATTAACCTTTCTTATTCTTTCTAAGTTTTTCTATCCAAGGTGGAACATTTGTTGATTTTACGTCAACTCTTGATGATGCAATATCATTATGGCTTTCTAAAGAAACATTTGGTTTAGCAGCTTCTTCCTCTCTCTCTTTTTGCACATAATTTGAAAACATACTTCTTGCATCAAATTTTGGTTTTTGTCCCATATTGCCAATGGAGCGAGCGTTCTCAACCTCTTTTCTTTTTTCTTCTTCCCTCTTTTCATCGTTAGGACTTGGGAAACCTGTTGCAATCAAAGTAATTTCTACTTCGTCGTGCATATTTTCGTCAATACAAGTTCCGACTATGATGTTACATCCCTTATCAACAACTTCTCTAACAAGTGCAGCCGATTCGCTGACATCATCTTGAGTTAAGTCACTACCACCTTTGATATTGATAAGTATTCCAGTTGCGCCTTCAATAGTAGTTTCAAGAAGTGGGCTTGCAACAGCTTGCTTAACAGCGTCAAGCGCTTTATTGTCACCTGTGCCGTAACCAATACCCATATGAGCAAGGCCCTTATCTTTCATAATTGTAGTAACGTCAGCAAAGTCAAGGTTGATAAGTCCAGGATATACAATAAGGTCAGATATACCTTGAACGCCCTGCCTAAGCACGTCATCAGCAAACCTAAAAGATTCAGAAATAGGTGTTTTCTTAGGAACGATTTGAAGTAGTTTCTCATTAGGAATAACTACAAGGGCATCGACATATTTACGTAGTTTCTCAAGGCCTTCTTCTGCGTTTTTAGCTCTAACAGGCCCTTCAAAACTGAACGGCTTTGTAATGACTGCAATTGTTAATATGCCAAGTTCCTTTGCAATTTGAGCAATTACAGGAGCAGCGCCCGTACCAGTTCCGCCACCCATACCAGCGGTAATAAATACAAGGTTAGTACCTTTAAGCATCTCTGTTATTGAAGTCTTGCTCTCTTCAGCAGCCTTTTGACCAATCTCTGGTCTAGCGCCAGCGCCAAGACCGTTTGTCAAACGCTCCCCAATTTGAAGTCTTGTTTCAGCCTTGCTGATTAAAAGTGCTTGTTGGTCTGTGTTGACAGCTACAAACTCAGCAGAGCTAACGCCTGCATCAATCATACGGTTAACAGCGTTGTTGCCACCACCGCCTACACCTACGACTTTGATTTTTGCAACAGAAGTTCTCATATTATCCATAAAACTCTCCTTTGCTTTGGCAATCTTGCCTTAGCTATTCCTTTTATTGTCTATATTGTAATATATTTTGAATAAATTTGCAATCAAAACAATAAAAATTTTTTAGAAAATGCATAAATTTTCATTTTCCCTATTAATTTATGCATAATTATACATTTCTAATTATAGCAAACTTTTCAAAAATATCAAGGGTATTTATAAAAAATTTTAAAAGATTTTAGAAAATATTGTTTTCTAGTTTTGCTCACTTGCATTCAGTGCGCTATTTAAAAGCGAATATATCGAAGCAAGTTCGGGCTTATCCTTGCCAGGAAGTGGAGGTTTGCCGTAGCTTACATTGCGTCCAAGCCCTTTGGCGAGATAGTCACGCCCTCCCTTAATCTTGCTTATCCCTGCTCCTGTAAGATAGGTCGGTAGATATTGTAAGAATTCTCTAGTATTTAGTTGCACACATTTTGCGATAACCTCTGAAAGTTCGTCTATTCTATACCCTACCACCTCGTTCGCACTATTCAAAGGTATTTTTATAGTTTTTCCAAGGTCTGCTGTAAGCTCATAAAAGTCATTTGGCTTGCCTTTTAGTGATAACACTATCTGTCTTTTAAGTTTGTCAGCCTCATTCATCGAAAGGTCAAAGGCCTCTGCAAGGTCGTTTGTAATGAAACCGCCACCTCTTGAAAAACTGGTAAGAGCGTAAAGTCCATTGCCCTTCACAAAGGATATACTAGTTGTAAGGTCTCCTACATCAATAAGTAGCGATAGGTCCTCACGCTTTTCCTTTGGCACTATGTAGAGCGCTTGGCTAAGAGGCTCTGATATATACTCAACCGATGCAAAGCCAAGTCCTGCCACCAAGGCGTTAAACATATCTATGAACTTTTTGTCGCCATATACTATAGATAGATTGGCGGTTATGCTTGAGGCAATCTCACCTATTGGGTCAAGTGAAAGGCGCCCATCATCAAGATTATAGGAAATCGGATTGACACTTACCACCTCAACGCTTGCATTCTTGGCTTTTTCGCTTGCCATATAAAATAACGAATCTATATCAGCTTTCTTCACCTTGCGTCTTGAGCCAAAGTTGATTGACACCTCTGTGCGCGAAACCGAAGAAAACTCTGCTGGCACGCCAATATAAACTTTATCAATCTCTTTAGTGTTTACATCAAGGTCGGAAATGATTTGCTCCATAAGCGGAGATAATTTTTCTGGCATAATAAATTCGCCCTGATAGAACCCGTCATAATCATACTCCTTATATCCTCTAATATTAAAGGTGTTGTTAAGACCGCGTCCAGCAAAGATAGAGCGTAATTTTAATGAACCTATGTCAAACACTAAAACAAAATTATTTTTCATTCTTCACCTAGTAAAATAATAACTCAAAAACAAGTTATTGTCAACAACTAGACAAAATTTATTATATAATTAATAAATATGTTTAGTTATATATTATTAACATTATTTAAAAAAACAAAAAAATCAGCGTTTTAAACTGATTTTTAATGAATTTTGGTTAATTATTAAATATCAAAGTAAAATAGCAATCTTCTTCGCCATAAACCCTATAGTCATAATAGTTTCTTATCTCAACTGTTACATTTCTAAGATTTTCTTCGGTTATTATAGCGCCGTTATACTCCTTGCCAATAAAATTAAAAATTTGCGAAAATACATCGAGCATAAGTTCGGTTTTATAAACAAGTCCGTAATTTGCATTGATTATTTTATAGGTTTGTCCGTTAAAGAAATTTAAAATTATCGCCTCTTGCTCAACATTAATATTGTCGTCATATATGCTTGTAAACTCTATACTTTCTATGATAGAGACTTGGTCACCAAGAGGTCTATTATTCTCATATAAAGCAGAGTAGATTGGTAAATATCCCTGCACGTTCATAAACTCACCGACTGCATAGCTTGTTCCAAGCATATTTAGCCCTGTCACAAGCATAGCATTTGTTTGGTCACTACTAAACTCATCGGCAATGCGCAAAACTTTAAAATCTTCGTCGCAGATATAAAATAAGCCGTTATGCTCTACCGCAAAGACCTCTTGCCTCTCAGCTATATGGATGATATATTTTGACGGAAATTTAAC
Source organism: uncultured Clostridia bacterium (assembly GCA_944350015.1). Taxonomy (GTDB): domain Bacteria; phylum Bacillota; class Clostridia; order Christensenellales; family UBA1242; genus Caccovivens. Next base: position 15,569 of record CALVNW010000015.1, on the reverse strand, counting down.
CTCAATATTGACAACTTTTACATATGGATTTGCGCGCTCAATTTTATCTATATATTTATCTTTGTTCTTAAAAAATACGCTTCCGCCATAATCAAACTCACCAGACTCGATAATCTCTTCATCGGTGGCGGTGATGTAAACCTTGTTCGTTCGGAAGTCAACTTCAACACTTTTAAGTGAAAAAACAGTAAAAGATAGTATTACAATCAACACTATCACCGCAAGAATAACACTAATCGCAATTATCCACCCTTTTTTCACATTTTATCCTTTTAATTTCAGCTCCAAGAGAAGAGAGTTTGTCTTCAAGTCTGTAGTATCCTCTATCTATAAGGTCAACATTATCAACAGTCGTATAGCCCTCTGCCACTAGTCCCGCAAGCACAAGCGAAGCTCCACCTCGCAAGTCAGGGCTTATCACCTCTGCTCCATAAATCTTTTCCCTTCCCTTTACAATGCATACTCCATTTTTACACTTTATGTCACAGCCCATCTTGAGTAGCTCGCCAATATGCTTGTATCTCGACTCAAAAAGGTTCTCAATTATGAGGCTGTAGCCATCACATATACACGCAAGGGAGACCATAGGCGCCTGCAGGTCAGTCGGAAATCCTGGATAGACAGCAGTTTCAACCTCGCCAAAAGATTGAGGTCGCCCGCCACCCTTCATTATTATTTTATCATCGATGACCTTAATTTTGCAAGCAGTTTTTGAAAGTTTGCAAAGAAGCTCTTGATTATGAGCGCTGTTTACATTGCTAATGACTAAATTTTTCGCACACATTGCCCCAGCAATCATAAAGGTCCCCGCCTCAATTCTGTCGCTAATTGCCTTATATGAACAAGTGTGCAACCTTTTAACGCCCTTTATGACGATGAGGTTGCTCCCCGCGCCCTTTATGTCTGCGCCCGCACAATTTAAAAAGTTTTGCAGGTCAACTATCTCAGGCTCGCGCGCAGGATTAAAAATTCGCGTTTCACCCTCACCAAGCACAGCAAACATTATGGCGTTTTCAGTTGCACCAACACTTGGAAAAGAAAGCACAACATCCTCTGCCCGCCTTTTTGATGCATCAGCATAAATATAGCCATTTTTATCAACTATTTTGCACCCTAACTGCTTGAGCGCTGTGATATGAATGTCAATCGGACGCAGTCCAATGTCACAGCCTCCAGGATAGGCAACCTTGGCAATGCCCTTTCGCCCAAGAATAGGTCCAAGCGTAAAAATAGAAGAGCGCACTTTGGATGCAAGCTCGTTAGACACATCACTGTAAATAATGTCGCGACAATCTATGTATAAATCTTCGTTTGCAAAATCACCCTTTTCAAACCTGACCTTAGCACCTAAATGCTCTAAAATCTTGCACATTGCAAGAACATCACTATATTTTGGCACATTTTTAAGCAAAATTTCGCCCTCAATCAATATAGAGCCGGCAAGGATTGGCAAAAGAGCGTTCTTTGCACAGTCAACCACAACCTCCCCCTCCAATCTGCTTCCACCAACAATATAAAAACTATCCATATAAGAGTATATGAAAAAACAAAAAAGAATGATAAAAAATCATTCTTTTAATAAAAAAGACAGCATTTTATAAAGTGATATTGTCACTCTACATCAAACCTTATAATACAAGACTCAGTAACATTTATGATTGAATAAAAATGCATCTCTTCTCCCATCAGATATGAGCTCGACCTATAAACTAATGAATCATTTACATATAAAAGAGGATAACTAACTTCCGCACTTCCCCAATCATAATCTCCAACTAGTCGAATAGTATTTACGGCATTTCAATCAACTGATTCAATATATGGTTCAAAATTAGGTTGAGGGTTATTATACATATCTGAAAATGCATATCCTAAAATTAAGACAAAATCGGCAAAAAAGTGCAAAAATAATGTCGATTTTATTAAATTATCACATTTTAATATAAAAATTAAACTTATTTGGCTTTTTTATTTAATTTCAATCTTTTTAATTTTTGGTGCCTTATTACACTTACATCTTCGCCTTTTGATTGCCTTAAAACATTGAGGCAAATCCCAATTCCTGCCATAAACACCATAACCGATGTACCGCCACTTGATATAAATGGCAGTGGCAAGCCCGTCGGTGGAATAGAGCCAGTGACCACCGCAATGTTTAGGAGTGTTTGCACGGCTATAATAAAAGCCACACCACTTACTAGCATTGCGCCAAACCTATCCTTAGCCGACAGCGCAATCTTGATAAGTCTATACACCAGCAAGAAAAATACAGCCATTAAAAGCGTTGTTCCGATGAAGCCAATCTCCTCGCCTATAATGGACAGGATAAAATCAGACTCGGCAAAGGGCAAGAAAAGATATTTTTGTCTTGAGTTAAACAGTCCGACGCCAAACCATCCGCCATCGCCAAGCGAGTATAGCGATTGTATCAACTGAAAGCCCTCGCCTTGTGGTGACGCCCAAGGGTCAATAAAGGCAAGCAGTCTTTTTAAACGATAGGGCTCAAGCACGATGAGCAGTGGCACCATAGCGCTCGCAGGAATTGAAAACATTAAAGTGTGCTTTTTGCTCATCCCGCCAATAATCAGCATAAAGAGAGTGACAAAAGCGATGCACATTGTCACGCTCATAGAAGGCTCAAGCATAATGAGGATGCACATTAGCCCGCCGACTATCAATACTGGCAACAACCCTTTGAAAGTTTTGACCTTGTCGTGATGGTCTGACATATACCCAGCGGTGAATATAACGAGGGCAAACTTTGCAATCTCCGATGGCTGAATTGAAAAACCAAGAAGCGACACCCATCTTTTTGCACCATAGCTTTCCATACCAAGCCCCGGCACAAAGACAAGGGCAAGCAAAAGGAAAGTTCCGCCAACAATAAACCACTTGTATTTATTTAGAAGATGATAATCAATAAAGGTCAGTGCTATCATAGCAAATACGCCAAGCACCACACCTAAAAGCTGTTTAAAAAGGAAAAAATATTTATTGCCATAGTGGTAATTGGCACTATAAAAGCTTGCGCTATACACCATTATACAGCCAAAAATTACAAGCAACCCCACAAGCAATGAAATTATTATAATATCATTGCGACATTTCGATTTTTTCAAAGCTATCAAACATAATCTCCTTAAAAACTTCGCCGCGTACCGAATATGATGCAAATTCATCAAAACTTGCGCAAGCTGGCGCCAGCAATATCTTTTGCCCTTCGCGCGCGTTCTGCTTAGCATAAACTGCCGCACTTTTCATACTTTCAAACAAAAGCGGACTATAGCCATAACTTGTTGCGCAGTCGTATATCTCTTTTCCTGCCTGACCGAAACACAAAACTTGCTCAAAATCTAAATTTTTGTTGAAAATCTCATCAAATTTGCAATCTTTATTAAGACCGCCAAGAAGTAACACAAGCCCTCGCTCGCCAAGTGAGGATATGGCTGAAAGTGACGCCGAAATATTTGTCGCCTTTGAGTCATCAAAGACATCGGCACCATTAATCTGCCCGAGATATTCCAGTCTATGTTTTGGCGCTTTAAAGTTCATAATCGCCTCTTTTATGATGCTAGGTTTTATCCTATATTTAACAGCAATCGCCACCGAAGCAAGCACATTTTCAATGTTCTTTTCGCCAAAAAGTGGTATATCATTGAGTGAGATAATTTTTGTTTTATTGTGAAAAATCCAATTATTTTTAATAAAAACGCCTTTATTTAAGGTTTTTTTAGAAAAAAACAGCACTTTTTTGTCAATTAAGATGTTTCGTACAAGTTCATCATCATAATTTAAGACAACCTTTTGACGCCTGCCTCTTATAATCTTTTTCTTGACTCGCACATACTCTTCAAAACTGCCGTGCCTATCTATGTGGTCGGGCGCCAAGTTCAAAATGCAGGCAAGATTGGGCGTAAAATATGAGGACAGCTCAAGTTGAAAATTGCTGACTTCGACGATAAGAAAACTGCTACTATCAGTCTGTGGCGCAACATTTGTTAGCGGAAGCCCAATGTTACCGCAAACAAAGGTTCTCTTGCCCGCCCTTTTAAAAATATCGCCAACAAGAGAAGTTACCGTGGTCTTTCCATTTGTGCCAGTTATACCTATAATAGTTCCCTTTGAAAAAAGGTAGCCAAGGTCAAGTTCACTTATGACCGGCGTTTTGCTAACAATAAAATGAGAGATTATTTGATTGCCTAGAACTTTAATTCCAGGGCTTACAACCACCAAATCATATTGTTTAGTCAACGGCTCCTTTTCATAACTGTAAAAATTTGAGAAACGATTTTCATCGTCATATATGCAGACACAAGCACCTTGCTCGTGCAGTAATTTGCAGGCTGACTGCCCGCTTATACCAAGCCCATAAACTAAAACTCTCTTGCCTTTCAATCTTATCATAACACTCCTGCGACAAATAGATAACCAATCAGCGCACCAAGTCCGCAAACAATGGTTATAACTATATATACTGCCACAATTCTATTTTCATTCACGCCACAACGCTCAAAATGATGATGAAGAGGCGCCATCTTAAACACCCGCTTGTGCGTCTTTTTGTAGTAAAGCACTTGAATAACATCAGATAGCGCGGTCACTACAAAAAGCAAGCCAATTATAGGCATAATAAGCTCTAGCCTTGAAAAGACAGCAAGGCTTGCAATAGCTCCGCCAAGCGCAAGCGAGCCAGTATCGCCCATAAAAATTTTTGCCGGATAGCAGTTGAAAAGTAAAAAACCAAGTAGAGCCCCCGCTAAGGCAAAGGCAATTAACGCAAAGTTAAAATCGCTTACAAGTGCAATAATAACACCGAAAAATAGTAGATATACAAAGCTCACACCACCAGCAAGTCCGTCAAGCCCATCTGTCAAGTTCACAGCATTGGTAACCGCAACGAAAAAAAAGATTACAAAAGGTATGATAAAAAGCCCAATATCAAGTTCAAGCCCAAACAAATTTAAACTGCTACCAATATTAAAATAGGCAAAAACCGCCACTATGCTAGCAAGCGAGACTTGTCCAATTATCTTTTGATAAGGCTTAAGCCCTTCGTTTTTGCGGTATTTTATCTTGATAAAGTCGTCAAGAAAACCGAGCAAGCCATATCCCAAGGTAATGAGCAATATTAAAATCGGAAGATAAAACTTACCTTTTGCAAAGATTAAACTTGCAATCAACATTGGCAGAAGAAAAATAAACCCACCCATTGTTGGCGTGCCACTTTTGCCTGCGTGGTTGTCCACATAATGAAGAATAGTTTGCGATAAGTGGAACTTTTTAGAAAGTTTCACTACTGGAAAGCCAAGCACTACCGCCAGCACAAGAGCAATTAAAAACACTAAAAAAAATTCAAGCATAAGCATCTCCTAAATAATTTTATTATCTAGTTTGCCTCTCTATGCTTGAATTTATTATAAAATAATTTAAAATAACATATTTTAATTTATGTTTTTACAGTCCTAAAGTAAACAATTAATTTTGATTTTAAAAATTTAAACACTACATACAGCCGTTATTGTTACATCTTGTGTCAAGGTTATTACTCCTGTTCCCACGTTATCATTAAGTGATATCTCGTAATGCTCACCTGTACTAAAATCTAATACAATATTTGCACTCCCGTCAGCAGGTGGACCAAATATAGTTTCACCATAAGTACTTTTTATTTCTATTGTTTTTACATCATAATAACTAGAAGAACTAGGTAATCCAGAAAAATCCGTGCTAGAGGCGCTTTCTCCATTTATAATTATCACAAAATATGAAAGTGAGTCAGCATAATTACCGCTACACTCTATCGTCACGGTATAACCAGTATTCTCTTCAATATCTATGACTATGCCGTCAAGCGAAACTGTACCTGCCGATTGCACTGTCACAGTCATTACTATTGTTCCTGAAATAGGAGTGCTGTTTGTAATCTCAGACGGCGCAACTCCGTCGCCTGCTATGCTTCCGCTTACCGATAAAGTCGCATTAGGAATAATTGATGAAGTGCTTGCTTTATATTCAGTGGTTGTAGTATTGATTACATCAAATAGAAGAGTAAAACTTGTATCGGCAGTTCGCTCCCCTAAATCTAAATCAATATCTCCATTTACAAAACCTGGCAAGAAATTGTCAATTGTTGTACCTTGTCCGGTTAAGTCTCCCTCGTCACGTACACGAATATCCTTTATGTAAAGGGTATCATCTGAGATAGTAAAGTTGACACTACCACTTAAATTGATATGCTGTGCCTCACCTACTGCCCATACACCAACTATGAGCAATGACAAGGCTAGTATAAACGCCGACACTATTGATACTAATTTGACTTTTAAACTTTTCATACCTTTCTCCTTTTAAAACCCCTCTCGTAGCAAGAGGCGCCTTTCGCCTTTTTAATATTACCTTGTGTAAAATCATCTAGTATTATACAAAAATTGTCGATTTTTGCATTATCCACCCCTATTTTAATCTTTACTCCCCTCACTGTCACAGGCGTGTCGTCATAATGGTGTCAAAATTTATGACAAATTTTAAAAATTTTTTAGATTTGTTATTTTAAGGGAAAAATAAAGTAAAACATATGAAAAATATAGAATAGGGTATCCAAAATTTTATTTTGGATACCCTATTCTACCTCCCCTCCCGCATTTTTGTCAAGCAAATTTACGTACTTCGAAAAAATTTTTCAGACAAAAAATGTGGGGTCTTTCTAAGCTTTAGGGTTTCTAAGGGGTATTTTAGTTGCCGAAGGCAACTAAAATACGCGCCTTTCGGCGATTAAAGGTGCTGTCAGCATCTTTTTACCAAGGTGCAGTAAAACAACAGATACAACAAACGATAACGGTCCAACCTAAGGTTGGTGGACCAAGGTAAAGCCAAATAACAAATACAGCAAACGATAATCGCCCAGCGTAAGGCTGGCAAACTAAGTTTGCTCATTTTCATCATCAAAATTTTCTTCCCTTTTGGTCAAACTCTTAATCTTCTGCCTTTCAAAGTTGTATACAACATCAAAATCATTGTATGGATGTTTCACGCCTTTGATATCCTGATACTTCTCTGCCCCCTTGCCTGCAATGACAATGGTCTGCCCATCACAAAAATTCTTAAGCGCAAATTCTATGGCATTTTTCCTATTTTCAATTATCTTGCAAGGTTTGACAGCCCCGGCATTTATCTCGGAGATTATGTCAAGAGGCTCTTCAAAACGCGGATTATCACTAGTCAAAATCACGTAGTCGGCAAGTGAGGATGCAATCTCGCCCATAATCGGTCTTTTTTGTCTATCGCGGTTACCACCGCATCCAAAAACAACAACAAGCCTTTTGTCGGACAAATCTCTTGCCGTGATCAAAATCTTCTCAAGACCGTCTGGCGTGTGAGCATAATCAATTATGATATTGTTATTTTTTGTCTTTATAATATTAAATCGCCCTTCAACTGGGCTTATACAGCTCATACCGAGCCTAACAAGCTCAGCAGGCACTCCAAGACTTCGGCAAATTGCAATTGAGGCAAGGGCATTTTGTATGTTGTACTCGCCGACAAGTTCGGTTTTAATATCAATCTTTTCTCCAAGATAATAGCAATCAAATTTCGACCCGCTAAAAGATTTGTTGATGTTCACGCCATTGACATCGCAAAACCTATTTATTCCATATGATATCATAGGCACCTTTGCCTTCATTAAAAGCTCTCTGCACCTTTCGTCATCACCGCAGACAATACCGAGCTTTACCTTTCCCCGCTCAAACAAATTAAACTTTGCATTTGCATAGTTATCCATAGTCTTAAAAAAGTCAAGATGGTCCTCTGTGATATTTGTCAGCACTCCAATCTCAAACTTGATGCCGTCCAGTTTGTTTAGCGCTAGTGCGTGTGCCGAAGCTTCCATAACGACATATTCGCCCCCATTTTCCTTCATCTCTTTAAAAATTTTGTGTAGCATATATGGGTCAGGCGTTGTAAGCCCTGTGTCGATGACCTTGTCATCAATCTTTGCCCCAAGCGTACCTATGACGCCTACTTTAGCACCAGCAAACCTTAATAAATCGGTTGTCGTATTTGCAATGGTGGTTTTACCATTTGTGCCAGTAACTGCAATTATCTTCAAATTATCGCACGCCCTATCAAAAAAATTCTTTGAAGCGATAGCATATGCGCTCCTCGCATTCTCCACTCGTACAATCTTATCGCTGTCGCCAAAATCCTCGTCAAACTCCCTCTCACTGAAAACAACGCTTGCACCATTTTGAAGAGCATTTAAAATATAATCATTTCCATCAAAATTTTCGCCTTTAATCGCTATAAAAAGGTCGCCACTTTTCACCTCATCGCTATTAATCTTTATGTCATTAATCTCAACATCATCCTTTAAATAACAATGCCTAATCCTGATATCTTTTATAATGTCTGATATGCGCATCCCTGCCTCCTTAAAGATTATTATAGCTTCGAAAAAAGAATTTGTTTATAGCCTTGCAAAATAAGTTAAAAAGTGACAAAAATATACAATGTAACAAATTGTAAAATTTATTAAAGAAAATAATTTAATTAAAAAAAACAGTAAAAATCAATAAAAAAACACGAAAAAATCGCAAAAAACGCTTTTTATCACTAAAATCAACTTATTTTACCATATGGTCAGCCATATCAATATATGCTTTTATCGCCTCACTATTAAAAGTGTAAATTAACCCCCTTTTCTTTTGATGATATTCTATTGCCTCAACTATAATAGCATTCAGTAAATCGCTAAAAGGAAACGGGAATAGATTGAAGGCAAGTGAGCCTGGAATTGTGTTCACCTCATTGACATATAGTACTTCTTGTTTTTCGTCATATAAAAAGTCAACTCGAATGACACCATCACACTCAAGCGCTCTATAAGTCTTTTCTGCCAGCTTCTTAATTTTGTGCTCTAAATCCTCTGCTATCTTTTTATTTTCAACTGTCTTACTTGACAGGTATTTTTCAGAGAAAGTGTAAATCTTACTCTTGCTAACCTCTTGCACATTGCCAAGCACAATTTTTTCGCCAATTTTTAAAGCTCCACAGCAAAATTCTCGTGCGTCAACAATATATTTTTCAACAATAATTTTGTTGTCATACAAGAAGGCCTCTTCGATGCAACTTTCAAGTTTTTTAACATCTTCACATATGCCAATACCTACACTACTGCCAAGTCTTGCTGGTTTTATAATGCAAGGACAGCCTATTTTGTCAATAATCGACTTTAAAATATCAAACTTTTTTGCTTTGTACTGGCATATGTCAAAATGCACATATGCTGGGCTTTTAATATTCTTGCTTGAAAAGACAATTTTCGATAGTGCCTTATCCATACATATAGCGCTTGATGCCACTTTGCAGGAGGTGTAAGGGATTTCGGCAAGTTCTAACAATCCTTGCAAACTTCCATCTTCGCCACCATTACCGTGATTGCAAAGCAAGGCGCAATCAACCTTTAAGGTTTGCTTAATTTTGTTATGTTTTATTATATCAATTTGTCCGCATCCTAATTTAAAATTTACCTCCTTAAGATTTTTGGCATTTCTGTCAAAATTTAGGTAGGTCTTAGCATTGCTTAGATTATCGCCAGTTATAAATCTGCCATCAGCGCTTATATAAATAGGTATCACTTTATATTTTTTTAGATTTTTCATCGTTTGTAATGCGGTGATTATTGAGATATCGTGCTCAACACTTTTGCCACCAAAAAGCACTGCAATTGTATACATAATAGCTCCTTTTTATTTTTTCGTAATTTTTTATTAATTTTTTAATATTTTACTTAATTTTTTATATTTTTAATAAAATTTTAATTATTTTTGATATTTTTTTGATTTTTGATGTTTTTTAATATATTTTTTATTAATTAAATATATTTTTTATCTTTAATTAATTTGTTTTGATTTTTAAATAATAATTTTTTATTTATAATTATCTGGCAAATCATTTTCAAATAATATAACACAGCCTTTTATCATCAGAAGTTGCAAAATTTCTTTTTGCTTTTTTCGCGTTGAGGCAAAATAGATTTTATTTTTATCAAAATTATGAGCGATTGCACCAGAAAGCAAGTAATTTTTATTGACCTCATTCATTATTATAATATAATCGGCAACATCGGCTATCTCACCACCAAGCTTAAAGTTGACGCTTGACTGCTCGGCGCCCATCTCGACAAGTCCGGGTGTGACCACAATCTTTACGCCTCGAAATTTAGACAAAACCTCAAGTGCCTCTCTCGCGCCAACGACATTGGAATTATATGAGTCATCAATGATTGTTGAATAGCTATTTTTAATAATCTCGAGCCTATGCGGAGGTGGGGTGAGGCTTTTTATTGCAGAAACGATGTCCTCTTCCTTTATTCCCAAAATATATGCAAGTGCCGAGGCGGTGACAATATTATGGATATTGCAATTACCTAAAAGTCTTGTAAAAACCTTCATCTCTTTGCCGTCAATCACAAGGTCGAAGGTGCTACCATTTTCAGATGTCTCAATATTCTTCGCATAGGCAAAGCCCTTTGGCTGATTTGTCAAATATTTGTTGCCTTTGAAAGCTTGGTAGAGCTTTAATGTTGACTTGTTATCTCCGTTAAAGACCATAGCACCGCCTTTCACTAAATTTAAAGGCAGTTCATTCTTAGTTTGCTCAATATTTTTTAGAGTCTTAAAGGTTTCTATGTGTTGCGGACCAATAGATGTTAAAATACCATACTTTGGCTTAACTATTTTTGTAAGTTTTTCGATATCGCCTTTGTGTTTGGCGCCCATCTCTGCAATAAAAACATCGTGGTCATCAAGGTTCTCAAGTATGGCACGCGTCACTCCCATCTCTGTGTTAAAGTTTTTAGGAGTGGTGCATACCTTATACTCCTTGCCTAATATGTTTGCCAAGATGTTTTTAGTCGAGGTTTTGCCATAACTTCCTGTTATGCCGATTTTTATGATATCCTTTTTGCCTAGTACTCTAGTCGCTTTCTTTATATAGTATTTTTTAATCAAGCTTTCAATAGGGCAAAGTAGGTAGTGACATATAGATATAAGCACAGGTGCAAATAAGAATATAATAGCACAGTCAAGTATCATCAAAAATATATTATCAACAAAATAGTTGATTAGAATAAATAGTCCAAGCGAAAAAATAAAGAAAATAATCAAAAATCTAATCATTCTCTTAGTAAAAACCAGTCTATTTTTGTCGCCATAGGCAAGTTTAAACTCAAGCGTATGATTTAAAAATAATGGCACATTATAGCCATCAAGTTGATAGGTTTTAACAAAAAGATAGCTCCAAACCCCGAATATTATCTCACATAAACATATGTTCACATAAAGCATTAAGTTGCCTCCCAAAAATCGCCTATTATTTTATAAAATTCAAGCGGACAGTCTAAAAAACAGAAGTGCCCGGCATTTTTTATCACTTTGAGTTTTGAATTTCTAATCAATTTGTTTATTCTTTTCGCCATATAGAGTGGGGTGTCATCATCTTGCTCGCCCCAAACAATCAAAGTATTTACACAGTTACGTCTGCAATAGTCTTCAAGATAGGTGTTTACGACACTTACAAAAACGCCTTTATGTTCATCGCTTAGCGCCAAATAATCGCTGGAACCAAAATTTTGAGTGTTTTTGCCTAATTTTTTGCTTATTTTATATCTTATTACTTTAATTTTGCGCTTCAAATTAAAATGGGGTTTCATTCCGGCGCTATCAACAAGTATGCACGAATGCACAAGTGAGCGTTTGACTGCACATAAAATCAAGGCGACACGACCGCCAAAGGAGTGCGCAAGTATATCACATTTATCTATGTGCAAGTGTTCACATAAACTCATCACCATACCAACATATGAATATATGTTCCACCTTGCAATAGACCGCTCACTTTTACCAAACGGCGGAAAATCTAAGACAAGAAAAGATTTTTCAGGAAAGAACTTTGTGAGTTTGTCAAAGATAGAACCATCACACCCCCACCCGTGCAATAGTAAGATTGGGCAGGTCGACCTTCCATTGACAAACCTATAATTGATTTTCGTGCCGTTATAAATATACACCATACCCTTTTTTATGAAAAATTTGATAATAAGTTGTAAATATGTTAAAAATTTATTAAAAATGTTTTGCTTTTAAATTAAAACATAGTAAAATATAGTTAAGCCATAAGGCAAATTTACTAAAAGGAAGGTATACAAACTTGAAAATTACTGATGTTAGAATGAGACTTAAAGACGAAACAAAATTAAAAGGGATTGCTTCTATAACTTTCGATGAATGCTTCGTAATTCACGATATCAAAGTTATCGAAGGAAAGGACGGGCTTTTCATTTCAATGCCAAGCAAGAAAACTGCTGACGGTCAACACAAAGATATAGCTCACCCAATCAACACAGAGACAAGAGAAGCAATTAAAGACGCCGTGCTTGAAGCTTATAACAAAGCATTAGCAGAAAAGTCTGAAAGCGCTGAATAATAAATTAAAGACCTTCTAGTATTTAGAAGGCTTTTTTCTTAAAAGGAGATAAAATGAACTTCAACTGCTTGATACCAGAGCTTCGCGTTTTTGACCTTGAAAAGTCTAAAAAATTTTATACAGAAATCTTAGGCTTTAGCATCGCATATCAGAGGGAAGATTTTGCAATGGTCGTCTTAGAGGACTGCCAAATTATGCTGCAAAAGCTCACCCTTCCCTCCCCTCAAGGAAGCTGGAATGTAAGCGAAGATATGGAATATCCATTAGGCCGAGGAATAAATTTTCAAATAATTTTACCCGATATATCAAAAGTCTATAATTCGCTTAAGAAAGAAAAGATGAAAATTTTTGTTGATCTATTGTTAAGCGACTATCAAGAAAATGATATTGTCAATAATGTTCTAGAGTTTTTGGTGCAAGACCCAGACGGCTACCTATTAAGATTTCAGCAGGATATAACCGACTGGCAACTTGGAGACAATCAAAAACTTTCTGACGAGCTTTTTAGCCTTGTTTTGTCCGGTAAAAAAACAGCGACTTCATATCTTTATGTTGAAAACGAAAAAATTGAAAGCGGTTTTTCGGTGCTGACCAATTGGAATAAAACAAAAAAGCTTCTCATAGAAACAACGAGATGCTATGTCACGCCATTTGGAAAAGTAACAGGTGCCCACGCTTTTAAAGAGGGCGAGCAAGATAAAACTTTGGGCTCTTGGCGAAAAATTCATAAAAAATATTTTGAAAAGTTGTTAAAAGAAAAAAATTTAACATTAAATGATAATACAAAAATTGTCTGTGAGGAGTTTAAATTAATTAAAATTTTGGAGGAAACTAATGAATAAATTATTTTTAATAACAGGACCTGCTGGTGTAGGGAAAAGTACAATATCAAAGATGATTGCCGAAAACCTTGAAAAAAGCGTTTTGATTGAAGGCGATGACATTTACCACTTTGTTGTAGGTGGATATGTCAGTCCTTGGAAAGAAGGCAATCATCTCAAACTATTTTGGGAAAACTGCATAGATATTATTAAAAACAGTGTTGATGCGGGCTATGATGTTGTTTTTAATTATATTTTAGATAAAAAGCAAGTTGAGGGGATTAAAAATCATTTTCTTAACTGCGAAATAAAATTTGTATGCTTGATAGTAAATGAAGAGACGATTATAAAACGCGACAAGCTCCGCCCTGCTGACTGCCAAATGGGCGAGCGCTGTTTAATTCTTCTAAGAAATGCATTAGACGCTGGCTTTGATAAAAATAACATTTTAGACACTAGCGACCTAACCGAACAAGAGACATATAAAGAGATAATAAATAACGATAGGTTTATAATAAGCTAATTTTTAAGTGTTTTGCCTTAAATGCTGATTTTTATTTCCAAGAACAATTAAAATCGGGAAAATTCCAAAATTTAGCAGAGTCAAAATCATTCCAAAAACATTGATAAATACCTTGTTTAAAATAACTGTCAAAATCAAGCTTCCTATGCAGGCAAGGATTACTATAATAATTGATATAATCAAACTTTCTATCAAAAATATCGTGGTTACATCGGTTTTAGAGGCGCCAAGCGAGCGAAGTACCCCTATCTGTTTTCTCTTGTCATCAATAATGTATCTTATGTAATTATAGAATAGTAGCCCAGCAAACAAGCCAAGCACGGTTGCAGGTTTGTGCAATACTGGTTAAAACAAGTATTTTTACAATATTTTTTTAAAATAAAAATATTTTTGTACAAAATATAAAAGTTTTTATTTAATTAAAACTTTTTTGTTTACTAGCAACTAAATTTAAATACCCTAAAAACAATCGTAAAAAAGGTTATCCAATAAGATAACCTTTAACATTAAAAAACTTGTTTTTTATAACGTCTAACACTTTGCATTTTTGATTTTAAAAAAATCTCTATTGTCTTCATAAATTATAAAACGATTATGATAATAAATCAAATTTTGAAAGTTCAATTGGTCAATCTATTATATCCAAACATTCAAGTGCGTAGTTATAGGAATCATTGTTTAACATTGTCGAACAAACTAGCGTATCATCTAAATCAACAACATAAATCACTTTTCAATTAATTCCTTTATTATTTTGCCTGTGATAATATTGGCACCATCCAAAATTTGTATTTTATTAAGCCCAAAAATGAGTTTATTATTGTCAGTATTTTCGTCAAACATCACATATCTTGCTCTCCCATATTCTTTTGCTCTTTGCATTGCATAACGAGAGCCACAATCACCATTCCCTTGGGTAAAGCTTGCAACTAAAATAACCGCTTTTGAATACACTGCTTGAAGTCTATCCCTGTCAATAAATCTTCTTATACGGTCAAATTTGCTTTGCGGTTCGTTTATATATTCAGTTATTACAAGACCATTGTTTTTGACAATTTCATCCACCAAACTCTTGTTTTCTTTTGGATAAATTCTATCAAACGTTGTAGGAAGTATTGCGATTGTTTTTGCATTTTGCTTTAAACAAGTTTTATGTGCAATTGTGTCACAACCTTTTGCAAGCCCACTAACTATCGTCAAATTTTTGTCTACCAACGTTTTTACAATCCTTTGCTCTCGAAACTCAATATCTTCTGTTGGATTCAAAACACCAATCACAGCAATATTATTGTCAATTTCACTTAACAAACCAATGCTACCCTTGTAAACAAAAAGGAAAGGTTTCTCGCTAGAGTTGAGTTTTAAGTTGAGTCTAGGGAATTTATCATCAAAAGCACAAATCAAATTCAACCCCTTTTCATAAAGCTCTTTTTCTAATCGCTCTAAGTCAATTTCAAAACCATCTATTATTTCTTTATCAAAAAAATCGTGCCAAAACTGAGCATTAGATTTAATTATTCTCTGTTTTATTATCCCATATAATTTTAATGCTATTTTTGAACACATTACTCACCCCTTGTTTTTGTGCTGTTTTTAATATATTATAAAGTTGCTTTACTTTATTTTCAGTGAGTTTTTGCTTTAATTTTTACATAATATAAACTATGTGATGATAAAATTTAAACAAGTTAAATTTTAATTTTGCTAAACGCAAAAACACAATAAATTGTGTCCATCACATA
>CALVNW010000014.1 GCA_944350015.1 uncultured Clostridia bacterium | reverse complement strand
TTCGCACCAGCTCAGACCTTCGCACCAGCTCAGACCTTCGCACCAGCTCAGACCTTCGCACCAGCTCAGACCTTCGCGCCAGCTCAGACCTTCGCGCCAGCTCAGACCTTCGCTAGACGCTCCGACCTACGCTAAACGCTCCGACCTACGCTAAACGCTCCGACCTACGCTAAACGCTCCGACCTACGCTAAACGTTACCTACCTTCGCTCTTATTCAATCAAACAAATCGACAAAAATGTGAAACTTTTTCACTCAAAAATGTTCACATCTATTTGAGAGGAGTGTTTTTCGTGTTCCTAAAAGAGTAATTTACTAAATTTAATTTCTATGTATGACCTACTTTTTTATGAGGGTGTTTGCAATGATTAGCGATTGGATTTGATATTTTCGAGGCAATCTCCAAAATTTAATTTTATTTTATGTATAATTCAACTAAATTTGCAAATATTAAGTTAAGGCTAAAACGACCCCTCTACACCCTTAATCTGCTAGTTTTTCAGGCATTTTTGGACTGTCGTCGAAAAAATAGGCAAAAAATATCGAAAAAAATAAAAAAATTAAAAATTTTTCAAAAAAATTGCTTTTTTTGTTTGACAATTACATCCAAAAGGGAGTAGAATGAAATCAGTTAAAAGGAGGAAAAAATTATGTCGTTAAAAGCAAAACTTGTAACATCAATTTCAGCATTCGCTCTTGTACTTGCATTGTTAATTGTTGGTGTATTCGCAGTAAACTCAGCAACAGTTAATATGAGTGGTTCAATTTCATTTAATGCTACAGATGCCAATGTTACTATTGATGGTGCACTTACTGGGGCAGCTACATCTCACACATTTACTCAAATTGTGTATGATGCAACTCACGGTGAGACTGAAAACGCAACAGCAAAAGCTACTTGGACAGGAATCGTAGTTGATTTCAAAAACGAAGCTAGCAATGATGTAACATTAAAAATAACTGTTACAAACAAAGACGCAACTCGTCCTATGTACGCTGCATTGTCTTCAGACTCATTATCAGCTTTAACTGCTGAGACTAACAACGTAACAGCTACAGTTAGTGATGCCGAAGGTAAGTACACTTGGGGCGAATCTGTAGAAATTCCTGCAGGTGGCACAAAGACAGCTGTTTTCACAATTACTTTCCATATGGATGATAGAAACGAAGCTGTTAACGTAGCTAGCTGGAATGCAGGTCTTCAAGTTAGTTCATCACCTATTGGTGGCTAATAGATAAACATAATTAAACTGCGACGAAAATCTTATAGGATTACCTATAAGATTTTTTGTTTTCTATGATAGATTGATTAAAATTTAGTTAAAAATTAAAATTATTAGCAAAGCAAATTATAAGTGCTAGTTTTAGTTAAAAAACCTAAAAAATCGTTAAAGCAAATTGCTAAATACAAGTTTAGCTAAATTTATTATGTTGCAAATGCCAACTTTAAGTTAATCTTTAGGATAGGAGATATTAGGTAGACTTACAATTAGAAAAATAGCGCAAATAGTCATTTAACTTATATTTGACAGCAAAATGACGTAAGAAATGGCGCAATACTGGCTTAAGGCAACATTTTTCCTCTTAAAAAATGTAAAAATTTTTATATTTTTGTCAAAAATGTGTAAAATTGTTTTATATTTTTGATAAAAAATGCTAAACTAAATCAAGGAGAAAGATATGGCAGAAGAAATTATTGATAAAAACGATAATGAAGAGCAAGAGCAAGAGCAAGAAAAAAATTCCAAAGCTGGCCTTGTCGTTGCTTTTATAATGCTTGCACTTATCATTGCCTTGCTTGCAATGGGTATTACTTTTTATTTTGTAATACGCGATGTCCAAACAGGACAAATCAACGTTGAAGGTGAGAATGTGAGTATTGAGGCTACCGCTAGCATTACCGGCGTTCCAAATCCGCCTACCCTTGATAAGATTGTTATCAATGCTGATGGCGCATCTGGACAAGACTCTTGGCAAAACCTTGATCTTGTGTTTACAGAGGAAACCTCTATCATTACCATCACAATCAATGTTTACAATGTAAATGAGATTAACTCGCTTGCACTAGTATTTGATAACCTCACTACTGCCGAGAATATTAATATTGAGCAGTACTATTATCTTAACGGGCAATCAGATGTGCATATGATAACTAACCAAGATCCTGTTTATCTTACAGGAGGGGACTATGCAACCTTTGTTGTAAACTTCTCTATTAAAGACAGGATGCAGTCAGTTACCGACATCTTAAATATCAATATTCACTGCACTAATATAGAGCTTTAATCTAATTATAAAAAATCAAATTATTAAAAGGAGTGGTTATGAAACCTAAAACGAAAAAGGTTTTTAACATTGTATCTAACGTAATTTTTGCGGTAGTTATGGTAATTTTAGTAATCTTTATGGTATACGGGTTTGGTAGTATTGCCAACAATAAGGTACCATCATTCTTTGGGCAATCATATGTGCGAATTTCCTCAGGTTCAATGAGTGACCCTGTGTATAGCGTTCCAGACGACCCAAGCAGTGAGCTTATCTCTGAGGGCTTTGAAGTTGGCGATGTTGCTGTTATCAAGAAAGTCAATGTAAAGGAAATTGAGGTTGGTGATATTGTCGCTTTCTATACTTGCGATGTTAAACCATACCCTCCATTTACAGGTAGTGTTGATGAGAGTTTAGATTTTAAGACAGGTAAAAATTCATTTGACACTCGTATAACCTTCCACCAAGTAGTAGACATTCTCTACGGCTCTGATGGCTATATTTGGTATCAAACCAAAGGTACACACAATGGTAGCGTTGACGTCGGATATACAAGAAGTGACTATGTTGTTGGTATCTACACCGACTCAGCACTTGCAGGCGTTTTTCAATTTATCTCATCTCCAGCAGGTATAATTGTGCTTGTTGTAGTACCATCTTGTATAGTTCTATTCATCCTTCTTATGAATATCATCGACACAATCGACAAGATGATAAAGAAGAAGAGAGAGGAAGAGGCATTCCAAGACGCTCTTATTAAATCAGTTAGTGACAGTAATGCGACAACCGCTGTTAAGAAGGAGCAACCTGCATCGTCACTTGGCGGACTTACCGAAAGCTCTATGGCAGACTTTGAGCGTGAGATGGCTAAGATTGAAAAAGAAAAGGGCGAAGATAAAGACGCTAAGGTTGAGCCTAAGACTGACACAACTGCAACAAATAATGTGGCAAGTGGTAATGGGGTAGATGCAAAGGTTCCACCAAAGAAACCAGTTATTCAACCAAATCAAGCAGTAAATGCAAGCGCAGTTAGTGGGGTCGCTCAAAGCGCGCAAACAGCTCAAGGCGCTACAACTGCTCAGCCAAACACAGCAAAAGTAGATAGCGCAAAACCTGCAGAGGTAAAACCTGCAACCGCAGTAAAACCAGCCGAGGTAAAGGCTGAACCAAAAGCAGAGGCTAAACCTACTGCAAGTGCAGAGGCTAAACCTGCAGCTAAAACAGAGGCAAAGCCTGCAACAGCAAAAACCGAAACAAAGGTAGCCGAGGCAAAGCCAGCAACTCAAGCCAAGGCAGAGACTAAACCAGTCGCTCCAAAGGCTGAGGCAAAAGCTAGTGAGACAGCAAAACCAACAACCGCCAAAACTGAAGCAAAGGTAGAGCCTGCAAAGACAGCTACTAAGACCGAGTCAAAGGCAACAACCACTGCAAAACCAGCCGAGCCAAAGGCTACAAAGACGACTGCCACAAAGACAACGACTACAAAGGCTACAACAACTGCAAAGGCAAGTGATGCTAAGGCTAGCACAACTGCTAAAGCTACAACGGCTAAGACGACAGCGCCAAAGACTAGCACAGCAAAGACGACTACAACCAAAACAACAGCTACTAAGAGTACAGCCACTAAGGCAAGCACCGACAAAAAGACCAAGTAGCAGTTAAAAACTTATATATTCAAAATATCACACTAAGCTAAAGTGTGATATTTTTTGTTAGTATCCTATTTATAAATATACGCAATCTTTTTAGTTAAACACTTTATTTTTAGACGTTGCTATTTTTTATTTGCACTTTTTCGAAAAATGTGCTAGTCTATTATATAAGAGTTATCATTCTTAAAAAGCAAGGTTGCGATAAGACTTGCAAAATTGATATTTTATATTTGATTTAAAAAATTACAAAATTAAGGAGAGTTATGTATAAGCCTATAGTCGCAGTGGTAGGGCGTCCTAATGTTGGAAAAAGTACTTTTTTTAACAAGATATGCGGCAAACGAATTAGTATAGTTGATGATGAGCCTGGGGTCACTCGCGATAGGATTTATGCCGATGCGCAGTGGTGCGGGCATTCTTTCACGCTTGTAGATACTGGCGGTATTGACGAAAAGAGTGAAGATGCCTTCCAAAAGGATATACGCGCGCAGGCAGAGATTGCCATACGTGAGGCTGACGTTATAGTTTTTCTTGTCGATGGCAGAGTTGGGGTTACAACCAATGATGAGGAAGTTGCCCGCATTTTGCAACGCTCTAAGACGCCAGTCGTTTTAGTTGTAAACAAGCTTGACAATTTTGAAGTTGAAAAGACCTATGAGTTCTATAGCCTTGGACTTGGCGAGCCTCATCCTCTTTCTGTTATGCAAAGCAAGGGAATTGGCGATGTGCTTGACGCGATTGTCTCTCATTTTAAAGAGAGGGCAGAGAGTGGACTTGAAAATACCACCAAGATTGCAGTTGTTGGCAGGCCCAATGTGGGTAAAAGCTCTCTTGTCAACCGCTTGCTTGGCAAAGAGCGAGTTGTTGTAAGCGATATTGAAGGTACCACGCGTGATGCCGTGCTTGTGCCATTTAAATACAACAAAAAAGATTATGCGCTTGTTGATACGGCAGGACTTAGGCGTCAGCGCTCGGTTGAAAGGGTGTCTATTGAGGGATATTCAGTTCTTCGAACGATGTCGGCAATTGATGAGGCTGATGTGTCAATAATTGTTATTGACGGCTCGCTTGACAGCATTTCAGAGCAAGACGTCAAGGTTGCTGGCTACGTCGATGAGGCGGGCAAGCCTAGCGTCATAGTTGTCAACAAGTGGGACATAAAGAGTAAGAGTAAGGAAGAATTTATCAAAATGCTCTCTCAAAGCTTGGCATTTATGAGCTATTTTCAAATTGTCTTTGTGTCGGCGCTCACTGGGGCGTCTGTCGGGCAGATTATGGAGACTGTCGAGAAGGTCTACCAAAATGCTAGCAAGCGTATCACGACTGGGCTTCTTAACGACATACTGCAAGAAGCAATTCTCAATTACGAACCGCCTGCTCACAACGGCAAGCGTATAAAGGTGAAGTATATCACGCAGGTTTCAACCAATCCGCCTACCTTTGTACTGTTTGTCAATGATGCAAAGGCGATAAATTTTGCGTACAGACGCTATCTTGAAAACAAATTTCGCGAGCGAATTGACTTTTCTGGCTCGCCTATCAGATTTAATATTAAAGGAAAGGGGGACGATTAATGAACGGCGTACTTGTCGATGTGCTTTACTATATTTTTATAGCTTTTGTGTCCTATTTTATTGGTACCGTCAATTTTTCGAAGATTATTGCCTGGTATTTTAGGCATAAGGATATCACAAAGCTGGGCAGTGGCAACCCGGGAACTATGAATATGCTCCGCTCGTTTGGGTTTGGGCTTGCACTGTCAACTTTTATTGCTGAGGTGGTAAAGGCGGGACTTACTTGCTTTATTTTTCAACTGCTCTTTCCAGAGTATCCTATTGTCTACTTTTTCTCTGGACTGTTTGTTCTGCTTGGCTATATCTTCCCTGTCTGGAGCAAGTTTAAAGGTGGGAAGGGAGTTGCCTGCTTTGCTGGTATCTTCCTATTTTCAGAGCTTTGGTATGTCGCCCTTGGCTGGTTTGTGATTTGTTTCATCCTTTTCCTTTTTATCAACTATGGCAGTGTGATTTCATTCACCTATATTGGGGGACTTACTATCGCATACACCATTTATGTTTGGGTTGCAAATGTGCCATATGCCTGGGCGATAACTGCGATACTATGGTTCTTGTACGCCCTAATGCTGTTTAAGCATAGAGGGAACATCAAGCGCCTTATCAACCATACCGAAAGTAAGATTGACTTTAAAGCCAAGATAAAAAAGGTCTTTTGTCACAAAAAGGGCGAAGAAATTATTGATGAGGAGCAAGTTATTCAAAAACCTGAGAAGGAGATAGTTATTGAGGATAACGCCACACAAAATCAAGAGCAAACCCAAAATCAAACAAGGGCAGACAGTCAAGCAAACACTGATGCTCAAACTGACACAACCTCACAAGCCGACACCGCATCCGACACTGGCGATAATAGCAAAAAGGAGTAGAGGAAAGTCTTATAAAAAGCCATTTAGATTTTCTAGATGGCTTTTTATCATCCTCACCAAACTTAGTTTGCCAGCCTAGAGGCTGGGCGCCAGCATTATGCTGGACAAGTATCGTTGAGTGTGTCTGTAATTTAGTTAAACCTTGGTCCGTCCGAGTTTGTTAAAGGAAAGAGGTGTCGACGACACCCAAACTTAGTTTGCATCATTATCGTTTGTTGTATCTGTTAAATGACTTTACCTTGGTCCGTCGGGGGAAACTTAAAAGAGAAACGGTGTCGATGACACCCAAACTTAGTTTGCACCAACCTTAGGTTGGACCAGCATCGTTTAGTGTATCTGTTGTTTTACTGTATCTTGGTCCGTCGGAGTAACCTAAAAGGATGCTGACGGCACTTTCAATCGCCGATAGGCGTGTATTTTAGTTGCCGAAGGCAACCAAAATACCCCTTAGAAACCCTAAAGTTTAGAAAGACCCCACATTTTTTCGAGCCTTACGCTCGGCGATTTTAATCATCCTCATTAGCAGTTTTTGCGGAGAGATAAAGTAAAGTAGCATTTTTTGGTGAAAATCTCGAGCGAAGTACGTCAATTTGCTTGACAAAAAATGCGGGGGGGGTAAAATAGGTTAGCAAAAATAAATTTTTGCTAACCTATTTTATATTTTTCATATATTTTAGTTTAATTTACTCTTAAAACAACAAATTGAAAATATTTTAAAATTTGTTATTAAATTTGACGCAATTGTGACGACACGCCTGTGACAAAGGGTAAATTAAAGGTTAAAATAGGGGTGAATAATGCAAAAATCGTCGATTTTTGCATATTACTAGATGATTTTACACAAAGTAATATAAAAAATTAAATAAAGGAGTAAGAAAAAATGAGTCTAAAGATGAAATTAGTATCAATGATATCTGCGTTTGTACTTGTAATAGGAATGCTATTAATAGGTGTATTTGCAGTAAACCAAGCTCAAGTGGATATGGGCGGAAGCATTACCTTTAACGCAGATGATGTCTATGCTCGTGTTACAGGAAATGTAACAAAGGCGCAGGTTGCACCAAATAATCTAGATGTAACCTATTCTGCCACTGGAACAACTGGCAACCCTACAGCGTGGAAAAACCTTAACCTTGAGTTTGATAGTTATGCCACACCAATAGTGATATCAATCACAGTAGAGAACCTAAGTACAGAGAGGAGCTTAACAGTAAACTTAACAGACGCTCTTACCTCTAGTGTGCCAAACTTAGGTAAAGCACTACAAAGAGATAATGGCGCGTATACAAGTGGAACAAATATAACCTTAGACCCTAAG
This sequence comes from uncultured Clostridia bacterium, assembly GCA_944350015.1. Classification (GTDB taxonomy): domain Bacteria; phylum Bacillota; class Clostridia; order Christensenellales; family UBA1242; genus Caccovivens. The sequence goes on along the minus strand of CALVNW010000014.1, from coordinate 23,578 downwards.
GATAATGGTACAAGCACCACAACCTTTACCATAACCTTGTCAGTTACCGACAAAAACCAATCTCTCACCAACGCCCAGTTTGGTTATGACCTTAACCTCTATGATGAGAACTATAAATTCCCAGAAATTTATGATTATTTCACCTTTAGTGACAATGGTGATGAAACAGTTACGCTTACTGGCTTTAATGCAGGTTTAGCGGATGGAAAGACAGTACAGTCAATGAAAAATGTAAATTTATTTATGAGTATGCATTCTCTAGTTGCACTAGCCTTACAAGTATAAGCTTGCCAGAAGGTTTAACAAGTATAGGAGAGTCTGCATTCAATTATTGGAGTGGACTTAAAGAGATAATAGTTATAATTGCCAGTGAGGATGTATATAATAGTGCAACCTCAACTTCGGCGTGCGGAAATTTACTCCGTTATGTAACAACCGTCAAGGTTTTGACAAGTTTAGTTAAAGAAAATCACGCATATATTAATTCTGACAACTTCCCAAATGTTACAACCGAGGGCGATTATACTGTTTATAAGAAATAATTTTATTCAAAGATATATCTTTTATAAACAATATTTAATATAAAGATAGAAAAACTAAGATTTAAAAGTCTTAGTTTTTTGTATTTATTAATCATTTATTTAATTTATTATTTATTAATCTAATTTTTTAGGGTGGTATTATTTTTGTATTATTTTTGCTATATTTAATAGAAAATGCTGTTTGTTTAGCTATAATTTGTGAGATTTAAAATAAAAATAAAAAATTATACTTTGTTCTATTTTGCTAGGTTTTCTCATACATTATCTTGTGCATAGGGAGGCTAAAATTATGGAAAAATTCCAAATTTATGAAGATATTAAATCTCGTACTAATGGCGATATATATATTGGTGTGGTTGGTCCTGTAAGAGTTGGCAAGTCCACTTTTATTACCAATTTTATGCAAAAACTCGTTATTCCTAATATCGCCGAGAAGAATGCCAAAGAGCGTACTATTGATGAGCTTCCTCAGTCTGCAGATGGCAAGACTATTATGACAACTCAACCACATTTTGTGCCTAACGAAGCGGTAAAAATTAAAGTTGCAAACGCCGAAATGAAGGTTCGAATGATTGACTGTGTTGGCTATCTTGTAGGCGGGGTTATGGGACATACCGAAGATGATAAGCCTAGGCTTGTAAAGACGCCTTGGTCAAAGAAAGAACTGCCTTTTGAAGAGGCAGCAGAGCTTGGCACCACCAAGGTGATTAAGGAGCATTCTACAATCGGCATTTGTGTAACGACAGACGGCAGTATCACCGATTTGCCAAGAGCGAGCTACGTTGAGGCTGAAGAGCGCGTCATAAGTGAGCTTAAAGCTTGTGGCAAGCCGTTTGTCATAGTGCTTAACTGCAAAAATCCGAACAATTCTGAGGCAAAAAAGCTTAATGCGTCCCTTCAAGAGAAGTATCAGGTGCCTGTGATTTCTTTAAACGCATTAGAGCTTAAGGATGAAGATATTGACAAAGTTGTTGAGCATATTTTGATGGAATTTCCTGTTAAATCCATTCAAGTTCAAATGCCACAGTGGCTTAGAGCGCTTGACTACAACAGTGAAATTATCTCAGAGATTGCAAGCGAGATGAGAAAACTTGGCTCAAATATGCTTAAACTCAGCGACGCAGAGAAGAGTCAAATAGCATTTGCCGAGAGCAATTGTTTTGACCCAATCACAGTTTCCGCTATAGATGCAGGAGGTGGCATTGTAAAATTCAACGTCATACCGAAAGATGGGCTATTTTACAGTGTGCTTTCTGATGAGTGTGGCTATGAAATCAAAGACGATTTTGCTCTTGTAAGCTATATCAAAGAGCTTGCCATCGCAAAGGTTGAGTACGACAAGATTAAGGGTGCTCTTGAAGAGGTTAGGCAGACGGGTTACGGCATTGTGGAGCCAAGACGCGAGGACCTTGAACTTGGAGAGCCGGAAATTATAAGGCAAGGCAATCGCTTTGGCGTTAAAATCAAGGCGTCAGCGCCAAGTCTTCATATAATGAGGGTGGACGTTGAAACTGAAGTTACTCCGCTGGTTGGAACCGAGGACCAAAGCCAAGACCTTGCTAAGAGTTTGGTAGACCAATTTGAGAATGACCCACAAGCAATCTGGGATACAAACATCTTAGGAAAGAGCCTTTACACTTTGGTTGGCGACAATATCAATTCAAAGATAGTTACTATGCCAATCGAGGCGCAAAAGAAGATGCGAAAGACCCTTGCAAGAATAGTAAACGAGGGTAAAGGCGGGGTAATCTGCATACTCCTATAGGACATATTCATAAAAACAGCTCTTTATTGTAATGAAGGGCTGTTTTACTTTTTTTGACTTTATTTGCTCTATCCGCTCTTTTCGCTCCGCTCGCGCTGACGCACTCGCTTTACTCGCTCCGCTCGCGCCCGCGGGACCATAGACCCCGCGGGGCACGTCGCTCCGCTATCTCTCCGAACGGGTGAGTAGAAAGTAGTACAATAACCTTTCTCTTCTATTAATATAAGATAGGCAAACTTAGGTTGCGAGCCTTACGCTCGGCGATTTTAATCATCCTCATTGGCAGAAATTACGGAGAGATAAGCGCTCGTAGCATTTTTTGGCAAGCCCAGGGGCTTGGCGGCAAACTTAGTTTGCATCATTATCGTTTAGAGTATCTAAAGTTTTGCTATGATTTGGTCCACAAAAACATTAAAAATCATCCTCATTGGTGGGTTACAGATAGCGTGCCGCATTTTTTGTGATAAAAATTAAACGAAGTACGCCAATTTGCTTGACAAAAAATGCGGGGGGGGTAAAATAGGGTATCGAAAATAAATTTTCGATACCCTATTTTGATAAAGCTAAATAATTGTACAATTTATTAGATTTATTAAAATATTGTCATTTTTAGTTTGAAAAATAAAATTATGTTGTAAAATAAAGATAAATATAGGATAATTTGCACAAACTAATTAGACCTAGGTAAATTCAAAGGAGGAAATTATGTCATTGAAAGTGAAATTGATTTCTTGTATCTCTGCAGTAGTGCTAGTAATTGGACTAATGATATTCGGAGTATTTTCAATTGAGCGAGCATCAGTCAACCTTGGCGGTACAGTAAGCTTTGAGGCAACCAATGTCTATTGCAAAATTACAGGGCAAATCACAGGCGCAGAAGAAAGCCCAGTTACTCCGCAAGAGCTTAACTATTCAGCAAATAGTGAGCCTACAGAGGAGCAACTTGCATCTTGGAATAATGATTTAAATTTTACAGAGGATGCACAAGCAATAGAGATAGAGGTAACAGTAGAAAACCTTGCATCAAGAGAGCTTATAGTATCTGTAGAAGACCTCACAACAACCTCAAATAATGTGATAAGGTCTATGTCAAAGACAGTAGGCGAAGCAAGTGAAGGTTATACAAGTGGTTCTCTTTATACCATCCCAGCATCAACAGGCGAAGGCTCAGCTAATACAAGCAAAGCAACCTTTACATTAAAATTAGAGGTAGATGACCCAAATAATAGCGCTAGCGCTACATATAACTACCACGTAAACTTGCGTGATGAAAGCGTTCCTGTTATTATTGATGATAACAATGGAAGCGATAATATGGGGTCAATAACAATAGAGGATGAGAATGGGGATGGGAAAATAGAAGCAGGAGAAGAAGTAACAGTAACCGCAGACCCAAATACAGGCTCTGGCTTCATAGGCTGGCAAGACGAAAATGGCATCGTAGTATCAGAAGATGAGGAGTTTACCTTCACAGCAGGTGAAGACTTCTCAAATTTAACCGCACTATTCAATAAAACGATAACAAGCAGTTTTAAAGATGAGGCAACTACTTCGCCACTTACCTACACCATCTATAACGAGGCAGAAGTGGCAGAGGTAACTGGCTGTGATGCTGGCGCAGTAGATGTAACCATCCCAGAGACTATTACAAGAGAGGGTAAAACTTATATTGTCTATAAAATAAAGGATGCGACAAGTTCTTCTAATGGTGCCTTCTATCAAACCCGCAGTACTATTGAAAGTGTAACTATTTCAGATAAGATAACTAAAATAGGGGAATATGCTTTTCAAAGTTGTTCAAATTTAACAGAAATAATTTGGGGAGAAAATGTTAGAGAAATAGGTGGTTATGCATTTGAGAGTTGCAGTGGACTTACAAACTTAATTTTGCCAGAAAGATTAACAAAATTTGGCGATAGAGCGTTCTTTTATTGTAGTAATTTAAATGATATAACAATTCCTTCTAGCTTGACGAGTATAACATATAATGTGTTCGGAATTTTTGATGGCTGTGAAAATTTAAAAACAATAAATGTAGATAAAAATAATATGAGTTTTTGCGATATAGATGGAATTTTGTTTAATAAAGATAAAACAAAAATAATTAAGTATCCTCAAGCAAAAACTGAGGCAACATATATAATCCCATCTAGTGTAACAAGTGTAGAGAATTCTGCATTTTCTAATTGCAGTAGTTTGACAAGTATAACAATCCTAAATGGTGTAACAAGTATAGGAAGTAATGCATTTAAAGATTGCAGTAGTTTAACAAGTATAACAATTCCATCAAGTGTGACAAATATTGTCTCAAGTTCATTTGCACCGTTTAGTGGGTGTAGTAATCTAACCGAAGTTATAATAGATAGTGAAGAGATTTATAAAGATATAACTGAACAAGATAAGCCTGGGCGTTTAATATACTACGCACAAACAATAAGGGTATTAAAGACAATAGATGATGGCAGTAACACCTTTTTAAATGGGTATGATAAGAGTGAAGGTAGTGGTGAATATGCTGACTATAACATCTATACACCACCTGTAGAAGTTACTCAAAATAGTATTATATATAGGCTACATAACTCTACTTTAACTGCTGATGTAGCAGGCTGTGAATCAACACTTAGCGGAGATGTGGTTATACCATCATCAATTAGTTATGACAGCAAGACTTATTCGGTGACTATAATTGAGGAGAGGGCGTTTAGAAACAATAGAAATATAACCTCCGTAACCATTCCCGACACAATAACATCTATCAATGGGGAGTATGTTTTTGCTTTTTGTGATAATCTTGTTTCTGTAATATTTACAGGTTCGTCAAAAATAACAAAAATTCCTCAACACACATTCTACTATTGTGATGCTCTTAAAAATATTAATATTCCATCCAGTGTGACAAGTATAGGAAGTTATGCATTTGGTGGTTGCAGTAGTTTAACAAGTATAACAATCCCATCTGATGTGACAAGTATAGGAAGTTATGCATTTTCTAATTGCAGTAGTTTAACAACTATAACAATTCCATCTAATGTAACAAAGGTATATGAAGGCACATTTAGTGGTTGTAGCAGTTTAACTGAAATAAATGTAGATGAGAATAATGCTAGTTTTTGTGATGTAGATGGGGTGCTTTTTAATAAGGCCAAGACTGAAATATTAAAATATCCTGTAGCCAAAGTAGCTACAACCTATGATATTCTTGAAAGCGTGACAATAATAGGAAGTTACGCCTTCGATGGTTGCAGTAATTTAACGAGTATAACAATCCCAACTGGTGTGACAAGTATAGGATATCATGCATTTTCTAATTGCAGTAGTTTAACAACTATAACAATTCCATCAAGTGTGACAAGTATAGAGTATTATGCATTCCAAAATTGTAGTAGTCTTACAAGCATAACAATCCCATCAGGTGTGACAATTATAGGAGTTGATGAATTTAACGGTTGCACGAATTTAAAGACAGTATATTGTGATAGTGTTGAAGGTTATACTAGCGCAGATTCTAATAATAGTAGTTCTAGTTCTCATTTATTTGACAATGCAGACACTGTGTATGTGCTTGCAAGCATACGTGATGGCGGAGCAACCAACTATTACTTAAATGATACCACAATATTTAATATACCAAGCACAACTAAAAATGTAAATGGTCAAGACTACTATGTATACACAAGAAAGTAGGATTGCAAATATGCAATAGGTTTAATGTTAAAGGTTCTCTAAGATTTTCTTAGGGAACTTTTTTTATTTACAATTTAGTTTTGTGTTGGACGCTAAAACTGCTATAATATCTATATGGACTACGATATAAACTCACTTAATGAAGAACAGCTTGCACCGCTTAAAGAAATCAAAGGTGCGGTTTTAGTAACTGCCGGAGCAGGCTCTGGCAAAACTAGACTTTTAACGCATAGGGTTGCATACCTAATAAAAGAGTGTGGAGTGGACCCTTACAATATTCTTGCCATAACCTTTACAAACAAGGCGGCAGGCGAGATGAAGGCAAGAATATCCTCTATGGTTTACGGCGCTGATAGGGTTTGGATATCAACTTTCCACTCAATGTGTGCCAAAATTTTGAGGCGTGATATTGATGCACTCTATCCTTTCACCAAAGATTTCTCTATCTACAGCGAAAGTGATAGTGACAAGCTTATCAAAGAAGTGCTAACTGAAAATGGTATATCTGATGACAAGATTAAAAAGGCTCTTGCCAAGCATTTATCAAACTGGAAAAATGGCAGTCAAAGCCTTGAAGACTATCTATCAACTCACGAAGACGAGTTTGATATGAATAGACTAGGTCAGCTTATTATGGCATATCAAAACAAGCTAAAAAAGAATAACTCGCTTGATTTTGATGATTTATTATGTAAAACTGTAGAGCTTTTCAAGACTTTTCCTCAAATACTTAACTATTATGCAAATAGGTTTGAATATGTTTTGGTTGACGAGTTTCAAGATACAAACACAGTGCAATATAATCTTGTGAAGATGCTTACATCGATTCACGGCAATTTGTTCGTGGTGGGTGATGAGGACCAATGTATCTATTCTTGGCGTGGTGCAAACTTTCAAAATATATTCAATCTTAAAAAAGATTTTCCTAGTGTCAAGGTGTTTAAGCTTGAGCGCAACTACCGCTCCACAAGCGAAATTATCAAGATTGCCAACAATGTGATAAGAAACAACAAGGCAAGGCTCAACAAGAATATGTGGACAAGCAAGGAAGGCGGACAAAAGCCAACCCTCTATAATGCTTATGATGAGCGTGATGAGGCGCTTTATGTTGCCAAAACCATAACAAGCCTAAAAAGTGAAGGCTATGATTATAACGACATTGCAGTGCTTATGCGTGTCAATGCTCTTTCGCGCAGTTTTGAGGAAGCTTTTTTAACATATAATATTCCGCACCGTATATTTGGTGGCTTTAAGTTCTACGAAAGGGTGGAAATTAAAAATGTAATAGGCTATTTAAGACTTTTTACCAATCCTAAAGATGATGTATCGTTTGCAAGGATTATTAACTTTCCTAAGCGTGGAATAGGTGACGGAACACTATCTAAGCTTCAAGAGGTAGACTATAGCGGTTCACTTCTTGAAAATGCACTTTCAGATAAGTTAAAAGTCTCGCCAGCACTTTATAAGAAGTTTGCATCCTTTATTGAAGGCTACAATAATGCAGTTAAAACGCCTTTAAGACCGCTTTCAAAGTTTGTAGAAGGGGTGATTAATGCCTTTAAGATAAGAGATGCCTATAATATCAAAGACGAAGAAGATTTAAACAGGCTTATGAACGTTGAGCAGTTTGTATCTTCGGTTAAAGAGTTTGAAGCACTTAATCCAGAGGCAAGCTTGTCAGAGTTTTTGGAAAGTATAACCTTAAGCTCTGACACAGATGAGATTGGGAATTCTGGCGCGGTAACTATTGCAACCGTTCACGCAGTCAAAGGTCTTGAGTTTAAAGTGGTGTTTGTAGTTGGACTTGAAGAGGGTATTTTTCCAATCACGAGAGCGCTTAATAGCAATTATGAACTTGAAGAAGAGCGCAGGCTTATGTACGTTGCCTTGACGCGAGCAGAAGAGAGGCTTTATTTGTCCTATGCGTCAAAGAGATACCTTTACAGAGAAAGCCAGTATCAGACGCCTAGCAGATTTTGTCGAGAGCTTGGGCTATTATCACTTGAAAAACCAAATAGAAGTATGGCGCAAGACCGAACATATGGTGATTATCCTAGGAATTATGGTGGTTATTCAAAGACAAATCATTCAGGTGGCGGAGATTATTCTTTCGGACAACGCACGCATTCAACTTATAATGATACAAACAACAATGTAAAATCATATTTTGATAAGTCTACAATTTTGCGAAAACAAGAGGAGAAACCTAAAAAGGACGTGTCAATATATAGTGTCGGACAAAAAGTAGAGCATCCTAAGTTTGGAGTGGGCGAGATAGTTGCCATATCAAGTGACAGACTTGTTGGAGATATAATCTTTGAAAGCTTTGGCAAAAAAAGTTTGATGTTGGAGCTCGCACCACTTACAATTTTAAATTGATAAAAATAATAGATAAAATATTATTAGATATAATAAATATATTGAAAAGAAATCAAAAATTGATTAAAAATAACAAAAAATAGTCCAAAAAGGTGGAATATGACTGAAAATAATCAAAAAATTGAAGAGATGAAGAAACTCATTGGCGAGATTGAAAAGCATAACTACAACTATTATGTTTTAGATAATCCAACCATATCTGATAGTGAGTATGACAAATTATATTATAGTCTTGTTGACCTTGAAAAAGAGACAGGGGTAATCTTGCCTAATTCGCCAACGCAACGTGTCGGTGATACTGTCCTTGAGGGCTTCACAAAGAAGAGGCACGCCGTGAACTTGTATTCGCTTAACAAGGTTCGCGACTTTTCTGCGCTAGAGGACTGGGTCAATGATATGGAGAAGGAGAGCGGTGGTACAGATTTTGCGGTTGAGTATAAGTTTGACGGGCTTAATCTTGTCATTGAATATCAAGACGGGCTTTTTGTCAGCGCGACGACTAGAGGTAATGGTACAATAGGTGAGGATGTTTCAAATCAGGTAAAAACAATACGAACTGTTCCGCTTTCAATAAAATATAAAGGTAGGCTCATCGTTCAAGGCGAAGGGATGATGACAAATAAAAGTTTTGCCGAGTACAATAAGACTGCAACCGAAAAACTTAAAAATCCGCGCAACGCCGTTGCAGGAGCTATAAGAAATCTTGACGCAAGAGAAACAGCCAAACGTAAACTTGACTTTTTTTGCTATTCAATCTTGCTATGTGAAGGCAAAGAATTTAACACGCAACAGCAAATGCACGAATTTTTAATAGAAAACGGCTTTCAAACGGGGAATTATTTTAAGATATGCAAAAATGTGCAAGAGATAATACATTGCATAAATGAAGTTGATGTTGTCAAAAGCAAACTTGACATTATGATTGATGGTATGGTAATAAAAATCAATGAGGTTGAGCCAAGAGAAAAAATTGGCTTTACTGCAAAGTTTCCTAAATGGGCTATGGCATATAAGTTTGAGGCGCAAGAGGCAACAACGCTTTTAAAATCAGTTACTTGGCAGGTGGGACGAAGTGGAAGGGTTACTCCTATCGCCGAACTTGAACCGGTTGAGCTTGCAGGTGCAACAATAAGACGTGCAACACTTAACAACATTGACGATATTAAGCGAAAAGGTGTTCTTTCCAATTCGCGCGTTTTTGTAAGGCGAAGTAATGAAGTTATACCAGAGATTATGGGTATTGCCGAGAAATTAGAGGACTCTAAAGAAATAGTTGAGCCTAGCCTTTGTCCTAGCTGTGGCAGTCCGCTCGTTAAAAAAGGTCCGCTACTATTTTGTACCAATCACCTTGATTGCAGAGAACAGGTTGTAGATAGACTTAGCCATTTCGCAAGTAGAGAAGCCTTCAATATTGAGGGACTTTCAGAAAAAACAGTTGGGCAAATCTACGACAAACTTAACCTTAGAAAGATGAGCGATATATTTAAATTAAAAGAAGAAGATTTATTAAAACTTGATAATTTTAAAGAAAAAAAGACAAAAAATATAATAAATTCAATAGAAAATAGTAAAAATATTGATTTTTATAGATTTTTGTTTGCTTTAGGAATAGGTGAGGTTGGGGTCAAAACAGCAAAAGACCTTGCAAATAATTTTAAAAATTTGGACAATTTAATTGGTGCCGAAAAGGAAGATATCATCGCAATCGAAGATATCGGAGAGGTCATTGCAGATAATATCTACAACTTTTTTAGAGATAAGGACAATTTAGATGAGATAAAAAGCCTCTTCGAAAGTGGAGTAAAGATAAAAGAGGTTGAAAATTCTTTAAAGAACAAAAATTTTGAGGGCAAAACCTTTGTTTTAACGGGCACTTTGTCAAGACCAAGGACAGAAGTAGAAAACTTAATAGAAAGCCTAGGCGGAAAGACTAGTTCTTCAGTTTCAAAAAAGACCGATTATGTGCTTGCAGGAGAAAACGCTGGCAGTAAACTCGATAAGGCAAGAGAGCTTAATATAACAATATTGAGCGAAACTGAATTTGACAGACTTGTTGATGATTAGTTTACTCTTTAAATTTATATATTAAATTTGACATCTATATATAAATATATTAAAATAAATATACAAATATTGCGAAAAAATTTTGACATCTATATATAAATATTTTAAAATAAATATACAAATATTGCGAAAAAATATTGATAATGGGGAAAGTAAAATAAATCAAAAAAAATAATATAAGGTAGTTCTATGAAATTTAGTAAAATTTTAACAAAACAAAATTATTTTATAATGATTTTTTTGCTACTAGTAATCTTAATAGCAAGCTTTTCTCCTTCGCAATTATCTAGCAATAAAGAAAATACTATTCCACCAGCAGAAGCAGCGACAGAGCCAGTTAATAAGGATAGATGGTCCGACGATGCATCTTATATAGATAGGGAGTGGGAGGGCAGTGGTACAGAAGAAGATCCATATTTGATTGGAACAGCTGAGGAACTTGCTGGTATTGGAGGCTCAACAAGAGGCAGGCATTTCAAACAAACAAATGACATAGATTTATCTGCTCACTACTGGACTCCACTTTCTTTTAATTCGTATTATGATGGTGGTGGATTTACTATTACAGGTATGTTTGTAGAGGCTTCATCTAGTTCTGAATATGCTGGATTGTTTGGCTTTTTAGGCGGGGCTGCTGGTTCTAAAGTTGGCGTTTATAATGTTAATATAAAAGATTCTATTGTAAGAGGAGATAAAAATGTTGGTGGAATTGCTGGAAAAGGATATGGAGCAATAGAGATATTAAATTGCACCTTTGATGGTGAAGTTGTTCGAGAAAGTACAGCAAGCGGCGGATTCGTTGCAGGCATTATTGGGTATTTGTATGGTTATAGAGCTAAAGTCACTAATTGTACAAATTATGCTGAAATATCAGGATACCAGAATGTAGGTGGTATAGTTGGATATAATGTTAATACAACGATTGTCGAAAGTTGTTATAATTTAGGAAAGGTAACTGCGAGTAATAATCGCGTTGGAGGTATTTTAGGAAACGGTACTGGAACTATAAGGATGTGTGTTAATGTTGGGACAATATCTGGTGTAAATTATGTGGGTGGCTTGAAAGGATACGGAACAGCTGCAATGATTAATTCCTATAATAAAGCTAATGTTACGGGGAATGACTATGTAGGAGGACTTGCAGGACACGGCAATTCTTCAGGGGCGAATACTAAATACTGTTATAATCTGGGTAATGTAACTGGAAATGCATACGTTGGTGGACTTATAGGAGAGGCATCTAATACATCATCTACATATAATTCTGTAAATATAGGTCAAGTAAGGGGGAACGGTATTTATTTAGGTGGCATTGCAGGATACAAGACAACGTCTAGTGTGAGCGACACAAGAATGTCTAATTGTTATTTTGGGGGAAATTGTACATTAACATATGGGGTAGGCTCTAAAACGAGTGGTTCAGGGAGTAATCCAGGAACAACAAGAATACCAAATATAACTTCCACGTCATATGCGAAAGGACAGACTTGGTATACAAATGCATCAAACTGGAAAACGGAGGCTTGGGACTTTACGGATATCTGGGCTATAAAATCTGGATATAATGAGGGATATCCATATTTAAGGTCTTTTCAATATAATATAGTTTACGATTTAGGAGAGGGCTCTTCAGGAACATATGCGCCAAGTTCAGGCTTGATTGACGAAGCAATAAGAATATCTAATCCAACAGCGGCATCTGGCTATAGATTTGCTGGGTGGAAGGCAAGTGGTCTTGATACAAGTGTAGCTAAGTATGGCTCTAGTTCTACAACGGTGAATACTTCTTGGACAAACACATCAACAATAGTTACGAGTCAATATTTTAAAAATTTAACTAGTATAGGAAGTACTATAACGCTTACCGCCCAATATTCTGGCATACCATACAACATCACATACAATAGAAATGGCGGAAGTGGTGGTACAAGTCCGCCCAATAATGTAAGCTATGGTGTGGAGTTTACGGTGACTGCGCCGACTCCGCCTAGCGGATATACCTTTAGTGGCTGGACGGGAAGTAATCTAAGTTCTACCGCATTAAATAACGGTAGCAGATGGACAGGGAGTCTTACCACAAACGGAAGGTTTTCAAACCTTCGCTCTAATGGTGGAACGGCAACAATCACCGCAAACTATAGCCCTGTAAGCTATACCATAAACTTTAATGAGGACGGCGGTACATCAGTTAACAATATTAGCTACAATATAACCTCAATTTCAACACTGCCAAGCACAACTAAGACAGGGTACACCTTTGGAGGCTGGAGAGTTACTTCTCAAAGTGGGAACTGGACATTAAATGGTGTCTACCCAGCAAGATATTCACTAAATGGCAAATACGGCTCACCAACACTTACTGCCGTTTGGACCCCAATAGATTACAAGATAACCTTTGTAGAGGACGGAGGCTCAACTGTTACCGATATTAACTATACAATTGAGGATACAATAACTCTTCCATCGTCAACGAAGACAGGCTACAACTTTACAAACTGGAGAGTGACGTCAGCTGGCGGTAACTTCTCAAGCAATGCAACCTTTAATAGCGGTGCAAGTTTAACAAATAGATATGGCAATGTCACAATGATAGCGCAGTGGACGCCAAAGACATATAACATAACTTTCAATGCAAATGGAGGTGTGTTTAGTGATAATAGCACGACAAAGTCATTAACAATGAGATATATGACAGGAGACTATTATCTTCTTGGAACATTCATACCAACAAGAGAAGGCTATGATTTTACAGGCTGGTACACCTCAAGCGGAATAAGGGTATATGACGAAAACGGCGAAGCAATCCCAGGCACAGCCTACTGGAATAGTTCACAGCAGTGGATATATGACGGTACTACAACATTCTATGCTCACTACACAGAGTCAACATACACAGTAACATTAAACGCAAACGGCGGAACAGTATCTCCATCTACAATGCAAGTAAAATACCAAGATACCTTTGGGCAGTTGCCAATTCCTACAAGACTAGGTTACAACTTTACAGGTTGGTACTATTCAAACAGGGAAATCACCGAAACATCAGTATATACATACAAAAGCAATATCACACTAACAGCCAATTGGCAAAGTACTTGGTATGATAATGCAGTCTCTCCAAGCGGAGAGGGCACACAGGATTCGCCATACTTGATAACATCGCCAGAGAATCTTGCCTGGATAGCAAGAGAGGTAGCAAACGGTAGGCGTACAAACAGTTATTTTAAACAGGTAGCAAATATAGATGCAACCTCAAACCAGTGGTACTCAATAGGCACGTCTTCACACCCATTCAGCGGAACATATGACGGCAATGGCTATATGATAAGCTATAAACAAGAAAGAAATGCAAATGAATATGGCGGACTGTTTGGCTATACTAATAGCGCAAATATATCAAGAGTATATTTGATAGCCACAGCCTTTAGCGGAGAAAGCGCCGGAGCTCTTGTTGGCTATGCAACTTCAACTATAGTAGACTCAAGCTTTATTACAGTATCCTCAATGACGCAGACGGGAAGAAACCTTGCATATATAGTAGGATATGCAAATAACGCAACGATATCTGACTGCCTACTAGAGGTTACAAGCTCTAACTCCTTACCACTAACAAACGGAACAGCAACAACGACTTGCATTTATTCAGTGAACGGAGAGAAGGGCTACACCGGCGCCGACTTTTCAAACTACTACTATTATGAAGGAATAACCTATCCAATGCCAAGCAAACTATTTTGGATAGCCCAAGTTGGCGAAGGTATGACCTTGCAAGATGTTCAAAATTGGGTGAATAGTTAATATTTATTTTAATTAATTATGTTAATTCAATAAAAATAAAAAAATATTAAAAATCATTAAAAAATATTAAAAATTAATTAAAATATTGCGAATTAATAAAAATTAATTAGAAATAATAAAAAATAATTAATAATTCAAAATTTTATTGAGAAATAAATAATATTAATTATTAAACAAAAAACTATCAAAAAGATGTCTAAAAAAGGCATCTTTTTTAGTGAATTTAATGATATTTTATTAAATTAATAGATAATAAATTTTCAATTAAAATATTTATTTTTTATAAATAATTTATTTGTTGTTTTTATGTTTATGATATGGTATTATTTTATAGGAGTAAAATATGATTTATACAAGAGAAGAAAATGTTATAAAAATAAGAGAGGTTTCGCAATTTAATATAGAGCATATTCTTGAATGTGGTCAAGTATTTTGTTATGAAAAGACAAAAGAGGGGTATATAGTTTTCCCGAGTGATAAGTATGCAAAAATAATAGCGGGCGGGGAAGGCTATCAGATAACAACCGAGGATGTTAATTATTTTATTGATTGGTTTGATCTTGACAATGATTATAATCAAATTAAAAACAAATTAAATTCCTTCAAAATAATGAAAGAGCCAATAAAATATGGCTATGGCATAAGAATTTTAAAACAAGACCTATTTGAAGTGCTAATCTCCTTCATTATTTCAGCAAACAACAACATAAAAAGAATAAAACTTATTTTAAATAATTTAAGGACAAGGTTAGGCGAAAATATAAACGGCAGGAATACTTTTCCTTCCTATGAAAAATTAAGTGGGTGCAGTGAGGAGTTTTTTAAAGAGTGCGGGGCAGGATATAGGGCGTCTTATCTTGTTAAGGTTTTAAAGCAAATTACGCCAGAGCTTTTAGAGAGGATGCGCTTGCTACCGACGAAGGAACTTAGGTCTTGGCTTATTGGGCTAAGCGGAGTTGGACCAAAAGTTGCTGACTGCGTACTCCTTTTTGGCTATAACAGATTTGACGTTTTTCCAGTAGATACCTGGATAGTGCAAATGTATAATAACTTTTATAATCCGCTTGAAAATAGAGAGAAGATATCCAAAAATCTTGTCGATGAGTTTGGCTTGCTTTCAGGTTATGCTCAACAATATCTCTTCTATTTCCAGCGTTCCTTTATTGGTGGAAAATCGTAATTTTTTACATAAAAATCAAGTTTTTTAAGCAAAATTTTGTCGAATAAGTTAAATTTTCAGTTTTGAGGTATTTACATACCTCTTTTTCTGTGATATAATAAAGACAAGAATTATAGGGAGGTGTTATGACTTCATTATTACTTTCAGCATTTGGAACCACTGAGATTGTGCTAGTTTCGGTATTTGGAGCTTTATTTCTTGCAATAGTTTTGTATTATTGCATCGTTCCACTGAAGAACTTTTTTGTGGCACTATTTGCTGGCTGTTATATACCAAGTTTTAAATTAGTAGGCTTAAAATCACGAAAATTAAATGTAAAAGACATTACAGAGGCATATATTCAAGCAAAAAAATCGGGGAAACCACTTTCTTTAAGGAAAATTGAGGCACTTGTAGTTGCTGGTGGCAACGCAATGAATGTTGTCAATGCTATGAAATTTGCCGAAGATTCTGGTTTAAAACTTGATTTTAAACTTGCAAGTGCCATCGAAATTGCGTCTAAGGACTGTCTTAAACAAGTTAAAGACGCGATAAATTCTCAAGTTGTAAGCGTTGAAGATATACGAGGCTTTTCTAAGGATAAAATAGAGATAATCGCGAGCGCCACATTTTCTGTAAAATTAAACCTCAACAAGTACATCAACGGTCTTGGCATTGAAGATTTGAAGGGTGGAATTAAGGCTTGGATTATGGAAAACATCTCAAAAGCAAAGAATAGTGAGGTTATCCTAGCAGAGCCAAATCAAAGTTTACTTTCAAATCTTGACCTGCGAGTGGTTTCGCAAAAATCTATGTACGACGTTCTTGATGTAAACATAGCATCGTTAGACATTGGCAGAGACCTCAATGCCGAGAATGAAATTAAGATGGCGGAGAAAGAAAAGGTGTACGCTCAAATTGAGGCAGAAAGGCGCAAAAACTCAGAAGAGATTAAAGAACTTCAGATGAGGACAAAGACAGAGGAGATGAAGTCGGCAGTTTTGCAGGCTGAGGCAGAAGTTCCGCAAGCCATCTCTCAGGCAATCAAAGAGGGCAGGTTCTCTGTTATGGACTACTACAAACTTATGAATTTGCAAGCTGACACCGCACTTAGACGCTCAATCATCAGTGATAGTAAGAAGAATAATGACGATGAAGGAGATATGTTCTAATGAGCACAACCGCATTAATTTGTATTATATGCGCCGGCGTTTTACTATTTTTTATACTGATGATTGTGTTTATACGTAGGTCGAACAAGAAAAGATTTAATAAGCTTCAAGAAAATATAAATAAATATAAGCAAGAAAACCAAGAGTTTGATAAAAATAATAAGATAACCTTGTCTAAGGAAACAGAGGAGTCAAAAGAGCAAGTACAAGAAGAGAACGTTCAACCAAAGGAAGAACCTCTAATTGAAGATTATATAGACGATAGATTTTTAAGAAATCAACCTCAGAGAGAGCATATGAATAGAAGGACAATGCCAGCACGAAACCCTAACTTTCAAATGCAAAATAATAGAAATATAGGACAAAAACAAGATGATTTTGAACAGTTTTTAGATGAGCACGCCTATTCAAGAAGGATACTTAATAAGGACATTTTGTCAAAGATAAAAGACCTTCCGCCAGAGGTAAAGGCTGTCATCTTAAGCAATGTTTTTAATAAATATGACGATTAAATAGTAAAATAAATATAAATATTAAATTAAACGCATATCTTAAAGTGGAGGGGTATGTGTTTAATTTTTTTAATGAAATTAAAAATAAGGCAAGCGGAATTGATTATAACCTTCTAAATGAATATAACATCATAAATTTGTCTGGAAAGTTGCTTTATGTTGAAGGTCATCAAGGGGTGACAATAATCAATAGTGATATGGTTGCATTTAAGATTAAGAAAGGACGCGTAGTTGTCGAAGGCAAAGAGCTTGTTTTAAGCGAACTTACCAGCAATACCCTTCTTTTGCAAGGGGTGATAATTAAAGTGGAGATATTTTAAATGCTAAAAAATAGAACAAAAATAAAAGTTAAAGGGTTAAATCAAGAGCGGGCTATAAATAATCTTTCTAAAACAATAAGAATATACAATTTTTCACGAAAAGAACACAATATCAGTGAATTTGAAGTGGATTATAACAATTCAAAACATATCAAAAAGATGCTTGAAGGACAAGGCTTAGAGGTCGTTTCTTTAAAAAGTCGTGGTCCTGCCTTTTTTATAAGAGATTTTTTTAAGCGAGGAGGGTTGATTGCTGGCGTAATATTCGTGCTTATCTTTTATATTTTGCAATATAGTTTTATACTAAAAATAGAGGTATGGGGTGGCGAGGCGTCGCAATGCAACCTTGTAAAAAATTTTATAGAGGACAACCTTGACAGCAAATTAAAGCACAATATCTCTACCGAAGAGCTTGAAATTTTAGTGAGAAATAACTTTGATTTTGTAAGTTCGGTGAGTGTGGCGTTTGTAGGACAGTCTATAGTTGTAAACTTGAACCCATCACTGCTTCCTGACGAAATGGGCACCGGCTTTTCACCGCTTGTGAGCGAATATGATGGAATGATAACCGAGATAAATTTAATTCAAGGCACGCTCAATTGTTCGGTTGGTGATATCGTTCAAAAGGGCGACGTTCTTGTCTATCCATATGTGACCGACTCAAGTGGCAAGGTTTACGAAGTGGAGCCGAAAGCCGATATCACCGCGCAGGTTTGGCTGAGCGGGCAGGAAATTCATTATGATTACAGAATTTTGACTTATAGAACAGGCAAAAGCAAGGTGCAATCGCAAGTGCTTCTTGGCGGACTTGTGATATATAGTAAAACTCCAGACATCCTTTTTGAAGATTACGAGTGCGAAGTTTACACAAAACAGCTTACAAAAAACTTGCTTTTGCCTTTTAAGCTTAAGAAAACTATCTATTACGAAATAGAAACTGAGGAGATAATTGAGCCTTTTGAAGAGGTTAAAGAAGAAATTATCTCAAAAGCACGTCAAAAAGCCTTGATTTTTTCTGACAAAAATGACATAATAATAGATGAAAAGTACACTTTGAGCGAAGGCGGAGGCTGTCATATAGTAGATTACGTGGTGACTGTCAGTAAAAATATAGGAGGATAACGTGCAAGTTAACTTTGAAAAAGTTGGGCTAAGATATAGGGGCTTGATACAAAAAATATACAATTATGCCTTAAATTACACCAATAATTACACTAAAAACGCAATAATTACTGTATCTTTTGCTGATGAGGAGAGAATTAGACAGTTAAATAAAGAGTACCGCAATGTCGACAAAGCCACTGATGTGCTATCATTTCCGATGCTAGACATAGTTTATCCACAAAAGCTAAAAGATTTTATACGAGAAATCTCGCCAGACGGCTCACTATATATAGGCGATGTTGTGATTTGCCCTCAAGTCGCAAAGAGACAGGCTAAGGAATATGGGCATAGCAAAAAGAGGGAGATTGCCTTTTTAGCCCTTCACGGACTACTGCACGTGCTTGGATATGACCACATTTTACAAGAAGATGAGGTGGTTATGCAAAAGACCGCTCGAGAAATTTTAGATAACTTAAAGATAAAGAGGAAGAAAAATGTTTAAAGCGGGTTTTGTTGCGGTTGTAGGCTTGCCTAATGCTGGGAAAAGTAGCCTTGTAAATGCTCTTGTTGGGCAAAAAGTTGCGATAATATCATCAAAACCTCAGACAACGAGAGATAATATTTTAGGTATCATTAATGGTGATGACTATCAAATTGTGCTTGTGGATACGCCAGGAGTTCACCATAGCAAGAATGCACTTGACAAGGCGATGATGAAAAATGTTCGCTCGGCTGTAAATGGTGTTGATTTGATACTATACCTCATTGACGGAACGACACTGCCAAGCGAAGAAGAGAGACAGTATATAGAGCATTTGACCCTTCCGACCAAGGTCATCAAGACCAAGATTGACCTAAAAAATCTAAAAAATTTTGATTGTGACTTAGAGGTCTCTTCAAGAACGGGCGAGAATATAGACAAGCTTAAACAGCTCATACTTGAGTATATGCCAAGCTATAATGAAGAGCATTATATATATGATAAAGATTATTATACCGACAAGAGCGTCAAATTTTTGATAGCAGAGGAGATAAGAGAAAAAGCCCTCAACATTCTCCATCAAGAAGTACCGCACGGAATTGCAGTTGAAATCATACGCTTTTATGAGGAAGAAAATATTGTCCATATAGACGCTGACATTATTTGCGAAAATGATAGGCATAAGGGTATGATTATTGGCAAAGGCGGACAGGTTTTAAAGAAGATAGGTATGGAGGCAAGGTTGTTTGCCGAGCAACTACTAGACAAAAAAGTTATGCTAAAAATATTTGTCCGTGTAGAAAAAGATTGGCGCAATAAACCCGATAAAATAAAAAGCCTTGGCTATTAATATATAAAAATAATACTAAAGATTGTAAATTTGTTTGACTTTTTTAAAAAAATGTAATAAAATTGACATATAAAGACAAAATAATATGTAGGAACAAAAGATTTTTAGGTAGGTGTAAAATGTCATTAAAAGTTAAATTAGTTTCGGTTATTGTTGCTTTTGTCATAATTGTAAGCTTATTGATGGTTGGGGTATACGCCGCAACAAACGTGACGCTTAACATTGGCGGTAATGTAAGCTTTACGGCTACATCAGTAAACGCGCTGATTTCTGGTAGTGTTGTTGGCACTGCAAGTAATCCTAGCACGCCACTAGAGCTTGGCGATATCTCTTTGTCTGCCGACACAACTGACGGTGCGGTAACAATGCCACCATCTTGGCAAAATGTTGACTTAACTTATGGAGACAATGGAAGTCCAATTACTGTAACAATAACAATAGAAAATAGAAGTGCTGATAGAGGAATAGATGTAACACTTGCCGATAGTTCAAGCATTTCCAATGTTACAATTATAAGAGAGTGTAATGATAGCCCGATAACCACCGTACCACATAACAAAGATATCGGAGGCGGTAAGACAGTTACCTACACTTTTGAGTTGACCTTAGATAGTCGCAACAATCCAGCAAGCGGAACATTTAGCCTTGGTTTTAATTTACAAAATGACCCGTCTGTTGCTTAAATTGCAATGCAAGACGAGTGACTAAGTTTATATTTATCAAAAAATTTCAACTTCAGTTTCTAGTTGCACCTTATAGCGCTGAAACACTTTATCTTTAATAATTTTAATAAGTTGCAGAACATCATTCACGCTAGCTTTATTATAGTTTATAATAAAGTTGGCGTGTTTTTCTGATATCTTAGCTCCGCCACAGCTAAACCCTTTTAAACCGCACTTGTCAATAAGCTCGCCTGCATAGTAGTTTTCTGCGTTTTTAAAAGTGCTACCAAAGCTGTATCCTTTTGGTTGATGGTTTAGCCTTATCGTTAGATATTTTCTATATTCGCGCTCTATTTCGCACCTATCTATTTCGCATAAATTAAACTTTGCAGAAAGTATTAGGGTGTCTTTAAAAGGACTTTCTCTATAATGAAAGTCTAATTTTTCTTTTTTTACCCATTTTACTTTGCCTTTTGAGTATATTTTTACTTTTGTAAGGTGGTCGGTAATGTTACAACCAAAGGCGCCAGCGTTCATAAATAGGGCACCACCAAGCGTTCCAGGTATGCCTGCAAGCTTTTCAAACCCTGCAAGCCCTTTTTCTTGACAGTATCTATAAAGCCTTGAAAGCTTTATTGAGCAGGGCGCTATTATACTACTATCTTGCACTCGCATCTTGCACTCTAAAAGTTTGGTTGAAATGATATTGACATTGCAAGCCCTTTCAGTTAAAAGTATATTGCTTCCATTGCCAATGATTTTGAAGGGAAGATTGTTTATTGAAAAATAATCAAATAGATATATAAGCTCCTTTTCATTTTTAGGATAAAAGACATTTTTTAGTGTGACCGAAGTTTTTATCGTTGTAAGCTCACTGCTGTCAACATTCTCTCTATGCTTTATATTATTAAATACATCTTGCATAATATTTTTTATGAATTGCAGAAAAAATTGTGAAAAAAGCATTAAAAAATCATATATAACAATATGATAGAAAAAATTAAATCTATATATATGATAGGCGTAGGCGGAATAAGTATGTCGGCTTTAGCGCGTTTTTTGCATTACAGGGGAATAACTGTCTATGGAAGCGATATAGTTGTAAATGATGAAGTGAAAAGACTTTTGCGGGACGGAATTATAAAGTTTCAAAAAGGCTCGGCACACTCCTTTGTAAGACTTTGCGATGTTGTTTGCTATACTGGTGCAGTTGCTCTAGACTTTAGCGACTTAAATTTGGCAAAAAAGTTAAATAAGATTATTCTGTCACGCGCTCAACTGCTAGGAGAGCTTGCTAAAGATAAAAAGACCATTTCTATTGCTGGTACGCACGGAAAAACTACAACTACAGCGCTTATTGCGACTACGCTTTTAGTAAATCAATTAAATCCTAATGTACATATAGGCGGAGTGCTAAATAATATCAATTCCAACGTCAATATTTCGCAAAGCGACCTGTTTGTCACTGAGGCGTGTGAATATAAGGATAGTTTTTTATCCTTGAATAGCAATATATGTGTTGTTTTAAATATCAAGCCCGACCATTTAGATTATTTTAAAAATTTTGACAATGAATTTGCCTCTTTTCAAAAATTTGTAGACAACACCGATAAAAATGGCTATATTGTACTAAATAATGATGACAAGTATTGTCGAAAACTAAAAATTAGTTCAAAACGTCTGACATTTGCAATCGATAGTGACGCAGACGTAAAGGCAGTTAATATAAAAAAGGTTAAAGGCAAGATTTCTTTTGATGTGCTAAAAAATGGTTGCAGGTTAGGGCGCATTTATATGTCTTGTTATGGCTATCATAACATATATAATACTCTTGCAACTATATGTGTTTGTCTTGCGCTGAACATTCCTTTTGCAAAAATCAAAAAGGGCATTGAGCGATACAAGGGGGTTGCTAGAAGATTTGAAATTTTGTCGCAAAATAGAAATAGACTTTTGCTCCACGATTACGCACACCATCCTGACGAGATAAGGGCAATATTAAATCTTTGTAAGGATTTAGCTTATAAAAAGATTATTACAATCTTTCAGCCTCATACATATTCGCGTACGAGAGACCTGTATGACGAATTTTTATCGTGCTTTGATGGTTCTGACGAGGTGTGGATTCTTCCAATTTATCCCGCAAGAGAAAAACCTGTAAAAGGCGTGACTTCTTATAAACTAAGGATAGACCTTGCAAAGAGAGGTAAAAAAGCCAAATATTTTAATAATTTTCAAAAATGTTATGAAGAAATAGTGAAAAATAATGATAAAAGCATTATTTTTGCAATTTTAGGCGCTGGAGATATTGTCGAGCTTGCTAATATGTTTAAAAAAAGTAATTAATATTTTGTTGACATTTACTGAGTAGCTATGCTATAATAAAAGAGCATTTGACGAGTGACTAATCGTTTTAATGCAAAAAATATTATAGTTAAGTTTGCTGATATACCTCAGTAGGTAGAGGGCTGCCTTGGTAAGGCAGATGCCCCGGGTTCGATCCCCGGTATCAGCTCCAGAAAATACACTTTCAAAGAAAGTGTATTTTTTTTGTGCTTTGCACAAAATGCAAGAGTTTCACTCTTGCCTGGAGCTTATCAGCGTTCGCTACGCTCCCTGAACAGCTCCAGAATTTTAAGAATACATTAAGCCTGGAGCCTATCAGCGTTCGCTACGCTCCCTGAACAGCTCCAGAATTTTAAGAATACATTAAGCCTGGAGCTTATCAGCGTTCGCATCGCTCCCTGAACAGCTCCAGAATTTTAAGAATACACTAAGCCTGGAGCTTATCAGCGTTCGCTCCGCTCGCGCCCGCGGGACCATAGACCCCGCGAGGCACGTCGCTCCGCTATCTCTCCGAACGAGCGAGTAGAAAGTAGTACCATAACCTTTCTCTTCTATTAATAGAAGATAGCCAACCTTAGGTTGGACCATTATCGTTTGTTGTATCTAAATTTTACTGAACTTTGGTCCGTCAGATTATATTAAAGGAAAAAGTGCCGAGGACACCTTTAATCGCCGAAAGGCGCGTATTTTAGTTGCCGAAGGCAACCAAAATACCCCTTAGAAACCCTAAAGCTTAG
>CALVNW010000013.1 GCA_944350015.1 uncultured Clostridia bacterium | reverse complement strand
TTTATGCAATGTGAAATATTAAAATTTTACATGCAAAAATGACATTTTTTAGACACTTTTTACAAAATTTTTAGACAATTTTAAGTAAAAATTAGTTATGTAAAAATAATAAAATCCCTAATAAAATAAGGGATTTAAATGGTGGACTTGCAGGGATTCGAACCCTGGACCCATTGATTAAGAGTCAATTGCTCTACCAACTGAGCTACAAGTCCATTTGAAGTTTTAGTTTAAAAAACATCTCGATGGTCTTCCTTTAACTTGCGTTAAAGTTTTAAATGTTCACGCATAGCTAAGCACAAATTTCTTTTAAACTTGTCAGTTACGCGTATTATTATACTACATCAAATTGATTTTGTCAACAGAATGATATTATTTTAATAAAATTTTGCAAAAAATATTTTGGAATAGTCTTTCCAAAATTATAAATCAAAAAACGCAGTCCGCCCTCGCGTACCCTAAATTATATTGAGGTTTTAACGTTTTTTATTCCTCTGTTGTATCCTTTTCTTGGAATCTCTCAGGCACAGGAATTACACCGTACTTCTTCTCGAAATCTTCAACATGTTTTCTTATAACATATTCTATTTCGCGGTTCTTCGACCTTCCATAAAAATCCGATAAAAATGCCAATTTGAATAGGATTTCATTTGATACACGAAGGGTGTATCTTGGATATTCTTTTTTCATAGACACCTCGCTATGATAATAATAATTTGTTAAAATATCAAAAGTATTCATAGTGGCGTCAGTTTGCCGTCAATATTAACAACCAATTTTTATTTTTTTACTTTTTTCAACAAAAAAAGGCTTAAGTTTGCCTTCCTAAAGCCTTTTTAGTAATATTTTTTAATTAAAACTATGATTTTCAAGCATTAAACAAGTTCTTCTTCGATGTTCGAGTCTTTCTTTTTTAGTGTTTCGATGACCTTTTTTGCCTTACTTGTATTTTTGCGAGTTCTTGGGTCCTTTGCTTTTTCTCTATAGACATCATCTTGTTTTTGTGATGCATCCTTGATGTTATCAGACAAAATCTCAATAGCCTTTTGAAGTCCATAGTAGTGAGCATACTTTTCAAGTTGGTTTGAAAATTTCATTCCCCTTACATTATTTTCAAAGATGACCTCACCGCTTTGAGGGTCCTTAATGTAAGCAACGCCACCTATATCACTTACAACGTGTATGGTGTTGCCTTGGAAAGATATTGCCATATCTTGTGGACGATTTCCTCTAACATAGATTTTGAACTTATACTCAGAAGTTCTTATCTTCTTCTGTTTATATAATGATAAAATCACGTCTTTACCACTATATGATTTAAGGCGTGCTATTACATCTTCACCTAAAATTGGTTTTATCTTTTTGTCTACGCTTTCTATCTGCTTTCTTAAATTTGCCATTTTCGCATAGATTTCAAGCTTTTTATAGTATTCATCTTCAATTTCACTTCGCCCGCCTTCACGTTTGCCATTATTGAAGTATTTTACAAGTGGTTTTAAAATTAAGTCATCATTCCCATCAGATGAACCAAAAGCATATGTCAAAGCATAGATTTGCTCAGGCAAATCTCCTTCATTCTCCAGTTTAGGCCTATCAATCAAAAGAGAGGCAACTGATGCTACTGCGCGCACATAATTGCCGTCATCCTTAGCCCAATTTTCCTCAGCAAACCTAACAAAGCCCATTTTATCATAGGCGTAAGCCTTACCAAACAAGATTACATCTTTTTTATTTCTTTTTTGCAAATATTTATATATATCAGTCATTTTTACACCTCTTTCATTAATAATATCACAAAAGCTCTTCAAAATCAATAGCTATATCTATAAATTTATGTATAGCCCAAGAAAAATTTGATAATAAGTTGACAAAATCAAATTCGATAGTCTATACTTTATTTAGAATATATTTAAAAGGAATAAAAGAATATGGATAAACAAATCAAAAGACCATTCTTTCTTGCAGGACTCATTGTAAATATCGTAGCTTTCATTGTCATTGCAATCACTTGTTTTATAACTATCTTTGAGGTTGCTGAAGAAATTAGTGACACCGTGTCACTTCAAACTCGAACTATTGTAAAAATGCTATTTTCTATATTGATACTTGCTTGTTGTATCTCGGGTGCAATCTTCTCAGCCATTTGCATTACAAGAACAAACAATAGTATTGAGCTTTTCAGTAAGAAAAAAGGTTTTGTTATCACCTGCATCGCCATTGACGCATTGACAATTCTATTCTCAATTGTGGCGCTTGCTGTTGATAAATTTGATGTTCTACTATTTATAATGCTTCTTGCAGTGATTTGCGCCGGAGTATTTATCACTCTTGACTTTGTTAAAAATGAAAAACTTAACAAGCTTGTTAAGAGCGAGCCAAAAAACGTTAAGCAAAACGAAGTACAAGTACAGCCTTCTAAGCAACTAGATGAAAAGCAAACTAGCGAGGCTGAAAAGCCTGAGGAAACTTCAAGCGAACCTAGTGAGACAAAAGAGTAAATTTAATTTATCAATAAAATATGCTAAGATTTTTTGTAGCATATTTTTTATTATGCAAGCCTATTTGTTATCATAAACAAGCAAAAATTTGACATCTACATATAATTTATTAAATAAAACCAAAATTTACGTTATTTATTTGCTTTTTTATACAAATTTGCTAAAATTTATCTATGAGAGATTTTGAAACGATAGTGGTAGGTGGCGGAGCAAGTGGTTGTTTATGCGCGCTTGCAAGTGATAAAAAAGTTACAATCATTGAAAAGGATAATAAACTTGCTAAGAAACTGCTAGTTACTGGCAACGGGCGATGCAATTTAACTAACCTTCAGGTAGACGATAAATACTACAACACCTCTATTAAAAAATATTTGAGCGTTTTTGACAATAAGAAAACCCTTGATTTTTTTAATGATTTAGGTCTTGTATCGTACAGTGATGAGCAAGGCAGAGTTTACCCCATTTCAAACAGCGCAAAGAGCGTTCAGCAAATCATAGTGAATAGACTTTCAAAGACTACGCCTTTTATAAATGACACAATAACATCCATAAAAAAAGAGGGTGAAAATTTTGTTTTGGCTGGCAACAATGACAGCTATTCTTGCAAAAAACTTGTGCTTGCCTGTGCTAAATGTGAGCTTCTCGATGGGCTTAAGATAAAATACAAAGCTTTTTCGCCTAGTTTATGCTCATTAAAGACACAAAGCACTCGCAATTTAAACAATATTAGAGTGGACAACGTCAAGGTTAGCGCAGAAAATAATTTGGGGCAAAAGAAAAGCGAAATTGGAGAGGTCTTATTTAAAGAAAGTGGGCTGAGCGGTATTGTCATATTTAATATATCTAGCCTATTTGCAAGACAGGGAAGCTTTTGCGGTAAGGTTACAATCGACCTTCTCCCCTCTCTAAGTGAAAGTCAGTTTTTACAACTGCTTGAAAAGAGAAAGGGCTTGGATGTACTGGTATCCGATTACTTCGATGGTCTGTTTGTAAAAGAGATAGCATATGAGATATTAAATCGGCTAAAGTTAAATGAAAACCGCTCTTGCAAGGAGTTAAATGAAAGTGAACTTTTGCGCATTGCAAAAACTATTAAAAATTTATCTTTTGACGTCAAAGGTTTTTACCCTAACAATCAAGTTTATAGTGGCGGTGTGTGTCTTGATGACCTTGACGAGAAGTTGCAACACAAAAAAGTGAAAAATCTATATATTTGTGGCGAGCTATGCGACGTTGATGGTGAGTGTGGAGGCTACAACTTACAATGGGCGTGGACAAGCGGATATATTGTCGGCAAAAGTATATAGGAGGCTAATATGATTAAATGCAAAACTGTCCTAGATGAGCGCAAAAGACTTTTACTAAAAAAGTCATCACACTAATATTTTAAAAATCAATATTAAAAGATAGAAAAAAACCTTTAATAATGTTAAGGATTTACTTAAACTATTAAAGGTGTTTTTATTAATTCCACTTCCAATCTGCTACTTCTGGAATGTCAACTCCATACTGGGCAATATAACTTTTATGCTTTTGCAGTGTTTCATCTATAAACTTGACAATATCTTTCCGTTTGCTTGTAAGTCTAAGTGCGTCTAACACCTCTTTAAGCAGATGATATCTATCTATCTTGTTTTGCACGCGCATATCAAACGCCGTTGTAATCGTCCCTTCCTCTTGATAGCCACTCACGATAATATTTTTATTGTTTCTTGTTATGGTAAGTTCGTGAATAAACTTTGGATAGCCGTGAAAGTTGAATATAACAGGTTTATCTTTAGTAAAAAGTCTGTCAAACTCGGCATCTGTCAGCCCGTGCGGATGTAGCTTATTAGACTCAAGTTTCATAAGGTCAACCACATTGATGAACCTTACATTCAATTTTGGCAGGAATTGTTTGATAAGCGTGATTAGCGCTAGTGCCTCAAGCGTTGGCGTGTCGCCCGCGCAAGATACAACTATATCAGGATTTTTATAGTCATTAAGTGACGCCCACTTCCAAACGCTTACGCCTTTAGTGCAATGGTCTATCGCCTCTTCCATATTTAACCACTGATAACTTGGATGTTTTGATGCGACAATTGCGTTAATATAATTTTTACTTGCTTGGCAGTGGTCATAGCAAGACAAAAGGCAATTTGCATCAGGTGGCAGATAAATCCTCACTATATCAGACTTTTTATTTGCTATATGGTCAAGAAAGCCTGGTTCTTGATGGGTGTAGCCGTTGTGGTCTTGTTGCCAAACGTTGCTCGTCAAAAGAAAGTTTAAGGATGAAATAGGTTTTCTCCATCGCAAACCATTACATACCTTAAGCCATTTTGCGTGCTGTGACACCATTGAGTCAACAACCCTAATAAACGCCTCATAGCTTGCAAACACCCCGTGTCTGCCCGTCAAAAGGTATCCCTCAAGCCAGCCCTCGCAAGCGTGCTCGCTTAAATAACTATCCATAATTCGACCATTTTTTGATAAATTTTCATCATTTTCTTGAATTTTTGCGTTAAAATCACGTTTTTCTTCGTCAAAAATGCTATAAAGCCTGTTTGACATAGCCTCATCTGGACTAAATACACGGTAATTTCTATTATCCTTATTAAGCTTAAGAACATCGCGTATATAATCGCTCAGCACAAGCATATCTTGAGCCTTTACTGTACCAGGAGCGTCTATCTTAACGGCGTAATCTCGCATATTAGGTAGCTTCAACTCTTTTAAAAGAAGTCCGCCATTTGTAACAGGGTTTGCGCTTATTCGCCTATCACCTTTAGGTAAAATCTCGGCAATCTCGCGTTTTAGGCGGTAATTATCATCAAAAAGCTCCTCTGGTTTATAGCTTTTAAGCCAAGCTTCAAGTATTTTAAAATGCTCCTCACTTTCCATTGAAACTGGCACTTGGTGCGCCCTAAATGTACCTTCAATTTGCTTGCCATCTACAACTTTTGGTCCCGTCCAGCCCTTAGGCGTTCTTAGCACAATCATAGGATAAATTGGTCTTTTATCCTCTAATTTGCCATTTTTTGCATCATTTTTTATCTTTTTTATTGATAAAATGCAACTATCTAGTGCCTTTGCCATTTTTTTGTGCATAATCATAGGCTCATCGCCTTCGACAAAATAAGGTTTCCAGCCACAGCCTTCGAGATATTTTTGTAGTTCCTTTTTGCTTATTCTTGAAAGTATTGTCGGATTGCTAATTTTGTATCCATTCAAATGCAAAATAGGAAGCACTATACCATCAGTTTTAGGGTTTAAAAACTTGTTAGAATGCCAAGAAGTTGCAAGCGGACCTGTTTCTGCTTCGCCGTCACCTACAATAACCGTGGCTATAAGGTCGGGATTATCAAACACTGCGCCAAAGGCGTGAAGGATGGAATAGCCAAGCTCGCCACCCTCGTGAATAGAGCCCGGCGTCTCTGGTGCTACGTGACTTGAAACACCACAAGGGAAAGAGAATTGTTTGCAAAACTTCTTTAAGCCCTCTTCATCCTGGCCAATTTCAGGATAAACCTCGCTATAATGACCTTCTAAGTAGCTGTTTGCAAGAAAAAAGTTTCCGCCGTGTCCAGGACCTGAGAGCAATATCATATTTAGGTCATATTTATTGATGACTCTATCTAAATGCGCATACACAAAGTTTTGCCCAGGAACTGTTCCCCAGTGTCCTACAATCTTTTTCTTTATATCGCTTGTCTGAAGTGGTCTTTTTAAAAGCGGATTGTCAAGCAGATAAAGTTGCGCCGCTGAAAGATAGTTGCACGCACGAAAATATTTATCTAACTTTTCAAAATATGTTTTACTGTTATAATTTATCATAATCTCCTCTATAACTTACATTTTAATCTTATTTTCTATTTATTGTCAAACAATGTGAAAAAATTACTGAAAAATTATTAGAGATAAAAAATTTCGGTGGATATAATAGAGATGATTTAAAAATTAAAAGAGGAGAAAAATAAAAATAACATTTTCATTTTTGCTCAATTTTTGCTCACAATTTTATTTTAACGAGAAATACTAAAAAAGCAAGGGTTAATTCCTTGCCTTTTTGTTCTTATGTTTTCTCTACTTTTATTCTTTCTCGTCGTCATCTGGCTCTTGCGCAAACTCTTCTTCACCTTGTGCAAGTTGCTCTTCGATTAGTTCTTTATACTTCTTTCTCTTATGTGACTTGCTTTGCGCCCTATTTGCATAATATGCCTCGTTATTATACATCTCGCCTGCGATATCGCCATAATTTATTTGGTTTTTAAATTTATAGCCATATCTATTGATTTCATCTTCACGATTTTGAGCGGCTAAGGCACATCCCTTACAAAACTCACGATTTTTGAGCATCTGTTCAACTTTTCTATCGGTAGGCGCTTTTGGCAAATCTATTATCGCGCCGCCTTTTCGTGCAGGACTAGTGCGTCTATCGTTTTCTGGAGTCAAATTCATACTACCAAGCACCTGTCTTGTATTTCTATCGCTTTCGGTAATTCTAAAGGTAAGCTCCTGGCTAAGGGTCAAAATTGGTGCCTTAGTCTCTTTATTGATAATTGCGCTACCATTTGCCGAAACTGCGATGTTTCTGCAGTTGCCACCGCGATATGCAAGCACTTCGCAGAGAGGAAGCTCAACTTTCACACCTTTATCTTCATTTTCTACAATTACCACCACCTCATCAGCTGAAACATCCTTTTTGTCGGCAAGTTTTCTAAAGGAGCAAATTCTTCCCTTCATAGTTTCATTTATATGATGAGTGCAGTAAATTGCTCCGTTAAGCTCTCTAAATTCATATTCAGAGCTATCAACTGCGTCTTGCATTTGATTTGCCCATAATGCAATTTCGCGCACAATTTTTTCGTCAAGCATCTTTTTACCCTTGATATGGGCTAGGATGTTATAGTGCGTCACATAGTCTGTCACCCTTCTTATTGGTGATGTCGTATGAGAGTAGTGCTGACTTTGAAGTCCAAAGTGGCTGATGCCCTCTCTTAAGATATCATCTTTTTCTCTTTCAAAGTTTGTACCTGCCGACCTTGATGTGGATTTAGGCGGTTTTTTATATAGAGATGGTTTGCCTATCATTCGCACATCGGCTGGATTTGGAGTATTACAGTACTTGGCCTTGCTTTGAAGTCGAACAAGGAAGTTATTGACCACCTTTTCTTTTTCAGTGCCTTTTACAAACTCGACTACATTTCTTATTCCTATTGGTGATAAATTTCCATCAAAAGGTATGCCTAGATATCCGAAAAACTCATATGCTCGTGCAAGTTTGGTCTCATTTGGAAGGTCGTGAACACGATATATGTTTGGTATATTATTCTTTAGCGCATACTCTGCAGTCGTTTCATTTGCGCTTATCATAAACGCCTCTATAACCTTATGATATTTGATATGCTCTTGCTTTTGCAAATCAACAATATCGGACATATCAGCATTAAGGAGGACGTCATACTCATTATTTGAGTCAAATTCTATTATATCTCTATCTTTAAAGCCCTTCCAAAGCAAATCTGAAGCAAGACTGTTCATTACAACCTGCTCTTCTCTTGTAAGTGGCTCCCCCTTTTGACATTTTGTTTTTAGTTGCTTTTCGCTTATTTTGCTCATATCGCAAATCTCCTGTGCCTGCTCATAACTGTATTTTTCTTTGCTTCTGATAACCGCATCCATAATGGAACTTGAGATTGGTTTGCCTGTCCTTGGGTCTATCACAGATTTTATTACAAGCGCAAGTCTATCCACATCTGGATTAAGTGAACATATGTTGGTGGAAAGCTCTGGAGGCAAGATGTTGTATGCCTTGTTTGGTGCATATGTAGTAAAGCCTGCCTTTACGTAGCGTCTACCAATCTCGCTGTTAAGCCTTACATACTTAGTGACATTTGCAACCGCAACATATGTGACAAGATTGCCATCTCTATCAAAGGTTGAATAAATAGCATCATCCATATCCTTGCAAGTTGCAGGGTCGGTCGTGGTAAAGTTTAGTCCGCGCAAATCAACAATAGGCTCTTTTTCAAAGCTTGATAAGTACTGCTCTTCACTGCAAAGGCTATAGTATGATAGGTCTACCTCTGTTGGCAATTCTGCTATTTCCTTCTGCACTGCAGGGTCAGAGAAACTCATTATTGCGCCGTGACTTTCTGCAATTGCATCATATTCTGCTATCGGATTGCCTGCATCACCCTTTATATCAAGCAAAATGCCTACAGCCTGTCTGTCACCCTCTTCGCCGTCTATGATTTTCATCGTACAAATCTTATCTTGGAATTTTGCAACCGTTCTCTTATCATTGCCAATAAAGATTGGAAGGCGAAAACGCCTCTTGTCATTCGGCAAAAATATAAGCTCGTCGTGATTTGTTTTCATCACTCTGCCGTAAACAATATCTTCTTGCTCAGGCTCAACGCTTCCAGCGACAATTTCTTTTTCACGCGCCTGACCTGCAATAAACGGAACGCTAACAACTCCGCTTTTGGTAACTTTTTGATAGAAGGACACAAGCACGCTTGAGTTTGGTTTTGCACCATTTATATCATTTCTATCAATATAGTATTGGTGCGAGTCGCCATCTAGCACAATGTAGCCACTTGCGCCAGATTGCACAAATCTCCCCTGTTTAATAAGCGATGGATTTATAGAAACCTCTTTGCCTTTTACTGCAATTCGCCCTTCTCTAGTGAGCGCCTCAAGCGCATTTCGCAGTTTTGTTCTTGAGTCAACAACTTTGTGCTTAATAAGTCTCTCTTGGACTGTAACTAAGTCTCCTGGGTTTTCTGCAATAGCCCTAAAGACTTTTTCTTGATTAATAATATCTTTAACTTGTTTTTTATTACTCATATTTCCCTTTCTTCCGATTCTAGGATAACACAAATAACTTGTTTTTTCAATAACAATTTGGATATTTTTTAAATATTTTTTAATTATTTTTTTATTTGTAAAAACTTACTAGTTTTGTAAAAATGTTTTACTATTTTCCCTCTTGATTTTTTGCTGTTTTGTGGTAAAATATTGTTATGAAAACTATAATTTATATTGATTTTAATAATACTATTGAAGATATTTACCTTAAAAGAAGAGGCTATAAATATTTTAATGCCATATCAAGGCTTGCAAATTTATGTCAAGATAATCTAGAAATATACGTGATTACAAAGGCGAACGTTACCTTAGAAGATGACGTGACGAATTTTTTGTTTATGTGTCCCAATTATCAAAGAGTTTTTTATAAAGGCATAATCAAAAATGGCGGAGAGGAACTTACTCTTATTGAACATAATGGCGAGAAGTTTACTTTTTCAAAACCAATAAGCCTTGGCGGGAAAACCAAACTTGACGGCGTGGAACTATCGCGTAAAATAATAGATAAAGACAATAGCGCCTCTCTTTACCTTTTTATCGGAGATGATAAAGATAATGACCTGCCTATGATAAAAGCAAACGTCAAATGTAAAAAATATATGATACTTGCAAACAACCGCCGATTTATCCCCAATATAGAAAATGTCATAAAGACGACCAAACATAGCTACGGCGTCGCCACCGCAATCCAAAAGGTTTGTGAGGAGATGGAGGAAAAAAACGAAAAACAATAACTAGATTAACAAACAAAAAGGCAAGCAGATTTACTGCTCGCCTTTTTGTTGTTTAGTACAATTAGTTACCTAAATAATCCCATCGTTCAATGTTATTGTGCAAGATTTTGTAATTGTTAAAATGTAACACAAAAAGTAATAATCAGCCTTACTTACTAATATCTGTCCTATTTATATCTATATGATAGTGCTTTTTGTCAAAATCTATTATGCCCTCTTCTTTTAGTTTTGATAAAACTGTTGATAAGGCGCTCCTATCAACTGAAAGATAGTTTGCTAGCTCGGTCTTATTATAAGGTATATCAAAATATACCGACCCTGCAAGCGAACTTTGTCTATAAAGGTATGCAAGCACCTTTTCACGAGTGTTCTTTTTAGAAAGTAGCCTTAGTTTCTCAATTAGCTCTGCATTGCGCTCAACAATAAGCTTGACAAGATTTTTTACAACAATATCGTGCCTCTTGCATTTATTTTGGCAAGGATTGATAAGCCTATGCCTATTCATAATCATCACCAAACTGTTCTCTGTGGCTATAAGATACTCGCTATATTCTTCCTCTCCGCTATAACTACTTTCAATTCCAAACACTCCGCCCGCTTTAAGCTTGGTGATAATCGAAATGTCGCCACGAGAGTCAATATTTTCAACTTTGGCGCCACCTTTTAAGATAAGATAAACGTTCTCGGCAGGCGTGCCTTGGCTAACTATAGTGTCATTTTTGTTATAGTTTGCAAACTTTATTTTAAGGCAATATGCCATCGCCTGCATATCATTTTCGCTAATTTCTGCAAAAATTTTGGTCTTCTTAATCTCTGAAAAATTTTCCATAAATACCTCAAAATGTTGTAAAAACAACACAATTTATAGAAAAAGTGTAGTATAATTCCCATAGAAAGTCAACAAAAGCAAGAAAATTACATAAAAAACTTTTTTGGCTTCACAGGGAGGATAAAATGAAAATTATTAAGCGAAATGGACAAGAGATGGTGTTTGACAACTCTAAAATCAAAAATGCCATCACAAAGGCTAATCTGTCAGTAGACGATGTGTCTAAGAGACTGTCAGAGGCACAAATCGACAAGATTGTTGCCAAAGTTACCGACGAATGCACTTCTATGGGACGTGCAGTAGGCGTTGAAGAGATACAAGACTTCGTTGAATTTGGTATAATGGAGCAATGCGCTTTTGAGGTTGCTAAAAACTACATCACCTATCGTTATATTAGACAGCTTGCACGACAGGTCAACACCACAGATAAGCAGATATTTTCGCTTATTGATTGCCAAAATGAAGAGGTTAAGCAAGAAAACAGCAATAAAAACCCTACCGTCAACAGCGTTCAACGTGACTATATGGCGGGCGAGGTAAGCAAGGACCTTACAAAGAGATTTTTGCTTCCAGAGCATATTTGGAAGGCACACGAAGAAGGGCTAATTCACTTCCACGATGCCGACTATTTTGCTCAAAGAATGCATAACTGCGACCTTGTAAACCTTGAAGATATGCTTCAAAATGGCACAGTTATATCAAACACACTCATTGAAAAACCACACTCATTTTCAACCGCTTGCAATATTGCAACGCAGATTGTTGCACAGGTTGCATCAAGCCAATATGGTGGACAGAGCATAAGTCTTGCTCACCTTGCGCCATTCGTTGATGTATCACGTCAAAAGATAAAGAAGGACGTTGAAAACGAGCTTATCGAGGCTTGCGGTAAGGCTGACCCTGAAATGGTTGACAAGATCACCGAAAAGAGAGTTCGCGCCGAAATCAATCGCGGTGTACAAACTATACAATATCAAGTTATCACCCTTATGACAACAAACGGACAAGCACCTTTTGTGACCGAGTTCTTGTATCTTGGTGAGGCTAAAAACGAACGCGAGAGAGAGGACCTTGCCCTTATCATTGAAGAGACCCTTAAACAGCGCTATGACGGCGTTAAGAATGAAAAAGGCGTTGCAATTACTCCTGCTTTCCCTAAAATCATATATGTGCTTGAAGAGAACAATATTCACCCTGAAAGCAAATACTATTATTTGACCGAGCTTGCCGCTAAGTGTACAGCAAAGAGACTTGTTCCTGACTATATCTCTGAAAAGAAGATGAAGGAGCTTAAAGAAGGCAACTGCTTCCCTGTTATGGGTTGCCGTAGTGCGCTTTCACCTTGGAAGGACGAGAATGGCAACTACAAATTCTATGGTAGATTTAACCAAGGCGTTGTAACTATCAACCTTGTTGACGTTGCACTCTCTAGCGGTGGCGATATAAAGAAATTTTGGAAGATACTTGACGAGAGACTTGAGCTTTGCTATGAGGCCCTTATGTGCAGACATAACAGACTTAAAGGCACCTTGTCAGATGCCGCACCAATCCTTTGGCAACACGGCGCAATCGCAAGACTTAAGCCAGGCGAGAAGATTGACAAACTCCTCTATGGCGGTTATTCTACTATTTCTCTTGGATATGCTGGACTGTATGAATGCACAAAATATATGACAGGAAAATCTCATACCGATAGCGAGGCAACTCCATTCGCGCTTGACGTTATGAAACATATGAATGACGCCTGCAACAAATGGAAAGCTGAAACCAACATTGGCTTTAGCATATATGGCACACCACTTGAAAGCACAACTTACAAGTTTGCTAAGTGCCTTCAAAAACGATTTGGCATCATCCCTAGCATTACTGACAAGAATTACATCACAAACAGCTATCACGTGCACGTAACCGAGCATATAAATGCCTTTGATAAGCTTAAGTTTGAAAGTCAATTCCAAGCACTTTCTACAGGTGGCGCTATAAGCTATGTAGAAGTTCCTAATATGCAAGATAATATTGAGGCAGTGCTTCAAGTCATCAAATTTATTTATGACAATATTATGTATGCCGAACTTAATACCAAGTCAGATTACTGCCAAGTTTGTGGCTATGATGGCGAAATACAAATCGTTGAGGACGATGATGGCAAACTCGTTTGGGAATGTCCTAACTGCCACAACCGCGACCAAACAAAGATGAATGTTGCGCGTCGAACTTGCGGGTATATTGGAAGCCAATTCTGGAACCAAGGCAGAACGCAGGAAATCAAAGATAGAGTACTGCACCTATAATATCAACATTAATAAAAATTAAATGCTTTTGCAAGGAAATCTTTTAGGCAAAAATTTACACAATTAACAATGGGAGGAGTTATGCACTACGGAAACATAAAATATTACGACATAGCAAATGGTGAAGGAGTGCGCACCTCCCTTTTTGTTAGCGGTTGCACGCACCACTGTAAAGGTTGTTTTAATCCCGAGACCTGGGACTTTGCCTATGGCAAGCCCTACACGCAAGAAGTTGAGGACGAGATAATTAAATCTCTTGATAATGACTTTATAAATGGTTTGACACTGCTTGGTGGCGAACCTATGGAGCCTGCCAATCAAAAAACTCTCCTGCCACTTGTAAAGAGAGTAAAAGAGCTTTATCCAAACAAAAACATATGGTGCTATAGTGGCTATCTGCTTGATAGCGAACTTCTTTCGCCTAGCAGAGCTTGTGCGCCTTGGACAAGAGAGTTTTTGTCTTGCATTGATATTCTTGTAGACGGCGAATTTAAAGAGGAGCTTAAGGATATCACACTCAGATTTAAGGGCTCAAGCAATCAGCGTGTAATAGATGTCCAAAAAAGTTTAAAAGAAGGCAAAGTTATTCTTAGCCCATTAAACGAAAAGAAAAATAAAGGCAATATCTATAATAATTGATTTTAATAAAACATCAAACAAAAACGTTGCATCAATAAGTGTATAACTGTTAATAGTTTTTAAAATGCAACTTTTAAATTGGTTTTTATAATTTTGTTTGTAATGTTAAAAACATATAGTTTTGTAACATAAAAGCGAGGACCATCCTCGCTTTTTTCAATTTTTAGAACAAATTAATAAATTTTTAAATAAATTAATAGGTTATTTAATTTTCAACTTTGACGTCCTTAAGTAAATCTAATACTTCTTTTATTTTATCTGATGCCTCATCAATCAAATCTTTAGTGTGGTTTGCCGTATAGCTTGTTCTTAAAAGGCTTTGTCCGACAGGTGTTGCCGGAGAAACAACTGGATTTACATACACGCCTCTCTCAAGCAATAACTTGCAGGCAAGGAAGGTCTTATAATCTTCACATGTATAGATTGGAATAATAGGCGTTTTGCTTTCAATGATATTAACGCCCTTCTCTTTGAGTTTCTTGCGCATATATGAGCTTATCTCATTAAGTCTATCAACTCGCTCTGGCTCGGCTTTTAAAATTTCAAGCGCTTGAAGGGCGCAGGCAACACTTGCTGGGGTCATACTCGCGCTGAAGATATACGGTCTTGAGGTGTGCTTTACATACTCTACAACATCCTTTGACGCTGCCATATAGCCACCAAGACTTGCTAGTGACTTTGAGAAGGTTCCCATATAGATATCAACCTCATCTTCAAGGTCAAAATAGCTTGCAGTGCCTCGACCGCCCTTACCTATAACTCCAAGGCCGTGCGCATCATCCACCATCACCCTTGCCTCATATTTTTTGGCAAGCTCTACAATTTTAGGCAATTTGCATATGTCACCGCTCATACTGAACACGCCATCAGTTACAATCAAAGTGCCACACTCCTTAGGAACTGACTGAAGCTTTCTTTCAAGGTCTTCCATATCGCTGTGATTGTATCGGAGCATCTTACCATAGCTTAGCTTGCACCCATCATAAATGCTAGCGTGATTTTCTTTGTCACAAATAACATAGTCATTGCGTCCAACGATTGCACTGATAATGCCAAGATTGCTTTGAAAGCCGGTGCTAAAGGTCATAACTTTTTCTTTGTTTAAAAAATCAGCCAAATTTTCTTCCAACTGAATATGTAAATCAAGCGTGCCATTCAAAAAGCGTGAACCAGAGCATCCACTACCATATTTTTCAAGTGCCTCCACACCCGCTTTGATAACTTTTGGATGATTGGTAAGTGCCAAGTAGTTGTTCGACCCAAGCATAATTGTGCGCCTGCCTTCCATATTGACAACTACGTCCTGTCCAGACAGCAGTTTATGAAAGTAAGGATAAACGCCCTTTTCTTGAACGACCTCGTACATCTGTTTCTTTGCAATTTTATTAAAAATATCCATAATAATCCCTCACTATAGTTTTATTAATATCATATATCTTTAATAAAAATCAAGCATTTTTGCAATTTTTTTTAGTTTTTCATAAAAAATATATTGCAAATGCGCTAGGGCTTTATTTATATACTCTACAGCAATTTTATTGCTTAAAATTTGGATTTTGCATTATCAAAATACAGACAATAAAAAATCGCTATAAGCCTTATAAATAAAGGGATATAGCGATTTCAAACCTAAATTTTAAAAAATTAAAATTTTTTGGATTTTTTGTAGTTTTGTAAGTTACACCTCTTAATTGCTGTAAACCGCATATTTACTTGTCTATAGCAAATTAAGTGGTTATTTTAAAAATGCAAGGCTTGCTCTGTAAAGGCTATATAGGTCAGCTTTAGAGATAAGCTCATATGGCGAGTGCATAGAAATTACCGGCACACCAAGGTCCACCGTATCAATATTAAGCTGAGATATAAACTTGGCAACTGTACCGCCACCGCCTATGTCAACCTTTCCAAGTTCGGCAGTTTGCCAAACGATATTGTTGTCGCCAAATATCTTCCTAACTTTGCCAACAGTTTCAGCCGAAGCGTCAGAGGAGCCACTCTTTCCGCGCGAGCCAGTAAACTTATTCATACAAGCCCCGCAAGACACAATGGAAGAGTTGCGTTTTTCAAACACGTTTGAAAAGTTCGGGTCATAGCCAGCGGTTACATCACAGGACAGGCACATCGACCTTCCTCTAACTTGCCTTGGATTGACATTGAGTGCGTAGCAAATCTCGTCAATCAAATCCTCATACACCTTTGACTTCATACCGGTGTTGCCTTCGCTCCCAATCTCCTCTTTATCTACAAGGATGCAAATCGATGTGTTTTCGTTATCAACATCAAAGATTGCTTGCGCGCAAGGATAGGCGCAGCTTCGGTCATCCTGTCCGTAGCCACCGATAAACGCCCTATCAAAGCCAACATCTCTCGCCTTCATTGCAGGTGTTGCACTAAGCTCTGCACTTATGAAATCGGTCTCGCTTATGCCATACATCTCTTTAAGCATTCTAAGCGTATTAATTTTAATTTTATCGTTCTTGGCATCTATTTGTGGAATACCACCAACTATGACATTTAACTGCTCGCCACTAATCAAATCGCTTGCCTTACCACTCATTTGATTTGCACCAAGATGTGGCAGAAGGTCGCTTATATAAAATACTGGGTCATCCTCTTTGTCACCAATTCTTATATTAACTTTGCTACCGTCATTTAAAACTACTACGCCGTGAAGCGATAATGGAATTGTTGTCCATTGATACTTTTTAATGCCTCCATAATAGTGAGTTTTCAAATAACAAAAGCCATCACTTTCATAAACTGGTATCTGTTTTATATCAAGTCTTGGCGCGTCAATGTGGGCAACAACAATTCTCAGTCCTTCGCTCTCAAGCGGACGCGAGCCTATTTTAAAGAAGGTAACGCCCTTATCTCTATTGACAAAATATCTCTTGTCGCCCTTTTTTAGTTTGTCACCAAAATGGTATTCTTTAAAGCCCTTTTCTTTCGCCTCGGCAATTGCAAATGAAGAGCATTCTCTTTCAGTCTTGCACTCATCAATAAAAGCTTTATAGCCCTCAGCAAAATCAAATATCTTTTTCTTCTCTTCTTGGCTTGCAACCTCATAATAATTAACCTTATTATATACTAAATCTTGATATTTATCTTTTTTGTCTTGCATAAATTCCTCCCAAAAATTATTTTATAGCAACAAAAGTTAAAAGTCAAACAAATGGCTTTTATTGCAGATTAGTATCTCCGATAAAATACCATTTATACAACTCTTGCGGGCAATTGCATAATTATTACTTGACTTTTTAGTGTGATTTTTGATACTCTTATTATGTGGTTTTAATATAACACTTAAAGAGGGAACTATGGATTATGATGTGATCATTGTTGGCGCTGGACCTGCTGGGCTATTTAGCGCCTATGAACTTATTGAAAAAAATAAAGATTTAAAAATATGCCTTATTGACCAAGGCAGGCTTGCAAAAAACAGAGTTTGCCCTATGAAAAAGACTGGCAAATGTGTTAATTGTCAGCCTTGCAACATACTTTCTGGATTTGGTGGTGCTGGCACATTTAGTGACGGCAAGCTCAACTTTATACCAAAACTTGGCAAGAGTGACCTTTTTAAATATATGTCAGAAAGTGAAGCATACAAGATTATTGACGACACTGAGCAAATCTTCAACAAATTCGGAATGGACTCTGAAGTCTATCCTAAAAACACCGAAAAAAGTGAAGAAATAAGAAGAGATGTCACTGTTAAAGGTGCAAGACTACTTTTAATAAAGCAAAAGCATCTTGGCTCTGATATGCTACCTAAATATATTGATGATTTTACAAATTATCTAAAGAATAAAGGTGTCGATATAATTGAAAGCGGACGCGTTGATGATATTGACAGTGACAATAATCAAAGTACGCTCACCTATTATAAGGATGGCGAAAAGCATACACTACAATCCAAATATGTCATAGTTGCACCTGGGCGAACGGGCGCAGGCTGGCTTCAAGAGCTACTTGATAGGCATAAAATACCTTACTTTAGCCAAAGCATTGAGATTGGTGTGAGAGTTGAAGTGAGAAAGGAAGTTTTGCAAAGTATAACCGATGTCATCTATGACCCTACGATATTTATAAAAACCAAGACCTATGGTGATGAGATAAGAACTTTCTGTACAAACCCTGGCGGTTATGTTGCCAAAGAAAATTATTATGGATACATATGCGTAAATGGTCACGCACTTAAAAATCAAAAATCAAACAACTCTAACTTCGCCTTCATTAGCAAAGTTACCCTCACCCAGCCAGTGACCAATACCCGTGAGTATGGCGAGTCCATCGCGCGTATTGCAAACGTGCTTGGAGATAACAAGCCTATTATACAAACTCTAAAAGATTTGCGTAGCGGAAGGCGTAGTGAGTGGCATAGAATTAACAAGGGCTTCATTGAGCCTACGCTAAAAGATTGTGTCGCTGGCGATTTGGCGCTTGTACTTCCTTATAGAATTATCACCAATATCTTAGAGGGCTTAGAGCAACTCGATAAAATCATTCCTGGTGTCAACAATGGCGAAACGCTTCTATACGGACCTGAAATTAAATTCTTCTCAAATGAGATAGAAACCGATAATAACTTTAAAATCAAAGATAAAAACCTCTACTTCATAGGCGATGGCGCTGGCAAGGCAGGAAATATCGTAGTTGCTGCTGCAACAGGGCTCATCTCAGCACGAGATATATTGAGTAAGTTATCAAAATAAAAAATTAACAATAATTTTAAGAAATTTTATTAATTTGACGTTAAAAACAATAAAAAATCTGATTTTTATTAAAAAAATGCAATATTTAGCGAAAATATTGCATTTTTTATTTAATTTAAGTTAAATAATGTGTCAGCTTCTATGAAAATTCGATTTATTCAAAAGACAATAACTTATAGCAAAGTGTAACAATGTTTAAATCTCAACATAAAAAATTTTTGAAAAATAAAATTTTTAAGACAGCATAATAAAATTCAAACAAGTCTTATAGTTTATAAGTTTATAAGATAAGGTTCAAAAAAATAGCGAAGCGCGCCGAAAGCGTGCGATTACATCGCACAAAAATCGCAAGATTTTAAAAATTTTTAACTAGTTAAAAATTTTTGCTTTCGGCGCGCCCCGATACTTTTACATTTTTATTTAATTATATTTTTAATTTTGTTCTTTCTATTTCCTGCAAAATTTAATAAAGTTCTTTGTTTTATTTTTAACTATCAAACAAATCTCACTATTTAATCAAACTTTTATTCATAAATATTTTTAAATGTGATAGTCTTAGTCTTGGTCACTTGGTAAAAAGTGCTCATCACACCTTCAGTGCCAATACCTGACATTTTATAACCGCCAAAAGGCATCTCAAAGCTACGATGAAAGCTTGCTCCATTTATTACAGTGCCACCACATTCAAGTTTAGCACAAACATTGAGGGCAACTTTCATATCACGCGTAAACACACAGCCACAAAGCCCATAACAAGAGGCATTTGCAATCTCAACAGCCTCATCGACATCATCACAAGGAATGATGCTGACAACTGGCGCAAATATCTCTTCGTCGAGTGCAACATCGGCAGTCTTTGGTATGTCTGTTATGATGGTTGGCTGAAGAACCGCACCTTCTGCTTTTCCACCATAGATAATTCTTCCGCCCTGCTCTACAACTCTTTCAATTTGTTTAACAGCCTTTTCGCAGGCGCCCTTAGTTACAAGGCAACCTATATCGGTCTTTTTATCCATAGGGTTGCCAACAACAAGTTTACTGATAGTGTCAACAACCTTGCTTTCAAATTCTTTTAATACACTTCTTTGAACAATAAACCTCTTGCTTGCACAGCATACTTGCCCAGTGTTATACATTCTACCCCAAACAATCTCTTTTACAGCAAGGTCAAGGTCGGCATCTTCAAGCACAATAAAGGCATCGTTACCGCCTAGTTCAAGCGCTACGTGAGCCAAATGCTCGGCACCATTTTTATAGGTAATCTTACCAACGGCAGTTGAGCCTGTGAAGGTAATTCCGTGCACATCTTCATTTCTTGCAAGAGCGTTACCAATAATCGCACCCTCACCTGTCAAAATC
The DNA here is from genome assembly GCA_944350015.1 of uncultured Clostridia bacterium. Classification (GTDB taxonomy): domain Bacteria; phylum Bacillota; class Clostridia; order Christensenellales; family UBA1242; genus Caccovivens. The sequence continues at coordinate 17,682 of CALVNW010000013.1, read as the reverse complement.
TGAACAACTCCATTAGGAAGTCCTGCATCGTGAAGCAACTTTACAAGCTTTATTAAAGTTAAAGGATTTTGATGTGGTGGTTTTACAATAACGGTGTTACCAGCAAGAATGGCTGGTGCAACCTTTTGGTCAAACAGGTCACAAGGGAAATTAAACGGAATGATTGCAACCATAACGCCAAGAGGCTCTCTAACCGTTATTTGAAGGGTTTTCTCCTGTCCTGCCTCCGTTCCAGCAGGTATCACATTGCCATAGAGATGTTTTGCTTTTTCGCAAAAAGCTTCAAAAGAAATTCTAACATTTGCAATTTCTCCATAAGCTTGTGTTATTGGCTTGCCTGTCTCTTTGCAAAGGGTCTTTGCAAGGTCGTCGGTGTTTTGGTCGACAAGCTCCATAAACCTATATAAAATCTTTACTTTTTGATGAATTGGAAGGTTTTTCCAAGTTTTTTGAGCTTTTTTTGCATATTCAACCGCTTTTTTCGCATCTTTTTCTGTGCTGTTTGGCACTGTATCTATAACCCTGTTAGTATAAGGATTTACAATATTCATTGTTGCCTTGTTGCTGGCATCGCAAAATTTACCATTGATTATATTTTGCATAAACCCTCCTTACTTTGTAAAAGCGGTAAATGAAAGCATAAGTCCGCCAGTGGTATTTCTTCCATCATCTACAAAGCCATACTCGCCAAAAGTGAACTCCATAATAAATGGAACGCCGTTGACATTTTTAACTATTTCGTTATAAACTTCATTAATTCTTGAGTCGATGCCCGCTCTTCTTCCACCGCAGTGAACAAGATGGTAACATACTGCAGGCTTTTCAAGTCTTGCGTTGAGTTTTCTTAAGGTTTCACCTACTGAAGAGATAAGCTCGTCTACAGTTGCCTCCATTCTAATTACAGTTGTACCTTCTGCAAGGTTTGCGCCGATATTCATTGAGTAGTCATCATTTGCAAACATTGGGTGACGAATTGCAATGAGGTCGCCAAGTCTATCTTTTACGCCAAGTGGGCTGGTAATTGTTGCAGAGAGAAGTGCATTGCCCATAAGCTCGCTTGGTTTCATCCCTCTCCACTTAGCGTACTTTTTAACCGCAGGTACGCCGTCGATAGATACCAGCTGTCTTGTGCCTTCAACCTTAGTGATAATACCCATATCACCTGTCTCTCTGTAAGCGCCAGTAAATTCGTTCATAAAGTGACCATTCATATAGATTAGTGCAACAGCCACACCTTCAGAGGTTACTTTTCCATCTAAATAGAGTTTCCAGTTACCTTCAATCGTGTTGTCGGCAGCCGAGCCACCAAAGAGAGGTACCCTTCCTACAACCCTGTTTGCGCCTTTCAAGAAAAATTCCTCTTCTGTAGGGCTTGCTGTCATATACATAACATCTGGCTCGTCATTGTATGGCATCTTAGTCATAGTGCGCGCGTGCTTAGTTGCAGACTCGCCTGCATCCCTTGCACTTTGGAAGGCTTTTCTATCAGCAAAGCCAACACCAACAATCATATTAGGGTCAGATAACACCATAATACCGACAAAGGGCTTGTCTCCGCCAACATAGCCTTGAGGCATAATTACACCTGTGAAAGATGTATTACCAATTACTGGGCAATCATAGACCTCCTTGATACCTTTTATTACATCCTTAATCTTATAGTCGCAACTCATATATGCAAACACAAGTTTTGCATCTTTTGATTTGCCCGCCATCTTAGCGGATTCTAGTCCTGCCTCGTACGCATTTTTGTTTGTACTAAATCCTGTTAAAGCTTTCATCTTTTATCCCCCTTTTAAAAATTTTAATCAGAATTTTATAATTTTAGCAGTTAAGATTAGTAAAATTTATTAAAATAAGCTATTTTTTTAAGTTTTTAGCCTATTTTTAACCTGTTTTTTATAAATTATCTATCAAAGCAAAGATTTGAATAATTTTTTTATGTCCTCAATGCTGGTCTGTCTTGGATTACCACCTGTGCATATGTCGACAAAGGCGTCTCTACTAAGCACATCAAGGTCCTCTTCTTTTACGCCTACCTCTGCGAGCGATTTTGATATGCCAACTTTTTTAGCAAGCTTGCCAACCTCTTTGACAGCAACCTTCACGCATTCGTCATCAGTCTTTCCACTGCAGTCAATGCCAAAACATTCTGCTATCAACCTATATTTTGGTTTTGATGGAGACTCTGCGTTATATTTCATAACTGTTGAAAGTAACATCGCGTTTGCTGTGCCGTGAGCAATATCCTTTTGCCCGCCAAGTGCGTGTGCCATAGAATGCACTATGCCAAGCCCGACATTACTAAAGCCCATACCAACAACATATTGAGCATAAGCCATCTTCTCTCTTGCCTCAAGGTCGTCGCCATTTTTGTATGCTCTTTCAAGATACCTTGCAATAGTTCTTATAGCTTCAAGTGCAAACATATCGCTCATATCAGTCGCACCTTTGGTTATAAGGCTTTCAATTGCGTGAGTGAGCGCGTCCATACCCGTGCTAGCTGTAAGCGACGCTGGCATAGTCCTCATAAGTTCACTATCAACTATCGACATAATAGGAACGTCGTGAGGGTCAATACATACAAGTTTACGTTTTGTATTTTCATCAGTTATAACATAGTTGATTGTCACCTCTGCCGCCGTACCGCTGGTGGTTGGTATAGCAATTAGCGGGAAACATCTGTTTTTAGTCTCTACCGCTCCGGCAAGACTGAGCACATCTGCGTGCTCTTTATTTTCTTTGATAATCGCTATCGCTTTTGCCGTGTCAATAACGCTTCCGCCACCAAGTGCAACGATGACATCGGCTTTAGCTTTCTTGAGCGCCTTTAGCCCATCCTTAACATTTTGAGTTGTCGGATTTGGCTTAATATCAGAAAAAACGCTGTATTTTATGTTGTTTTGGTTAAAAATACTTGTAATTTTCTCTGAAACACCACATTTTATAATAGTTTCGTCTGTAACTAGAAAAACTTTTTTAAAGCCTCTTTTCCTTAGTTCTTCTGACAGACAATTTCTTGCGTCACAGCCAAAATAGACGCATTCGTTAAATATATATCTATTCATATCCCTCCTTCATAAGTCAATTATAAACTTTTTGACAACTTTTGTCATTTAATTTTCAATATTTTTATCATTTTAACAAAAAAAATCACAATTAACTGTGATTTTCTTTTGAAAAATGGTTATTCTTGTTCAATTTCTTCTTGACTTATAGAGTTAGCATTGTAGCGTACTTCGCCACGCATTCTTTTTTCTTCTTTCCTTGCAAATCTAAAAGTTTTCAACTTTCTATCAATTCTCACCTCGTAACCACCATCTTGGTTTGCCTTCTCTATCATAAAATCTAAATTAATGGGGTCAATATAGAAGTATCCATTATCTAATAATTGCTCTGCATCTTTTATTGAAAATTGTCTTTTTTTCATAATTTCTCCTTTTTACTAAATTCTATTATAGCATATATTTTAAATTTTTTCTATATTTATTTTGAAAAATTTAAAAAATGTTATATAATACTTATAAATTATTGAGGAGTATTTATGAAGCGCATCAAAAACTTTTTTAATGACTTTAAAAAATTTATAAGTCGTGGCAACATCTTAGACCTTGCCGTTGCTATGGTTGTTGGCTCTGCTTTCACCGCCATCGTGACAAGCCTTGTAAACGATATCATTATGCCATTTATTTGTGCAATATTTGGCTCAGCAACCGTTGAAGAGTTGTACTTTTTGGTAAACGGCGCAGAAATCTATTATGGTAAATTTATTCAGGCAATTATAAACTTCTTGCTCGTTGCACTAGTACTTTTCATTGTTTTACGCCTTGTTATGAATGCAAGCAATGCCTTTAAAAGAACTTTATCAGAATATCCAACTAAAGAAGAAAAGAAACAATTAAAAGAGCTTGGCATTAAGACTAAAAATAAAAAGGAACTAATAAACGCAACCAAAGAGCTGAGAGAGAAAAACAAACCAGCTCCTGTTCCACCAAAGCCAACTCAAGAAGAACTTTTAACTCAAATATTAGAAGAGCTTAAAAAGCAAAACTATACAAGAGATGTCGTAGAGAATGCAATGACTAGCAATGAAAATACTACAGGCGATGACACAAACGATAAATAAATTAGCTAAAAAAATAATTTAAAAATATTGATAAGTTAAATTAAATTTAAATAAATTGATTAAAATATAAATAAATTATAAAATAATAGATAATTAATTAAAAATAACCTATTTTACACAAAAAAATCTCCAATTTAATGGAGATTTTTTGCTTTTTATAATGAACTCTCGCCAGCACTTTCATTTAAAAGCACTCCATTTGCAGTTTCAACCTTTTTTATTAAGGTGTTTCTACACAAGAAACCAGCCCCAATCTGTACGACCTTAGGAAGATCTATGCTTGTTAGAGAGTTATTAGCATACAAGAAACCAGCCCCAATCTGTGTGATCATAGGAAGATCTATACTTGTTAGAGAGTTATTAGCATACAAGAAACAATTCCCAATATACTCAACATTTGGCAATTTTATGCTTGTTAGAGAGTTATTATCATACATGAAACCATACCCAATCTCTTTAACATTAGGTAAGTTTATACTTTTTAGAGAGTTACTAGCATACATGAAACCAACCCCAATCTCTTTAACATTAGGTAAGTTTATGCTTGTCAGTGAGTTATTATTGGACAAGAAACTATTCCCAATATACTCAACATTTGGCAGTTTTATGCTTGTTAGAGAGTTATTATCACACAAGAAACTATGCCCAATCTCTTTAACATTAGGTAAGTTTATGCTTGTCAGTGAATTATTATAGGACAAGAAAATATCTCCAATTTGCCCAACATTTGGATTGGCATAGCCGACAATTTGGTTATGTTTGTTGAGTTTTATTTCAACAACCTCACCCTCTTCTGGTGTGATTTGAAGAGTAAGCCCATCTGTGCTTGGCACGCGTTTTATCTCTTTTATTTTTCCCACACTTTCTGGGAATGAGTCAGGGGCATCATTTCTTTGTACAATATTATTATAATTAATTATCTCTTTTTCCTCTAAATCTAGAATAAAATGGTCAAAAACGATAGCCTTATTTTTGTCAAATTGTTTAACTTCACCATTTTGTATTATTATGTTATTTGGACAATAATAAACATTGTTGATCTCTTGGTTATATTTATAAAACTTGCCATCTCTTGCTTGAACATAACCTGGAATTTCAAAAGATTTTGAATTTCTGTTGGCAAGCGACATTCCATAAGTATCTTCAAAGGCTTGGGTCAAGCCTGGCACTATGTTGTCAAGGTTGTTGCTAAAAGTCGCGTCGGGGTTTGCGACTGTGTGATTATATCTATTTTTAATTGAAAGGATGCTTGGCTTAGAATGCGAAAATTGTATACTTAAAACACTTACGCCATAGTCATCTTCTCGTCTTGGATTTTTAAAATCTTCTCGCTTGATTTTGTCAACATCTTTCTTGACAGCAAACCATACGCGGTTACTTCTTAGTCTACCTCCATTAAAAGTGCAAAGTTCTTCGCCCTCATATCTTGCGGGGTTTCCGCCACGATACTCAGGGGTAGGTGAACCACGATAGTAAAAGTGTCTAAAGCTTTGAATATCCTCTTCAGTTTGACATTCTGGATAGAGAATATATCCTGCTCTATCCATAAGTTCTTCTGGGGTTTGGCTAACCTTTACTTTGTTATCATCGGTTTCAACTAGGCTATACACATAGTTTTTAAAAGGAATTGTAAGGTCGTTTAAAGTTAAATCATCATATAGTTCTCGGCTTGGTGGAAAATTGTCATTTAATAATTTTGGCAAAAGCCCCTCAGTTTCAAGAATAGTTGGGAACAAACTTCGACATAGATGAGAAAATTTTTCTCCGTAATGTTTTTTTATCCATTTTAAATCTATATTTTCCATATTAACCATACATCCTTTTTAAAACATATTTTTTGTCATTTGACATAAGTCCCGCTAAATCTGTCTCATCCAAATTGTTTTCAATTTCACCTAGTTTCTCAAAAGCATAGGACTGAATGTAATGTTCGCTTTTAGGATCTAAAAGTTTTTCATTTATCATAATTAAATCACCAACTTTTGGATTGATTCCATAAAATTCTAAAATAAGCCGATGTTTCTTCTTAGTTTTAACATCTTGCAAAATATATTCATTAAACTTATTTATTCGTTTTATTTTTAAAGACACTTGTATAACTTTCTCCCTTTGTCATAATTATACACTTTTACAATGTATTTGTAATTCAAAAAACAATCAACTTAACTTCATAAAAAAATTGTTAAATACTATCATATTTTAAAAATTACTCTCGTTCTTCATCTGATCTTGACTTGATTAATTCTTGATAATCCTTTTGTAGTAGCTCACCTATAAGCTCAAGCATAGTCGCATTGTCAAGACGCAAGGCTTCAAGTGGAGTTTTTGTCATTGCTTTAATGGATGTTATATCCTCATATTGTTTATAAGTATCGTGTTTGGCTATAATGGCTTTTGCGAGAGCAAATTTACTCATCAACACATATTCTTCATCACCAACTTGAATATGCTGTTCAATTATTTTCCAAAACCTTTGTTTTATTGCTTTGTTTTTGCCACTTTCTATAACATTTGCAAGTAAAGAATTGAGATCATTAAACTTACTTACCAAACCTACAATCTGCTCTCCACTTATTTCTGGTGAACTTCCCATTATTATGTCAAACTCTTTATAAGTTTTGCCTTCTTTTGCACTAAAATGGTCTATCGGAACACCAACTGCCTTTAAAGATTGTTCTATTTTTGTAATCGCGTTTTCTATTAATTCTTTTAATGAAAAAATATAGTTGTTGATGCTACCTCCAACCATAATGGAGTCTGTGTTTACAATATTGTTTTGTAGCAACTTCTCTAGTTCCCTGGCTGTCACTATTTCAGAATATGTTTGAGGGAATTCTTGAGTAAGCACCTCTAACATACTATTGATGTACCTCATATAAAATGCACTTTCATATATTGCTAGCGAAATTTGTGCGCTTAATTGTTTTTTAAAACAGTTTTTCTCTTTTAAGAGTTTAAGAGTACCTTGTTGAAATAATAAGACGTCAATTGACTCTACGTTATCTTTTTGTGATTCAGATATAGGATTTAATTTATTAATCTCCTTTGCAAATTCCATAAGGTTACCATAAATTATTTTAAAACCACCTATCCTTTCATCAAAAGTCATATCATCTGAATTATTTATTGCATTGTATTTGACTATAACATCTTTATGCAACTTCTTAAATACTTCAATATGTTTTGCGTTATCTTCTAATGAAGCTCTATAACAACTTTCGACGTTGTCGGTAAGATGTAAGGTTGCGCAGTAGCCTTCGCCAAACTTTGCATCTAGAAAAACCTCAATCTTTTTCAATAAGGTAAGGTATAAATCTTCTTGAGTAAAATCTATATTTTTAGCTCTTATTGACTCGACAAGTTGAAGCTCATCAAATTCTTCATCAACGTCATTTTCGTTATTTTTTGATTTTTTATCGCTTTTTTCTTGATTTTTTGATGAACTTCTATTGTTTCTACTATTTTTAGCAAAATGTTCTTTCTCGTCCTTCTTGTGAAATTCCTCTAGCAAGTTATCAATAAATTTTTGAACTTCTCCTCTTTGCAAGCTCGAAAGTTTTGCAAGTCTCTCTTCAAAAATCTCACTTGAATTATTAAAGATTGGCAGTGCATCTTCGTCTGCAATAATATGGTTTTTCTTCCTAGTCTTATGTAGCCCTTCAACTCCTTGCTTAACGATACTGCCACCCTTTTCAATATATTCCATACATCTTTTGGTATTTTCGACAAAGAAAGCGCGCAAGTTTATCTTGGAATTTTGCTCTTCTAATGCAATTCTTGCAAGAAAGCAATCAAGTAAACTCGGGTCACATTCCAAAATTTCAGGCTTATTTATACACTTTAGAGCATTATTTGCACCCAAATTTTCAACAAGAATGTCTCGAATTTTTTCAATATTTACAAAACTGCTCTTATTTATGGAATTTATTGTATTAAAATTGTCAAGGTTATAACAATATTTATCGGCATAGGACTTTGCAAGTTCCATTCTCTCTGCGCTTGATAAATTGTTGCCGGTAAAACCTTCAGAATTCATAATCTCAAATATACTTTTAGCAAGCACATCTTCGTACTCAATAATTTTCTCTGGAGAGCATAGCAAAATTGATGGTGACTCTGCTATACGCAAAATAAGTTCTCGTTTATTCATACGTTTTGGAATAAAACTGTCGATTATAAATTGTATTCTTTCATTCAAAACTTGAGGATTTTCTTGCAATAATCTATAGGACTTTTGTATTAATGATTTAGGAGAAACTACATAGCCGTCCACCTCATCGTCATATACAAATTCAGATAGCAAGTCAAGAACTCTTTGCACCCTTTTTTCGTTTAATCCTGTCGCAATTGAGGCACATTGCTCAAATATACTTTTAACTTCATCAAGTTCAAATAATTTATATGTTTTACCGCTCAATAGGTCAACATAGTCACTCTCTACAAGTGCGGTCAAACTTTTGTTGAAAGTTTTACTTGAAGCCTTGCTTAGATTACCTTTGATGGCAAGCTTAAATGGGTCAATTTTAAACTCTTTCGCTTCTTTCAGTACATTCATAAAGTCATCTAATATTGCATTGCTATCCTTATAATAAAGTTCAACACAATACTTAATTGTCCTCTTTGCAAAAGCATTTCTTTCTTTGATGTCGTACTCAGGTATATCATTGTCCACAAAATGCTGAAACACATCGGTAAGTTTTAAAACAAGTTCTTCATCAAAGTTAGAGACAATATCAATTATAGATTGTTTCATTTCCTGCTCGGTTAAACAAAAATTAATTTTAAATATCTGCTCAAGCTCACTTACAGCATACTTAATCATCTCATTTTTGTTGATTAAAGCATCAAATTCTTCATCTGTTAAACGTTTCATTTTAGCTCCTTCTGGATTATTATATCATAAAAAAATCACATAAACAAGGGGATAATTATTAAATTATAATATTTAACCTCTCTTAATATGCAAAATTTCCTTTACTTTTAACGATTTTAATAATATAATTATAGTATGGATAAAAATACTAACAATATTAATAAAGATATTAAGAAACATTTATTGATTTCTATCATTATTTCCGTGATGTTTGTTGTAGGAATACCTATTCTCATTGTTGGCGCAACAAATTCAAATTACGCCATTATGGGGATTGGGATTGCAATGGTGGTGATTGGCTTTTATGGTGCTCCGATGATGTGGGTATCTTACGGCAATAAGCGTTCACTTAAAAATGTTGTTGACGCTGTAATGGAAGACCACCTTACAACTGTTGGAGAGATTGCTTCTCAACTACAAATGAGAGAGCGCCCTGTGCGCGACCTTATCACTACAGGATTACGCAAAAAATATATCACTGGTTATATCTTTAGTGGTTCAACTTTAACACCAAATCAAAAAGAGGCGCCAAAGAAAAAGATTTCCTCAAACAGATGCCCAAACTGTGGTGGAGCACTCACAGAACAAGCAAACGGCTACACCTGCGAGTACTGCGGTTCACATTTTAAGAAAGAGTAAAAAATATTAAAAAACATCTCATCACGGTTAAATCATTTTGAAAATTAGTATAATAAAGAAGAAAAAGAGTTCTACCATTAGCGGTAAAACTCTTTTTTAATTAGTTTGAAAATTTTTAAACCAAAGTAGTTAAATTATGAACAAATTATAAAAGGCAGGTTGCCCTCCTGTCTTTTTTATGTCGTTAATTCTGTTATACAAGACTTGGGTCAAGGTCGGAAAATGAAAATTTAAAATCAATATTTGTATTATCAATCGGCGAAAACTTGTCATTTATAATGAGAGAAAAACCAAACGTTTTGTTTTCCCCTGAAGCAAGTCGAAAGTCTCCAAATGTATATTCACCAACAGTCCCCATCGTTGTTCCGCTAAATTCCCCATAAAATGGCTCGTCTGGAACATTAGTTCCAGATCCGTCTATGATTATTCCTTTTGCATAAAGAGTACACAACAACCCTCTATCCTCTCTTCTATTTGTAACAGTAAAAGAAAGAACTATGTTTTCTACATTTTCATTAAAAGTCAAATCAAGGTTTTGCCAAGAGTCTGGAACGGTTACCTCAGTGTCTCCCTGCTCAATTGATATTGGGTCAAGGGTTACTGGCGTGGTTGTGCCTGTAACTTCTGCGGTAATAAGTGCGTCAATATTGCCGTTCACGCCTTCAAAATTTATCGTTCCACCAAATGAAAATGATAAATTTCTTGCTGCGAATACCCCAGTGATAAGCAGTGCAAGTACCAAGAAAAAGGCACTTATACTTGTTATTAGTTTTAATTTTAAACTCATATTTTTTCTCCTTTATTTTAAATTAACTTAAACTTATTCATTTTGGGCAATTAAATGAATATTTATTTTAAGTCACCCTATTTTACCCCCCCCGCATTTTTTGTCAAGCAAATTGACGTACTTCGAAAAAGTTTTTCAGACAAAAAATGTGGGGTCTTTCTAAGCTTTAGGGTTTCTAAGGGGTATTTTGGTTGCCTTTGGCAACTAAAATACGCGCCTTTCGGCGATTAAAAGTGATGCAAACTAAGTTTGTCAGACCAAGGTACAGTAAAAATAACAAATACAACAAACGATACTGATCCAAACTAAGTTTGGGTGTCATCGACACCATTTCTCTTTTAAGTTTCCCCCGACGGACCAAAATGCAACAAAAATACAGACACTATAAACGATAATGATGCAAACTAAGTTTGCCGATACTGGTCCAACCTAAGGTTGGTGCAAACTAAGTTTGGGCGTCATCGACACCATTTCCGTTTTAAGTCCCCCCGACGTACCAATGTACAACAAAATTATAGATACCACAAACGATACTTCGCCCAGCCTCTAGGCTGGCGCCCAGCGTAAGGCTGGTCTTCTATCACTAGAAGAGGGATACTATTATCGTACTTTCTACTCGCCCGTTCGGAGAGATGGCGGAGCGACGTGCCTCGCGGGGTCTATGGTCCCGCGGGCGCGAGCGGAGCGCGTAAGGCTGGCAAACTGGCAACACTGCACCTAAAAATAGTAGCATAATAAACGTTGTCATAGTTGTAAATATCTTTCTCTTTCCTTGTATGACATTTTTAATTCAACTTTGATTTTAATTCTTAACTTATTTTTATCAAATCTGAAAAATCCCATTAAAAAAGCAAAATAAATTAATATTTTGCTTTTCTCAATCAATTTTAATTACTTTTTATTCGCCTTTATTATCTTCGGCATTTTTCTTTTCTTCTTCGGCTTTGCGCTCATAATAATTTTTGTATCCTGCTTTGTGGTTGTCACCTTCATCCCATTTTTTACCACCAGTTGCAAGAACAGTTATTACAAGCCCTACTGCAACAACTATTGCAATGATAGGTATTACTAAACTATCCTTAATTGCAAGTTCAGACACAAGGCATAGAATGGCACATACAAGAAGGGCTATACCAAACCATATCTTCAACTTCTTAATAGTTGATACATTCTTTTGAAAACATCCTTGAAGTAACATTATAAGCCCAAGTCCACCACAAATTATCACGCCAGCCCAAGCAAGTGAAAAGAAGCCAAATGTTTTAGGTACGGTAAGAGACAGTATCCAAAGCACAGCCGCAACCAAAACAATTAAAGCTCCTAGTAGTTTATACAACATATTTCTACCCATTTTTTTACTCTCCTTTTATAAAAAATATGTAAAAAACCAAAAATTTTCAAGCAAACAAGAGATTTTTATTAAATTATCTCAAAACAGCATTAGCAGAAACCGCCGATATAACATCTCCGTCAGTCAAAACAATAGACGAAAAATGTTTGTAATCTTTGACAATTCCGCCTATTCTCATAGCGACAACTTCGGTGTTTTCGTCACCCGTCAACACAGTGTATTTGCCAGCCAGCAAATCTTTACTGACTTTATACTCTTTGCCTCGTTCTAACACTATGTCGCCTTTTTTAAGAGAAAGTTTTGCGTTACCTTTATCATCGATAACTTTATCGTCCTTAGTATAGCGAACGCCATCAATTATCTCATAGTCCTCAACCTTCTTGTCACTATCTTTATGTTTCAGTTTTGAGTATGTTACTCCAAAAAGTATGAGCATTACAACTAGCAAAACACCTACCACAATAAGAGCAATTTCGCTCCACTCCATAACCGCCTCCTTTTATGTAAACTCAACAAGCAAGAATATACTTGCAATGCCAATCAGTACGAGAAGTACTGTAAAAAATATTTTAAGTTTAGATACAGGAGTTTTACCTCCTACTTTTCCATTGTAGCCATTCACGTAGAAGTTGTAAAGTTTTCCCTTGAAGTTGTAATGACCAACATAAACTGGCACAAGAATGTATTTATACTGTTCATTGAGATACTTAGTGTCAATATTTAAGGCAACCTTGATATCATAATCATAGCGCTTAAGAATTTGCGATTCAATTCTTCTATGCATTAAGCTCTTGCACTCTTCCCAGCACTCTTTGCCAGACTTATTGTATGTACTTGCCCCATATCCTCTTATAAATTCGGTTCTATACTCGACCGCTTCTTTAGTCGGAAATGGTGCTATTTGATTTATAAACTGAGCAGGGATGGCGTTTGACGCCTGAACAAGCAAATCATCAAAAGTCACTTCTTGATAGCCAGAGATATTGAAATACCTAACCTCTTGTACTGGCACCATCTTCCCATCACGATAAACGTGTTTAGTGTACCTTTTCCCTAACTTCCCGTTGTATAAATTTTGAGTTAATGCATCAAAAGTGAACACGGGATTATACAAACCTTGGATTTTTTCGGCTTTAACACTCTTTTTAAAAGCTCTCGGCGCATAAAATTTTTTCTTTGCCCACTTGACTGCCGATGCACTTGCTCCAAATTTGTCAATCTTAAAAGGCGTTATGCCTTGAGGTTTGATGCCAGGGAGTTCTTCGCTCTTAACTATGTTGCTCGTTCCGCAAAAGGAGCATTTGTGAGAAACCTCGCCACTGGATATAATCTCCTTGGCGCCACAAGTTTTACATTGATATACGTCTGCCTCATCCCAAACTTGACCTTCACTGAGAAGCTCATCAAGGTCACGCTCCTTTGTTGTAGCCAAATTGCCAATTTCAAACAATCCGCCACAATATAGACACTTCAGTTTCTGCTCTTTAGGCTCAAAAACAGCTTCACCACCGCAATTTGGACATTTGTATATAGACACGTCAAGGTTATCATCTGAATATAACTTTTGCTCTATCTTTTCATCAACTTGATTTTCACTCATCACTTAAGTTCCCTTATTTAAGTTTCCTGCCACATTCTGGACAGAATTTTGCGCTAGCTTTTACCTCTGTTCCGCAATCTGGGCAAACGTGTTTCATCTTTTGACCACATTCTGGGCAGAACTTAGGGTTTCCATTGATTTCAGCGCCACAATTTGGGCAGAACTTTTTCTGAGGTTGATTTTGCGCTTGAGTTTGATGTTGGTTATTCATTTGTTGCATATTGTTTGCAAAAATGTTACCAAGTCCCATACCCATACCAAGCCCCATACCAGCGCCCATTGTACCACCGGCAGCTCCAGGGTTTTTGGCAGCCTCTTTCATTGCCTCTAAGGTTTCCATTTGAGTGTAAACATCCATATTACCACGCATCATACCAAGCGAGGTGTTTTTATCAAGTGCCTTCTCAAGCTCCTCTGGAAGAGAGAAACTCTCAAAAACAAAGTTTGTAAGCTCAAGACCGATAGCCTTAAACTCCTGTGCCATTTTAGTTTCAACAATCTTAGAAAGCTCTTGCAAGTTTGCAGCCATATCAAGTACTGCAATTTTGCTTTCACCTATTGCATCAGAAATGCCACTTACCACCATACTACGAAGGTAATCGGTGATTTGCGTGGTTTCAAACTTGGTGTTGGTTCCGCTTAGGTTTTGCATAAATACATAGGCATCATCAACCTTAAATGAATAGTTACCAAAACCTCTAATACGAACGGCGCCATAGTCCTTGTCTCTTACAAGAATAGGATTTGCTGTCCCCCACTTTTGATTTGTGAACTGCTTTGTATTTACAAAATATATGTCAGACTTAAATGGCGTTTCAAAGCCATACTTCCAAGACATAAGTTTTGTAAGCACAGGCATATTGCTAGTGTCAAGTTTGTAATAACCTGGCAAAAATACATCTGCAAGACGTCCTTTATCAACAAAAATTGCAACTTGGCTTTCTCTGACTGTCAATGCTGAGCCCTTGTTTACGTGGTCTTTATTGATAGGATACTTCCATATAATAAGGTTACTTGATGAATCAGTCCATTCGATATTCTTTAAAATTCCCATATCATTCTCCTTGATATTATTTTAGCATTTAGAAAAGTAAAATGCAACTAAATTAAATATATATGCTTGATTTAGCTTTAATTTTGTTACACAATAACCACAAAATATTGCTTTTCCTTATGAAACATACCTCCATTATTGACAAAGAACAAAAAATGCTAGACAATCTATCAATATAGATAAACCTCTAGCATTTTTTAAATAAATCTAACCGCTTAACTTTAAATCTTTTTAAAGTTATTGCTTTCGATAAACAGTATAATCGCCCTCGGTTGTTACATTTGAAAAGTTTGCGGTGATATAACTATTAGTTCCATCATCCAAACTAGCCAAAACCTTGACAGTGGTGATAGATGAGTTGCGAAACAGCCCACCACACGCAGATGTCGATGTTGTATTAGTATACACATACTCACTATCTATTATAACCTCTCTAAGTCTACTGCAATTACGGAATGCATCACTCCCTATACTTGTTAAACTTGATGGCAAGGTTATGCTTGTAAGTCCATCGCAATATTCGAATGCATATTCCCCTATACTTGTTATATAAGATGGAATAATAGAGTTTTTACATCCAAGCACCAGTGTATTTGACTCCGTCTCAATTAAACAGTTTCCTTCGCTATGGTAAACAGTATTGCCTTCTTCTACAATTATACTTGTAAGATTTCTGCAACCAGAGAATGCAAACATCCCTATACTTGTTAATCTTGATGGCAAGGTTATACTTGTAAGATTTCTGCAACCAGCGAATGCATTCCTCCCTATACTTGTTAAACTTGTCAAGTTACTTAAATCTAACTCTCCTGTAAGTCCATTACAACCAGAGAATGCATACATTCCTATGCTTGTTAAACTTGATGGCAGAGTTATACTTGTAAGTCCACTACAACCTTTAAATAACTGATCACCTATTACTTCAATGCCTTCTGGTATAACTAAATTCGTAACTTCTTCTCCGTTTATAATAAATTTATGTGAAGAAGTTATCCAAGTATTACCTCCATATTCAATTGATACAGAAAGCCATTCTAATAATGTCCCTTTAAATTCCACTATCTCTATTTCTGAACAACCATAAAATGGATCTCCTGATATACTTGTTATGCTTGCTGGTAAAATCAATTCTTCAAGTCTTTCGCACCAAAAGAAACTGGATCTTTTTATGCTTGTTAAGTTTGTGCAATTACCTAAATCTATACTTGTAAGTCCATCACAATTAGAAAATGCTTCTTCTCCTATACTTGTTAAATTTGTACAGTTGCTTAAATCTATGCTTGTAAGTTCACTGCAATTAGAGAATGCATAATCCCCTATGCTTGTTATATAAGATGGAATAATAGAGTTTTTACATCCAAGCACCAGTGTATTTGACTCCGTCTCAATTAAACAGTTTCCTTCGCTATGGTAAACAGTATTGCCTTCTTCTACAATTATACTTTCAAGTAGTCCAGCACAATCAGAGAATGCAGACATTCCTATGCTTGTTAAACTTGATGGCAAAGTTATACTTGTAAGTCCATCACAGCCAGAGAATGCAGACATTTCTATGTTTGTTAAACTTGATGGCAAGGTTATACTTGTAAGTCCATCACAGCCAGAGAATGCACTACTACAAATAACTTTACAATTTGAATTAACTATATAAGACGAACTTGTTATATCTTTTCCATCCCATAATACTAAATATGGATTTTGTTCACTTCCTAAATATTTTACTCCTTGATCTGTTGCTGATGGTTGTAATTTACTACAACCAGAGAGTGCAGAAAGCCCTATGCTTGTTAAACTTGATGGTAAACTGATACTTGTAAGTCCACTGCAACCATTGAATGCATAATCTTCTATACTTGTTAAACTTGTACATCCGCTTAAATCTACACTTGTAAGTCCACTGCAATCACGGAATGCATTATATCCTATACTTGTTAAACTTGTACATCCGCTTAAATCTACACTTGTAAGTCCACTGCAACCATTGAATGCATTCCTCCCTATACTTTTAACTACATAGTCGTCACCTTCTACATAAACGGGCTCTCCGAATGTTGATGCCAAATTCAACTGCATAGGAAACATTGATTGTAACTCTGTTGGGTCTTGTACACTTGATATTGAATTGTAGATATCTACTGTATTGACTAATGTATTATTATACTGCCCATCTGCTGTTGTAAAATAAAAGTTTCCGTCACTATAACCTACTCCTTGCATTTCAGCTAAGATTCCTATATAATTCACAAATAAGTCTAAATTATTTTCATTGTATGAGTCTAAGCTAAGTGTATATTGCGGTTCAAAATATATAGGGAATGCTAATGTGTCCGCTATACTTGCAAACTCCATAGAGTTAGCACAATATGTTCTCTCTCCGCCCTGCGGGGTGTAATAAAATCCGCCAAGGTATAACGCTATCATAACAAATTCGCCATACTCATTAGAACCATCCTCATTCATTGTAAAGGATGTTATTGGTGTTGTACCTATAGAAAATGTACTTGGTATTATAACTTCAGTATCTGTACCCGTATACCCCGTAATTTCAGCGGTATTTTCATCTAAAATATTAAATTCAAACCCACTATACACTTCTGGTGGCTCTGGTACAGCACTCTCATCATAGAGGTTAAGGTCATAGTCAAATTGAGCGTTGGTGAGAGATTGGTTTTTGTCAGTAACTGATAAGGTTATGGTAAAGGTTGTTGTGCTTGTACCATTATCCTTAGGGTCTAAGGTTATGTTTGATCCACTTGTATACGCGCCATTATCTCTTTGTAGTGCTTTACCTAAATTTGGCACGCTAGAGGTAAGAGCGTCTGTTAAGTTTACTGTTAAGCTCCTCTCTGTACTTAGGTTCTCTACCGTGATTGATATCACTATTGGTGTTGCTTGACTATCAAACTCAAGGTCAAGGCTCTCCCACGCTGTAGGGTTGCCCTCTGTCTCATAGGCTGAATAGGTCACATCTAAGCCAGCTGGTGCAACCTGTGCATCTGCTACACTTCCCGTAACACGTGCGTAGACATCATCTGCGTTAAAGGTAATGCTTCCACCCATATCCACTTGCACCCTTTCTACTGCAAATACACCTATTAATAGCATTCCTATTACAAGTACAAACGCAGATATCATTGATACTAATTTCATCTTTAGACTCATTTTTTTTTTTTTTTTTATTTAATTTTTTATATTACTTTGTGTAAAATCATCTAGTTTATACCCCTATTTTAACCTTTAATTTACCCTTTG
>CALVNW010000012.1 GCA_944350015.1 uncultured Clostridia bacterium | reverse complement strand
AACCCACGGGTTCGCTCGGGTTCCCTGAAAATCGCCAGATTTTTAGGGTGATGGCTCCCACCGCCCGCACCAGAAAAGTAAAACAAAAGGTAAACTAGTTGCGAGAGGCAACTTTTTTTATTAAAGGAGTCGA
The DNA here is from genome assembly GCA_944350015.1 of uncultured Clostridia bacterium. Taxonomy (GTDB): domain Bacteria; phylum Bacillota; class Clostridia; order Christensenellales; family UBA1242; genus Caccovivens. The sequence continues at coordinate 38,190 of CALVNW010000012.1, read as the reverse complement.
ACCCACGGGTTCGCCGGGTTCCCTGAAAATCGTCAGATTTTTAGGGTGATGGCTCCCACCGCCCGCACCAGAAAATCAAAACAAAAGAGAAACTAGTTGCGAAGAGCAGCTTTTTTTATTAAAGGAGTCGAACCCACGGGTTCGCTCGGGTTCCCTGAAAATCGTCAGATTTTTAGGGTGTTTATCGCACCATATTTGACTTCTCGCAAAGCTGCAAACTGACGTGTGATTTAGAGATATAAAATTCAAATTCTTCTTGCCTTGCGGATTACAAATGGTAAAAACCTACAATGTATTATTTTGCTCAATTCAAAATATTAAATTTCTTTTGATTTTTAGTTCATTCATCTAAAATGATTTCCCGAATTTTAAATATGGTTATTTAAATAAATATAGTAAAAATACTATTAAATTTAACAAAAATATGTTAGAATATGATTTATGAAGAAAATTTATATTGGAAAAGAAAACGCCACTTATCAGCAAATATTGGCACTAAAAAATAATCGAGGTAAACGTAATCAATTGGGCTTATTTTTTGTTGAAGGAGTACAAAATATTAAAGAGGCCATAGCGTATGGTTGGGATATTGATGCTTTTATTTTTTCGAGTGATAAAGAATTATCGGACTGGGCAAAAAGCATACTATCTTTAGCTGACAAAAATTACATTTTATCACAACAGTTAATGAATAATCTTAGTAGCAAAGATATTAAAAGCGAAATTTTGGCACTAGTAAAAAAGAATGTTCAGTCAGCTATTATAGATAACGAAAATCCAGTCTATATTCTTTTAGACAGACCTTCCAAAAAAGGGAATATGGGTACAATAATTAGAAGTTGTGATGCATTAAATGTGTCGCAAATATTTTATTCAGGTCATTCTATTGACATATATGATTGTGAAGTAATAACGGCATCAATGGGCTCATTTTTTAAAGTTCCAATTACCTTTATAGACTCTAGCAATACTTTTAATGAAATTATTGATAACATTAAGACAAATCATTCTGATTTACAAATTATAGCTACTTCATTGCAAGCAACTTGCCGATTACAGGACTGCGATTTTACAAAACCTACCTTGTTACTTATAGGTAACGAAACGGTTGGGTTAAGTAAATTTTATAATGATATTGCGAATCAAGCAGTAAAGATACCTATGAAAAAAGGAATAGACTCGCTAAATGTTGCTTGTGCAACTACCGCTTGCTTATACGAAATACAAAGACAAAGAGACTTCTTTTAAAAGTCTCTTTTTTTGTGATTTGAAAAGATAGCGGGTTAAAATATACCAAATTATTTTAAAAGGCAAAATGCTAAATTTACTAAAATGCTAAAGTGAGATGTTGAAAAGTAGTATAAATAATCTCATTAAACGTTTCTAAATTTATCCTTAGATTTTTGTAAATTCAAGTCAAATTTTATGTAGTACAAATCACTTTTGCTGGATTAATTTAAACTATTAAACTCATTTAAGCCCTTTTCAAATTGGGTTTTTGACTCGGGGTCTAAACTGAAAAGAAGTCCAAATAATTGACCTACGTGAAGTTTCTCCTCTTTCACTATGTCTCTTAAGGTTTCTCTTGCCCTTTCATCATTTGTTTGAACTATATGGTTTTCATACTGAATTATTGCGTCAAGTTCCCCTATGATATCCTCTCTTGTATTTTGTGCGGTGATAAAGTTATCACCCCTATTGTTATTGTCAAGTATATTAAAAAATCTTCGCATATATCCTCCTAAAAGTTTATATGCATTGCAAATTAATGTTGACAAAATAATTACGCAAAAATGTATATAGCACTATTATGTTAAAGTTATAAATTTATAATATAATAGTCCTATTTTTGCTATGGATAAAGCAAAAAAGTCTAGCTTAATACTAGACTTTTTTAGTGCTTAATCAATTTGGAAAAGTTAATAAATAACTTATGATTTTATTAAATCTAACAAACCGCTTTACTATCAGACTTTCTAATTATCTCAGGTTGTGCGTTTTCAAGTTCTATAAAGTTTGAATTTACAACAATCTTCTCTATATCCTTATAACTTGGAGCCTCATACATTAGTCTATTCATCTTGCCTTCAATAATTGTTCGTAATCCCCTAGCGCCTGTTTTAAGCTCCATAGCCTTTTTAGCTATTGCTTGAATAGCATCCTCTGAAAACTCTATATTAATACCGTCAATCTTAAACATAAGGTTATATTGTTTTATTATAGAGTTCTTGGGCTCGGTTAAAATCTTGACAAGTGCATTTTCATCAAGCTCATCAAGACCTACAACTACCGGAAGCCTGCCAACAAATTCAGGTATAAGTCCGAATTTGATAAGGTCATTTGGTTGAATATCTTTTATATAATTTTTCTTTTCTTTCTCCTCTTGAGACTCAATCTTTGCATTAAATCCAAGAGTTGTATCGTTTTCTCTTGCTTCAATTATTTTATCTAGACCTACAAAAGCCCCTCCGCATATAAACAAGATATTTGTAGTATCGATTTGAAGCATCTCTTGATGAGGATGTTTTCTTCCGCCTTGTGGTGGAACAGAGGCAACAGTGCTTTCAAGAATTTTTAAAAGTGCCTGTTGAACACCCTCTCCTGCTACATCTCTTGTGATAGAAACATTTTGCGTTTTTCTGGCGATCTTGTCTATCTCGTCAATATATATAATTCCTCTTTGAGCTTTTTCTATATCATAGTCAGCATTTTGGATAAGTTTGAGTAAAATATTTTCGACATCATCGCCGACATACCCAGCCTCTGTAAGCGTCGTTGCATCAGCGGAAGCAAAAGGGACCTTTAAAACCTTTGCAAGCGTTTTTGCAAGAAGAGTTTTCCCAGAACCAGTAGGTCCAACCATTAAAATATTACTTTTTTCTAGTTCGACATCGCTAGTATCGTTATCAGTTTTTGTGAGATTGTAATTAAGTCTTTTGTAGTGGTTATAAACAGCGACTGCAAGCACCTTTTTAACCTCGTCTTGCCCTACAATATACTCGTCAAGTTTCTCTTTTATCTCACTTGGCGTAGGCAATTCTATCTTTTCAAAAGTAGATTTTTTTGTAATATCTGTGATAATATCCTTACAAATTTCTATACACTCATCACAGATAAACGCATCTCCGTTTGGACTTGCAACTAGTTTTTTTGCATCCTTTTGGCTTTTACCACAAAAACTGCATTTACATTCTAATTCAGACATTAAGCCTCCTTACTTTGTTTCTTTCTTGATACGAAAATCTCGTCTATTATTCCGTAATCTTTAGCCTCCTGTGCTGTCATATAGTTATCTCTATCTGTATCTTTTTCAACTATCTCAAGTGGTTTACCTGTGTTTTCGCTGAGCATTTTATTCATTCTTTCTTTTATATATTGAATATGATTAGCCTGAATTTGTATATCACTCACTTGACCTTGAGCCCCACCTAGTGGCTGGTGTATCATAATTTCACTATTAGGAAGAGCAAAGCGTTTGCCTTTAGTTCCTCCCGCAAGCAAAAATGCACCCATTGATGCCGCTCTTCCAACACAAATTGTTGAAACGTCGCATTTAATGTATTTCATTGTGTCATATATTGCAAGACCAGCAGAGACGCTCCCCCCTGGGCTATTAATATATATGAATATATCTTTATTAGGGTTTTTGCCCTCTAGATAGATGAGCTGTGCAACAACAATGTTAGCAACATTATCGTCAATCTCCCCATTTAAAAATATAATTCTATCTTCTAGTAATCTTGAGTAAATATCATATGATCTTTCGCTATTTCCTGTTTGATCAACAACCATAGGAATTAACATAATTATCCTCCCAATTTTTATAGTTTTTATGCATTTTTAGATTTGATTAGGTCTAAAACTTTTGTCATAATGACATTGTTTTCAAAATAAGCATAGTCGTTTGGAGACATAGCCTTCTTGAAGTCTTCAAGTGTCATTTGATATCTTGATGCATATTCTTCAATATTCTTATCTAATTCTTCACTACTTGCGGTAATATTATTCTGCGAAATTAATTTTTGTAAGACAAGTCTTGTTTTAATATTTTTGCCTGCGTCCTCTTCTCTTTCTTTTTTAAACTCGTCTAATGTCTTCCCAACATAGTCAAGATAAGCCTGCAAGGTCATACCTTGGTGAGAAAGTCTGTGCTCAAAATCCTCAACCATATGATGAACTTCGTGGTCAATCATAGACTGTGGTACTTCAATATTGCTCTTGGCTGCAATTTCATCAAGAAGAGCTACTTCGTAGTCACGCTCAGCCCGCTCTTCTTCCATTTTAATGAGGTTTTCTTTGATGGATTTTTTATATTCTTCTACATTTTCAAACTCCGTAGTGTCTGAAATGTATTTGTCATCTATTGTAGGAAGTTCTTTTTTCTCAACTTTATTGAGCTTAATCTTAAATACAGCAGGTTTACCTTTTAAGTTTTCTGCGTGATAGTTTTCAGGGAAAGTTACTTTAATGTCCTTCTCTTCACCCTTTTTCATACCGATAATTTGCTCTTCAAAGCCCTCGATGAAGGTATGTGAACCTATTTCAAGCCTATAATCTTTAGCTTCTCCGCCTTCAAAGGCAACATCATCAACAAAACCTTTAAAGTCGATAACAGCAAAATCACCTTCCTCCACTTCCTTATCGGTTTCTACATATCTAGCGTGAGAGAGTCTTTCTCTTTCAACTTCTTGTTCAACTTGCTCGTCTGTCACTTTAACATCAGCCTTTTTAGCTTTTAAGCCGCTTAAAGATGGAAGTTCAAAATCAGGTAAAAGGTCAAACTTCAAAGTCACTTCTAAACCCTTATCTGCTGTAAAAGTATTGTTTTCTACGTGAGGTTGCTCAACTGGTATAATATTTGTGTTTTCCTCTAAGAATTTTCTATATTCCTCTGAAACAGTTATATCAAAAGCGTCATCAAAAAAGATGGTGTCTCCATAATTTTGTTCGATAACCTTTCTTGGTGCCTTACCTTTTCTAAATCCTTGAATATTAAATTTACCTTTATTTTCTTCATAAGCTTTTTCTAAAGCCTTTTCCCAATCTTCACTAGAGATTGAAATTTTTAAAACGCCTTGTTTATCTTTTTTTTCGAATTTGTACATATTTACTCCTTTGTTTTTTTTAACAACCATATTAAGTTGTTTCTCCGACCGCCTCTTTGTATAATACCACATTATATTGATAAATGCAAACAAAAATTAATTAATTGTAGCAGTAAAAATAGAGAATAATAGCGAATTAGACATTTATCATACCTATTATGCAGGCTATCATAATAGATAAGGCAACTAATATTTTTGAAATATCAATAATCTTATCTCTTATAATAGATTTTTTGTATTGCTTTTTATAGAACTCTATATTTTCATTCACCTGCTCAGTTGTAACGCTTGTTGAATTAATTAAATGGATGCAATATAATTTAAAATCTTCATCAAATGTTTTATAGTAATCTGTTATGTATTGCAAGATAAAAATAACCATCCAGTATATGCATAGGATAATCAAAAAACTGAGCGCAAAATAAACTAGGCCTCCCCAATATGATTGGAGGCTAGCAAATAAAACTATTAAGACTAATAAAATTATAGTTACTAAAAAGTTTTTCATATGTTTACAGTAAGTATGAATAGAACAACTATAGTGACAACAAAAATTACATATAAGACTATCCACACTATCGATTTTTTGTGTGCTTTAACCCAAGAGAAAGCTAAGATAATACATAAAATATATGCTATAACCTGCCCTATGGCACTGAAGGCATTGGATAGATTGCTATCACGTTCAAAGACTAGAGTTAAAAGAAGTGAAATCGCAATGCAACCTATTCCAACAAAAGCTACAAGTGATAGTATTAGGTTGAAATTAAAATTTTTACTTTGCTTTTGCTTTATTTTTTTAGGCTCTTTGTAATTTACTGAGTTTTCCTCTTTGGCGACTTCTGTTTCTTTAAAATCTTCCATACAACTCCTTATGCCTTAGATATATAGCAGGCTAAATCTACGGTTTTGTTTGAGTATCCCCATTCGTTATCGTACCAAGCAACAAGTTTAACAAAAGTAGGACTTATCATAATGCCAGCTTTAACATCGAAGATTGATGTACGCTCGTCGCCTATAAAGTCTGATGAAACTACGTCATCATCGGTCCAGCCGAGTATGCCCTTCATTTCGCTATTTGAAGCTTTCTTTATTGCTGATACAATCTCATCGTATGTGGTAGGCTTTGCAAGTCTTGCCGTCAAATCTACGACTGAAACATTGAGAGTTGGGACTCTAAAACTCATACCTGTAAGTTTACCTTTTAGTGATGGTATAACCTCTCCAACTGCTTTAGCCGCGCCAGTTGATGAAGGTATGATATTGTATGAGGCAGCGCGTCCGCCTCGCCAATCTTTCTTTGATGGTCCGTCTACTGTAAGCTGTGTTGCTGTGATTGAGTGTATAGTAGACATCAAACCTTCTTCAATGCCAAAATTATCGTTTATAACTTTAACAAGCGGTGCAAGGCAGTTTGTTGTGCAAGAGGCATTTGAAATAACAAGCATATCCTTCTTGTATTCTTTATGGTTTACCCCCATAACAAACATTGGCATATTTTTGCCAGGTGCTGAAACTATAACTCTTTTAGCACCTGCGTCAATATGTTTAACCGCATCTTCATACTTTGTAAATTTACCTGTTGCCTCAATAACTACGTCAATGTCGTGATTTTTCCAAGGAATTAAACTTGGCTCTTTCTCTCCATAGAATGTTATAGGCGTTTTGTTTACCACAAGTTTACCATCTTTTATTTCGCAAGTTCCGTCAAATTTGCCGTGAATTGTATCGTGAGTAAACATATACTTGCTATACTCAAGGTCGATAAACGGGTCATTTACTGCCACAACCTCAACATCTTTTCTCCCAGCGCAAGCTCTAAGGACAAGTCGTCCTATTCTTCCAAAACCATTAATACCGATTTTTACCTTATTCATTTTCACCCTCCTCTAAGATAACTTCTTCATTTTCTTCATATTCTTCATTGGTTTCGTCATCTATCTCTTCGTTTTGAGATATATCTAAAGCATAACCAAATAGTTTTTTGCCTACCATATTATTAAATATTGTTATAACAAGCAGTATCAAAACGATTGCAAGCGCTATAAAATCTAAGCAGAATAATAGTAAGCCTACAATAAGGTTGACTCTTGCAAATATACTTACAACAGTTGTAACGGAAACTGCGACGGCAATAGCAATTAAAGAAATAATTAAATTTCTAATATTGGCTTTTTTGTCAGTTTCTGTTTTAACGCCTTCACCTTCAACTATGACAGTTCCTTGTTCAACTCCTCGCCATCTGTCAACACGGCTATTGTAACTTAGGTTGGACGAGCTAAGTATTACAGAGGCTATATCCTCGGCAAAATATATAACCGATGTGTCACCTTCATAAAGCCTAACGCCAAGGAAGGTTTTAAGTATCTTTTGCCAAAAGTTAAATAGAATTGACTTGAAGGACCCTAAGTTTCTTCTGCAGGTTACAATATCTTTATTATTATTGACAAAACTATTAAATTCATTCTCGCTAATAGGTTTACGCATTATCATTATTGAGCCTACAGAAATGTACTTTTGTAGTCCGTTTATAATCTCTTCCATTTTGGAGCCATCTTGAAACTCAATAATATAAATATTTTCGCTGTCTAAAAAGTTTAGTTCATTAATTTGATTGCTCACAACCCCTACAAGCACTACGACATTGTTTGCTCTACTTAAACTTGACAGGATTTTTTTGTACCTTTTTGCGTTGTTTGTTATCGGCACTACTACATTTACCATTTTTCACCTCAATATTTTTTTATTCTTCTTGCGTGTCTACCGCCTTCGAAATCTGTAGTTAAAAATACTTTTACTATCTTTATTGCCTTTTTAGGCGAGGTATATTTACCAGATAGGCATAGTACATTTGCATCGTTATGCCTTCTTGCAAGTGATGCAAAATTTTCGTTCATACAAAGTGCCGCTCTTATTTTAGGATTTCTATTAGCAACTATGCTCATCCCTATTCCTGTTCCGCAGATGTATATTCCAACATTACGAGGGTCCTCAATCACCTTTTGATTTGCAACTTTTGCAAAGTCTGGATAATCGTCAGGCTGTTCTCTTGAGTAGCAACCAACATCTATAACTATGATGTTTTCTTTATTAAAGAATTTTTTAATTTCTTCTTTTAGTAAATATCCAGCGTGGTCACTTGCTAATATTATCATATTTTCATCTCCATAACTCTAATTTTTCAATCAATATTTTTATCCCCTGCATTATATCTTTTGCGCACTTTTTATATACATCCAAACTTTGCCCGTATGGGTCTATAATCTCATATCCAAGTAGCTCTTTATAGGATATAACATTTTCTGAATTTAAGTAATTCTTTTGTACCTCTGTCATTGTCACATAGGTTGTATTTTTGTCGATTTTTCCAAGTTTTACTGACTTTCGGTTTGACGAGGATGCTCCAAAAGCTTTTAAAGTTTGTTTTGCATTATCTGTTATGTTTTCGCCGTTTGCGTTTAAGCCACGAGAAGAAACCTTGACATCTTCAATCTTTCTATCCTTCAACATCTTTTTCATAAGTCGCTCTGCCATAATAGAACGGCAGGTGTTTCCTGTGCAAACAAAACAAATTTTAGTCATATTGCTCCTAACATTTCAATTTTAACATACAATATAAAAAAAACAAAACAAATTTGTTTATTTTTTGTTTTGTTTATTAATTAAAACTTTTTTAGAGTGGTATAATTTGTCGAGGCTATATTTATCTCTCGTTTGCGGAGTGAAAGCGTGAATTACTATTTGTCCAAAATCAAACACTATCCACTCACCCTTGTTGTAACCTTCTGGATATTCTTGCATTTGCATATCATTTAAAAATGTTAAAGCGAATTTTTTATTTGCCTGCTGATTTGCGTTTGTTAGCAAGATGATGTATCTGCAATTGCTGTCTTGTTTCAAGTCAAAAACAGCAATATCTTTACATTTATTTTCTTTAAAATATTCAACAAGCTTCAATATTCTCTCATCAACTATGTCCACTAGGCATACCCCTTATATGATTTTTATTATAAACAAAAAAATAGTATATGTCAACTATTTATAATGTTTACATAACTAAAATTTGTCTATAATTATTTTATGAAAACTTTATCTATAATATTTCAAGTGCTTTTAAAGAGCTCTATCATATTTTTAATATTTTATATTTGGCTTAAGTATATTTTTCAGTCGACTTGGCTTGCACTTGTTGTATCGTTTGTTATCACCCTTTTACTAGAATTAATTTCAACATATGTAAAACGTAAAAAAGGCATTAAATCTAATTTAAAAATAAAAGAAAAAGAGGATGCCGAGAATATGTTTTTCACCCTCTCGCGCGATGAAAATAGAGTAGATTTTTTCTTTAAACTGGCAAAGACGAGGCATAATAATGTAAGCAAATTTAAGCGTTATATTGTAGTTCATCACAAGGACGAACAAGATGTTGTACTTTATCCTTTTATAAAATATCAAAACCTAAAATTAGACGATGTCATAGATGTATTGAATAGTTTTAAAAAGCCTATAAATAAGCTTGTCATATTATGCAACGACTCTGATAAAGATTTGCCTAGTTTTGTTAAAAATTTTAATCAAGAAATAATCATTCTTAACAAATATCAAACCTATTTATCGCTATATAAAGAATACGACTATTACCCTGCTATTACAGAAAGGCAAAAAACAAAAAATAGCTATAAACAATATTTGGCGATGGCATTTAATAGGTCGAAAACAAAAGGATATTTGTTTGCTGCCGTCATTTTAGTGTTGTCAAGTTTTTTTGTGAAATTTAATATCTATTACTATATTATTTCAAGTTTGCTTTTAATATTTGCACTCATTTCTTTTATAAATCCAATTTATAATAAAAAGATTATAAAGGAGTTGTTGTAATAATTTTATTAAGTTTAATACAACCAAATAAAGGCTATTATGTTATGAAATTATAACTGTAATAACTGTTATTATTAACTGTTATAAAGGTTGTTCGCTATACACTTTTTATAGGCTACCCTTGTTTTTACCCTTTTATTTTTTATATACATTATTAACAATTGCTAAAGTAATACCACTTCAACATAATCAATAATAACAAAATATATTTTGTTGATTTAAAATTCAAAAATATGCCACAAATATAAAGTTTAAAGTTATATAAGCTCTATGTGTTTAAAGTCTTTTTTAGAGGACTTTCTGTAGATTATTACCATACCACCTATTACTTGGACTGGTTCTGCATTAAGTTTTTCGCAGATTATTGCCATAATTTCTTTGGCTTTAAGCTCGCAAGTCTTTAAAACTTTGATTTTTATAAGCTCTCTAGCTTCGAGCAGTGCATCAATTGCCTCAAAAGAGTTTTCGCTAAGTCCGTCCTTACCTATTTGCATAACGCTTTCAAGCGCGTTTCCTAGTCCTCTTAGATAAGCCCTCTGTTTTGTTGTAATCATAACATCTCCTTTTATAGATTATAAAATTTAATTATACAAATAAATTATACAAAAGAATTAATTAAAAATATAAGTCGTTAGTTTACCGAAAGAAATTTTAATCTTAATACAAAAATAATATTCGCGCTATTTTTAATTTTGCTTAGTTTGCAAGCAGTTTTAAAAACAGTAGAATTTGATAATAACTGATAGCGCAAACAAATTTTCAGTCCTATAAGTCAATTCACCATTTTTACTCGCTATATTCAAATGTAATATCCTTTATTTTTACAATGCCACCATTTTTGAGCCCTTTTTCTTTAAGCATATCAATAATACCCATTTCTTGCAAGCGTTTTTGAAAGTAAGCAAAAGAGCGAGTATCTGAAAGCACAACCCCTCTAATGAAGTTGTCTATTTTCCCACCGCTTACAACAAAAGCGCCTTCATCGTCTCTTGTAATCTCAATGGACTCATAGTCTCTTTTATCAAAATTATTTTCTTCAACTTCAAGTGGTGGTTTCTTTGGCAACTTTGAAAGTAGTTCTATAGTTTTTAATTTCAATTCTTCAATGCCACTATAAGTAGCGCCAGATATACATAGATATTCACCGCCAATCTCTTTTTTAAACCTGCCTAATCTTTGATTTAATGTATCTTCAGAAATCAAATCAATTTTTGTAAACACAATAATCTGTGGCGTCTTAGATAACTCTTCGCTATATTTTTTTAGTTCTTTATTTATAACTATATAGTCCTCAATAAAATCTCTTCCGTCACTTTGAGAGATGTCTACAAGATGAAGTATTAGTCTAACCCTTTCCACGTGCTTTAAAAAATAATGCCCAAGCCCTTGCCCTTCGCTTGCGCCTTCAATTAGCCCAGGAATATCCGCAACAACAAATGTTTGTCCTTTAACCTGACATACGCCAAGATTAGGATATAGTGTCGTAAATGGATAGTTAGCTATTTTTGGATTGGCATTAGAAATGCACGAAAGTAAGGTTGATTTACCGGCATTTGGAAAACCTACAAGACCGACATCGGCAATTGTTTTGAGCTCAAGTATTACTTCGCGCTGAGCCGTTATCTCACCTGTTTGAGAATAATGTGGCGACTGCTTAACTGACGACTTGTAATAGGCGTTTCCGTGCCCGCCTTTTCCGCCTTTTAACGCGATAAACTCCATATTATCTTCATAAAGGTCAGCTATAACCTTTTCAGACTCGGCATCTAATATAACTGTTCCGCAAGGCACTTTTATTATCAAGTCTTTACCATTTGCTCCTGCTTGCAATTTCTTTGCGCCATCTCCGCCGTTTTCTGCAAAAAACTTTTTGTGAAATCTAAAATCATATAGAGTATTTAACGATTGAGTCGCCTTAAATACTATATTTCCGCCTTTTCCGCCTTCTCCGCCGTCTGGACCACCCTTAGCAGTCATTTTATTTCTCAAAAAAGAGGTAGAACCATTTCCACCATTGCCAGCTTTTATAATAATTTTAACTCTATCTAAAAACATTTCTACCTCCTTTTAAAATTGGATTACACTATATATAGTATTATGTCTTGCATAAATCCTACATTATATGCTATTATGCGCTGCATAATAGGTACATTGAGATGTAAACGGACAGTTTGCACAATCGGGTTTTGTCGCTTTACAGATATAACGTCCAAAATGGACAAGTTGAAGATGAAGTTTCCCCCACTTGTCTTCGTCAAATAGTTTCATTAGTGCAAGTTCACACTTAAGCGGGCTATCTGTTTTAACAAAGCCAAGCCTATTCGATACTCTTAAAACGTGTGTATCAACTGCAATAGCATTTCCTTTAAACGCTTCTGAATACACAACATTGGCGGTTTTCCGCCCTACACCAGCAAGCGTTTGCATTTTTTCTATATCGTTTGGAACTTCACCGTTAAATTTTTCTAGCAAGTCTTTCGACATTGAAAGTATGTTTTTTGCTTTATTATGATAAAATCCACAGGAATGTATTTTGCTTTCAAGCTCCTCTTGTGACAACGTCAGCATTTTTTCTGGAGTATCATAATCTTTAAATAATTCCTTAGTTACGATATTTACACTTCTATCTGTGCATTGAGCAGACAATATTACCGCAACTAGCAATTCGTAAACTGATTTATACTCAAGTTCACATTCTGGTTGTGGGAATAATGTGTCCAGTTTTTCATAAAATTCTTTTATATTTTTTTTCATTTTGTATAAAAATAACCTTTAACTTTATTTATTTCAAATGGCTTATTTTTTAATTTAACTTTTTCATTAATGGGAATAAAACTGTATCTCTAATATTTGGCAAGTCAAAAATAAATTGTATAAATCTATCAATACCAAAACCTAAACCTGAAATTGGTGGCATTCCGTGCTCCATTGAAAGCAAGAAATCTTCGTCAACGTCCATTGTTTCATCATCACCTAAAGCCTTTTCTTCCAACTGCTTTTCAAGAAGTTTTCTTTGTGTGATTGGGTCTACAAGCTCTGAATAAGCCTTTACAAGCTCTGCTCCGCCTGCTACAACTTGGAACATATCTACAATCCTTGGGTCAGCATCATTACGTCTTGCAAGTGGCACTAAAACTGCCGGATAGTTATAAATAATTGTCGGGTTAACTATATCCGCTCTTATTTTTCTCTTGTAAATATAGTCAATTAATGTTCTTATAGTTTTACATTCTTCAAGGTCACTATAAGTAAATAATCCCTTCTCTACAACCTTTTTCTTAAATGCGTCGACATCTTCTTCGTCAAGAAAATCAAATCCAAGTATCTCTCTCATTCTTTCAACATAATTTACTCTTGGCCAAACACTATTAAATTCTATTTCTTGCCCTTGAAATACCGTTTTAGTTGTGCCAATAATTTCAACAAGCAGTTTATTTACCATCTCATAGAAGAATTTGATATTGTCCTCAAAATTCCAATATGACGCATACCATTCAACTTGAGTGAATTCTTGTAGATGTGATGGGTCCATCCCTTCATTTCTAAAGTCTTTTCCCATTTCAAAAACTCTATCAAACCCAGCGCATATACATTGCTTAAGCCAAGTTTCTGTTGCAATTCTCAAGTTACACTCCATATCAAGTGCATTATGGTGAGTAAAAAATGGTTTAGCGCTAGCGCCAGATACATTTGTTTGAAGAACTGGTGTTTCAACCTCTAAAAATCCATTATCTTCAAGATATCTACGTATAAATGACTCAGCCTTGCTTCGAGCAATAAAAACCTGCCTTGATTTTTCGTTGGATATAAGGTCTAGATATCTTTGTCTGTAAATAGTTTCCGAGTCTGTTAGTCCGTGAAATTTCTCTGGAAGTGGACGAAGAGTCTTTGAAAGCAAGGTTACTTTTTCAGCTCTCACCGTTATCTCTCCCGTTTGAGTTTGGTATACTTCGCCTTCAACACCTACAAAGTCGGCAATATCTATCATCTTTTTATAGAAATCATATGCCTGCTCGTCAAGTTCGTTTCTTCCTACAGATACCTGAATTTTTGCATTAATATCTCTTATTTGAATAAAACCAAACTTACCCATTACACGCTTAAAGATTATTCGACCGGCAATTTTTACTCTTTCACCAAGTTTTTCACGAGCCTCTGCGATTGTACAAGTGCGCTCAAATTTATCTTTATATGGAATCTCTCCTGCAGAGATTAAATCTTCTATTTTCTTTCTTCTAATATCAACTTCATTTGATAACATTTGTTCTTGCATAAATTCCTCCTAGATTAAACAATGTAAATTCCTTATAATAAAGTACCATAAAAATAAAAATAAGTCAATTATTTATACTTATTTTTATAATAATGATAATTCTTGTAAACTTTATTTACATAATTTTTAGTCTCATTAAAAGGTATTTTTTTAAGGGTCTTACCATCCTGAGAATATTCCTTGTTTGCAAGCCAATTTTTAACATTGCTTGGACCTGCATTGTATGCGCATAGCGCCACCTCTTCGTTATCAAACATATCGATTAAGTAACCTATATAATAAGTTCCAATTTCAAGGTTGTACTCTGGTTTTGATAGGAGCTCGTCGCTGTATTCAACTCCAATTTTCTTAGCTACCCATTGTGCTGTCGATGGCATAAGTTGCATCAAACCAACTGCACCTTTACTTGATTTTGCGCTCTCATTAAAATTACTTTCACTGTTAACAATTGAGGCAACAAGCGCACTATTTACATCATACTTTTTGGATATGCTTGTTATTTCCTGTGAATATGTCATTGGATAAAAATAAGCATAAAAACAGCCTATAGAATATGTTAACAAAACCGCAAGAATAGTCAAAATTAAAACAGAAAAAGAAGTTCTCATATAGTTATTTTATTTAATATTTAAATATTAATACATTTAAGTTTTGTCAATTGTTAATATGTTTATTATTTTTATCATAATGTTTTTGGCTATATTACTAAAACGTATCAATAGATATATGTTTAATTTTTCACCCTAATCTTAATGCTTGTCATCTTCAAATTGCACATTGTTAAATAGCCTCGACAGTTCTACGCATCCCGTTAATCTGCACCCTATAAAATCCATAAAAGGAGCGGAAAGGTTTAATATTTAAAAAGTTTTTTGCAACTGGCAACAGCCTCTCTTCAAATCTTACAGATATACCGCAGGCTTGCCCTGCTTCTTTTGGAGTATTGATGATGTCGGCATAAAGTCCATTAGATTTGAACATATTTGCAAAATATAACGTTTCATTTCTCGAAGAAAAAACAGCAATAACAAACTTCATAGAGCCTCCTTAACATTCACACAATCCCTTCTAAAACACTATATTGTAAATATAAAGGAATGTTTACAAAATGATATATTTAGATAATAGCGCAACAACATTTATAAAACCAAAAGAAGTTATAAAAGCTGTATCTGACAGCCTCATTCATTATAGCGCCAACCCCGGAAGAAGTGGACATAAAGCAAGCATAAGATGCGCTTTAAAAATTGAGGAAGTACGTGAAAAGCTTGCCTCACATTATAATGCATCAAGCAGTCAGAACGTGATATTTACTTTGAACTGTACGCAAGCTTTAAATCTTGCAATATTAGGCTCTGCAAAAGATGGTGGCAATGTGATATGCACAGAAAACGAGCATAATTCGGTGCTAAGACCACTTGAGCATTTAAAACAGATAGGAAAAATTGATTATTCAATTGCCTATCAATCAAATCCTATCGGGATAACTTTAAATGATATTTTGCCACTTGTTAAAAACAACACCTATATGATTGTATGTAACCACATATCAAATGTAAATGGCAGTAAGGCTGATATAAAGGAGATTGGAAGATTTTGCAGAGAAAAAGGTATCATATTTGTTGTAGATGGAGCGCAAAGTTGCGGACACGAAAGAATTGACATAAAAGAGTTTGGTATTGATTATCTTGCCATAGCAGGACACAAAGGTTTTTACGCACCACAGAGCATTGGCGCGCTTATAATGAATGACAAGTTTAGACCTGAGCCAATAACCTTTGGTGGCACAGGCACGAACTCTTTAGAGCTATTTCAGCCTGATGTATTTCCTGAAAGATTGGAGAGTGGCACAATATCAACCCCTTTAATAATCGGACTTGGCGCTGGAGTCGAGTTTGTTGAAAATAATTTTGATGATATAAAAGCAAAGCTAGACGATTTGACCACCTACCTCAATTACGAACTAAATAAGATGGGAATAAAATCTTATACGCAGCCAGAAAATGCCAATGGCGTTGTAGCTTTCAATATAAAAGATGTGCACTCAAGCGTTATAGCAGATATTTTAAATGAAAAATATGATATTTGTGTTAGGAGCGGTTATCATTGTGCTCCTCTAAAGCATAAAGCACTAGGAACATTAGAACAAGGCGCTGTGCGAGTGTCAATATCATATTTTAATACATTTAGCGAAATACAAAGATTCTTGCACTGTATAAAACAAATTTATAAAAATAGTTAAGAATAAAAAAGACTATTATGTTTTAGTTATAAAATCATTACATAATAGTCCTTTTTTTATTATTGAATAAGCTAAAATTTATTTATCTTTTTCTTCTTTTGGAACAATTCTCTTTAAGTCAATTCTACCCTTGTCGTCTATCTTAATTACTTCAACTTCAACAGTGTCACCAATCTTTACAACATCTTCAACCTTAGCAACACGTTTATTTGAAAGCTTAGATATGTGTATCATACCCTCTTTATTGCCACCAAATTCAACGAAGGCACCAAAGTTCATTATTCTTACAACTTTAGCATCATAGACATCGCCAACTTCTACATCTTCTACAATTCCAAGAATAATCTTCTTTGCCTTTTCAGCCATATCTAAATCTTGAGTTGCAATGAAAACTTGTCCGTCGTCATCAATGTCAATCTTAACGCCAGTTTCATCGATAATCTTATTAATCATCTTACCGCCGCTACCGATAACATCTTTAATCTTATCAGGGTCAATATTAAATGTGATAATCTTAGGTGCGTATTTAGAAAGTTCTTTCCTTGGCTCTTTAATTTCTTCAAGGAGTTTGTTCATAATAAACATTCTGCCCTCTTTAGCCTGTTTTAAAGCTGTCGTGAGGATTTGTCTATCAATTCCTTTAATCTTAATATCCATTTGGATTGCAGTAACACCTTTTTCTGTTCCTGTAACCTTAAAGTCCATATCGCCTAAGAAATCTTCTAAGCCTTGAATATCAGAGAGTACTGCTACTTTACCACTTTCATCATCTTTAATAAGCCCCATAGCAATACCAGCAACTGGTCTTTTAATTGGAACGCCACCATCCATCAATGCAAGTGTTGAACCACAAACTGAAGCCATTGAAGATGAACCATTTGATGAGAGTACTTCTGAAACAAGTCTGAGTGCGTAAGGGAATTCTTCTTCAGTAGGTATAACTGGCTCAAGAGCTCGCTCAGCAAGCGCTCCGTGCCCAATTTCTCTTCTTCCTGGACTCTTTATTCCCCTAGCCTCACCAGTTGCATAAGCTGGCATATTGTAGTGGTGAACATATCTATTAACTTCTTCGTCATCAAGACCTTCAAGTTTTTGCATATCTGAAACAGTGCCAAGTGTTAAAGTTGTGAGAACTTGAGTTTGTCCTCTTGTAAATATTGCACTGCCGTGTGTTCTTGGAAGCACTCCTGCTTCACACCATATAGGTCTAATTTCGGTAAGCTTACGACCATCTGGACGCACACCATAATTAAGAATTTTAGCTCTAACCTTCTCTTTGGTCATCTTGTAAAGAACATCACCTATTGCTTTTTCGCTTTCAGGGAAGATTTCAGCAAAATACTCCTTTGTTTCAGCGTCAACAGCATCTTGTCTAGCCTGTCTAACGCGCCTATCAAAGGTATCTAAAGCGTAGTCAAGCTTATCGCTTGCAAATTCTCGAACCGCTTTATCAATTTCTTCTGGTACAATACTATAAACGAGGCCTTGCGCTACAGGCTTGCCTATCTCTTCTTTAACCTTTCTTTGGAATGCAACTATCTTTTTAATCTCTTCGTGAGCAAACATAATAGCATCAAGCATTGTCTCTTCTGGAACTTCCATAGCACCTGCCTCAACCATAAGCACAGCCTCATCTGTACCAGAAACTGTCAAATGCATAAGAGATTTTTCGCGCTCCTCACTATTAGGATTGATGATAAACTTGTCATCTACAAGCCCTACTTGAACAGAACCAGTAGGTCCCATAAAAGGTATATCAGATATAGTCAAGGCAAAGCTTGAGCCAAGCATTGCAAGTGGCTCTGGTGCAACGTCAGGGTCAACTGATAGTGCTGTTGCAACTACGCAAACATCGTGATAGAAGCCTTTTGGGAACAACGGTCTTAAAGGTCTATCAATAAGTCTTGATGTAAGTATAGCTTTGTCGGAAGGCTTGCCCTCTCTCTTCTTGAAACCGCCAGGTATTTTGCCTACAGAATACATCTTTTCTTCAAAATCAACTTGAAGTGGGAAAAAGTCAATACCTGGTCTTGGCTCTTTTGACATAGTAACGTTAACCATAACAACAGTTTCACCACTTCTAACAAGGCAACTTCCATTTGCTTGTTCACAAAGTCTGCCTGTTTCAAAAGTTACCTTTTTGCCACCAATTTCAATTTCATAAATTTTAGCGTCTTCTTTCATAATTACTCCTTTCAAAATGTATAAAAAAAGGGATTGATAAAAACATATCTCCCCCTTAATTTAAATTATTTAACTTCACGAATGCCAAGTTCTTTGATAAGATTTCTATAAGCTTCAATATCTCTTTCTTTAAGATAAAGCAAGAAACCTTTTCTTTTACCAACCATTTGAAGAAGTCCTCTACGTGAATGATTATCTTTTGGATTTGCCTTAAGGTGCTCATTCAAGTGATTAATTCTTGCTGTTAAAAGAGCGATTTGAACTTGGACAGAACCTGTATCATTCTCAGATTGTTTAAACTTTTCAATGATATCTTTCTTTTCCATTTTATCCTCCTATTTTTCCTTTAATCCTTTTACGAAGTTTTGCGCCAGAAGGTCTCATCAAAACTGCGTAGTAAGGCATTTATCGACTTTTTAAGTATAACACATTGATTTGAATTTGTAAACAAATTTTTTAAATTTACAAAAAATTATTTAAAAAATTCTTTCTTTTTCTCTATAGTGCTATCTATCCTTTCGATATAATCCTTTATAAATTTTACATTTGCCTGTCTTTCAAGGCGTTTTTCTAAGTTAAAGACGCGTTTACTTATAGCGTTTGCCCCTACTCCTATTATGGTGTTTGTTTCTTCCATACTATCTATATTAAAGACACAGACGTGGTTATCTCTAAAATATCCAACATTTTCAAGTCCACTCAATTGATGTTTTTGTCTGTAAATATAATATGGTTTATATCCATTTTTTACAAGTGTGCTTTCGGCATAGTCAACCATTTTTTCTATATCTTTTTCTTGTACAAGGTCCTTATTATCAAAAAGAACAGAGCCTCGCTTTAGCGAAAGTGTATGAATTGTTATGTTATCTGGATATAGCTCGAGTGCTGTATTGATTGTTCTTTTAAATATGCCTAGCTTTTCGCCCGGCAGACCTGCAATAAAGTCCATATTGACAACAAAATCTCGTGCAAGCGCCTTTTGATAGGCTTCAAGCACTTCAATATTCTTTTGCTTACGTCCTATTCGCTTTAATGTTGTCTCACAAAAGGTTTGAGGATTGATTGAAATTCTTGTAACACCGTTATTCTTTAGTACATCAAGTTTTTCATCTGTAATGGTGTCAGCTCGTCCACATTCTACAGTAAATTCGGTTGCTGGAAAGTTTATCTCTCTGAGAAGCTTGTCTAGCTGTTTCGCTGATAGCACTGTTGGCGTTCCGCCACCTATATAGATAGTGCGCACAATATACGCCTTTTCTTTTACAATGTCTTTTATAACCCTTATCTCTTTGATTAAGGCGTCGAGATAATCATCTACCATATCTTTGACTTTATCAAGCTCGCTTGAGATAAAAGAACAATAAATGCACCTAGTTGGACATATTGGAATATTTACATATAAGTCTACAAGGTTGTCATTTCTTATTATGCATCTTTGATTTTTAAGAATATTTGCAACAAGCTCTGCCTTATCTTTTGAAACAAAATAATCCCGCTGTAAAAGCTCTGCGACTAAATATTCTTTCATCTCGCCGTACTCAATTAGGTCTCTAGCAAGTTTAGTTGGTCTTACACCTGTAAGTGAGCCCCAAGGCAACGTTTTATTAAGCTCCTTTGATAAAATGCTATAAAACTGGTTTTTGGTTATTCGTTTTCGCAGGGACTTTTTATGTAAATCTGTAAGGCTAGCATCTATGTTAAATGTATACTCATAAAAGTGAGTTACATCTTGCGACGTAAACCTAAATTTGTCAGTTATCTTATCGCCTTCCTCTATCTCCTCAAGCTCTACCGTTGCATCACAGCCAAAAAAGTCAAGTAGCGACTGAAGTTCTAGGCGCATATCATCTTTAGCAGTGATTACCATTTTTCGCTCCTTTGCACATTTGTGACATTTTTAATATTCTTGATAGAGTTGATGGCGCTATCAAGCTCTCCTTTATTTTTAACTTCAATTCTTAGTGAGCAAACAAAAGTATCGCCAACGTCCTTTGCATCAAAACCTTTTATATTTATCTTTAACGATGTGATAAGGTTTGTAAGTTTAGCTATATTGTTATCAGCTTTATTAGCCGTTACTCTTATAGTTGCAGGGAAAGTTGTCCCTTCCTTTACAAGCCAAGTGGCATTGATAAGGCGCTCAGGCTCTAAATACTTTAAGTTTGGACAATTACTTCTATGCACTGTCACGCCCTTACCTCTTGATATATATCCAATTATATCGTCACCTTCAATTGGGCTACAACAGCCTGCAAATCTTACAAGCATACCACTGTCACCATCAACAAGCACGCCATCCTTATTTCTTTTAAGCTTAACTACATTGTCTTGTTTTGGCAGGATTAAATGGTCATTATTATATAGTGCGATAAACCTGCTTGCAACCTGTCCCGAGGTCATAGACCCAGAGCCGATTGAGGCGTAAAGCTCGTCAATATCGTCCATATTGTAACGCTTGAGTATTTCTTTTATATAGTCTTCTGTAAAAAGTTGATTAGATGTAAAGCCCTTGTCTTGAATAGACTGCAAAAGCATACTTTTGCCAAGTCTTATGTTTTCCTCTTTTAGTTCACTCTTAAAGAAAGATTTAATTTTACTTCTTGCTCCGCTTGTCTTTACATATTTCAGCCAGTCTCTAGATGGTCCTTTTGAATGGGATGAAGTTAAAATTTCAACGATGTCACCATTGCATAACAGCGTTGTAATAGGCTTCATCACGCCATTGATTTTTGCCCCTACACAGCTATTGCCAATGTCAGTGTGAATAGCATAGGCAAAATCTATCGCAGTTGCACCCTCTGGGAACTCAATCACCCTACCTTTTGGAGTTTGCACTATGATTACGCCGTCATAGAGGTCACTCTTAAGCGTTTCGATAAAGTCCTCATTTGACATATTTTTGGCATTTTCAATAGTCTGTCTAAACCAAGTAAGCCTATTATCAAAATCCGACTTTTTATCTTTCTTTTCTTTGTAGAGCCAGTGCGCGCAAACTCCGCCAAACTCAGACTCTCTATGCATCTGTTTTGTTCGTATTTGAACTTCTAGTGGATGCTGATTTTCTACGATAATCGTAGTATGAAGCGACTTGTAGCCGTTTGGCTTTGGGTTTGCGATATAATCTTTAACTCTGCCAGTTATTGGTTTATATATTGAGTGTATACGCCCAAGCACAGCATAGCACTCTTCAACCGTATCCACTATGACCCTCATAGCAAGTATGTCGTAGATTTGGTCTAAGGTTAGTTTTTTGTTATGAAGTTTATTGAATATTGATGATACGTGTTTTATTCGGCTGACTATCTCGCCGTCTATTTTTAAATCATCAAGTATTGCTTGAAGTTTTGCCTTAGTTATTTCAAGTTGTTGCTCATTTTCTTCACGTTTGCTTTCTATAGTCTCTTTTAGACGATTGTACTCTGATGGATGCTCTAGCCTAATAACATTGTCATAGAGGTTTTGTTTGAGTTTGTCAAGCCCAAGTCTTTCGGCAAGTGGTACGTGAACCTCCTCAACCTGTTTTACAAATCTCCACTCATCTTCATTTAAAGGAAGTTTAAGTACTGATATATCATAATAAATACCTGCAAGTTTTATCATAACAACTCGCATATCATTGCTCATTACAAGAAACATACGTCTTATATCTTCTATCTCTTCGCTGACGGTAAGCTGATTGATATCCTTGATAGTCTTGTAGTCCTCGACCATTGCTTGTTCTTCTTTGGTAATGTTCTTACAAAGCAATTCAGCATCATCTGGATAAACTTTATATAGCTGATAGCATAAAAAGGCTATTAAAGATGCCTTATCAAGTTTTGTATCAATGATTAAACGTGTAATAACGCTTAGTCTATCTATGTTAAGGTCGTATGAAAGTATTTTATCAACTAATGTCTTATCTTTTGCTGTTAAATTGAAGTTTTCATTTATTTTGTCTTTAAGATTTTTAATTTGCAACTCTTTTTCGCACATCCTCATTTTCTCCTTTAAAGGTGTTTTTTATAAGCGCTAATTTATTATATATGCTTGATTGAGTTAAATCTTTCTTTGCCGATTTGTTAAGTTTTATCTTAATTAAATCGCCCTCTTCAATTTCAATCAAACTTAGCTGATTAAACACCAAAAGTGCTAAGTAAAAAGTATTAAAAGATACTTGATTATATAAATCACACCTATCATACAAGTCAAACACATTGTATATAGATTTGTTTTGTTTCCCAGAAAGAGCCTTGTAAATTTTAGCATATGTTTGTCTTGATAGGTCGACGCCAGCAAACTTCCGTGGGTCGCCAAAACTTTCTATAGGCAGATAAATTTCTGCATCTGTGATTTTATTGAGAGCGGATATAAAGTCTTTATCAATTACTGGCGACAAAAATATAATTTTATTAAAATTTTTAGCCCACTCTATGCCCTTAGGTGATAGTAGCACGCTGTTGTAACCAATCTCTCTATCTTCATAGATACCAAATTGATATATACACTCCGTGTTATAGTTTTTAGTAAATTCAACATAGTCAAAACAAGAATAAGTCACAAAGCAAGTTCCAAACACCGAGGTTGTTGTACCGCCTACAAAAGATAGTAATTCCTCTTTTGGATAAAATTTAAATTTTGCCTCACCACCACCCGACACGGCAAGCTGATTAAGCTCGATTGAGTTAAGTTTTTTATAGGCATCCTCTTGAATAAAGCTACCACCGTCAAAGACATCAACAACTCCTTTTGTAGAGTGAGGCTGAAATTCAAATATAAAAGATTTTTTTCTCGAAAATTCTATTTTTACTACGTCATCAAGGAAATTGAAATAGGTCAAATTTAAGTTGCCAATCTTGATGTTTGCGTGCTGAGGGAACTTTTTCATAGGTTGCAGGTCAATCTCTTGGGCTGTAATTTTAAATTTAGGTCTAGGATTATCGCATCCATAAGGCTCAAGTAATGTGAGTTCTTTTAAAAATTGTGGGGTAAGCTCCTCTTCTGTTATCTCTTGGTCATAATACTTGATTGGAATAAAAACCTCATCACTAATATTATTTAGTGCAAAGGCGTTTATCTTGTTTGCAAACAGCTCATAATTGCTTCGTTTTAGTGTTAGTCCCGCCGCCATAGAGTGCCCGCCAAACGTTTCTAAAATGTCCTTTAAAGATGATAGGAGCTCGTGAATATTTATGTCGTTTATACTTCGCCCAGAACCAGAGAGCAAATCACCCTCTTGAGCAAACAAAAATACCGGTTTGTGATATTTTTCAACAAGCCTTGAACATACTATACCAAGCACGCCTTTATCCCAAGTTTTAGAGGCAAGAGTTATAACTCTTTGATTGCGCATATCCACCATTTTTAAAGCCTTTTCGCAATCTTCATAAATTTTATTGCAAATTGCCTGTCTTTTGGTGTTATGCTCTTTAATCTTTGCAAGGTCCTTTTTTATCATACTTGGGTCAGTCTCAAAATAAAGTTTAAGCGAGTCCTCCGCGTCACCCATTCTGCCAGAAGCATTAAGTTTTGGTCCTATTTTAAAGGATATATCGGTGGCGTCTGGTTTGCTCAGTGGTATATCATATTCTTTAAACATTGTTTTTAGTCCAAGTGGAAGGTATTTTTCACAAAGTTTTAAACCTAGTGATACGATAGTTCTATTTTCGCCAAGTAGTGGCACTATATCTACAATAGTTGCAATCGCGGTGATTGGCAAAAACTGCAGTGCCTCTTGTCTGCCAAGTAGTGCCTCGGCAAATTTATATGCAACGCCCGTGCCACAAAGTTCTCTAAATGGATAAGCCTGCCCGCTTAGTTTCGCGTTAACTACAATTGTGTCTGGAATAAGCTCTGGTATTTCGTGGTGGTCAGTTACAACTACCTCTATTCCTAGGTTCTTAGCATACTCAATCTCGCTATAACAAGAAATTCCGCAGTCAACGGTTATAATTAAATTTGGTGCATAAACGCTAGCTATCTTATCAATAACCTTATTTGTAAGCCCATAGCCGTCTACATATCTATTTGGCAGATAAAAGTCAGCTTTTATCCCAAATTGTTTTAATGCTTTTAACATAATTGATGTAGCGCTCACGCCGTCTACATCATAGTCGCCAAAGATAAGCACTTTGTCTTTTAGTTCTTTAGCTAGTTTAACTCTATCAACAAGTTCTTTCATTCCACTTAGCAAGAATGGGTCGTGTAAAATTTTAGGATTTAAATATTCTTCTATATCTTCACTTGTGTTCAATCCTCTAGATAATAAAAGTTCTGTTATTTTAGGTGTTAAATTAAATTCTTGAGCAAAATGCTGTACTTTATCGGCGTCCTTATTAAAAAATTTCTTTAATATCATAGTTCCGCCTTTCTCTTTATAGTTCTATTATATTTGTTTTATTAAAAGATAGCAAGTAAAAAGCCCGAATTTTAAAAAAGATTTTTATAAGTAGAAAATATTTGTTTGGATTTCGTTTGTTGATTTGCTTTTTGACTTCTATCATCCTTATGAAGAAGATGATTGAATTTTAGACAAGGTTGAACGAAGAAAAACAAGGGCGATTTTTAACAGTGTTAAAAATCAAGATAACCGCGTGGCGATTATCTTCCAGACCTAAAACTTTAGGTCTGGAGCCCTTGTTCCCCTTATGTAAAACAAAATTTATACAGCACCAAATTAAGTTTATCTCAAGTTTTTATTATTCTGATGTTTTTTCACATTATAACTTACAAAATCTATTGCTTATAAATAATTCTATGGCAATGCTCACAAGTCAGTATCCCATCATTTTCAAGTTTAGAGATGTTGGCATATGGAAGCTCAATATGGCATCCTCCACAAGAGTTGTTTACAATTGGAACAACGATAGGAAAGATATTTTCTTTTCTTCTCTTATTGTAGGCGTCCATAACATTTGCATCAATTCCCTTGGCAAGCGTAGCAAGCTTATCTTGTAGTTCCTTTTGACTTGCCTCCACTGCTTTAACTTCGTTTTCATAGGCACTTTTGCTTTTAGCAAACTGCTCTTTACAGCTGTTAAAGATTTTTATAGTTTTATTAAAGTCAGATAACACCGCGTTTACACTTTCAGCAAGTGCCGTCAAGTTTCTGTCTAGTATATTGAGGTTTTGAGCAAGCTTATCTTTAAGCCCGCTAAGTTTGTCGATTTCTTCTTTAGAAAGCGATGACAAATCTTTAGAAGTAAACTCCTTCATCTTATCTTCTTGTACTTTGAATTGTTTCTTAACTTTATCTATTTCAGCTAAAAGTTGCCCTGCCTTTTCTTCAAGTTTGACAGACTTGTTCTGAGCCTCTTTCATATTTTCGTGCATTTTGTTGGCAGTTTTTTTGTTCTCGTTATTTTTGATTTGTCTTTCAATCTTTACAAGCTGACCATCTAGTTTTTGATATTCTAATATTTTGCTTAAATCCATAAAATCTCCTTTTAGTTTATAAAGTCAACAAGCTTCTTACTACGATTTGGATGTTTTAATTTTCGTAGTGCCTTAGCCTCAATTTGACGAATACGCTCTCTTGTGACGCTAAACTCTTTACCAACTTCTTCAAGAGTTTTAGCCTTACCATCAATAAGCCCATATCTTTCACGTATAACCTGTTGCTCTCTTGGTGTTAAGGTGTCAATGACTGACATCAATTGCTCGTGCAAAAGTTTTTGTGAGGCAACTTCCATAGGACTTTTTGCGCTTTCGTCCTCGATGAAGTCGCTCATCTTACTATCTTCCTCTTCACCTATTGGCGTTTCAAGGGAAACTGGGTCAAGAGCGCTCTTTTGTATTTCAACAACCTTGCTTTCGCTTATTCCCATAGCCTCTGCAATTTCTTCAAGGGTCGGCTCTCTTGAAAGTTTTTGAGTGAGCTGTCTTACAGTTCTGCCATATCTATTTATTGTTTCTACCATATGCACAGGAAGCCTTATCGTTCTTGACTGGTCGGCAATAGCTCTTGTGATAGCCTGTTTAATCCACCAAGTTGCATAGGTTGAAAATCTGAAACCTTTGGTATAATCAAACTTTTCAACAGCTCTTAAAAGTCCCATATTGCCTTCTTGTATAAGGTCAAGAAAAGAAAGAGAATTTGTACTTGCCCAGCGCTTTGCAATTGACACAACAAGACGTAAGTTAGATTGACATAATCTAGATTTTGCCTCTTCATCACCATCGAGGATTTTTTTAGCAAGTTCTATCTCTTCTTCAGGCGACAAAAGAGGAACCTTGCCTATATCTTTAAGATACATTTTGACAGGGTCATCAACAACGGCAAAACCACTAATTCCAACGTCCATAATATCATCGTCGTTCTCTTCAGTGTCGGTTTTTAGAATTTTGATTTTACTACTTTCGAGTTTCTTAATAAACTTTTGAATTTCTTGTGCTGAAAGGTCAAACTTTAATAGTCTAAAATAAACATCTTCTTCGTTTATAGACCCCTTTTTTGTAGCAACATCAAAAATACGTTTCATCTCTATTTCTAACTTACTATCTAACATAAAAATCCTCCAATTTTTTCTCTCGTAGCGACTTACTTACATTGCTTAGTTCTTGCATTATCTCCATTCTCTGAGCGTTATCTTCGCACTGTTTATATTTTTCTGTAAGCTCTTGTTGTCTGTTAATAAGCTCTTGATTGGCTAGTAACCACAAGCACTCATCAAAATACCGTTTTCCGTTCTCTTCATACTCGGCAAAATTGATATTAATGCAATCTTTCAAAATAGGCATATTTTCTACATCAAAATAATCAAAATATGACGTAATCGGCAAATGCTCCTCTGCCTTTTCAATGACCTCACTGAAACGAGGTAGTAGCTTTTTATAATCAATTTTTTTATTCACAAAATCTTTGTTATAAATAAGCGAACTCAAAATAAACTTTATAGCTTTAATATTGCCATTTTCTCTTGAAATTAAAACACTATCGGTTATATTTTTATCACTTTTAGTGTTCGCCTTTTCGCCCTTGATTTTGCTTATATCTCTTCGTAGTACATCTATTGGTATTCCAGTCAAATCTCGCAGTTTATCTAGGTACGGTTCCTCTTCACTATCAGATTTAAGCTTTGCAATATGTCTTAGCGCCTGAACTGCAAATTTACCTCGCTCGTCAGGCTTGTCCAGATTAAAGTTGCTTTGCTCATACTTAATTAAATAATCGGTTATTGGCAAGGCGTTGTCAATCAAATTTTCAAGGTACTCTTTTCCGTATTCTTTTAAAATTTCATCGGGGTCGTGCTTGTCAGGCAGAGAAACAATTGTCACATTAAAGCCTTCATCTTTCAGTATGTCAATGCTACGTAGTGTCGCCTTAACTCCCGCGCTATCACCATCAAAACAAAGGACAACATTGTTTGAAAGTTTTTTAAGCTCGTGGGCGTTTTCTTTGGTAAGAGCAGTACCCATACAAGCAACCGTTGACTTGAAGCCCGCTCTATGCATCGCTATAACATCAATCTGACCTTCAACTATGATTATTTTATCAAGCCCGCCCTTTTGTTTTAGCGCTTTAACAAGGTTGATGGCAAATACCACTCTTCCCTTTTGAAAAACAAGGGTTTCGGCTGTGTTTTTATATTTTGCAAAGTCTGACTGCCCAAGCACCCTTGCACTAAAGCCGATACACTCATTAAAGGAGTTAAAAATCGGAAAGACAAGTCGCCCTGCCATTACATCGTAGTAGTGGTCGTCCTTTTTCTGTGCCACCCCAGCATCAACCATTTCTTGATATGTAAAACCTTGGTCTTTTAAGTAATCTAGAAGCTCTGTCCAGTTTATCGAATAACCCATTTTGAAGTCATTGAGTTCTTGCCTTGTGAAACCTCTTGTTTTTATGTAATCTTGTGCGGGCTTTGCAACTGGAAGGTAAAGATTTTCTTGATAATGTTTGTATGTCGCATCAAGTAATTTTAAAATTCTCTCTTTCTTATGTTTTTTCTCGACGATTTCCTTTTCGCCTGTAAACTCAGGGATTTCCATATTTGCATTTTTAGCAAGTATTTTAACGGCCTCAGCAAAATCGCAAGACTCATATTTCATCACAAAAGATATTACATCGCCAGACTCTTTGCATCCAAAGCAATAAAAAAAGCCTTCATCTCCGCTAACAGTAAAAGACGGGGTCTTTTCGTTGTGAAATGGACAACACCCCCAAAATCTACCGCCTTTCTTTTCAAGATGAACATATCTTCCAATAATTGATACAATGTCGTTTCTTTGCTTTAACTGATAAAGCCAATCAGCAGGATAACCCTTATTTTGCAATATAAACTCCTAAACTATGCACTTTAGTCTTATTATACTACAAAGTTCTTAAAAATCCTTTTATTTTTTCAAAATTTATTTATTTTTTTATAACTTTTTATTATATTTTTATATTTTATCTGGCTTTAAAAGTAAAAAATCAAATCTTGACTCTATTTTTCAGGCATTTTTATTCACAAAAAACGCAAATATCAATATATAGATGTTTGTATGCTAGACATAATACTAAAGGTAGGTTTTTAAATGTTTGTCACAATTATGTCTATAACACAATATTTTTGTCACGAAAACAATCAAAAAGAATAGCAACTATGTTTATAGTGCAAACTAGTGTCTTAGTTTCGTACCACATTATATATTTTTATAATGTAATAAAAACATAAACAGTTTAATGTCTTAAATTATGCTTCCTTGCAAATAGACGTTAGGAATTTCCCCTACGATTATGTTTTCACATAAAAGCACCTCAAGTTCTGTTGTAAAATTTTGAGTTAAAGCAGGAAGAACCATTCCGATATTTGATTGAACTACAAAATAAAGCCTATGCAAAGTTTGATTTATTCCAGCCTCATTAAAGACCGAACTTACCTTGGTGTTGACCGTGCCAACAGGGACAAGTTTAACTGAAATGTCAGGACCAAGCCCAAAGAAAAAAGGTATGCCGGTAAATGTTCCGAGCGATATGTTAAGACCTTCCTCTCCCAAAGTATTGAACTCATCTTGAACTCTCCTAGTAATCTCACGAATGATTATATTGACTTGCACAGTGTCAATCTCAATGAGCTCCACCTTATTTTCAGATGAATAGGTTATATTGACAAGGTTGTTATAAGATATGCCTTCATCTATCATAACATCACCAACAACCGTGCTTATTGTACTGGTAGCCACCGACCTAACCCTTTCCTCACTCAGTTTTACAATTATTGGGCAGACCACTTTAAAATAATAGACACAAAAAAGGATTATGATAGCAAGCAAAATTAAAAGCAAAATTCTAAATTTCGCTTTAATTGAAAGTTTTCTTTTCTTCTTTTTGGTTACCACATAATCAATCATATAATAATATATGACAAATAGCTTCAAAATTTGACATATGTTGAATGATGATTAGAAAACACAATATATGCTATTATGTCTTGCATACATAATACTATATATAGCATCAACTCTTCGTTTTAGATTTAAAAATCAAGCTAAACACAAAGGCAAAAAATATGGCAGCGGCAATACCACCAGCTGTTGCTTCAAGTCCTCCTGTAAAAGCTCCAAGAAGCCCTTTTGATTGCGCTCCAGAAATTGCACCTTTTGCAAGCGACGCTCCAAAACCTATGATTGGTACATTTATTCCTGCCCTAGCAAATTCAGATATTGGGTCAAAAATACCAAATGCTTGAAGTAGCACTCCGATAATAACAAAAGTTACTAGTATTCTAGCTGACGTTATATTTGTATAAATTATTAGCACTTGCCCAAGCATACAGATAAAACCGCCTATTAAAAACACCCATAAATAATACATACTCACCTCTACTTTTTATTTAAAATTAAAATACTCTTTTAACTTTTTCACTTGCCGTATTTAAAACCCTTGCCTGCAATTTTTTTATTAAAGCTTACTCACGTTGCCTAATATGACTTCACTTTTTGATTAACGCAGTCTTTACAATAGGTCTTTCGATTAAATGATTATAAAACAAAACGCAATATCATCAATACTCTCACTCTCATTCAAAACGCAAGTTCCACTCAAGTGTTAAGTATTAACAATTCATTTCTTTGTAATATTTTTTTAAAAACTTTAAGGCTAATCTACAAAATCTCTTGATTTTTCTTGCTTATTGACTGCCTCACTGCTTTATTTTTAACATTCTTCACATTTTTATTTGAAGTTGTTGAGGTTTTAACGTCTTTTACACTTTCATCACATTCAAGAACAATTGCGTGACATACTCCTGGGATAGTCTCGCCCTGCTGTGACGCTGTAGTTGACATTAATGCACCCGTTGGCATAAACAACACCTTTTTATACTCACCTGTCCTTAGTTTTTTCATAATAAATGAGTTTAAAACGGTTGCACTGCATCCACACCCACTTCCACCTGAAAGCGTGTTTTGATTTCTTGTAAAATACATTTGTCCGCAGTCGTTATAATTCAACCCAAGCTTTATGCCCTTATCTTCCATAAGGTCAATAAGTATTTCACTGCCAAGTTTACCTAGATCGCCAGTTACGATTAAGTCGTAATCATCTGGCGTCGTCTTAGTATCTCGAAAGTGAGCAAGCATCGTATCCATTGCCGACGGTGCCATTGCGGCGCCCATATCATTTACATCGTTGATTCCATAATCTATAACCTTTCCAAAGGTTGCCATCGTGATTTTAGGTCCCTTGCCTTTAGACGATATCACGCAAGCTCCCGCACCTGTAACAGTCCACTGAGATGTGGGTGGGCGCTGATTTCCAAGTTCTAGTGGAAAGCGAAACTGTCTCTCTGCAGTAGAAAAGTGCGAGCCTGTGGAGCAGACAATTGTATCAAATTCCCTGCCGTCTATGATAGATGCAGCTATTGCCATACTTTCAGCCATAGTAGAACAAGCGCCAAAGAGTCCTAAGAAGGCAAAATCAAAATCACGAGCAGCGTAAGAGGACGATATGATTTGATTTAAAAGGTCGCCCGCTAACAACAAATTTACATCGCTAGATTGCAACTTTGCATCTTCAATTGCACCTACTATGGCTGTCTTTAACATTTTCATTTCAGCTTTCTCATAGGACTTTTCGCCAAAGCTGTCATCTTTCATAACATAATTAAAATAAGGACCAAAATTGCCCTTACCCTCCTTTGGTCCTACTATTGAATAGCTACCTATGATTACTGGTTTGTTTTTAAATATGACCGTCTGATTTGTGTACATACTTCTCCTATTTTCTTGTTTGACTTTAAATTCACTATTGTATAAATTCCGTTATTTAATTTCATAGGCTATTATGTTTTAGTTATTCAAATATAACTAAAATGCCTTTTTTAAATTATATTTTGATTAATGTATATTCATTTTTAAATAAATAGATATACCACTCCCACCAAAAAGCTTGCAACTACACCGACAACTATAACAGGTCCTGCAATGGTAAACATCTTTACACAAATGCCATAAATTACACCCTCGTGTTTAAACTCAAGCGCTGGCGATGTTATCGAGTTTGAAAACCCTGTTATCGGAACGATGGAGCCTCCGCCTGCAAATTTGCCTATCTTATCATAAACACCTATGCCTGTTAAAAATGATGCGATAAAAATCAATACAATAAGCGTGTATGCCCAGGCACTTTGCTCTGCCATATTAGGAAACCAAAGCAAAATCAAATCGTTGATACCCTGCCCTATGCAACATATAATTCCGCCCACTAAAAATGAATTAAAAAGACTTGGCCACGCCTTTGTTTTTGGTATTTTGGCTTGAACATACTTAGCATACGCCTCATTGCGTTTTTTCTCTTCCATTATCTTATCCATACTTTTCTCCTATAACTTTATTGACAATGAAAAAGAAGTTTAAACATATATCTTGTATAATTTAACAAATTTTTCACAAACTAAAGCAAACGGAGGACTAAATGAAAAAAATTATATTATTATCATCATTACTTTTACTGCCCCTAAGCTTATACGGCTGTTCAAACGGAAGTGATGCACAGGTGGTAAAAAATTTAAATGCACAGTTAGATGAAGTTGAGAGCGTTGTTACCTTGAATGACAACTCGCTCGGTGAAAGCGGTAACTATTATAATGAAAACAGCTCAGACAAATTCAATTATTTAAGAGATAGAGCCTACAATAGTCAAATGGAAGAACAATATTTAAAAGGGCAAATATTGACCTTAAGTAGTTACCTAAAAGCAAACCAGAATAAAAAATATAAGCTTAGCAGGGTCGATAGCCAAGCACTTAGAACGCTAACACAAGATATAGAGAGAAATATAACCTATCTTAGCAAAACAGATAGAGATATCAAATCGTCCATAAGGAAAATCAATAAAATAAACCAAAAGAATTCGCAAACCTTGGATAATTCCGCAAGCAGTGAATATCAAGCTTTGAACAGCCTTATGAATGCAAGAAAAGCATATCTAAACAATCTCTTTAACACAATGAATGAGGTTTCACAAATATTAAGTGAAAATAATGTTATAACAACTCCTAATTACAGCTATAACAATGACAATTTAACAAACAACTATACAAATAACTACTCAAGCAACTACTCAAACTTCGATAACTCAAACTTTAACAACTTCATCTACAATTACGCTAATAATAATTTAGTAAATAACAATCAAGCTTATAATGAAGAAAACTTGCAAAATACAGAAAATGATAATCAAAGTAATGCCAATCAAATTAATGCCAACGACAAGAAAGGTATAACTAAAAATATTGATACATACCAAAACCAAAATATGACAAACAATGTTCAAAACGAAAACTTGACCTTACCTAACAATTCTCAAACTTATAACAATTATAACTACCCTTATAATGCGCCTTATAATAATTACAATTATAGAAATGGTTATAACTACAACAACTATAATAATTATCCGTACAACTCGTATGGCTATAACTATGGTGGATATAATACTCCTTACAACAATAATTATAGATATTACCAGAATAATCCTTATGGATTTAACCCAAATAGGAACACTGACACCTATTACCCTTTAAATAGGAATATCGACACCTATAGATTTAATCCTAAACAAGTTAGAAATACGCCAATTGCAAGTGCAACAGCGACAACTCAAGATGACTTACCAGAAAAGCAAGACAATCAGCTGATTGGCAAAATAAAACATATTTTCAAAAATAGAGGACAAAAAGAGGGTCAAAATATAGAACAAAATCATAATATAAAACAAGACGATAAGACTTTGCTTGAAAAGACAAAGAAAAATGAACAAATAATAAACAGCATTTTAAGTCAAGAGGATGATGTGGCTAGTGAAGATACACAGAAAAAGCCGATTCAAATTTTATCAACAACAGAAAGTGAAAATTCTGATGTTAATGATACAAATCCTAATATAAATGACCAGTAAAAAATATGCCTTATTATGGCATATTTTGTATTATGTATGTCATACAACATACTATATCTAGTGCTAAGAGGTTAATTTCGCTTTTAGGTTATCTAGGATCTTACTTTCTAGGCGCGATACTTGAACTTGAGATATTTTAAGTTCTTTTGCTATCTCGCTTTGAGTTTTGTCGTAGTAATACCTTAATATGATGATTTTTCTATCGCGCTCATCTAACTTTTTAACCACCTCTTTTAATGCAATGTCATCAATCATTTTTTGATTTACATCTTCTTGAGGCTCAATTCTATCTATAATGCTTGATGACTCTGCGTCATCTTCAAGTGGCGAATAAATTGAGATAGGCATCTTAGCCGAGTCCATTGCCATAATTATATCTTGCTCCTCCACCTGAAAGTGTTTTGAAAGCTCCTCTATGGTCGGTTTTCTTTGATTCTTCTCATAAAAATCTATAATGTACCTATTTATTTGTAAATTTAAGGTTTTAAGCGCTCTTGAGACCTTTATAGCACCATCATCTCGCATAAAGCGTTTTATCTCGCCAATTACCATAGGTACAACATATGTCGAAAATTTTACACCAAAACTTGAGTCAAAGTTCTTTATTGCTTTTAAAAAACCTATGCAACCTATCTGATATAGATCGTCATACTCTACGCCTTTATCTTTGAACCTCTTTATAACGCTTTTGATAAGAGGCGAATTTTCCTCTATTAACTGAGTTTTTGCTTCCTGACTTCCGTTTTGGGCTTCTTTTACAAGTTGTAAAACCTTTTCGTTATCAAGAAGCATCACTCACCTGCACTACGCCAGAAGATATCTGCTTATACATAGTGACACTTAGTCCTTTACCTTCATTATGCTCTACTTCCACTCTATCCATAAAACTTTCCATAACTGAAAAACCCATACCACTGCGCTCTTCGCTTGGCTTTGTTGTGTAAAATGGTTCCCTTGCTTTGTCTATATCTTTTATCCCTATACCTTGGTCCTTTACGATAATTTTTACCATATCACCCTCTATCTCGCACCGAAGCGTAACGCTTCCGTTATGTTTTGGATAGGCGTGTACAACACAATTGGTAACCGCTTCAGAAACAGCCGTTTTGATATCACCTATCTCATCAATAGATGGATTGAGTTGCACGCAAAATCCTGCAACGCATAGCCTTGCAAAACTTTCATTAATAGAGATCGCTTTGAATGTAACTTCCATAAAATTTGAATTTTTCATTTCCCTCTCCTTATACAATTTTTGGCATTATTTCATATAAGCCTGTCATCTTAAATATCTTTTCGGCGTGCTTTGATGGATTGCATATGAAAATTGGTATTTGTCTTGATTTCATCTTCTTGTACCTGCCTATCAACACACCAATACCAGTGCTGTCCATAAATTCTAGCTCAGATAGGTCTATAATTATTTGATTAAAATTATTGCCCGAAAAGATTTTATCTAAGTAAAGCCTTGCGTGTGATGCGCTATGCTCGTCAAGTTCTCCGCACATTAAAACGTAAAGCGTTTTATTATATATCTTGCTCTTTATATGCATACATTCGCCCCCTTTGTATGAAACAAATATAACACATAAAAAATTGCAAAAATAAAACACTTTTGTTGAAAAAAGATGTTTAATAGCTTCTTTTGTAGACATAAAAAACGTCATCACTAAGATGACGTTGTCTTTATAGATTATTGAATTGTCTAAACTTTCTCTTTAGGAATAAAATTTAAGTTTGCCTTAGTTGCCTGATCCTTGCCTTTTTTGTATGGTATATAGTAAATCTTACCATCTTTACGGAACTTTGAACCTATTGCAAAAAATATAAATTTAACATTGGCGCTTTTGCATTGTTCAGACAAATTTTTAACCCAATCATAATCACAAACTCGAGAATTTTTGTAGTTTTCACCGCTACAATAAACCTCTTCTATAAGCCCTGTTTTTAAGTATTTACTCAAATCAATTTTTTCTAACATTGGTGAAACTGTTAAAACTCTATGCTTTAATGGTAGCGCCAAAAATATTGGAAGTCGCTCGTCCGCCCGCTTTTGATTTTCAACAGTAAGTACTATCTCAACATTTTCATAGCTGTCCCCCCAATCGCTTGGCAAACATTGCACAATCCTATAGACTCGCTTGGTAAAAAGCGAAAACTTAACATTTCCCCTAGCTTTTATAAAGTCCCACACATCACTTCGCCAGACATCTGCCTCTTCAATGAAAAAGTCAGAGGTCAAACATACAGACAAGTGGCTTTCATCTTTCACTTTAAAATTATGATATCTATCCTTTTTAATAGGCAAATCAAAGTCGGATGTTTTATGTACAAAATTAGAATCCACATCCCTTTGCTTATCAAAAGAAAACATATAACAGTTTAGACAGCCCTCGCTATATTTATGACATCCGTGCCACGGGTTCCACATTCCGCTATTCATAACTTTATTATAGCATATTTGGGGAAAAGTTAAATATGATTTTAAAGCATTTTGATATTTTCAATTTTAAAACATATGCTATTTATGTAGAGTTTTGGAGCGAATTTTAGTTTGTAAGGCTTATTCTAAATA
This sequence comes from uncultured Clostridia bacterium, assembly GCA_944350015.1. GTDB lineage: Bacteria > Bacillota > Clostridia > Christensenellales > UBA1242 > Caccovivens. The sequence continues at coordinate 1,572 of CALVNW010000012.1, read as the reverse complement.
TAAAATAAAAAAATTATAAAAAATTGAAAAAATTTTAGAAAATTCCTTGACATAATATTTATTTTATATTAAAATATCCTTGCAAACTTGCTTGCGGGGTGTAGCGCAGTTGGTAGCGCGCGTGGTTTGGGACCATGAGGTCGGGAGTTCGAGCCTCTCCACCCCGACCACTCATATTGTTTTTTGAGTGTTATTATAGTTTGCTTAATTGGGCCTTTAGCTCAGTTGGTTAGAGCAACCGGCTCATAACCGGTCGGTCCGGGGTTCGAGTCCCTGAAGGCCCACCATCAAACATTTGTCTTGATGGTAAAAATATAGTAAATTAATATTTTAGATTTTGTGACAAGATTAGTTTGCTAAAGTCCACCTATTGTGGCTCGGTAGTTCAGTTGGTTAGAACGCCAGCCTGTCACGCTGGAGGTCGTGGGTTCGAGCCCCATTCGAGTCGCCATATCCATTTTGGATAATATATAAGTTTAGGCTTATATTAAAATGTAATACAACAAAATAATAACAACATAATTCCCTTTTAACAGATATTGTTGCAATTACAAAAAAACAAAACTAAAGATGAATTTTTAAAATTCAAATGCCCTGATAGCTCAGTCGGTAGAGCAAAGGACTGAAAATCCTTGTGTCGGTGGTTCGATTCCACCTTAGGGCACCAGTATACATTAAGTATGCAAACGAAAATCTTTTAAAGATTTAAAATTAAAATTGCTTGTCAATTTTAATTTTGCAAAAGATACTATTCTTTTGCAAAGGCTAAAATAAAATTTTTATAAGAAATCTTAAATATTTTATTTTAGCTTATGTGTAATGCAATTCACCTACTCGTAGGAGAACGTGGAATGAAACATTACCCCCTTTATCCAATGTTCATTCCACTAATTACACAAAAATCAATAATATGCTGGTGTGGCTCAATGGTAGAGCAGCTGACTTGTAATCAGCAGGTTGAAGGTTCGATTCCTTTCACCAGCTCCACACAAGCACCTTATGGGTGCTTAAAATTTATGGGTAGGTTGCAGAGCGGCCAAATGCAACGGACTGTAAATCCGTCGACTACGTCTTCGATGGTTCGAATCCATCCCTGCCCACCATAGTGTTTTAAAGAATATAGTTATAAAAGTATAATTAAAAATTAAATTGACGAACTTTTCTGACGAACTTTTTTCTCAAAAGTTTATTTGAGATTTAACGAACTTTAAATCATTTAGTCTTTATATCTTTCTTAATCTAGGCGACACTATAGTCGCTTTTTTATAATTGATTTTATGATTTTTATCTCTTTATTTATACTATTAAAAGCCGAACTTGCTTGTAAATATGAGTTTTATGGTCATATTGTCTGAAATGCTTTGAGGCTGGATGAGGACGCTCATTATAGGATGTTGAACTCGGGTGTCTGAGTTCTTTTTTTACTTGTTTTTTCTGGAACTAAGTATTATGCAAAAAACACTTTAACTATTTTTGTTAAAGTGTTTTTTGTTAGGATAATATAAACTATGTGATGTTAAAATTTAAACAAGTTAAATTTTAATTTTACTAACGTAAAAACACAATAAATTG
>CALVNW010000011.1 GCA_944350015.1 uncultured Clostridia bacterium | reverse complement strand
AACAGGCAACCCTACAGCGTGGGAGAGTCTTGACCTTGAGTTTGATAGTTATGCCACACCAATAGTGATATCAATCAAGGTAGAGAACCTTAGCACAGAGAGGAGCTTAACAGTAAACCTAACAGACGCTCTTACCTCTAGCGTGCCAAACCTAGGTAAAGCACTACAAAGAGATAATGGCGCGTATACAAGTGGAACAAATATACCCTTAGACCCTAAGGGTAATGGCACAAGCACAACAACTTTTACCATAACCTTATCAGTTACCGATAAAAACCAATCCCTCAACAATGCTCAGTTTGACTATGACCTTAACCTCTATGATGAGAGTGCAGTGCCAGAACCTCCAGAAGTGTATAGTGGGTTTGAATTTAATATTTTAGATGAAAATACCGCTGAAATTACAGGGTATACGGGTACAGATACTGAAGTTATAATACCTAGTACATTTTCTATAGGCACAATTACTATAACTTCTTTTACAATGAATGAGGATGGCTCAAGTGATATTCCAGGAGATTCAAGAGGCGAGTTTGCTATGTATGCGTTATATCTTGGTGGATTTTATTACACTCCGCAGGGTGGAGAGCGAACATATTGTGCTAACTTTATGGAGTTTGCAAGTATAATGGACACATTAGCATTCCCTATATATTTTGAACCACAATATACACTTAGCCTAGACTCATACAATGAAAATAACTTGCAATTGTTTATGTATTATATAGAAATGTTAGCTGAAATGCAAGGAGAAGGTCTTAGTGATGGAGAGTTTTATTTTACAACAGCGGATGGACAATATAACAACACATTAGTTAATGCAACAGATATATACAATTCATTGTCAAGTGTAGACCCAACCGAACTGCAACCAATGTTTCCTATGCAGTTAAATTTGGCATCACCTTTTGGAACTACAGCTTATATAGAAGGCGATGATTATGCAGTTGTGGGTATTGCTTATGGGTATTATGATGATGAGCACAACGTTCCATCGGAAGGTGTTTTTTTGAGAAATACAATTATAACAAGTGTTGTTTTGCCAGACACTATAGAGTATATAGGCGAGTGTGCATTTACCGAATGCAGTAGCCTTACAAGCATAACCTTGTCATCAAGTTTAACAAGTATAGGGAAAATGGCATTCCGTAAGTGCACGGGCCTTACAAGCATAACCCTGCCATCAAGTTTAACAAGTATAGGAAGTTCTGCATTCTCTGGTTGCAGTAACCTTACAACTGTAGATTTAGACCAGTGTACAAGTTTAATAAGCATAGGAGAGGTTGCATTCTCTGGTTGCAGTAACCTTACAACTGTAGATTTAGACCAGTGTACAAGTTTAATAAGCATAGGAGAGTTTGCATTCCCTGATTGCGATGTGTTTACAAGTATAACCTTACCATCAAGTTTAACAAGTATAGGGGATGCATTCAATGGTTGCAGTAATTTAACCCCATCAATAACAGATGATAACGGAGTAAAATATTTAGGTAATGAGCAAAACCCATATTTAGTATTATGGGATGGAACAGATATAACAAACTCGTCTTATACAGTCAATCCAGATTGTAGAATTATTTGTTATTATGCATTCGAGGATTGCAGTGGACTTACAAGTATAACCTTGCCAGAAGGTTTAACAAGTATAGGGAGTTCTGCATTCTCTGGTTGCAGTAATTTAACCCCATCAATAACAGATGATAACGGAGTAAAATATTTAGGTAATGAGCAAAACCCATATTTAGTATTATGGGATGGAACAGATATAACAAGCTCGTCTTATACAGTCAATCCAGATTGTAAAATTATTTGTTATGATGCATTCTCTGGTTGCGATGTACTTACAAGTATAACCTTGCCAGAAGGTTTAACAAGTATAGGGGAGCAGGCATTCCGAGATTGCACTAGCCTTACAACTATAGATTTAGACCAGTGTACAAGTTTAACAAGTATAGGGAGTTCTGCATTCTCTGGTTGCAGTAACCTTACAACTGTAGATTTAGACCAGTGTACAAGTTTAACAAGTATAGGGGAGCAGGCATTCCGAGATTGCACTAACCTTATAACTGTAAATTTAGACCAGTGTATAAGTTTAACAAGTATAGGGGAGCAGGCATTCCGATATTGCACTAACCTTATAACTGTAGATTTAGACCAGTGTATAAGTTTAACAAGTATAGGGAATTGGACATTCCATGTGTGTTATAGCCTTGCAAGTATAACCTTGCCAGATAGTTTAACAAGTATAGGGGGCCTTGCATTCACTAATTGCACTAGCCTTACAAGTATAACCTTGCCATCAAGTTTAAGAAGTATAGGAAATTTTGCATTCCAGAATTGTTACGCTTTAGCTGAAGTATATAACTATAGTAGTTTAAACCTAACTATAGGAAGCGCTGGTAATGATTATGTTGCCCAATATGCAAAGGTGGTATATAATCTTAGTGACGGAGAAGAGAAACCTGCACCAAGGATACAAACAATAAACAATATGCAGTGTTATGTATATGGAGATGATTTTATAGCACTAGCACCTACTTCAAGAGATATAACATCAATAAACCTAGATAGCCGAACTATTGAGATAAATCGAGGAGCATTCTATAATTGCTATAGCCTTACAAGTATAACCTTGCCATCAAATTTAACAAGTATAGGAGATAGAGCGTTCTCTGGTTGCAGTGGACTTAAAGAGGTTATAATTGACAGTGAGGATGTATATAATAGTGCAACCTCAACTTCGGCGTGTGGAGGGTTGCTTGCTTACGCAACGACTGTTAAAGTTTTGACAAGTTTGGATGATGGAACTAATAGTTATATCACCACAAACTTCACGAAGGGTCCAACAGAGGTGATTGATGGAAAGCGCTATACTGTCTACTCTAAATAAAAAGTTATAAAGTATAGGCGTTAATTTTGTGAATATTAAAAGGTAAAACTCTTGCGGAATGCAAGAGTTTTATTATATGAATTGTTTTTTGCTTTTCAAACATCACTTTCCTTCAATATTGTTTGCAAAAAGTTGTTTAAACTGCTACACTATGGCTATGAAGATTAATGGTATAGATTTTGGCTCAAGTTTAATTTTGGCGCCTATGGCTGGTGTTAGTGATGTGGGCTTTAGAGAGGTTTGTTCGCTTTATGGCGCTGATGCCACTTATAGCGAAATGCTATCTTGTAGGGCAATGTTACATAACCCGAAGAAAACCGAGTTTATGACTGTTGACTCTCCATATGAGAAGATAAAGATAGGTCAAATTTTCGGTCACGAAAGTGATATTATGGCAAAGGCGCTAACAAGTCCGCTACTCGAAAAATATCAAATTATTGACATCAATATGGGGTGTCCTGCCCCTAAGATTGTGAAGAATGGTGAGGGTAGTGCGCTTATGAAAAACCCTCCGCTTGCAAGTGAGATTATCTCAAGTTGCGTCAAAGCCTCCAAAGTGCCAGTGTCGGTGAAGTTTAGGCTTGGATATGACAGGGATATCAGCAGGGAGTTTGGACGTATGTGTGAAGAGAGTGGTGCAAGTTTTATCACCCTTCACGCAAGAACGACAGAGCAGGGCTACTCTGGCAAGGCAGACCTTGATGCAATTGCAAGATTGAAGGCAAGCGTAAACATCCCAGTTGTTGGCAACGGCGACGTTGTTGACAGTGAGAGCTATCAAAGAATGCTTGAGACCAAAGTTGACGGCGTAATGATAGGCAGAGGTGCGCAAGGCAGGCCGTGGATATTTGACGAGCTTAAAGGCAAAAGGTTTGATGGCAACATTTTTGATGTTATAAAAAGGCATATTGAGGTATTACGAAAATATTATGACGAGTCTTGGCTTACACTATATATGCGGAAACATCTTTTGTGGTATGTGTCTGGCGTCGAAAAGGCAAGTGCAGTGCGACTTCAACTTGCAACAAGTCCGTCAATTGACAACAGTCTAGAACTTTTAAACAAGATATTCAATAAATGATTTTGTTTTAAATAAAAAAAGTTGTAAAATAGTTATAGAAAATCGCAATGTTTGAAATTTAAAAAGGAGAGGATATGAAAAGAACTATAAAAGACCTTGTAAATTTAAAAGGCAAAGTAGTGCTTCTTAGGGTGGACTTCAATGTTCCTATGGACGATGGCGGAAAGATACTGGACGCAACGAGAATTAAAAACGAACTCCCAACTATTAAATACCTAATAGAACAAAAGGCAAGAGTTGTGATTTTGTCGCATCTTGGCAGACCTGATGGCTATGATGTGAGAAAGAGTTTGTGGCCTGTATCTTTATATCTTTCTAAATCTTTGCCTTGCAACGTATCTTTTTGCAACACTGTGATTGGCGATGAGGTTAAAGAGAGAGTCAAGATTTTGAGAGAAGGCGACGTACTTCTTCTTGAAAATGTAAGGTTTTACAAGCAAGAAGAGGCCTGTGATATGAAGTTCGCCCGAGAGATTGCCTCATACGGCGATATCTTTGTTGACGATGCCTTTGGGGTTGCTCATCGTAAACACGCAACCAACTACGCACTTGCTAGGTTTCTTCCAAATGCCATTGGTTTTTTGATGGAAAAAGAAGTTAGCCATCTAACAGAGATAATTGAAAACCCAAAACGACCATTTGTTGCCGTGCTGGGTGGGGCAAAGATTGACTCTAAGATAAAAATACTTGAAAAGTTCATCGAAAAGGCGGATACGCTTATCATAGGTGGCGCTATGGCATACACCTTCCTTAAAGCTAAGGGCATTGAGGTGGGTGCGTCTCTTGTCCAAGATGATTGCCTTGACACGGCAAACAATATTATGGCAAAGGCGAAAGAGCTGGGTAAAAAGATACTACTTCCAGTAGACCATATATGTATGCGCGGTAAAAATCCAAAAGTTTATATTGCGACAAGAATGTCTGTAAATATGACGGGTTATGACATAGGACCTAGGACAATCAAGCTTTATGCTGACGAAATTGCAAATGCTAAAGAAATTTTCTGGAACGGTCCAATGGGCATGTTTGAAAACTCTTTGTTTAGAAATGGTACCCGCGCTATTGCAGAAGCTATAGCTTCCTCAAAAGCTCACACCTCTGTAGGTGGTGGTGACACAGTTGCAACAGTAAACCTTTTCAATCTTGCAAAGAAAATCAATTATATCTCAACAGGTGGCGGTGCAACATTAAAGTTTCTTGAAGAAGGCTCGTTGCCAGCCGTCGAGGTTATTCAGGAGAAAATAAGATGAGAACGCTTATAGCAAATTTTAAAATGAATTTAACGCCAAGCGAGACGAAAGATTACCTTATGGCATTTCTGTCACGCTTTGACGGCAGTAAGATTGACCTCACTCTATGTCTGCCTTACACATCCTTGGGGCTTGGCGCTTTGCTTTGCAAAAACAGAAATGTCAGACTTGGCGCCCAGAATTTAAGCGACGAGGAACAGGGAAAGAATACAGGCGAAATCAGTGGTGCAATGCTTAAAGATAGCGGTGTTGACTATGTAATAATAGGCCATAGCGAGAGGCGTAAGAAATTTAAAGAGGACACAAAGACTATAAACAAAAAAATAAAGGTGGCACTCAAGAATGGCTTAGGTGTCATTCTTTGCGTTGGTGAAAGCTTGACCGAGCGTAATACTTTAAAAACCTTTGAGGTACTTAGAGAGCAGATTGAGTGCGCTCTAAAAGGTTTGTATGAAAATGAACTTGAGCGTGTTATCATCGCATACGAGCCTATATGGGCTATTGGCAGTGGAAAAACTCCAACCAAGAATGAAATAGAGGGAGCAGTTAAAGAGATTAGACATATTATCAAGGACGACTTTTCAGAGAATGCTTCAATAAGTATAAAAGTTGTATATGGTGGCTCTATTGATAGCAAAAATATTAAACAATTTTTATCCGCTAAAAAATTGGACGGCTTTTTAGTAGGCGGAGCTTGTTTAGACCCAAACGAGTTTTTGAAAATATCCTCTTTGTGTTCGTAATAAAGTTTGTATAACGTTCGATTGTTTAAGCTAAAAATCAAAGCGATTAATAGTCTACAACATTGACTTATAGCATAAAATGTTGTATAATTCTTGAAAAGGAGGCGAGTATGGCAAGTTTTGTTAAAGCAATGGATGATCTTCCACTTATTGTGAAAATAATTTTAGCATTACCTATGATTGATATAATCTGGGTGATTTATAGAATTATTAAGTCTGCAAGCAAAGAGTCTGTCTTTGGCTTAATCTTAGGTGTGATTTTACTTATCGTTGGTTTGCCATTCTTATGGCTCGTAGATATAATTACACTTATCGTTTCAAATAAAGTATTGTGGGTTGACTAAAGGAGTTTAAAAACATCAAAATTATTTGATGTTTTTTTATTATTGTGGTAAAATAATAAGTGAAAGTAAAGGCATTTTAGGTTTTTGCTACAATTTTAAATACAAATATGCTTTTTGCACAAATTAACACAAAGGAGATGTTTATGTTTAAAGATTATTTTGACCCATACGATGATGACGATGATGACGGTTACGATGATGGCTTTGGTGATTATGACGATGATGACGATTATGACGATGATGACGACGAGGACTATGACGATGATGTAGACGATGCTGATGACAGGGGTGGTAACAAAAGCGATAAAGGAGCCGATAATGATGAGAGCGGATATGGCGACGATACTGGAGACGGCTTCGGTGAAGATGAACAACCTAAAGATGAAGACCCTTTTGACAACTCTCAAGACGAAGACAAAAACTCTAAAGATAAAAATAATGAGGATAAGTCCGATAAAAAGTCTAAAGAAAAGGATGTAGAAGTTACTGGAAAAGGTAAAAGCGGGGGAAAGGGAAAGGCGCGACTAGAAATGCAAGCAAAGAAGAATGCAACACGGTGGGGTGCCTTCCTTGGCATACCTTTGGGTATACGACCAGTTGGGGTATGCCCTGCTTGTCACTGCAGAACGGTATATGAATCAAAGACGGCTATTGACCTCATTCTCTTCAAAGCAATTTTCTCTCTTGTAACCTCACCTGTCAACGTCTATTTTTGTATGAATGGCAAAAAAAATTGTAGATATAGTTTTGAAAGAGGACTTTGCTGGATTAGTAATGGGCCCTTCCAACCTGGACTTTTGCCTGTCCCTTACCCACTAAAATTATTCAGATTTAATAAATAACTTATCAAAAACCCTTCTAAGAGAATTTAGAAGGGTTTTTGATTTTATGTTATAAAACTATTGGTTTTATTTATTTTTTATAAATTTAAAACAAAAATAAAGGAATTTGTTAAATTTGGTTTTTATTCTTCAAAAAGATTGCCGTTTAAAAATACAGGTTCACAGGTGATATTTATGCCAAGTTTCTTTAATGATTGTTCTTCTGCGTTTGACAGAATGTAGGTGCAATGCGCCTCGCAACCTTTTAGCTCTGGCAGTTTCTTTAAGGCTTTCTTTGCTTTATTGTTTGAGTGCGATGAGATTGCAAGTGCAATTAAAACATCGTCAAGAGTAAGTACTCCGCACTTTGAATGCAAATAATCGGTTTTAAGTTTTACAATCGGCATCAATATATCATCAGAGATTATATCAAAATCGTCTCCCATTTTGGCAAGAGAGCGAAGGGCGTTAAGCACAACCGCACCACTTGCAGAGACAATCTTCTTATTTTTACCAAAGACAATTTCGCCATTTGGAAGTTCAAGCCCAACACAAGGGTATCCAGTATTTTTGGTGGTTTCTTTGGATGCTTTGACAACTTGCAGATAGTCAGGGGTAAGCTCAACCTCAGCCATAAGATATTTTGTGCGTTCTAGTGTGTCAAACGACGCTAGTCCTTTTTTATAGTCGCATTCAGCCTTTAAATAACGTCTTACAATCTCTTTCTTTGCGCTTTCTTGAACGACTTCGTCATCAATAATTGCGCTTGCAACCATATTGACACCCATATCTGTAGGAGACTTATATACATCTTGCCCTGTAATTTTCTTGAGTATATTTTTAAGTACAGGGAAAACTTCGATGTCTCGGTTATAGTTTACAGCAAGTTTGCCGCACGCGTTAAAGTGGAATGGGTCTATTTGATTTATATCCTTAAGGTCGGCAGTTGCAGACTCGTAGGCGATATTGACGGGGTGTTTCAAAGGTAAATTCCAAACAGGGAAGGTCTCGAATTTTGCATACCCAGCCTTGACGCCTTTCTTGTAATCGTGGTACATCTGGCTAAGACAAGTGGCGAGTTTCCCGCTTGATGGACCTGGCGCAGTTACTATTACGAGAGGTTTTGTCGTTTCAATGTAAGGGTTTGCGCCATAGCCTTCATCTGAGACTATTACATCAACTTCGCTTGGGTAACCTTTAGTATATCGATGAAAATATACCTTTTCTCCGCGCTGTTCTAGCTTTTGTGCAAATTTAGTTGCACTTGACTGTCCTTTGTAAAGTGTTATAACAATAGATGAAACATAAAGTCCAAGAGCGCGCAAATTGTCAATTATCCTTAGCATTTCATTATCATAGCTGAGTCCAAGGTCGGCTCTAATTCTATTTTTCTCAATATCATTTGCAGAAATACAGAAGATTATCTCTGCCTTATCCTTTAATTTGACTAAAAGTTTAGTCTTTATATTCGGGTCAAACCCTGGAAGCACTCGGGATGCGTGTAAATCGTCAAAAAGTTTTCCGCCAAACTCAAGATATAGCTTGTCATTAAATATCTTAATTCTCTCAAGTATCTTCTCGCTTTGAAGCTGGATATAAAGCTCATTATCAAATCCTATCTTATTCATTTTTACCTCCGTTAATTGTGTCTACGATAATTTTGTATATTTCATCGGCACTTTCTTGCCAAGTGCGATAAAGCGTTTTGTAGGCGTTCTGGCAAACCTTGTTATATAGCTCTTCGTCTGTCAATGCAAGCAAGATTTTATCTGCGTAATCTTGAGGAGTATTCTTGGAGATAAAACCATTTTCATTGTCAGTTATGGCGGAGCAGGCGCCCGTGTTCTCTATAAAAACCGTTGGTGTATGCTGGCTTGACGCCTCAATTTTCACTATGCCATCAGTGTCATACTGCGAAGGGAAAAGTAAAAGGTTGCTTCGGCAGTAAATATAAGTTAGAAGGTCTTGCTCTAATATTTTTCCTGCAAATATGACTTTATCCTCAAGCCCTAACCTTTTTACCTTATTTTGGAAATATTCAAGATTTTTTCCGCTTCCTACAAGCAACATTTTGAAATTACTATATTTCTCTTCGACAAGCGACAAGCTATCTAAAATCAAATCTATATTTTTAAGTTTGTTTATTCGCCCGACATACAAAAATAGTTTTTCATTGTCCTTTAAGCCAAATCTTTGGTTTACGATATCCCTTGCTTTCGCAGTGTCACTGCAAGGCGTCATTGATGTTGCGTTATATACAACCTTTACTGGGACTTTAAGTTTGTATTCTTCCTTATACAATTTTTCGGTGAACTCATTGACTGCAATTGCAAGGTCTGCGCGGTTGAAGTTCTTCATAAATATTTTTAAAATTATATTTGTCAAAACTTTATTGTGAGTTGCGCGCTGAACATCTCGTTTGTACTGTGAGTGCAAGTGACAAATACAAGGAATGTGATGCTTTTTCGCATACTTCGTTGCAACACTTGCAAGAGTGAAAGGCGAGTGGTAGTAAATTAAGTCTAGATTACTCTCTTTTAGAGTTTTTCTAAAGGCTCTATCAAGTTTAGGTGTGGCAAGGTCGTAGTCAAGGTAAATAACGGGCTTAGACTTACATCTTACAACCTTATATGGATGAACGGTTGTATCCTCTTTATTCCCAGAGGGCTTGATTGTAAAGATTGTTATGTCAAGCTTATCACTTAAATGTTTAGCCAAATTGTCAACCACAGAAATCACGCCGTCAATCATAGGATAGAAAGCGTCAATAAAAATACCGACTTTATATTTCTTCATTTTTAATCCTTTTATACTAGTATAATAATTTTTGACAATTTCTCATAATAAATTAAAAATGTTTTTCAAAAAAGTTAAAAGTGGCACCATTTTCTTTTCTATAAGACAAAAAGGCTTATTTAGTATCATTTATGTATAAAATGCGATAATCATTTTGTAAATATTAATTAAATATGTTAAAATACAATGCGGATAACATTAATATACTAAAAAGGAGTTTTTTATGAGCAAAATAGCAGTAGTAACAGATAGTAATGCAGGGATAACTCAGGCAGAGGCAAAAGAGATGAAGGATGTCTATGTTGTGCCAATGCCTTTTATGATAGACGGAGAGGAGTATTTTGAGGATATCAATTTAACTCAAGAGCAGTTTTATCAAAAACTTACTGAGGATGCTGAAATCTCAACCTCTCAGCCATCAATTGGCTATATAACGGATTTATGGGAAAAACTGCTTAAGGAATATGATTATATAGTTCATATTCCTATGTCTAGCGCGCTAAGTATGTCGTGTGAAACAGCCCAAAACTTTGCTAAAGATTATAATGGCAAGGTTGTTGTGGTTGACAACAAAAGAATTTCTGTAACCTTAAAGCGTTCTGTTTATGATGCATTAAACCTAGCAAAACAGGACAAGAGCGCTGATGAAATAAAGGAAATATTAGAAGAGACTTCACTTGATAGCAGTATTTATGTTATGGTAGACACTTTAAAGTATTTGAAAAAGGGCGGAAGAATAACCCCAACAGCTGCCGCTATAGGTACACTGTTAAAAATAAAACCTGTGCTTCAAATTCAAGGAGGTAAACTTGATAGCTACGCAAAGGTGCTAAACGATAAAGTTGCAAGAATTAAGATGATTGAAGCTATCAAAAAAGATTTAAAAGAAAGATTTAGCGATTTGAGAGAAAAAGGCGAAATTGATTTAATGGTTGCATACACAAATTGTAGAGAAAAAGCTGAAGATTTTGCTATGCAAATTAGGAAAGAAATCCCGGACCTAAATTTGACATATGTAAATCCATTGTCACTCAGTGTTGCTTGCCACATCGGCAGTGGCGCTCTTGCTGTGGCTTGTACAAGAGTTATTAAATAAAGCACTAAATTATCTTAGTTTATTTGCCAATAACATCTTTATGTGTTAAAATAAAGATGTTATTTTATTTATAGACGAGGGAAGTATGAAGATTAAAGATAAAGTTGCAGTGATAACAGGTGCAAGCAGTGGAATAGGTTATGCCATTGCGAAAAGACTTTTTAATGAAGGTGTGGTTGTGTATGATATATCACGCACGGTCAGACAGCATTCTGAAATTAAAGAGGCTTTTGCCTGTGATGTCAATGACACAGATAAAGTTGATGGTATTTTATCTCAGATATTTGAAAAGGAAGGGCGCATCGACATCTTTATAAACAACGCCGGTTTTGGCATTGCTGGCGCGATTGAAAACACAAAAGCCGAGAATATATATTCTCTTATTAGCACCAATCTTTCGGCGGTCATTGCACTCAGCGGAAGGGCGATAAAGTATTTAAAGCAGTCGGGCGGAGGCAATATAATCAATATATCCTCTGTTGGTGGGGTGATACCACTTCCAGTGCAAGCGACATACAGCGCCACTAAAGCGGGCGTTGAAATCTTTTCAAAAGCACTCGCAAATGAGGTGAGACAATATAAAATAAAAGTCACCTCTATATTGCCAGGCGATACTCATACAAATTTTACAACTTCAAGAATAATAGATAATGATACTCAAAACGAAAAGCAAAAAGCAAGCATTGAAAAATCTATTAAAAAGGTTGAAAAGGATGAGATAAAGGGCAAGAGTCCTGATTCAGTAGGCAAGGCGGTAGTCAAGGTTTTAAAGAAAAAACATCCGCCACTACGAAAGACTGTAGGATTTTTTTATAAATGCGCTGTATTTTTACCAAGAATTTTATCAACAAAATTTGTTAATTTTATAGTAAGAAAATTATATTGCTAAAGATAATATTTGATAAAATATAAAAAACAATAAAAAGATTAAAGAAAAACATTAAAAATTAGAAAAATTAATAAAAATTAATTAAAAATTAATAAAAAATTAAAAAAACTAATTAAAAAATAAATGAAGTGCACCTCCTTAAGTGTCTAACTTTTGGGGTGCACTTCATTTATATTGTATCTTGATTTTTTGGTACAACTTAAAAATCGTGTTTTTTATTTAATGTATAAATAATTTTTAAAAAATAAGTAAAAAATATTAAAATTTTATTTTTTTTTATAAAAAGTAAATTATTTTAATAATTCTCTAATAAACTCCTCAGCTTTCGTCGCGTTAGCCTTACCGCGTGTCTCTTTCATTACTTGACCGGTAAACCAGCGGAACACCTTTTCAGGAGTGTCAGACGTGCGATAATCTTCAACTGCATTAGGATTATTTTTTACAATAGTTTCAACAAGCGCTCTTAATGCATCTCCATCTACGCTACCAGCATATTCTTTTTCAAGAGCTTCCAGTTTTTCACCATTTTCCATAATGCGCGCGAGCATCTCTTTTGCGTTTGTTCTGGTAACCTTTTTATCTTCTACAAGCTTTAATAGTTTTGCAAGGTCGCTTGGTGAGATTGCAATCTCTTCGCTCAAATCTTTTACCTTATTCAAAATCTCAGTAAGTATCCAGTTTGTCACCTCTTTTGGATTGTTGTAGAAAGATAATACTTCATTAAAGTAATCGGAGAGTGCTTTTTCGCGTGTCAAAATTTCACTTTCATAGTCACTTAAGCCATATTCTTCAACATATCTCTTTCTAAGCTGGTCTGGCATAAGTGGTAGAGTTTTTCTAATTCTTTCAACATCTTCTCTTGGGATTTCTACGGCGAGCATATCTGGGTCAGGGAAGTAGCGGTAGTCAGAAGAAGTCTCTTTCTTACGCATCGACACACTTCTTGAGTGGTTGTCATCCCATTTTCTAGTTTCTTGCACTACTGTGCCACCATTTTCAAGAATTTCAATCTGTCTATTTGCCTCATAGTTAATAGCGCGATAAACACTCTTGAATGAGTTGAGGTTTTTCATCTCGGTACGCTGTCCAAGTTCTTTAGAGCCTTTTTTCTTGACAGACACGTTTACGTCACAACGCAATCCGCCTTGTTCCATCTTACATTCTGCAACGCCAGCATAGATTAAACGTTGGCGGAGCCTTGTTAAAAATTCAACAGCCTCATCTGCGCTTGAGATGTCTGGCTCAGTTACAAGCTCCATAAGTGGAACGCCACCACGATTGTAGTCGATAAGCGTTCCAATTGCGGCAGAGCAGTGTACTAGTTTACCTGCGTCCTCCTCAAGGTGTATGCGGTTAAGTCTAACCACCTTATCTTCAAGCTCAATTTGTCCACCAAGGCATATTGGTCTTACAAGCTGACTTATTTGATAAGCTTTTGCAAGGTCTGGGTAGAAATAATTTTTTCGCTCAAATACTGCAAGGTCATTTATTTGACAGCCCATCGTAAGCCCAGCCTTTATTACAAGCTCGACAGCTTTTTTATTAAGCACAGGAAGAGCCCCAGGAAGACCTACGCAAACAGGGCAACAATTGGTGTTAGGTGCCTGCCCAAACTGATTTTTGCAGGAGCAAAACACCTTAGAATTTGTTTTAAGTTCGCTATGGACTTCAAGTCCAATTACAATGTCATACTCTTGCATAATCGCCTCCATTGTTTTCTATAAAGTCTGCAACATTATATATTAAGCCTTCATTTAGCCTGTCAGCTACAATCTGAAGCCCAAGTGGTAGTCCGCTTTCACCTTTTCCAAAAGGAAGAGAAAGAGCGGGAGTGCCAAGAATGTTTGCCATAATAGTAAACAGGTCCTCTTTGTACATTTCGACAGGATCGCCACCTTTAGCTCCAATCTTAAATGCCTCGCCAGCAGTTGTTGGAAGTACTAAAACATCACAATTTTCAAAAGCTTTTTTACTTTCAGCGATAAGTTTTTGTTGCAATTTTTTAGCTTTGTTGTAGTAAGCGTCAAAGTAGCCTGAGCTTAACACGAAGTTTCCAAGCATAATTCTGCGCTTAACCTCTTTCCCAAAGCCTTCAGAACGGCTTTTTACATATATTTCATCAACATCTTTTGCCTCAGCGCTTCTTCTTGAGTATTTAACGCCGTCAAATCTGCCAAGATTGCTTGTTGCCTCTGCTGGTGCTATGATGTAGTAGCAAGGCAGTGTGAGTTTAAAGTCAGGTATAGAAACCTCAACAATTTCAGCGCCGTTATCCTTTAAAAACTTAACTGCCTCTTTATAACTCTTTTCAACTTCAAGACCTTTTACAGCCTCTTCAATTTCTTTAAGTACGCCAACTTTAAGCCCTTTAATATCACCTTTAATGTAAGAAAGGTAGTCAGGCACTTCAACCTTAAGCGACGTCTCATCGTGTATACTGCCACCAGCAAGCACTGAAAGCATATATGCGTTATCTTTTACATTCTTTGTGATAGGCCCTACTTGCTCAATGGAGCTTGCAAAAGCCACAACGCCATATCTTGATACCCGCCCATAGGTTGGTTTAATGCCTACAACGCCGTTATACGAACAAGGCTGTCTTATTGACCCGCCCGTATCAGTACCAAGTGCAACAGGTGCAAGTCCTGCTGCTACTGCGCAAGCACTGCCACCACTTGAACCGCCAGGCACACGTGATGGATCAAGAGCATTTTTTGTTACGCCATAGGCTGAGTTTTCTGTAGATGAGCCCATAGCAAATTCATCCATATTGGCTCTTGCTATAATGATTGCGCCTTCGTCAAGCATCTTTTGTACAACAGTTGAGTTGTACTGCGCTACATAATTTTCAAGAAATCTTGAACTGCAGCTAGCTTTTTTGCCCTTATATAAGATGTTGTCCTTAATTATTACAGGCACGCCGGCAAGCTTTCCTTTAAATCCGCCCTTGATTTTTTCATCCATTTCACTTGCTCTATCAAGGCTGTCGTCAAAGATTTCAAGAAGTGCATTGAGGTCGCTTTTTTCTTGGCATCTTTCTATATAATATTTAGTTACTTCATATGAAGTTAGTTTTTGCTCACTTATCGCTTTGGCAAGTTCAATAAGTGATAATTTCCCAATATCCATCTTTGCACCTCCTTAGTCTAACATCTTAGGCACGCAGAAGGAGCCTTTCTTAGTTTTTGGACTATTTAATAAAATTTCTTCTTGAGGAAAACTCTCCTTAGCCTCATCCTCACGGCATTCGCTTAAAAGGTGGGTGGTGTAGTTAAGTTGTGCCTCTCCCGTGTCGCAATTTTTAACTTCATCAACAAGTTCAAGCATTGCCTCAAATTCAGGTATAAATGCCGAAAGTTCTTCTTCGCTAAATTCAAGTGCAGAAAGTCCTGCCAGCCTTTTAACCTCTTCAATTGATATTTTTGTTTTGCTCATTTTATCTCCTTTGCCTATAAAATTTGCAATTTTTGCTAAATTTTATAGTTTTTTAAAGTTTTTTCTGCTTTTTTATACAATTTTATAAAAATTTTAAATATGAAATCAAATATTATGGGTTCAATCTGTCAGGTCCGCGGAACACAAACATAGCTTCTTTGATAGTTGGAATATCAAGCATAAGCATAGTAAGTCTGTCAAGACCAAGACCAAAACCGCCGTGAGGAGGACAACCATATTTGAAGAAATTGATATAGTTTTCTTCCATAGTCTTAGGGTCGATGCCTTTTTCAGCTATCTGCTTTGCAAGCACATCAGAGCGGTGTTCTCTCATAGCTCCACTTGTGATTTCTATATCCTTATAATATAGGTCATAAGTTTCGCTATATCCAGGCTCATCATCTTTGTGCATTGAATAGAAAGGTCTTACATCTGATGGGTAATCTTTTACAAAGAAGAATTGGTGATTATTTTTCTTCATCATATAAGCAGAAAGTAAGTTTTCAGCCTCAGTGTCAAGGTCAGCGCCTTCATCAAGAGGGTAGTCGCACTCTTCTTCAAGAATTTTATAGACCTCTTTCATTGTAACGCGTGGGAAAGGAAGCGATGGCACGATGATGTCAACGCCAAGAAGCTCTTTAATCTTTTGCCCATATTTTTCACTTACTTCTTTAAGTCCAGCCTGCAAAAGCTCTTCCTCAACCTTCATAACATCTTCAACAGATGATACATTTGCAAATTCAAGGTCAAAGCCTGAGAACTCAGTTGCGTGCTTCCTTGTGAAAGATTTTTCAGCTCTATAAATAGGAGTTGCAATAAACACCTTTTCAAAACCTGCAGCAATCGCCATTTGCTTATAAAATTGTGGGCTTTGAATTAGATATGCCTTTTTATCGAAATATTTAACCTCGAATACGCCACTTCCAGACTCGCTTTCATTCTTAATTGTGGTTGGGCAGTGTACTTCAATAAAGCCGTGCTCTATGCAATAATTTCTCATACCTTGCGTGAGTGCTGTTTGAGCCTCAAATATAAGGCGCTTTTTAGGGTCACGAAGGTCAATCCAGCGGTAATCAAGACGCTGGTCAATAGAGCTTTCGCTGTCTATAGGGCTGATATCTGCCTTTGAAAGCACTTCAAGGCTGTCTGGAATAAGCTCCTTTTTGCCAAGTTTTACATACTCGTTTGGCACAACCTCGCCTCTAACTTTAACATAATAGTCTTGAGTAAAATGAGATACAACCTCAGCAATCTCAGGCTTGCTTGCCTTCTCAATCGTCATCTGAAGATTGCCACTTCTATCTCTCAAAATTACAAATTGCATACTTTTTTGGTCACGGACCTTCTCAATCCAAGCCCAAACTTCAACCTTGCCTTGAGCAGAGGCTAGGTCACTTCTAACATAATTTTCCATTTTTTACCTCCTTACAAAAGCAAAAAAGTCATTCGCTCCCAACACAAGACTTTTTGCCGTTTGTGTTAGGACGAATGACTCGCGGTGCCACCTAACTTGCAGTATAACTGCCTCTCTAAGACGCTATGACGGGCTAGCCCGGTTTTCACTACTTTGTTAATATTTAATGAGGATTAAATAAAAAATCATCACAAATATTAATGTTCGCAAAAACAGCTCCTGAGTGTTCTTTCACTTGCTATTGATGGTAAAATTTCAGCCACGGTTTACCTCTCTTTAATCAAGGGAGCAAGGTACTTTTCTCAATCAACGCTTTTGTGGTATTATAAAACTTTTTTTAATTCTTGTCAATAAAAATATTGTTTTTTTGTGATTTTATATTAATTTTTGTTTGCGACAAACTATTGGCAGTTTATTTAATTGCTTTTTGCCTTTATTTGTGGTAAAATAATAATTATGGAAATGCTTGACATTATTGCAAATACCAATGACTATAATCTTTTGAAACGTGAAGTCAAGGCAGGCACGCTTGCTAAGGCTACAATGCTAATTTCAAAGGATAGCCTTTATGCAAACAGCGTTGCAAAATTGCTGGCGGTGCTACTTTTAAATGGTGGCGAGGATGAAAAAAATGAGAACTACCAAAGAGTTATGCTTGCCTCGCATCCAGATGTAAAGACCTATCCACAAAAAGACAGACTGCTTGTTGCCGACAGCGAAGAGATAGTGCTTGAAAGCTATGCCTTGCCAGTTCAAGCGGACAAGAAGATTTTTATTATAAAGGACTTTGATAACTCGACAGAGAGCGCGCAAAATAAACTTTTAAAAATCCTTGAAGAGCCACCTAAAAATGTCTATATGATTTTAACTTGCTCAAATGTCAATCAGGTGTTGCCGACCATACGCTCTAGGTGCAATAAGTATGAGCTTGCAAAACTAGACGAAGATACTTTGCTTAGCTACCTGGCAGACAGCGCAAATAGCGAGCTTATTTCTGTGCTTAGTTATGGGTATTTAGGCAGGGCAGAAGAGCTTTTAAAGATGAAAAATCTGCAAGAGCTCTTTACAAGCGCCGTTTCAGTTATCACCGATTTGACTTCGTCAAAAGAGGTCTTAGTTTACAGCAAGAAACTTCTTGACTATAAGGAGCATTTTGAGCTTATAATTGAAATAATATCTCTTGCTCTTGAAGATATGCTTGCCATCAAGGCGGGGAGAGAGTGCAGGCTAAAGGGCTTTGCAGAAAAATTAAAGAACGTCGAAGGTAATTATTCAATAAAAGCCATTTGTCAAATACAAGAGCTATTAAATAAAGCTGTAAAAGAGCAGACATATAATGTCAATTTAACACTTATTATAGAAAACTTATTACTCAATATTTTGGAGGTTAAATTTATATGCAAGTAGAAGTAGTAGATGCAAAATTTCACGGGGGAAGTCATAGTTATTCTTTCTCACCGAATGGACTGGACATAAAAAAAGGTGACTATGTAATAGTTGAAACAGAAAAGGGGAGAGACCTCGTTAAAGTTGTCTCAGACCGTCATATGGTTAGCATTGATAGCCTTGTAGAGCCACTTAAGAATGTTGTAAAAATCGCAGAGCAAAAAGAACTTGATGAGGCAAAAAACAATTACCAAAAGGCAGAAAAACTTTTTCCTGAGGCTAAAAAGTTGATAGATGAGGAAGGACTTGAGATGAAGGTTATCTCCGTCGAGTGTAACTATAATTTTTCAAGACTTACAATAAACTTTACCGCAGAAAATAGGGTTGATTTTCGTGACCTTGTCAAGAAACTTGCCGAGCATTTTAAAACGAGGATTGAACTTCGTCAGATAGGTCCACGAGACACCGCGCGTATTTTGGGAGGATATGGACCTTGCGGACTTGAGTGCTGTTGCCATAAAGGTTTTGGAATAGATGACCACATTTCAATCAAGATGGCAAAAAATCAAGGGTTAAGCCTCAATCCAAACAGTATAAACGGTATTTGCGGAAAGATGCTTTGCTGTCTTGCCTATGAAAATAAATATTATACCGAAGTTTTAAAAATTATGCCAAAGGTGAATAGTATTGTAAAAACTCCTGATGGCGAGGGGAAGGTTATGTATAACGACCTATTAAAACAAATAGTAACTGTCAAGTTTGAAGATGAGGACTCAAGTGAAATTAAAGAGTATAACGTTTCTGAACTTGAGGTTAAAGATAAAAAATAATGAAAATTTCAAAAAATATCAACAAAAAGTGCAAAAATTACTAAAAAATATTAAAATTTATTGTTTTTATGAATTTTTATAATTAGAAAAATGTGAGGGAGTATGAAAGTTACATTATCAAAGGATGAGAGAGTAGAAGATTTGGAGTGCCACGGACTTAAAATTATTCAAAATAAAAACTATTATACATTTACTTCTGATTCCGTGGTGCTTGCTAATTTTATCAAGCTTAAGAAAAGTGATGTGTGCGTGGAGATTGGCGCTGGATGTGGCGTCATTTCAGTTTTGCTTTCTGCTAAGACTGAATTTGACAAGATTTACGCCTTTGAGTATCAAAGCGAGATGGCACGCCTTGCAGAGAAAAATGTGTTGTTTAATGACCTTCAAGAAAAAATCTCAGTTATAAGCGATGATGTACGAAATTATAGGCAATATTTAAAGGCAGAATCTATTGACGTTGTCTTTTCTAACCCACCATACCTGCGCAAAGATAGTGCTTTAAATAAAAATGCTATTATAAACAATTCAAGGCACGATGATAGTCTGCCATTAAAAGACTTGTGCAAAACCGCCTTTGGTATGCTTAAGTTTGGTGGTAAGTTTTTTGTGGTGTACACAGCAACGCGCACGGCAGAGCTAATTTATATGCTGATGGAAAATAATTTGGAGCCTAAGCGTATGTTTTTCACGCAGAATGGCAAAGGCAGGGTTGTACTTGTAGTCATTGAGGCGGTCAAGGGTGGCAAACACGGCATAGAGGTGTTACCAGAGCTTGAGACAAATGACATAAACGGCGAATATCTCCAACTTCTCCAAACCAAATATTTTGGAAGAAATTCTCAAAATTAATGGATAAAAGTTTTAAATTTTCGCTTTATAAAGTAATGTTTAAACAATTTTAAATAAAGTTTAAAACAAAAAGCACCCCAAATGTTAAAATTATGGGGTGTTTGTTTATAAATGTATAGTAAAAATAATAAAATTATATTATCGGAAGCCGAACTTGCTTGCAAGGGTGAGGCTGATGGTTTTACATACTAAGTGATGAACACAATTTATTGTGTTTTTGCGTTTAGCAAAATTAAAACTTAACTTGTTTAAGTTTTAACATCACATAGTTTATATTATCGGAAGCCGAACTTGCTTGCAAGGGTGAGGCTGATGTTTATACACACTATGTGATAGGCGGGCAAAGCACGCAAATTCGTTAGAATTTATAAAATTTTATGATAATAAAATTTTAACATCACATAATTTATATTATTTATTTTCCTCTTTAAATTTTTTGACGAGTACTGATAGCACTGCGATGTCGGAAGGGGAGACGCCTGAGATACGTGAGGCTTGACCAATGCTAAGTGGTTTTATCTCGTTAAGTTTTTCGCGTGCCTCAAGTCTTAGTCCGTTATATCTATTGTAATCAAAGTCTTTAGGTATCAGCGTGCTTTCTTGTTTTTTAAACTTTTCTATTTCATCAAGTTGTTGTTTGATATAGCCTTCATATTTGACTGTTATATTCATTTCATTGATGACTTCATATGAGAAGCCGTCAAACACGTGAAAACGTTCATTTATTTTAAAGGCATCAATATTGCTACGCTTTAGCATTGAGTAGAGCGTAACGCTTTCTTTTGGGGGATTTTCGCCATTTTCAATATAAAAATCTGCCACCTGTTCAATTTTATATTTAGTTTGCAAAATTGTAAAAATCTTTTCTAAATCTTTCTTTTTCTTTAAAAACACCTTCCAGCGTCTGTCATCGACAAGACCCACTTTTCTTCCAATTTCGGTTAATCTTAGGTCGGCATTATCTTGTCTTAAAAGAAGTCTGTATTCGGCGCGTGAAGTCATCATTCTGTAAGGCTCATTTGTACCTTTTGTAACAATATCATCAATAAGCACTCCGATATAGCCGTCACTTCGCTTAAGCACAAGTTGCTCCTTGCCTTTTAAATAAAGATTTGCGTTAATTCCTGCGATAATTCCTTGCGCTGCTGCCTCTTCATAACCAGAGGTTCCGTTGATTTGCCCTGCAAAGAACAGCCCGCTATGCCCCTTAAGCTCAAGGGTAGGTTGAAGTTGTGTCGGCTCTATACAGTCATATTCAATAGCATAACTATCACGCATAATCTCGGCTTTTTCAAGACCTTTGATGGAGTGAATCATCTTTTCTTGAATATCAACTGGCATAGAGGTTGAAAAGCCTTGTATATACACCTCATTTGTTGAAAGTGACTCAGGTTCCAAGAATAATTGATGACGCTCTTTATCAGCAAAACGCACAATTTTTGTTTCGATGGATGGGCAATAACGCGGACCAATGCCCTTAATCATACCCGAAAATACAGGTGCTTTGTCAAGGTTGTCTTGAATTATTTTATGTGTTTCAAGATTGGTGTAAGTCAAATAGCAAACCGCTTTGTTGTTTGGCTTCTTTTTTGTTAAAAATGAAAAATTTTGTATATTTTCTTCACCTTTTTGCACTTCAAGTTGGCTATAGTCAATGCTTCTGCCATTTATTCTGGCTGGCGTTCCTGTTTTAAAGCGGAGGAGTTTTATCCCAAGCGCACTTAAACTATCAGACAACTTCTGGGCATTAGAAAAGCCGTTTGGTCCACAATCTTTTGTGTATGGCCCGATAATAATTCTACTTTTTAGATACACGCCTGTTGCAAATACTATTACCTTGCATCTGTAAATCAGCCCAACTGCCGTTTCAATTTCTTTTAAGCCATCTTCAAGTTCTTTAATAGAGACAACTTCACCTTGCCTTAAGAATAGGTTTTCGGTTTTTTCAAGGGTCAACTTCATTTGGCTATGGTACTCAACTTTATCCGCTTGCGCCCTCAAACTTTGAACGGCTGGACCTTTTCCGCTATTAAGCATTCGCAGTTGTATCAAGGTTTTATCGGTGTTCACTCCCATTTCGCCACCAAGTGCGTCAACTTCAGCAACTAGTTGACCCTTTGCTGTGCCACCAATGGAAGGATTGCACGCCAAAAAAGCCACTGCGTCTAAACTCAGTGTTAAAAGTAGTGTCTTATTCCCAGTTCTAGCAAGAGCAAGTGCCGATTCGCATCCTGCGTGACCTGCGCCTATCACTATAGCGTCAAAGTTTTCCATATCTGTCCTTTAGTAGTTAAATTTTTACACAATAATTATAATCATTTTCGTTAAAAAAGCAAGCTATTTTTCAGCTTGCTATTACTTTAATATGTTAAACTCAATTATTGTTGTTTAAGTTTCTTCTTGTTTTTGTATCTTTCAACCGCCTTATCACTTATGTTTTGGCACTTTTTGCCTAGGTTAAATACATAACAAATTGCCCAAACGGCTACCATAATATCAAAGGATGCGATGATGTCTAAGAAAAAATGTTGTCTTATAAATACGGTTGAAAGTATAATCATTATAGAACAGAAAACGGCGAATATTCTATAGAAGATATTGAGTTTTTTACTACTTAAGCACCCAATTATAATTGCAAAAGCCATAAAGCAGTGTTGTGAAGGGAAACAGTTGATAGGATTTACCGACCCCCACGTCCAGACAACCAATTTGTCGGTAAAGGTCACAGGTTCAAAGTCAGGTTTTGTAAACTCGGTCTGTCCAACAAGGTAGATGACGCCAGAGATTAAAAAGCTTATGCAAAGCGTTAAAAAAATATTGTAAAGTGACTTTTTGTCCTTATAGGCTATGTAGAAGAAGGTTACAATGCCAAGCGGGAAGGTGAGGTAATAAAAATATACAAACCAAGGTATAAGCGGAATATGCTTGTCAAGCTCAATTTCAGGATAGTTTGAGCCTGGATTGCCTATTGTGTTGTAGATAAGCTGGTTTCCAAAGTATGACACAAAAAGGCATAACACAAAGATTAAAAAAGGTATTATGGCGTATTTAATTTGGTTATAAAAGTTTTTGATTTTCTCTTTTGTTTTCATTTTACTTTACCTCGCAGTATTTCTAAATATTGTATTTCGTCATCTGGTGGCAGTGGAAGAGTTTTGGTGCTGTCAAACTCTGCAAATTTTGGTGCATATTCACTATAGAGCGCCCTTGTCTCTCTTGCGCGGAAGGAGTTAAGCTCTAAGGCGTAATAGGCTTTTTCTGCTATCTCAGGTCTCACGGCAAGAGACAACATCTTTTCTTTCCATTTAAGTAACTCCTCTTGTGAGAAATCCTCGCCCGAAGAAAGCCTTTCCTTAATGTTTTGTTCAATAGGCTGAGTGTTTGTTTCAATGATTTTAAGTTCTGTCGGTCTTCTTGTCATCTTTGAAACTGTCCTTTCACGTGAGGCGAGCAGGTAGAAGGCGCTTGAATAGTCTTTCTCGTCAATCTTATACTTTGACAAAAGTCTAGTGCAGGCAAAAGTCAGCTTATTTTGAAGTTGCTCGGCACTCTCGCTTGGTTTGGTAATACCAAACCGAGAGGCGTTTTGTGTTTTGAGAAGGGCGTTATAAATAGAGGCATACTCACAAAGTTTGTTTTGCTCTGATATAACATATTGGGAATTTGTCAAGTACCTTTGAAGATATTTGTGTTTTATAAGCTGGCAGTAGGCATAATATCTAGCGTCGACCTCAAGCGGGCTTGTCTTCTTTGAAATGTCTGTAATAAATTTAGGGAACACTTTAGTGAACTGCGCATAGTAGTAAAGTAGCTGTCCAACATCTCCGTCGCCTTTATACTGAGCAATGTGGCGTGACTCGTGCAGACAAGCTTCACTTAATCGGAAGGGGAAGTATATATTTTTTGCTTGTTTGCAAATGTCAAATAGGTCCACATATTTTTGATTTACAAAGGTTCTATATGTATATTCGCTTATTGACGCGTACTTATTTTTAGGAAGAGGGCAAACTTGAAACTCACTAAAATTCACTTCAATTCCAAGTTGTTTGCAAGAAGAGTAGTAAACGCTCTCTAAAAATTTTATAAACTCAGCTTTTGTTTGAATTTTTCTGTAAAAGTTTTCATCAATAAGGTCCAAAAGCTGGGCTAAGTTACAACCTTTTAAAATCATTTTTTCTCCTATTTTCACGTGTTAAGCTCATTATATCAAAATAATTGCAACATTTCAATACAAAAAATCAATTTTTTCATATTTATTAGCAAAGGTTTTTATTTACTTTATAAAAACAATGTGTTATACTATAAGCCTAAGAGGTAAAAATGAAAATTATAGGCGTCGACCTTGATAATACAATGTTTACTGTCAGGTCATTAATGTATGGATTTATGAATAAATTTCAATCAATAAAGAGTAGTACTGGTAATTTTGTTGAATTTAGCGGTAAAAATCATAAAAAATCGAACTTTTTGCTTAAAAAATTGCATAAAGTGTTCAATCCAGCAAAATATCACACCTATCCGCGTGCAATTGAAGCAATAAATTATTTGCGCTCTATTGGATTTAAGGTGTACTTTATTTCAAGTAGACCGAATATTTCGCCGATTGTCAATGTGACGCTTGAATGGCTAGACAATAATAATGTAAGGTATGATAAAGTTGTGCTTGGTTGCAAAAACAAGGCAATCTATGCAAAAGAGAATGACGTAGACCTTATGATAGATGACTATTTTGCAACTTGCCAACAATTAGATAAAGTTGGTATACGGTCCATTCTATTTAGAGGAAGTTTAAAAGACGACGAAGGACAATATAAATTATTAAAACCTTCAAATATTGCCTTCGCAACATCTTGGTTTGACATCGTCCAAAATGTAGACAAAATTTTTGAAGATGAGTTTAAAGGTGTCGATTCTATCACCCTCGAAGAGATAAAAAAAGTTTTTAAAAGCGGAGCTTACGCCAATCTAGATGAGGGTGGCGGGCAAGAACAGCCAAACTATGGCGAACTTTTGCCACTAGAGCGCTAGGTTTGAGAGATATAAATTTTGTGAAATTTTCTTTAAGTAGTATAATAACCATCTTTTTGTAAAAACTATTACAGGAGGATAATTTATGAAACTTAAAGATAGTAAAACATTTGCAAACCTTGCACGCGCCTATATGGCAGAGTGTGGGGCAAGAACGCGTTATGAATTTTGTGAGTATGGCTTTAGATATAATGGTTACGAGGCAATAGCAACCCTTATAGATAAGATTGCTTACCAAGAGTTTAACCACGCCAGAGTGCTCTATATGAAACTTCAAGACGCCGAGATGAAACAGGTTGACAACATTGATGTTTGTGCAGGCTTTCCTTTTAAGGAAAAGTGGGACTTGCTTACAAACTTACAGCTTCTCTGCCAAGATGAGCTTGACGAGGCTAAAGCCTATGAGGAGTTTGAGCAGACGGCAAGAGAAGAGGGCTTTGATGAAATTGCCGACATCTTTATGATGATTAGAGAAGTTGAGATAAGACACGCAAAGGTTTTTGAAGAGCTTTACAATCAAATGAAAAACAAAGAGCTTTACGCAAAAGCCAAAGAGGTGGCTTGGGTATGCCCAGCGTGTGGGCACGTAAGTTTTGATAAGAAGGCTTGGGAGGAGTGCCCGCTTTGCGGAGCAAAACAAGGCTACTGCGAAGTAAAACTTCCAGAGGAACTGTATTTGTAATAGCAATAACACAAACTTAGTTTGCATCATTATCGTTTATTGTACTTGTAATTTAGTTGTACCTTGGTCCGTCAGAGTAACCTAAAAAGATGCTGACATCACTTTTAATCGCCGAAAGGCGCGTATTTTAGTTGCCAAAGGCAATCAAAATACCCCTTAGAAACCCTAAAGCTTAGAAAGACCCCACACCAACCTTAGGTTGGACCAGTATCGTTTGTTGTATCTGTTATTTGATTTTACCTTGGTCCACTAAAACATTAAAAATCAATCCTATTTTTGGGTTACAGATAGCGTGCCGCATTTTTTGTGATAAAAATTAAACGAAGTACGTCAATTTGCTTGACAAAAAATGCGGGGGGGGTAAAATAGGGTATCCAAAATAAAATTTTGGATACCCTATTTTACATATTTTAATACACTTTAGGAGGATTAAAATGAGTCTAAAGATGAAGTTAGTATCAATGGTATCTGCATTTATACTGGTGTTAAGCTTAATGCTTACGGGAGTACTAGCATCGCAAATGCAAACCTTGACTATGACAGGTAGTGTCAATTTTAATGTCGCAGATAAAAGTCTGTACGTAAAACAAGTCAGGATAAAACATAACAACGGATCAGAACCGCAAGTTGTGTCAGACTTTTTGCCAGGGTATATAAATGGCAATTTTGATATGAATATAGGGGAGCATAACAACAGTACGGGTTCTTTTGCTCTCTACTTTGACATAATCAATGCAACTGATACTATGTGGAGAATATCAAGTGTAGCGTTAAGTGAACAATTACAAGCAGAGGGTGTAACAGAAAGTCATAGCGGAACGATAGAGGTAAACGAACTTACCGATACCGACTCTGACGGCTATAAAAACTTTGACCCGTCGACAACAGCTATAGACGGCACTCTAATATTGACAATAACCGCGCCAAACTCAAGCAGTATTGATTTAAGCGGTATAACAATCACATTAGAGGAATATTTGCCATACGAACGCGTAGACCAAAACGGCAATCCAGACCCAGATGGTGGATATATCCTTTTTGGATACTATCCTCAAACTATTAAGGAAAGCGGTGTGACCATATTAAACGAAACTCAGCCAGAGGCAAATGGTTATTACTTAGGTAGTGACGGAGAGTATTACGAGAAGGTTGTAGCAAATCCAAATGGAAGTGGCTATACCTTTTCAGATGGCACATCAATTACAAGTGGACAAACCTACTACTTTAAAGTAGAGCCATTATTGTGGAGAATACTAACAGAGGATTATAAAGGTACAGGCAATGCACTGGTAGTAAGTGATATAATTGTAGATGCAACGGCTTTTCAGTCAAACTATATATCTTCTGATGGCTCTATCTATGCAACAGATGAGGATGGGACAATATTGATAGACGAGTCGGCAACGCCAGGACAGGGTGTAGACGAGAATCACCAAGTCTATGTAAATAGCTACAAATATAGCGAATTGCGAGCCTTCCTCACGGGTGAGTTTTATGACAAAGCCTTTGGTGAAGAAGAAAAATCAATAATACAACTTACAGAAGTAGATAATAGTCTAGAGTCAACAGGGGGTAATGGTGGACAGTATATGTGTGAAAACACAAATGACTATGTATTTGCACTCAGTTACAGTGATGTTAACAATACAGAATACGGCTATATAAATGGGGGTGATGACCCTTACAAAGCGCCAACCACCAGTGACTATAGCCTAGCAAATAACGCATTTATGCATACTAGTGTTTACCCAAGAACTGGACTGGCTTGGCTTCGCTCACCTTATGGTGTTAATGGGAGTACTATGTTTTGCATTACACATGGTCTCTGTGATTACAATAACGTTGTTGTTTACTCCGAGGGCGTTCTACCCGCTTTGCAAATTCAATTGTAATTGAATTTGACTAATCTTTTTAATCTTGTTACAACGTAAAGAAAAGGTGCACTCTTTGCTATGTTTCCTTGTAATAATGCATAATATATTAGTCTATAGGGTTAATATATTAGTCTTTAAAAAAACTCTTAAGTCCAGTACTTAAGAGTTTTATTTTTTCTTCACTTCGCCTAGCGTTGTTTTGTCTTTAAAGGGGATGTTTTGTGATTTTAGAAGGGCGAGTACCTCATTTATTGTGCCTTTATTCATTCCCTTTTTGTCAAGCAAGTAACTTTGATTTTTATTAATATAGATTGCGATATATTCGGCAAACAAAACCACTTGCGTTAAATCTTTATAGTTATATATTTGATAGATGTCATTTTCTCCGTCAACATTTGTTACAACAAGTTTTTCATCAAAAAACTCAAAAATATTGACATAATTTTTACCTTCAAATATGGTTGCATTTTGTTTTTTAATTTGCTCTCGTGATAGGTAGGGGAAGAATATCACTCCGCCAAGTATTCCTGCAACTAGCACTGCAACGCCTATGTATGCGTTAACAAAACATAGTCCTAGCCCGAGTCCGCCAAAGCCGATAGATATCAACGAGGCAATAGTCCAAGTGTACTTTTTCATTGCAAAAATTTGGAATGCGGTTATTGCCTGTTCATTAAGTTTTGTTGTGTTTTTAAACTTAAGGGATTTTTCGTCTGGCAGTTCGTTATCTTGCACAATGTCATTATTAGTTTTTTTGTTGTCTGCAACGCTATTTTTATCATTTTCTGCTAAAATTTCATCATTTTTGCTTTGTTTTTCTAATTTTTCTTCCATAATCATCCTTTACTAAAATAGATTAGCAAATTCCAATTTTATTGTCAATTAAATGTTAAAACTTAAGCGCCAAAACCCATAGGCTTGCTATTATTTTCTTCATCTTCAAGCGCTTTGCTAGATTGTTTTAAATCGTCAGCAGTAAGTTCAAAGTCCTCAATTTTGGCTCTGCCCGCTTGATATTCTTCGGCTTTTTGGAGCAAGTTCCTTACATATCCAGCATTTGAGAAATTAGGTTTTTGTTTTTGAGTTTGTAAAATGTCACTCAAAACCGATGCTGTTTGAACAGAGCAGTAAAAACCATCGTTTTGCATAAGCAAATGGAATATTGCCTCAAGTTCGCCAACTGAATAGTCTTTTATGTCTATAATATTTGAAAATCTGCGTTTAAAACCGATGTTTTGATCAAGAAGCTCTGCAAGTTTATCTTTATAGCCTGCCATAATTATAAGCGTTTTGTCATTTGGGTCTTTAATCTGGGCTTTGTAGGCGTTTTCAACTTCAATCATAAGCTGAGTGATAGCCTCTTGTGTGAAGGAGTCTGTGTTGGCGCCATTGCCATTCAAGCTATAAACTTCGTCAAGGAAGAGTGTGCCGCCGTGTGCTTTTTGGAAGTAGCTTTTTACAAGTGGGGCGGTCTGACCAACATATTTTGCCTTAAGCTCTGCGCCGTTCAAAGAGATAAATATTGGGTTTTTGATTATGCCTGAGTCATAGAAGGTTCGGCTCATTGCCTCAGCCACGGTAGTTTTACCAACGCCAGGGTTGCCAACAATTCTGAAATTGCAGTCGACGGCTTTTCTAGGTGCTTTTAAGATAAGTTTTGCCTTTCTTAAAATTGTCTCTTTAACATCTTTTAAGCCAATAAGTCCTTCAAAATTTTTGTCTAGTGCGTCCTCAACGCTTAAATTCTTTCGTTTCCCATTGTTTTGAGAAGGTGCGGTGTTAGAAGGTATATTTTGTTGAGAAACTTCTTTTTTATCTTGATTATCTTCGTCAATTATGTCATCTTTATTCAAAGTACTTTTTTTAGCTTTTTCATAGAGTTGCTGTAAAATTTCTTTTATATCTGAATAGTTAAAGTCAAGGGCATTTGGCAAGATCTTTTTAAAATACTTAAAATGTTTTTTGTTGTATGATGTTACATTATCAAAGTATTCTTGAATGCCTTTAAGTTTTTCAATAATATCATCTTCAAAATTGCTATTTACAATCAAATATGTTGCTTTGTCAATGATGTTGTCGTCATCTGGAAGCAATGAATAAACATATTTTGAGTATTCGTAATCATCAAAATAATTGCATATATCTTCAGAAAAATCTTCTTGCGAATTATTTTGCAAAACAAGTTTGTCAATACCGCTAAGTATCGCACTTTCAATTGCAAGTCCTGCACTTTTGATAAGGTCAATATACGCCTTTAAAACCTTTTCTTTTTTCTCGCGTGTAGAACGGTCTTCTTGTAAGTTGTAGGCAAATTTTTTGTAAATGGCAGTACTTTTAAATCTGTCAATATAAGAAGAAAAGACAAAGTTATCATAAAAAAGCACACTACTTATATAATCTGTGGTATGTTTTATGAAATAGTATTGCTCTGCAATATCACTTAACTGGTTTTCAAGTAACATATTCCCTCCATATTTACAAACATTATATTATAAAAATCGCAATTCGTCAATAGTGAATTTTTAAATTTATTTGCCAGTGATATGTTTATTTTTTAATTTTGAAGGCAATTTAATAAAAATGATTGACAAAGACTGGGTTGTTATGTTAATATATAGCCTAGACAAAGCTTTTATAAGTGGCTTGTCTTTAGCATCATTACGATAGCATAAGTCAAAAACTTAATAAATTTATTTCGAATGGGGAGATACTCAAGAGGTCGAAGAGGCGGCCCTGCTAAGGCTGTAGGTCGGGAAACCGGCGCGAGGGTTCGAATCCCTCTCTTCCCGCCATTAGTGAATAATACGAACTCTGGAAATTTGCTAGGGTTCGTATTTTTTAGCCGTGATTACTTTGGAATTATATCAAACTTTGATAGAATAAAAAGCAAAAGTTTAACACATCAAATTTTTATTATTTATTAAGTTAAATTATTGTAATATTTCTTTTTTATTGAAGAGAAGAATTCAAACACTGTTTCATCAAAAAATTTATCCATTAATTCATACCCTCCAATTCTATAAATATCATAATTTAAAAATTTCATTTTCCGATCATACTTAACTTGATTAGCATACTTCTTTTTGTCAGGTTTATCTCCTGTGGAGTAATGTTGTACACCATCTATTTCAATTATTATTCTGTTACCATTTACCAACATTAAAAAGTCCATTCTTTGAAATACTAATCTTTTTTCACCATTTTTTATCTCTACTAATTCCTTAATTGTTTTGGGGTCATAATGCAAGTACACTTGTGGTATTAACATAGGGGAAGTTTCTTTTGAGTTATCCCAATAAAATTGAAAAAATTTTTTTTCTATTTCGCCCAACGGCTTGCAAAGTCTTTCAAAAAGGTTGCCTTGCATACTTGGTAAACTATTCCACCAATCTATCATATCTTTTTTTGTAAGAGTATTTCCTATTGGAATATTATATATCAAACAACTATCAGCATTAGATAGTACCTTAATATCTGCATCTAGAACATTATTAATAATAATGTCTGGCTTTTTATCGGTACCAAAAATCAAATATTTTACATTTTGATGATGTTTCAAGTTTATTTCAAATATTGGATCATATTCAATTAAATTTAAGATAGGCGCATCGCTAGGTATCTCCGAGCCTCCATTTGCTTTTAAGTATGTTTCAGCATAATCTAAAACCATTTTATAATTATTTTCTAATTTTAATTCATACTTTGAATTTTTAGATAAAATATCAAAACCCCTAATTAAACGAATTGCTTTTATATAATCCCTACTGTCACCAGCACAAAAATGTCTACTTATTCTATCATTATAATGATAAGCATAAAAGTTAATCAGTTGATGTATATACGCACAAAATAAAGCAATGTCATTATTTATTTGACTTATATCTTTATAAATAGTTAGATATTTTTGTTCAATTTCACATTGATCTATATGTTCTTCAACAAACATTTTAATTTTATCTTCTATACTCATACTACCACCTATAATATATGATTTTATATATAATATCAAAAAACTTTCAAAAAGGCAACTTGAGTTAAATTACTCCTTATATTCTTTGCTTTTGTTGTGTCTTTTGTAGCAAATTTCTCGTATTAAGTCAACGGAATAAAATATTGCTTAAACAATTTAATTTAATAAGATAAAATTCAAGACTAGGTTTTTAACCTGGTCTTTTTTTATTGTTAGTTAAAAAATTTCAATACAATATTTTCTTCTGTTTCGTTGACTTCATACATACAAGATTTCAAAGTGTAAGACTGCTTCCCCAAATTTGCTACTTGGCCACTGCCAAAAGGCAAATTCATATAAGGAGGTAAATAAAAATGAATGAAAAAGAAAGAAAAAAAGTAAAGTTTAGTCTAACAAAATTTACTAAAAAAGGTTCTTTCAGATTTGTAGGATTTGGCGAAATTGATGATGAAAATCTTTATACTAAATCTAAAATTTATGAAGATTGCATTAGATATTGCCATAAATTAGTCAATTCAACAAACGAATTCAAAGGCAGTTTCACAGAATTTGAAGAAATCGAATTTGAAAATGAAAAGCATCAAATCGTAAATCTTGAAATTGAAAACTGCTATCAACTATGGTTCAGAATTTTAAATTAAAAGGAGTAAAAAATGGAAAATCAAAATTATTATTTGAAAGAATTTCAATACTTTGATGGTTATACAGAAATCATATTTAACATTGTAGATATCAACTTTGATAAAATGACAATCACTTTGGCTATAACAAATCAAGGTAAAATTAGTGTCATTGAATATGACTTAAAAAGAGATAAAGAAAATAATCTCTATTTTGAATATGGTTGTCATTATGAAAAAATCTCTGTTGACGACTTTGAAAACATTGAAGATTAAAAGGAGAAAAAATTATGTGTGAAATACAAATGGTTATTGGCTCTTGGGGTTCATACAATGAATGCAACGAAAGAGCATTAGGTTCAAGATGGCTAAATCTTGCCGATTATGAAGATTGGAGCGAAATTGAAAAAGAACTTAAAAAAGAAGGTTTTAAACTCAAAGGCATAGATGAAGAACTCTTTATTCAAGACATTGAAGGTTTTAACATTGATGGAATAAATTGCGACTATACTCACCCTGAACACTTGTTTGAATTATTAAAAGAAGCTGGTGTGCTTGATGATGATTACAAATACGAACTTATGCAAGCATATTTAGATGTGAGAAACTTTGATGATTTTGAAAATTTAGTAAATAACAAGGGCTCACAATGGGACGATGATATTCACATGTATAAAGGCTACACTTGGGAAGATTACGGAAGAATGATCTATGGTGAATATTGCTATCAAATACCAGAAGTTTTAGAAAACTTTATAGATTTTGAAGCTTATGGAAGATACATGGGCGATTGTTACGCAGAAGAATATAACGAAGGAATAATTGAAATTTGTTAAATAAAGGAGATAAAAATCATGGAAAAAGAAATTAAACAATCAAATACAACAAAAGAAGAAAGAAAAGAAAAAGCATTAGAAATTATGCAAAAACTAGAAATATATAAACCTTACATAAAAGGATTTGAAAACAATGATGAAGTTTGTTACTTTGAACGATACGCTGGCTTTTGGGCTTGGCAAGATGAAGATGTGCAAAACAAAGTAAAAGAAATAGAAGAAAAATATAATTGCACAGTTTATGCGATTACACACGAACTTACTGACTTTGGTGAATTATATGACTTTCTTATAGTAACCGACTACAAAGAAGAATGGGAAGACTTAATATGTCAATATTCTAAAAATGAATTTTCTGCTTTCTCTTATGTCTGGAATAAAAGCGATGATTATTTAAGTGAATTTGGCACTATTTTAGTCCAAAGTTTCGGTGGTGGAATTAGGAGGACTGCATAATGGAAAAAGAAATTATTTATATGGTACAACTTGACTACTCCACTGATGATTGTAATGGAATAGATAACTATTTATTCAATACAAAAGAAAAGGCATTAGATAAATTTTATTCATTAATCAAACTTGAAAAAGAATACTACAATAAAGAATATTCTTACATCGATGATTTTGAATTAGATACCAACATTGAAGATAAAAAAGCAAATGAATATTTTTGGAACTACAAATGTGAATCTAACTATTATTTACATACTTTTATAGATTTGAAAATTATGGAGGTAAATTAAAATGTCTAACATAAGCACATTAAAACAATATATAAATTATGAATTCTCAACTGGTTGTTATACTGGTAACGACTATAAAACTTTTCAAACAAAATATATAAATTATTTAAAAACAATTTGCAAAGAAAATAATTGGAGCTTAATAAAAGTTAATAAAAATCACTACTGCTTTTCTGCTTTCATTAAAGGTGGAACTGAAAATAAGTATGTATATATTTCGATTAGTGATGTTAGATATTTTAACAACAATTGGTATAATCACATACTTATTAGAACAGCAAAAAACGAAGTCGATTACAAAGGTGGTTTCAATCACTACACAACACTAGATAAACTTGAATATAAAATTTGCGAATTATTAAAAGAACTACCATTTTAGGAGGAATTATGATTAAACTAAACCTTGAAACTAAAAATAAAGAGCAAGAAATACTTAAAGCATATTTAGAAGAAAATGCGAGTGAAACTCTTGCAGATAAAATCAATAATGGCGTTAAAATTCACAAAGACAATAAGACACTAATCAACAAGAAAACACTTGATACTTTTATGAAGTTTGCCCATGAAGAAGCAAGGAAACTTGTTGAAAAAGGTGCAAATTGTGCTTGCATAAAAGATAAAACAGTCTTTGCCTGGGCAATTCACTACTTTGAAGAAGACTCACTCGAAGGCATACTCTTAAACGAAGATGGTAGTGAATATAAGAAAACATCTACTCCTCCTAAGCAAATTGAAACACCAAAACCTAAAAAGGAAAACAATCAGCAGTCTTTCTTTGATATGTTGGACTTATCCACAAATTCACAAGAAAGCGAAGATAAATCCGAAGAACAAGCAGAAATTGTTGAAAAAACAAAGCAAGAACTTCCTGAATGGTATTTAAACTATAAAGACACGCAAGAGAGTTATCCAGACTCTCTTGTTTTTATTAAACTTGGTGATTTTTATGAAGCGTTTAATGAAACTGCAAACATAATCGTAAAAGAAATGAATTTAACTCTTACTAAAAAAGATTTAGGCTCAATTAAGGTTGATTTAGCAGGCTTTCCATATCACGTAAAAGAAGATTATATAGCAAAAGTTAAAGACAAATACCACTGCATCATTATTGAAAATGACAATGTGGAGTTTATTCAAAAGCAAGAAGCAAAACAAGAAAAAGTCGAACCAATTAGTGTTGATATACACAATCAAACCTTTGATAAATTTTTACTTAAAACAATATCTTCACTGCTTGATGGAAAAGTTAAATTACAATAAAAGGAGTTAAATATGATTACAGAATTTGACATTAAACCTATACCTAAAAACATATTAAATAAAATTAAAAAATTAGACTTGCAAGAGTATCCAAAGCCAAATGGAAACACTCGATTTTACAAATACTTTACAGAGTATAAGCACGAACTTTGTGAAGTTGTAGTTGCAGTTAGAAACTACCGCAAAAAATGGTTTTGCAAGCAAGTTGTCGTTCACGGAATACACACAGATAAGGTTTTCCTACGAGATATTGGACTTGCAATGGGTTTTTACAAAGTTGGCTGGTATCGTGAAGGTATTTCAGAGTATAGACATTGGGTTGACTATGATTGGGGTTGGAATGATGCCAAATATTTCAATATTTCCGCACCAATTATCAATAAATCGTTTATTTACAAACTTCCAAAATACAAGTATTCAGCAGTTGATTTATATACATACACAGACATTTTAAACTATTTAAGATTTTATGAAAAATATCCTAAATGTGAACTTTTAGTAAAGGCAGGACTTAGCGAACTTGCCACAAGCATACAAATTTTAAGACTTTGTGAAAAAGATAAAAATTTCTGCAAATGGTTATACAAAAATAAAGATAAAGCAAATTCTGGATATTATATTTCTTCAATAATCAATGCGTATAAACAAAACAAAGATATTGAAGAAGTCTATAAATTTGAAAAATTTAAAAAACAATTTGTGCAAAAAGATAATTTCAAAAACTTAAAAGCATTTCTGAGACATAACGAAATAGACAAGTTTTTAAAGTATCTCATAAAACAAAATACTGACGGCTACTCCTATGAAGATTATAGAAATGCTTGCGAGTATTTAGGACTTGATATGACCGAAGACAAGAACCGTTATCCAAAAAATTTCAAAAAGTGGCACGATATACGAATAGACCAATATCACACAAAGAAAGCAGAAAAAGACGCAGAAGAACGAAAAGAGCTCTATCAAAAGTTTGCTAATGTAGTTAACAAATATCTATCACTTGAAAGGCTTTTAATAAAAGAAGATTACATTTGCATAATTGCAAAAAGTCCACAACAATTAATCTACGAAGGCGAACAACTGCATCACTGCGTAGGACAAATGAATTATGACCAAAAATTCGCTCGTGAAGAAACACTTATTTTCTTTATTCGCAACAGATTATCACCTGACATACCACTTGTAACTCTTGAATATTCACTTAAAAATCATAAAATCTTGCAATGCTATGGCGAACATGATACAAAACCAAGTGATGAGATTTTGACTTATGTAAACAACAAATGGCTACCTTACGCCAATAGAAAGTTAAGGCAAATAGCAATTTGAAAGGAGTAAAATTATGGAACAAAATAAATATTATAGAATTACAGCATATTATCCACAAGATGATTTCTGTTTTATTGTGGACTCAAATGGAATGTTTGAAAAACTTTGGCAGTTTAGTTCATACCTTATACAAAAAGGAATAAAAGTTATAGAAGTGTCAAGGCTTGAAGATATCATTGATATAAACATAGAACCAGCACAAGAAGATAAAGACCACTTTCTCTTACGAGCAACTGCCGATGGCAAACCAGAATACGTAGAACAAGCCATAAATGGAACATCATATAAAGCAATTAAAGTTGCAGACAAATTGTATGTACCAAATAAGGAGGCAAAATGAATATAATTGAAGAACTATTCTATGGCAACATTAGTGTCGCAGATATGAAAAAGAGTAAAAAATATAAAAAAGCTTGTGAAAAGGAATTAGAAGTTTATCACAAACTAAAAGCAACCTTAAACAAAGAACAAGACAACCTATTAGAAGAATTTTTAGAAGCAAATTCAAATTCCGCTGAAATATGCGAAAAAAACTTTTTTAACTATGGCTTTAAAGTCGGCTTACAAATAGGAATAGAAAGCAACAAACTTAATAACTAAGCAAATAGCCAAGAGTTTTCACTCCTGGCATATTTTTATGCTATATTTCTTGATTAGAATAATCTATTGTTTGTATTTTATATTCAAATAATCTATTTATTATATTTTGTTGAGGGTGAGAGTCTACGAAATTATTATTAATTCCTAAAACAATAAGGTTTTTATCTTGTCTAATATAAAACTGCTTATAGGTAAATGTTTTGGCAGGGATATTAAACACATGAAGTTTTCTATTAAATCCATCATTTAATATTATCATCCAATCATTTTCCAAATATGATAAACTCACATTTGCAGG
Organism: uncultured Clostridia bacterium; assembly: GCA_944350015.1. Classification (GTDB taxonomy): domain Bacteria; phylum Bacillota; class Clostridia; order Christensenellales; family UBA1242; genus Caccovivens. The sequence continues at coordinate 9,726 of CALVNW010000011.1, read as the reverse complement.
ATATTTACCATTGGAATTACTTAAATTAGAAAAAGTAACACACCTTGTTATTTTAATATTGTTTTGTTGGCATATTCTAATTGCTTTATTTTTGTCTAAATTATATGATTTAGATACCGATATATTGTTATAAGGCTTAACATTTTCCCTTTGCATATACTTAACAGATTCAGCCATTTCTTCTTTTGTAGGTCTTATATCTATATGTATGCTTTTAATAAAATTATCAATAGCTAATTTGTTAAATCCGCCTTCTTTAAAATAATTAACCAATAATTCTTTTATAAATTCTTCAGTTGTTATATTTTTTAGTTGTATCAAATCATCTTTGATTTTTAAATTATTCTCAATAAAATCTTTTACTAAATTTAATTCAAAATTGAATTTGCTGAATATTTCTACAAACTTTTCTCCGCTTAAATTATTTTTTACTATATCTATTTCAAATTCTTTTTGTTCTGAATCTTTTTTTGTATAGTCATATAAAAACAAATAAATTTTATTACATATTAAAATACCAATATTTAATTTTAACTGTTTTAAATAACTAAGTAATTGATTTTTATAATTATTGGTTAAAGGAACATTTCTTTTTAGTTCGACAATAGCAACATCTTCATTATTTTTTCTTAATATGATATCAGGAATTATTCTATCATAAGAGCCTAAATGAATCACCCTATGCGTATCAATTTCATTGTTTAAACTACTATAATTAAATAATTCTTTAAAGATAGTTGTCCATAAATCTTGTAGTTTAAATTCTTCTGCTCTTTTATTTACCTCATAAATGTCAACAATTTTATTCCAAATTTCAATATTGCTCATATATTCTCCTCAATATAGTAATTTGATATATATCAATTTTTCTTACAATTATATTTTATCATAAATCATTAGAAAATCGAAACAATAAATAATATATTGAATAACATAGAAATATGCCAGGAGTTAAAACTTTTGGCTATTTTTATGCTATTCTTCATCATCTTTTTTTACATCTAACAATTTTTTATTAGTCGCATTTGCTGGCGAAATAATGCTTTTGCCTAATTGCTCCTCATATTCTTTTCTTGCATTTTTTGCAATATTTCCGCCACGCTTGGCAATTTGTTTACTTTCTGCAAAAGATTTTGGATTTTCATTTTTAGATAAACCTGTTGTAGTGACTTCGGCAAGCATATTAAGGACAAGTTCAATATTTGTCATATTATCTCTCAAATTTTCTTTTTTAAGTCCTTTAAACTTTTTGTATTCTTGCACACTCATACCTGACCACGCTTTTGTCATTTCATTTGTTAAAATTGCATAGTCTTTTTCCTGAGTTATACCTTTATCTTGCCATTCCGCTGTAAGTTCTTTACGCATTTTAATTGTCATCATTCTTTGAGTTATCCATTCTTCCGAATAACCTTTATCACGGTAAGTAGCAATCGCTCTGTCTATTGCTTTTTGTGGGTCGACAATTTCATCCAATCTTTCACTACCAACCTGTGCAAGCCATACTTTAAAAGGCTCTGCTTTTTTGCTTGGAATTGATTGAATTAGACGCAACAAATCTTTTGTGTTTACAACATCTGTATTATAATACTTGCCATCACTAGACTGCAATTTCAGTTGTCCGATTTTTTCGGACAACTGACTACCTTCCTGCTTTAATTTTCTTTTCAAGTCATTCCAATATTTTCTAGGCTGACTGCTATCCGTCAAAACTGCAATAACATCGACAACAGAGAAATACCAATCTTCTTCTTGTTCATTCCATTGTGTTCTTATTTTTTTATCTTCAAAAACTTTAATGTTAGACATTTTATCTCCTTAATATGCTTTATTATATCATAAAACAAAATTAAAGTCATAAAATTTATTTAATAATTTATCAATTTTTAATACCGTGAATTTATACGTTATTAAGTAGTTCAAACACATTTATAATTTGTTTCTTTTTTTGCCTCGCATAACTAAATGCAAGTGCAGTGCCAGATTTTGGCTGATAAGTTGTCAAACATCTTTTTGAATATTTACGCTCGTTAGGTTTTCAATAACACCAGAAATTTCTTCAATTTGACAAATTGGTTTTTCTGTTAGAGAATAATCAACATAAAAAGGGTCGCTAGCAAATTGCTCTTTATCAATATTTAAAACATCAGCTATTATCTGTGGCGGAATAAAATTACACTTGTTTTCATAATCTAAAAAAATTATATAAGAAAATTGATATATATCAATTACGCCAATATATTTGGGCAAATTATTATCAAGTGTTATGTTTTCGTAAAGAGAAATAGTATAATTTCGATCTATGTCCTTATACAAAATTATATCGAGTAAAAACAATTTATTCTTTTCAGGTCTTTTTAATATATCGAATGCTTTAACAAAATCTACCAATTTATTTTCAGGCACAATAGATAGAATAAATTTTAATAAAGCACAATAAACCAACCTAGTATTAATTACTACATTATTTATTAACACAAAGCTAACCTTTTGATTTTGGTCAAGTTGTTTGTTGTATAAAATATCAACATCTTGAAAATATAATTCTAATGCTTTGTCTCTTTCATTAAATGAGGCTGACAAATATTTAGACTTAACTTTTCCGCGTTTACCTCTAAGTCCTCTGTTAACTTTATAAAATTTAATTAATTTTGATAATTCATTTTCTTCGTTTTGAGAAAAATGATCATTACACTCATCACACTCATATTTAGTTCTCAATGTTTTGTTCCCTACGCATTCAGACACTGCGTGTGCCTCGTTTTTGAAATTAGATTTATTTTTTTTCATTTTGCAAAATCTACAATAAAATTCATCGTTATCTTTTAGGTAATGTGTATGATTCTCAACATACCTATAACTAACTAATTTTTTATACATAACGCCTCCTTATTTTATATTCAATTTTATATTGATCACAATTCCACAATGTTGACAAACACCTTTACCATCTTTATTGATTATTATTCCTTTATGTTTGCATTTTGGGCATTTTGCATCAATAATATGACCTGAACCATATTTTAATGCTAACTCTGGATTGCACATAATTGCTTGCTTAAGTTCTTTAAAATTATGTATTAGTATATCTTTATTGCCTTTCATATTTTTTTACCTCATTAAAGATTTTAAAAAATGATTTTTCTCCGTAACCTTTAAACTGTATAGTAATAATATCGTCATTTTCTGACACTTTTTCACCAATCCCATATTTGGCGTGTATATACAATTCTTTATTTTCTTTAACATCTTCATTAATGTCATATTTTTTACTTTTATTTTCAAACAAGCTTCTTTTTAATTCTTGAATATTAGATTTACGCTCAACAAAATCATCAGCATTCGCAATCAAATTACGTGGTATCATTGTTATGTATCTACTTGGACCAGAAGAAATTAAATTGCTACCAGTCTTTGTATAATACGACATTTCAAGATTATCCTTTGCTCTTGTTATTCCTACAAAAAACAATCTTTTTTCTTCTGCTTCTTCTTCATCATTTTTGCAACATATTGGTATCAATCCCCAATTTACACCTATAATATAAACCTGTTTGAATTCAAGTCCTTTTGAAGCATGTAAAGTCATAAGCTTAACTGAATTAGCAGACATATTAACTTCTTCATTTAAAAAATTTATCCCATACAAACTTGATGAATTTAAAAAATTAATTATACAATCAATTCCTAATAAACTATTTTCTTTTGAATATTTATTAATTTCATCAACAAATTTTACAATATAATTTTTATTTTCTTTAAAATTACTTGAAGATGGATAAATATACTTATCTAAATCATAGAAGTTATATATGTTTTCTGAAGTTATGTTGTTTTCTGATATAAATGCTTTAAACTTTTCGCATTTAATTTCCAAATCGGTCTTTTGTTTGTAATCTAAATTCATTTTTGCTAAAACTTTTGGCAAATTAGGGCCAAATTCCGCATTGCAGAAAACTGAATAATAGCTTACAGTATCATTATTGTTTATAGAGTATTTTAACAATTTAATAAACCATTTAAGAACGGGTATTTCATTTATAGTTTGTCTAGAAGAAACATCGAAAGGAATACTTTCCTTTTGAAAGACCTGTTCGATAATTTTAGATTGCTTTTGCATTCTATAAAAGATTGCTATATCTTTGTACTGTAATTCATTATTAGTAATTTTATTTTTTATCTGTTCAGCTAGATATTGAGCTTCTTGAAAAGCGTCATAATGATTATTTATAACTATTTTATTTCCTATATCCCTAACACCTTCTAGAGCAGAATCATTTTTTAAAAATACTTTTGCAACATCTAAAATTGAAGTACTCGAACGATAATTAATTGGCAATGATAATTCAGTGCATTTGTATTTATTTTTAAATTCATCAAAAACATTACAATTCCCACCACGCCAACTATAAATAATTTGATTTGGGTCACCGACAACGAAGATATGTGTATCTTTATTGGATAGTGCATTTATAAAATCTAATTGATGAATATCACAATCTTGAAACTCATCAACAACAATCCATTTTGCTTTATAATAACCTTTGTTTAACTGTTGTATTGAATAATATATTAAATCAGAGAAACTCATTTGATTTTCTTTAATTTTACGTTCTTTTAATAATTTTACTAAAAGTTCTATATCATCATTTTCTTTCATTATTCCATAATTTAAAATGCCATACTCATATTTCTCAAGACGTTTAATAATTTTTTTCCTATATTTGATATTGAGCCCATTTTCTTCAATTATTTCATTTGCTAGTTCAGCTTCTTCTTCAGGTGTAATAATAGTAAAACTTGATGTAAATCCCAACTCTTCAATTTTTAATTTTTCTTTAAGCAATTTCATTGCAACACTATGAAATGTACCCAAAAACTTCATTTCTATATCATTCACAAACAAATCATTGACTCTTTCTTTAATTTCATTTGCAGCTTTGTTGGTAAATGTTAAAACAATTAAATCGTTAGTTGGGACATTCAGCACGTCAATAATGTATAAAACTTTATTAGTTAATACTGTTGTTTTACCACTACCAACACATGCATTTACCATACATATTTTACTTGTGTCTAAAACTGCTTGTTTTTGTTCATTATTAAGATTTTCTAAATATTCATTTATTTTCATCTGTCTTTTTTAACATATCCTTATATCGTTTATTTATTTTTCTTTCTAATTCGTTATTTTCTTGACATTCAGTTTTTATTATTATATTAAATCCCACAGGTGTTTCTATATAAAATAATAAACTATTCTTTAATTGCTTTAAATTATTTTCGTCTTCAATCCATGATTTTGTAAAATTATCTTTAACAAACAAAATTAAATTAGAATTTTCAACTTTTATTTTCTCAATATTGTTAATAAATGATGATAAATATTCACCAGATAATACAAATTTTTCTTTTAATGCGTCCCATTTTTCAACTAATGTTTCTAAATTAAACTCTTTTGTTAAAACAAGTTGCTTTTCTCTTTCTTTTTGTATAAATTCTGGGCGCCTTGAGTCTTTTGATAAATTTTCTAAAGCCCATAGCACAATTTCTTTATCGGGATTATTTGTTCCAATGCAAGCAGGACAACCAATTTTACATCTACAACCTTTTAACATTTTTGTTGCATTTTCAATAATTTGTGGCATTAAAATAAAAATTTTTTCAGAAAATCCTAAGCCGCCTTGATATTTATCATATATACAAATATATGCATCCTTATTTTCATCTATTGTTTTTGCCGAACCAATATCATTTATACTAGTCATACTTATCATTTGAGAGGAAGTTTCCAGCGTAAAAGCTATCTCTTTGTAAATATCTGAAAAATAATCTTTTAATTGTTCGATTATTTCTTTTGGTATTTGTAATAGTACTCCTTCAGTTTCCATTTCAAATTTTAATGGATTTTCTAATTCAACAAATCCCAAATTTTGTGAATTTCTAAACTGGACTTTTTTAAAACCCTTGATAAATGTTTTAACATTCAAATCTGCAAATTTATATTGAGTTTTGTTATATGGTTGAGTCTTTAAAACATTAAGTATTTCTATATCAACGCCATACAATGGCACTGTATAATAGTTTGCATGAGATTCTTTTACTTTAATTGTTTTATCTTTTGTATTCATATCAATAACTTCATAAGTTATTGCATCATGCATATATATAGCACCTTTATATAATTGTGTATAAGCTTGATATTTATCTGATTCAGTTAAAACCACTTCATTATCAATATTTATAACTTTATACCTTTCATTATCAACATTTCTTAGACTATAATCTCCAGCAGGAAAACTTGGACCAGACAAACAAATTTACCATTGATTTGTTTTATCTCATTATGATTTATTAAAACAGGCAATATTTCAGACAAATTAGGGAAAAGAGCTAGGTCGTCTAAATCTAATGGCAATTCTGCAGCTGCTGAACGACAATGTGCCAATTGAATAAATAAATTATTTTTATCAACGACCGCATTTTCACTTTCAGTGTTAAATAACCATTCTGGATATGAAGCTATATATTGGTCTATTGGTTTTTGTTTCAAAATCAAATAAGTGTCCGCATTATTGCCTTTTCTTCCAGCACGCCCTGATTGTTGCCAAAATGAAGCCCTAGTCGATGGAAAACCATTCAAGATTGTTGTGGCAACTTTACCGATATCTATTCCTAACTCTAAAGCATTTGTAGATACTAAACCAACAATCTGTCCTTTTATCATCTTATTTTCAATTTCTTTTCTTTCTTGTGGTAAATATCCGCCTCGATAACCCGAAATTAAATCTGACTTATTCTCACCAAAAATCCGTTCGCTTTTTAATTGTTCACGAGTTTCTTTGACTATTATTTCAACTTCTTGCCTCGACTCACAAAAAGCAATAAAGTTCGAATTGTGAATAGCCAAATCTAATATTAAAGGTTCTACTAAATTTTTTGTTGGAATTTGAAAGTTTGTATCTTTCTCCAATGGTGGCTGAATAATATAATAATTTTTATTTGATGCAGGAGAACCATCTTTATTAATCAATACAAAATTTTTGCTAAAAATATTTTCTGCTAATTCTATGGGATTAGCAATCGTTGCCGAACTACATAAAATTTGTGGAGATGAATTATAATACTTACAAATCCTATTTAATCTTCTCATAATGTTAGAAATATGGGAACCGAAAGCACCACGATAAATATGTAGTTCGTCAAAAATAACATATTTTAAATTCTTAAAAATGTAGTCAAATCCATATGAACTATGATTTGGCAAAAAAGCCCCATTTAACATTTCTGGATTTGTTAAAATAATATTTGCTTTTTTCCTCAAAACACTTCTTTCGTTTACTGGTGTATCGCCATCGTACACACCAGCATAAATTCTATTATTTCCAAAATAATCTATAACTGGTTTAATAGCTCTATATTGGTCACTAGCTAATGCCTTTGTAGGATAAACAAATATTGCTCTAGTAGAAGGATCTTTTAATATTTCTTGCAATACTGGTAATAAAAAAGATAAAGTTTTTCCGCTTGCTGTGGAAGTTGTTATTACAATATTATTTCCTTTGATAGCAGATTTAAACATTTCTGCTTGATGTGAGTACAACTGAGTTATCCCATTGTTTACCAAATAATCCTTTATTTCAGGCAACATATCTTCTGGAAAACTTGAATATTCAGCATTTCTTGCTTCAATATTCTTTTCATATACTATATAATCTTTTGGATTCATATTTTATTCTCCTTAAATACAATTTCTTTGTTTTTACAGAATGCTTCAAATTTCTTTTTAGCTAAGAAAGAGGGTTCGAGCTTTCCAGTTTCCCAACGATTTATTGTTGAAAAGGAAACACCAATCAATTTGGCAAGCTCTGTTTGACTGATTAACAATTCAGCCCTAACATACTTAACTTTATCTGCAAATGACATAATATTTACTCCTATTTCAAAATATAGATTATTATAGCATACTAAAGCATTTTTAACAATCAATATAACAAATTTTGAAGGACAATTAATCTATATATTTGTAAAATGCAACCCTGGCGTGTGCTTGTCTTGATACAAGTGGCGTCGCTAAAGCTCCGCCAGACAAGCACACGCCAGCAAGCAAAAACGCACAAATTTCTTGCACAAAGTGAAAAAGTCAAATAATAATTAAATAAAATAGGTTTGTTACTGTAAAAAAACAATTATTTTCGCACAAAATAAAATCAGCAAAATGATTAAATAAACAAATAAAAAAAGTTTGGTTTAGCAAGAGCGCAACAAAACGGCATCTAAAATGGGGGTTCGCAAGGCAAAGCCCATTGCTTAACCCTCCATTTTTTACGATGCCATTATTTTGTTATTTGCTTTTTCTAATTTATTTTAACAATTATTTATATAAAATTTATTTTATTTACAATTATAAATTTGCGCTTACATTATAATTGACAAACAAATAATATTCGTATATAATTTTTTATCAAATAATCTAACAACTTTCATAGAAAGTCGATTAATTAATCCTCATTGAAGCTATTTAGAGGATTACCCTTAGAGGTTATAGCAATAGTCGGTCGCACTATAATTAATCAATGCATTATTTGATAAAATTAATCAAAGGAGATATATATTATTTCTTTGAAAATAATATGAATAGTAATTCTATGGAATTAAATCATGAAACAGCAATGCGATTATGGAATAAGACTTTTGGCAAAGAAACTTCCGTACAAGACTACGCAGGCAGGAAAATTGTTAAAGGTGCATATAATAATCGCGATAGCAAATATGGATGGAATGTGGACCATATTTTACCGCTGAGCAAAGGAGGTGCAACTAATGACTCTAACCTTATAGTTTGCCATATACTAACTAATGATGAAAAAGCCAACAAATTTCCATGCTTTACAGCAAATAAGCATAAGTTCGAAATTTTAAAAGTTCAAAATCATTATGAAATAAGAAATCTATCTAACAATAAAATTTCGCAACAAGATGAAAATGTTAATTTTCTAGATTCAGCAAGTGGAATAAGATTATTTAAAAACTTAAAAGGTATACAAAATAAACCTAGATTTGTAGGTTCGGTATTTATAAAATTAGAAAACGTTGAGAATACGGCATTGATTGATTTTATTGAAAAACTTTTTGATAATGAAAACATATCATTTAGAGTAGAGCAAAATTTTTATTCTACAATAACTACTATTTTAATAAAAAATTATAACATGCCGCTGAAAGAATATATAAATGAAATGCTTGATAAATGTGTAATTTTGAATACATATCTAAGTGCTTATTTTAAGCAAAAACAAGTTATTATAAATTATGAAATTATTTTTAGAGTTGATGATTTTACTAAAAAAGTTGATATGTACATCAATGATGTAAAAATTAACGAATCTATTTTTAAATTTGGAAACCAAATTCAAAATAAAGGATGTTTACTAATCAATGAGACAGTTGTGATTAATACTGAAGCAAAAGAAAAAGTAGAATGTAATAGCTTTAACGATTATTATGAATATAATTACATTTATTTAAATTTAAAAGAAAATTTAATAAAGGAGGCAAGTAAAAGATAATTTTATTTATCTCTTTGATTAAAAAATGACAGTAGCGACCACTGTCATTTTTTTATATTTTGATAATTAATATATTGTATAAATTTCTCCTTTGTCTTATGTGGGCTTTCTCTTTTTTTTGAGTTGAGAGTATATCAGAGAATGTCTTGTTGGCAAA
>CALVNW010000010.1 GCA_944350015.1 uncultured Clostridia bacterium | reverse complement strand
AATAAATTGTGTCCATCACATAGTGTGTATAACCATCAGCCTCACCCTTGCAAGCAAGTTCGGCTTCCGATAATATAAACTATGTGATGCTAAAATTTAAACAAGTTAAATTTTAATTTTGCTAAACGCAAAAACACAATAAATTGTGTCCATCACATAGTGTGTATAACCATCAGCCTCACCCTTGCAAGCAAGTTCGGCTTCCGATAATATATCTAAAAATAATTCTCAACAAAGCTATTACAATTTCATAAAAGATAGTATGCAAATAGGAAAGGGAGAAAATATGGTTAAATTTTTAAATAAAGATAGTTGTTACATAGGCAAAAATATAAAGTTCGGCAAAAATGTTGTCATCTATGAAAACAACCACATAGATGGCGACTGCGAGATTGGAGATAATGCAACGCTACTTCCTAACAATTTTATTATAGATAGCAATATTGGTAAAAACTGCCAGATTTTTTCAAGTGTAATTGAAAAAAGTCAGATTAAAAATGATGTCACTATCGGACCTTTTGCGAGAGTTCGCCCAGGCAGTGTAATCGGCGACGGATGCAAAATTGGCAACTTTGTCGAGATAAAAAATTCTGTACTAGGTCAGAGAAATAAAATAAGTCACCTTGCATATGTTGGTGACTGCGACATTGGAGATGACTGCAACATAGGTTGTGGTGTTATTTTTGCAAACTATAACGGTAAGAGCAAAAATAGATGCAACCTAGGCAATCACGTTTTTGTGGGGTCAAATTGCAACATCATTGCGCCGGTTAAGATTGATAGCGACAGTTTTATTTGCGCTGGCACAACGGTGACTGACAATGTCAACGCCGGCGACTTTGTTATAGGAAGAGCAAGGCAAGAAAACAAGAGTGGAAAAGCTAAAAAATATTGGTAATTTATTGAAAATTATCAAAAAAATTATTAAAAACATCAAAATTTTTGAAAATTTGTTGTTTTTTTAAATAAAAGGAGAAAATATGGGAATTTATTTTGGTACTGATGGACTGCGTGGCATCTATGGCGAGGAGCTGACGCCTGGGCTTGCTTTTAAGTGTGGAAATAGTCTAAGCAGATTCTGTGAAAATAAGAAAGTGATAATAGGCAAGGACACAAGAGTTACTGGTGATATAATACTGCTCTCTGTTGCAAATGGACTTATGCAAAACGGCGTCAATGTAATAAATGTTGGTGTGCTGTCTACGCCTGCAATAGCCTTTTTGACGCGCAAACTTAAATGCGACTACGGCATTATGATTTCGGCAAGTCACAACCCACCCGAGTATAACGGTATAAAAATATTTGACAAGGACGGCTACAAAATTGGCGAGCAACAGGAGGCAGACATTGAACGCAAATTTATGTTTCCAGCAAGCGTGCCTTTTAGCAAGATTGGTCACTATCAGTTTAGCCCCACCCTATTAAAGCTCTATTTAAATAACATCATCTTAGATATTGGCGACCTTGGCGGGCTTAAAATTGTGATAGACTGCGGAAACGGAGCTTGTGGCAAATACGCGAAGGCAATTTTTAAAAAACTTAACGCAAAAGTATTGTCACTCAATGATAAGACTGACGGGCTTAGTATAAATGGCGGTTGCGGAGCGCTTTATCCAAATGTTATCGCCGACGTCGTGAGGCAAAAGCATTGTGACTTAGGCCTATCCTTTGATGGAGATGGTGACCGAATTATCGCTTGTGATGAAAATGGTAAAATTGTCGATGGAGATGATATCTTGTATGTGCTTTCAAGTTTCCACAAAAACTGCTCACAATTAGTAGGCACAAGTATGACAAACAAAGGGCTTGAAAACGCCTTAGAGAAAAAGGGATGCGTGCTATATCGCGCCGATGTTGGTGACAAATATGTCATTGAAATTATGAAAAATAAAAACATCTTGCTTGGCGGAGAGCCGTCAGGACATATAATTATAAAATCTCATAGCACTACAGGTGACGGGCTTTTAGTAGGATTAAATCTTGCAAAAATTATAAAAAACAGCAAAAAACCACTCTCAAAACTGGTAAATTACAAAAAATTCCCGCAAATCAATATAAATGTTAAGGTTGTTGACAAATTTAGGATATTAAACTCTGAAAAATTAACCAAGACGATACTATCCTTCAAACAAGAGTTTAAGGACAATGGTAGAATTTTAGTGCGTGCAAGTGGCACTGAAAACAAGATAAGAATAATGTGCGAGCATAGGAACAAAAACACCGCCCTAGCCTGCGCGCAGGAACTAGAGCGGATGGTAAATGAGATTAATAGTGCTGGAAATTAATCACTTAAGCCACCTCTAAAAACTATTACACTTACAGTTATATTTGTATTATGTTAATAACATATTAAATTAATCGCTTAAAAAATCGGACTTTTGCATCCGATTTTTTGTATAACATCTCACCCCTGTTCAAAAATGATTTCCTACAACGGTAAATCCTTTTTGTCAAAGCGGAATATGCCGACGATAAAGGTTGCTATGCCGATTAGGAGAAGTATTCCAAACTTCCATAGGCAACTTAGCGAACCGCTCATAATTGACACTGTGTCATAAAGGGTTATGATTGATAGGTAGTTAAAGAAGTTCATTGCATTAATTCTCATTGCTGATGGCACAATTGTTGAGCCAAACAAGCCTAAGATGGTGCATACCAAAGAAAATATTGATATACCGCCACCTATTCCCATTGAATATTTTGTTCTATTAAATAGTGCCGAACACATAAAGGTAAAGCCCGCAAAGGCAAACATCGTTAAAAAGGCACCAAGGTTAAAAAGTAAAATCTCTGAATAATTTATCGCAAAGGCGTTCCCACCCGAAATAAACACTGCTATGACGCTTGTGATTGTCAGAAGTGCAAACATTGCGAAGAGTGATACTATCATATACGTCATTTGAGTTACTGTGACGGTGCGTCTCTTGGTTGGCGTTGAAAGCACGTAAGCCATTGACCCACTATCAACTTGACCTGCAAGAAGGCTGTTTGCCGTCATAATTACAAACACCATTGGCATTAAAAGTCCAGCAATTCTAAAGAATATCGCACCAACTATCAAGCCATAGATATCCATATTGCCTAGTTCTTCTAGTGCTACGGCAACTTCGCTATCTATTTGGTCGGTGATGCTGGCGGTTGCCTCATCTCTTGCTTGAGTGATAGCGCTTTGCATCTCTTCATCAGTCAGCTCAAGTGGAGCGCCACTCTCGTCTGTGGTAAGCTCTGCTAGCCAAAGCTCATAGGTGTTTATTGTCGTGTCTGCGATAACTTTTACAGCTATTGCATACTCGTTTGCTTTTTGGTTTGCATCTTCATTTGAAAAACCTAAGCCAATATATTGATTATAATATGTATAGTAAGTTACATCACGCATCATTGTGGTAATGTTTGCTAAAGCGTCAGCTTTGTATAGACTTTCATCAAACTCACCTTCTGGTGTTTGGTAGGAGTCCATTGCGCCTGCAATAAGTTCTCTCATTTTAGTTGCCGAATATTCTGCTTGCGCCGAAGTTGAGCCCTGCTGTCCTTGCGCCTGTGCATACGCATTGGTATAGATTAGGTTAAGATAGGTTGTTCTAAGAAGGTTTGCCATATTTGTGCTAAGTTGGTCGTCAGGAGTAAACCTATTTTGGTCGTACGTTAGATACAGCTCATTTAAAAACATCTTCGCCTCTTCTAGTGTGAAAGACATTCCTATTGTTCCGCCACCCAGCGATAGAAGTGGTGCGTTTGTCTCAACTACACTTGCTCTTATTTCGGCTAAGGCAGTCTCGTCGGGCTCGGCGCCGTCATTTTCTTGTCTGTACTGGTCAATCGCGTCAACATAGGGTGCCACTATTAAGCCATAAGCTGTTTGATAGGTCCCCGCATCCATAGTTTGAAGTGTGTTTTCAAGCCCAACAGAGGATAGATAGATATCATAGCTATCTAAAACGTTCTCTTTTAGATATGATTGCTGGTCAGCTTGAGTAAACACGGCTTTTAGCGAGTCTCTTATGTTGTTTATACCAAGATTGCCAAGCACTATAATTACTATTGCAAGCATTATACAGGTGGAAAGTGTCGCTGATAGCCACTTCACCCAGTTTGCTTTCATTGATTGTTTGAAAAGCGCTTTACTAAACATCTTTATCCTCCTCTACTTGTTTTTTATCCTTTTTTAATATCTTTTTTACCTGTTTATCTTCTTTTTTGTGCATCTTGTTCTCTTTCTTCTCAGCTTTTACCTTTGGTTTATTGAAAAACTTTTCATTTTTCTCTTCCAAATTTTCTTTCTTTTCAACCTTTTTATGTTCGTGTTTAATCACCTTGCGCACTTTTCTAAGCGACATATTTTCAAGTTTATTCTCTTTCTCTTGTTTTTGATATTCTCTTGCTAGAACATCCTTAAAATATTTCTCAAGATTGTATTTAATCTCAGAGATAAACTTAAGCTTATAATTTTTTAGCGTATTAAATAGCCTATTTAAATTCTTATCTTCTATTTTTATAGTCACCTGGCTATACTTTTCTTGGTCTCTAACTATCTCATACTTAAGCTTTTTGAATTTTAAATAGTCCTCTCTATCAAGAAACTCAATCTTATAGGTTTTATAACCTATATTATGTATCTCTTTTATGTTGGCAATGTCGATAATTCTACCATTAAAGATGAGTGCAACCCTATCACACACGTCCTCAAGTTCGTCAAAACTTTGACTGCTCATAAGTATGGTTTTGCCCTTTGCCTTCTCTTCAAGCAAAAGCTCAACAAAGGTTTCTCGCATCAAGGGGTCAAGTCCTGTGCTTGGCTCATCTAGGATAAGTATATCCTTATCTGCCATAAACGCTGAGACAATGGCTGTTTTTTGCTTCATACCCTTACTCATCCTCTTTAAGTTGGCAGACGGGTCAAGCTGAAGTTTATCGACAAGATAATTTGCATAGTCCATATTTTCAAGCCCTAAAAGTTCGGCTTGTGCCTTCAAAAAGGTTGTTCCGTCAACAAGGTCTGGAAAAGCAATCTCTCCAGGCACATACTCGACATATTTTTTTATCTCACAAGAATCCTTCCAAGCATCAAGTCCCATCACAGTGATAGAGCCTTTTTGAGGCTTTAAAAAGCCCATAATATGACGTATTGTCGTTGTTTTCCCACTGCCATTTGTGCCAACAAAGCCAAATACTTCACCCTTTTTGATTTCAAAATTTAAGCCAAATATGCCTCTATTTTCGCCATAATCTTTTGTTAAATCTTTTGCGACAATTATGCTTTCCATATTACACCTCCAGCCTAAACTTTTTGTCTTCCCTATAGAACTGCATAAAGTAGTCTTCAAGGGTAAACTTGACCTGCTTAAAAGACTGAACACTATAGTCGCTGAGCATTTGAACAAGGGCGTTTATATCATTGTCATTTACGGCAATTATTATCGTCAATTTATCTTTATCAAAGGTTTTTACTGAAATTTGCTTGATTTTTATGGTATTTTTGCGTAATTTTGGCAAAATTTCAAGCACTTTACTAAATTCGTCCTCATTTTTAAAGACAACTTCAAAGTTTTTGTTTTCGTTGTGCGTTATATCGCTGGTGTCAAATTCTGAGACAATTCTGCCATCTTTAATTATCGCAATACGGTCACAAGTTGCCTCAACTTCGTTGAACATATGCGAAGATAAAAGTATGGTCTTGCCACGCTTCTTCTCCTCTTTTACAAAGTCGATAAACCTCTGTTGCATTACAGGGTCAAGCCCGCTTGTTGGTTCGTCAAGGACAAGAAGTTCTGGGTCGTGCATAAAGGCTGTGACAATTGCAAGCTTTCGTTTGTCACCAAGGCTCATCTTTTTAGTTTCGCCAGAAGGGTCGAGCTTAAACATATCAAGCAAATATTCAAGCCTTTCCTTATTTTCAACCTTCCTTAAGCTCCACATCATCTTGATAAACTCCCAGCCTGTCAAGCCTTCTGGCAAGGCAATTTCGCCTGGAAGATAACCAACTTTATCAAGGATTTTATAGTAATTTGAAAATGTTTCAAGTCCAAAAACTTCAATTCTGCCTTTCTGAGCCTTTGAAAAGCCCATAATATGGCGTATTGTCGTTGACTTGCCTGCACCGTTTGGACCTAAAAAGCCAAACACTTCCCCTTTTTTAACAACAAAAGAGACATCAAAGACACCTCTACCGTGCCCGTAATCTTGAGTTAGATTATCAACCACAATTATATTTTCCATATGTCTCCTTTCGCTTCTGTAACTTTAGTATATCAAATTTTACCGAAAAAACAAACTTTTATCCAAATTTTATTGACATTATTCGCATATCGCAAGGGCTGAGACAACTACCTTTACAAAGTCATTGTAGCTATCATATATGTCCCCGCTAACTTTAAGTAAAAACCCATAATCTTCAAATGTTACATCATATTTTTTTGCAAGTTTTTTAATAAGAGAAAACTCCTCTTGGGATGGATTGAATTCCTTTAAAACACCGGCATAATCGGCAAGATATAATTCACTTGCAATTGATGTAAGAAAAACTGGCAATGCACTGCCGTCTTGCATAATAATTTTTGTGTCAATGAAGTATTTGTTTTCTGTAAGCTTCGCTATAGAAACATCTCTTCTCTGTAACTCTTCAATATATTCACTGATTTTCATCTTCAACCTCACTATCCTCACAATCGATAAATCCTATATCTTCTGCTAGCTCTTCGGTCTTATCATTTGCTGACTGCTCTCGGCATATAAACCCACCGTCAATGACATACTTTGGTTTATAATCTTTTTCTAATATCTTATGATGGGTATGGCTTATCGCGTTAACAACTTCTGAGGCTACCTCGACCTCTAAATTAGATAAGATTTCAAGCTCTGAAAGTTTATCGGTTTTGGCACGCTTTGTAGTAATAAAGTTTAATAACTCTAAAGTAGTTATAAGTTTTGAAAAACAGCCAGCGGTTTTGCCTTTTGTAACCTTTTCATTAAATTCTCTATTTAAACAGTCAATGAACTTGCCTTCGCTTTCCTCTTTTTTTGACAAAAACTTTTTCAATAGATTGTCAACTGTTGGAAGTTCAACCTTTCTACCTAAAAGTTTCATCTTTAAAAATGGCATATTGTAGTGTTTTCCACTGTCAAATAGATTTTCAATCTCCGATGTAGATTTCTTGTCAAGGCTTTGAAGATAACTAATCAGGTGTTTACAGTCAATAGCGTTACATCTGCCTGTCTTCCACCTTGTGTGCCTATCTTTATCTCTATACTTCTTTATGCATAGCAGTCCATCGTCTTCATTATTAAAATGAAAGTGTGGATTGTCTGCGACAGTGCCATACACCTCTTCTCTTTGGTCGCCTTTGAAAAAGACATTTTTATGAGGCTCAACCGCGCTATCATATCTTAAAAATGAGTGACACCTTTTAGGGTCGCCATCAAGCATAACGTAGTATGAAATTGAAAAAGTTCTGTTGTACAACTCTGGGCTATAAATAATACGCTTTTGGTCATCCTCGTTTAAAGTTTTCTTAACTTGCTTAATTAATTTATGACTTATCGGCGCAAAATTGATGTTTATAACCTTTGCAAAGAGCATCTTTTCATCTTTATTAGTATAAAACTGAACGTCGTTTGAGTTTTGTATCTTACGCCTTTTAAAAGTGGTCTCATTTTGGAAGTTTATATTGTTTGAAAATTTATATAGTGGCTCATCATAATTGTATTTATCAACAAAAATAGGATACTTTTCTTGTTCGTGTAAAAGCAAATACTCTCTATTTTGTAGTATCATAGGCATATACTGCCAAGACCTTTCAATGAAGTCGCTGGCATCAAACGACGATGTCAAATCTTGCAAATTTGTATGAAGAAAAAGGCTATAACTATCAAACATTGGATTATGAAGAGCAATATTTTCTCGTATTGCCTCTTTAGTCACACGCTTAACAGCCTGGGCTGGTATACCTAAATTTTTAAAAGCAACAGCAAGTTTCAATAGTGAATAGGTTTCCTCCCCTGAAGTTAGATACGCCTCAATCTCTCTTGAAACAGGAGTTTGTTTCCTTCTCTTTGGCACACCTGTATTTTTGTTTTTTAAATTATCTCTTCCTCTTGCAATCTTTTTGTTCATTGTACCCTCTTTTGTAAATCTATTTTACCACAACTTGATTATATTTTGCAATAGCTTTAGCAAAATCATTCAATAAAAAAGGCTTTTATTTTTAAAAATATTATGTTATAATAGTTATACAATATTTTAAGGCAAGGTTTAGATATGTCAATTAAAAATTTTATTAAAGACTATCGCAACCTTCCATATAAAAATAAGACAAGCATAAACAACAAAGTCTCGATGGCAACCAATTTCGCTTGGGCGGTTATGAAACTGATTTTAGCCTATTTTATCTCATCCTATTTTCTTTCCTTAAGCGGATTTTATACCATATGTATCGCGCTTGCTAAATGCTCTTATTTCGACGGAAGGCGCAACGCAAAAAGTCAACTCAAAGAGGAAAAATATTTTGTGCAAATAGCCTGTATGCTGATAGTTGCAGGGCTAATTTATCTTTTATATATCGTGCAAATTTTCTTAGACTCTCACGCTCAAAAATATGGTATCATCATTGCAATTACGATAGCAACGGTTGCCTTCTGTGAAATATTCTTTTCAATAAGAGGGCTTATAAAGACGAGAAACTCAAAGGACCTGCTTCTTGTCGGGCTTAAACTTATAAATGTCTGTAGCGCGCTATCCTCTTTAGTCCTAACTCAAATTGCACTGCTTGCCCTGCCAGACAACACTCAAAGCTACATCCTTTCTAACACCTTGATTGGCATCATAGCAGGCTTAATTACATTTACGATTGGCATCTATATGTTTGTTTATCTTCATAAATTTAATAAAAAACACTATTTTTTGCTGAAAAAACGTAAATTTTACTACAAAAACAATAAAAAAACAACTTTTTCTACATTAAAATTGACAGGAGCGAAAAAATGAAAGTAACACTTGTAAGCAATATGTGCACTTGGACAAAGGAGCTTTCTACGAGTTACATTATTAATGACAATATGCTTTTAGATGTTCCTCAAGGGAGCTTTAAAACCTTGTACTGTGACTATGATTTAAAGAAGATTAAATATATCCTTATCACCCACTTCCATAGTGACCACTTTGCCGACCTACATCTAGTGATAGAGATATTGAAGAACAACAATATAAAAAACGTTGTAATTTTAGCGCCAAAGGGTTGCAAAGAGAGGCTCTACAATATCTTTAAGACCTTTGAAGTGAGTTATCTAATAAACTATGTAGAAGAAAACGTCACCTTTTTAGAGTGCGAAAATGGCAAAAGTTATAAGATAGGCGATTATAAAATAAAGGCATACAAGATGGTGCACGCCTCACTTGATGCATATGGCTTTATTATTGAACAAAATTGTGTGAAAGTTGGATTTTCTGGTGACAGTTGTATGTGTAATAGCCTTCATAAGATAATAAAACATTGCGGTAACATCTTTATTGACAGCGCCTCAACGAGCGAAAATTTAAAGCATCTTTCAGCAGGCGAAGTTAAAGCCTTAGCAGAAGAATATAAAGATGTAAACTTCTACCCTGTTCACCTGTCTTATAACTCTCAAAAACTTGCAGATGAGCTAGGTTTAAACAAAACTCACCCTAAACAAGAGTTTGTATTTTAGAAAATTTTTATAATTTTGTTTTTATAAAGTTTTTTATTTATTCAATTATGATAAAAAATTTTTATAAATTTGCAGTAAAAAACTGATTTTTAAATAAATTTAATTGAATTAATTAAAATTTTAAGCATTTGACAATTAAAAAGATAAATATAACGTTAAATTTTGCTTAATATTTAATAAATTACATAAAAAAGAGAAAAAATTAAGTTTTTTCTCTTTTTTAACATTTTTTATTTATTAATTTTAGTTGAAAATATTTTTATTTAAGATTTTATTTATTAAAAATTTATTTTTATTGTTTTTTACTTTTTTCTTTTAAATTTTTTATATTTTTTTATTTTTAATAAAATGTTAGCTAAAAATCTAAAATTATCACTATTTTGCCAGTTTTTTAAAGTCGTCAAGCATCTTATATAGATAATCAAAGCAAGTTGTAAAGGTCTTTTCGCTTGTCAAATCGCAACCGCAATCTTTCAATATTTTTACAGGGTTTTGACTGCAACCTGAGGATAAAAATTTGATATAGTTTTCAAGCGCACCTTCTTCGCCTGACAAAATTTTATTTGCAAATGTGATTGCGCTTACAAGACCTGTTGCATATTTGAACACATAAAAGGCGTTGAAAAAGTGAGGAATTCTTGCCCATTCATATCTTATTTCATCAATTAATTTTACAGGTCCAAAATATTTTTTGTTGAGAATATAATATAGTCCGCAGAGGATATCCTTAGTTAGTGGTTCGCCGTCTTCACAGACTTTATGCACCTTCTCTTCAAACTCGGCAAACATAGTCTGTCTATATATGGTGCCTTTGACCTCATCAAAAAGTTTGTTATATAATGCTATCTTTTCTTCCTTATTTGTAGCAATTTTTAAAAGATAATTTATAAGTAGCATCTCGTTTGTTGTGCTTGCAATTTCGGCTAGGAAAATTGGATATTGGGCTTTTGGATAAGCTTGAGTTTTATCAGAAAAATATGAGTGCATTGCGTGACCAAGTTCGTGCGCAAGAGTGAAGATGTCATCGAGTTCACCTTCAAAATTGGTCAAAACATATGGATGGCAGCCGTAAATTGCAGTTTCAAAGGCACCTGAGCTTTTGTCTTGATTTGGATAGACGTCTATCCAGCGCTCGTCTTTTGCCTTTTGGATTAGCGAGACATACTCCTCGCCAAGAGGACTTACTGCCTTCTTTATAATCTCAATTGCCTCGTCATAGGTGTACTTTTTGTTTGAAATTTTGCCAACATCCGCAAGAGTGTCATAGATATACATCTTTTTTAAGCCAAGCAAACTGCCTTTGACCTCAAAATAATCAAAAAGAAGGTCCAAATTGTTCTCAACCTGCTTGACAAGGGTTGTGTAAACCTTCTTGTCTATCTCCTCGCCCTCAAGTTCTCTATCAAGTGCGCTTTTATACTTTCTCACCTTAGCAAAATAGCAGTCTGCCTTGACGTCATTAATATAGTTGTTAGAAAGAGTGTTGATATAGTTGCCATATGTTCCGTTCATCTTTTTGAAGGCGAGCATTCTGAGTTTTCGGTCACCACTTCTTACGAGGGATGAGTAACTTGAATGAGTGAGTGCGTGAAGTTTGCCTTTGCTATCCTTGATATTGCCAAACTTCATATCAACATCGCTCAGCATATCCATATTTGAAGAGAAACCAGACAAGAAGTTCATACCAGAAAGTAGTTTTTCTTCTGCCTTTGACAGTGTGTGCTTTTTGTTCCTCTTGATACTCTCAAATGTCCTATCATAGTCTTTAAAGCGCTTATCACTTATGATGTCATCCAACGCTTCGTTTGAAAGTTTGTTAAGCTCGGAGCTTGCAAAGGACGACTCAACCGAGATGTTGTTTAATATATTTGATAGTTTCTCACTCATCTCCTGCCTTTCGCTGTCCGACAAAACTTCTGCTGACTTAAGATGAGAGTAAAGCGTGAGTGGCTCAACAAACTTTGAAAATTGCGCATCAAGTTCTAAGAAAGCCAAAATATTTTCTTTATTATTTAATTTACCTTCAAATGCCTTAATTTTTGGTAAAAAATCATTAATTTTATTGATTTTTTGATAAAATTCCTCTTTCCCACTGCATAGCGGGCTTAAATCCCATTTGTACTCTTCTTCAATTTCCTGTCTTTTTTTCATAAAATTCTCCTATTTTTTGCTATCTATTTTCTATTTTAAAACAAATTATCTTATAAAATATTTATCCATATAAAAATAGCTCCAAGGTTTGCCAACCTCAAGCGGAGGACAAGCAAAGGTCATCTTCTGCTTAGTTGTTGGATGAATAAACTCGAGCCTGCCCGCCCACAAGCCAAGATTGTTTGACATTTTACTCTTGTTTTTGCCGTACTTATTATCACCATAAAGCGGACAATTGATACCTGCAAATTGTACTCTTATTTGGTGGGAGCGTCCTGTGACAAGTTTGATTTCAATAAGCGCATAGTCTCCCTCTGTTTGCAAGACATTGTAGCGTAGCTCTGCCTTTTTAGCATCCTTTTCGCCTTGCGGTACTATCTTTACAATGTTATTCTTCTCATCCTTTTTTAAATAATTGATAAGGGTGCCCTTTCGCTCCTTAGGAACCATTGTTGTGACAGCATAGTATATTTTATTCATACTGTTATCTTTTATTTGCTGTGACAATCTGCTTGCCGTCTTAGAATTTTTTGCAAACACCATTATCCCGCCAGTTGGTCTATCAAGCCTATGCACAAGTCCAACAAACGCCTCACCTTCTTTGTGATACTTCTCTTTGATGTATTGTTTTACTAAACTTAGCATATCCTCATCACCCGAAGAATCAGCTTGAGATGGCAAATTTTGCGGTTTTACCACCACAATCAAATGATTATCTTCATAGAGAACGAGTAGTTTGTTTGCATCATTAGCTTTGCTTTTTTCTGTCTCAATTTCATTGTTTTTTTGTAAATTTGATGTATTTTCTTGATTTTTTTCTATTTTTCCTTGATTTTTTGTTAAATTTTCCTTTATTTCCATATCTTTATACCTCTTGTTCCGCAAGGAAGAACTATGCCTTCATCTGTTGGCAGACCTATTTCATCGGCGTCAATATCGCCCTCTCCAAACACAAGCGAAAGAATATTTGCAAGCACGCTTGCACCAAGCCCTGTTGTGTATGACGATATAAGCACAAAAAGAGGCTTGTCTGAAAGCACCTTTTTGGTAAGCTCGACAAAATCAAATAAATTGTCCTCAAGTTTCCACATTTCGCCGTTCGTGCCTCTGCCGTAACTTGGTGGGTCCATTATGATTGCATCGTAAAAATTACCCCGCCTAATTTCCCTTTCGATAAACTTTTGACAATCGTCAATTATAAACCTAATATTTGTAATATTGTTTGCAAGTGCGTTCTCTTTTGCGCGCTCAACCATACCCTTACTTGCATCAACGTGAGTGACAAGCGCGCCAGCCTTCGAACATACAACGCTCGCTCCGCCAGTGTACGCAAATAGGTTTAGAACCTTTATTTGCCTGCCCGAATTTTGAATAAGAGCCATTAGGTCATTCCAGTTTACTGCCTGCTCTGGGAATAAGCCGGTATGCTTAAAGCCCATAGGCTTGATAATAAAATGCATACCTTTCCAAGACACCTTCCAGGTACCTGGCACCTTATTTTTAAACTGCCAAGCTCCACCGCCAGAGCTTGAGCGGATATAATGTCCATCGAGCCCACTATAATTTGCAAGAGGCGCCCTTGCGCGCCAAATCACTTGTGGGTCTGGTCGCAAAAGTGTGTAATCACCCCATCTTTCAAGTTTTTCGCCATCTCCAGTAGCAAGCACCTTATAATCTTTCCAATCCTTCGCTAATTTCATAATTATCCTTTAATATATTAATTATAGCAAAATTTAACTAATTTTTCAATAAAAATCCAGCCATTTTGCGCTTTTAATTTTATTATCAATCAAAACTTAAATTACAATAAAAAATATTTTAAAAATTTTGCGAAGTAATAGGATGTTTTCTTGATAGACCTTGTTATAGATGTGCCCTCAAACCTTTCTACCAAAAGATATAACGCATTATCGTTTTTATTTGACATTTTATAAAGCATAATGTAAAATGATTTTAGGAGGAAATATGAAGAATATTAAAAACATAAAGATTGCTATTATGGAGCTTTTTCAAAAGGCAAACGAAGGACTTATAAAAGAGGAAGTTGCCGAATATTTTATCGACAAGCTTGACACCATCAGCTATGAAATCAATCAAAGTGTAAAACGCTCCGGACTGCATACAAACAATTTAACAATATATAAATATTTTGATGATATACTTGTATACTTAAGCCCTAAAATATACTTTGAACTTGAAAAGAATAAAAAAGAGGTAAATATTCAACTCATAGAAGATAAGTTTGGTGAAAATGCCAGAAAGGTTTTCTTTATGAAACAGCATAACGGCTCGTATATCTATCTTGGCTCTATTATAGCCCTTGATAAAGACATTAACAATGAGATATACCTTAATATAAAGAGAGCAACCATCTCACCTTACACCTATGAACAAATCGCAGATGACAATACGCTGTTTAGCAGGCTTGATAAAATAAATATAAACAAATATAAAGCCTTCATTGATAAAAATCTGCGTTGTTTGTCCGCAATGGTTGATAAAAATAATCACCAAAAATCATATGACGCTTTAAAAGATGAGTGGATAAAAGAAATTAAAAAAGAAGGTCTTGATTATAGAATAGATTATTTTATTAATAGCGAAGAAAATAAATAACAAAATAAATATCAATGTCGAAAATAAATAATAAAAATAAGTGTTAATATAAATAAATAAAAACAAAATATATTTAATTTTTTAAAACATTTTATAAATTAAAAAATCAGCAATTTTATTAAATATTGCTGATTTTTTATTGTTTTTTAACGATTTTTTGACTATTTTTAGCGATTTTTTATTATTTTTTGACTATTATTAGCGATTTTTTATTATTTTTTGATATTTTTATGCCGTTTTTACTATTTTTTAATATTTTTTGACATTCTTCATATTTTTCGATTTTTTGCTATATTTTTGATATTTTTGCGCAAATTTTTTCGCTATTATTTTCAAATATCATTTCATTTGTACCATTTTGTCCTATCTTTAATTCGTCGCAAAGAGTACCTTTCTTTATAGCGTCACTATATTTAAGAAGCATTTGCATCAAATTGTCATCGCCACTTATTTCAATCTTTATATGATTTACAACTTCAAAATCACTCTCTTTTCTTAGATTTTGTATCTTGCTTACAAATTCTTTTACGACACCTTTTTCGACAAGTTCTTTTGTCAAGACAGCATCAAGCACAACTGTCATTTCACCGTTTGTCTCGCTTGAATAGCCTTCTTTATTCTTAAGTCCGATAAGCAAATCCTCTTCGGCAAGTTCAACCTTTTGACCGTCAACGTCAAACTCGAGATGTCCGCCCGCTCTTACCTTATTGACATTTTCTGTGCTTCCTGCTGAAAGCAAATATTCCTTAATTTTCCCAAGAAGTTTTCCGTATTTTGGACCAACCGTTCTAAGTTGTGGCTTAAGTTCATATGACACATACTCGTCGGCGTTATGCAAAATCTCTATATCTTCAACGTTAAGTTCGTCCTTGATAAGCTCTTTAAGTTCGCTATCAAGTATCAGTTCTTTGCTTGTGCAAACTATAACTTTAGCAAGAGGCTGACGGTTTTTAACGTTGCTTGCACTACGGCAGGCTCTGCCAAGGTTGACAATCTCAAGCACCTTATCCATACCCTCGTTGAGCTTGCTGTCTATCATACTCTCATCTGCAACAGGGAAAGAGCAAAAATGTACGCTCTCTGGTGCATTTTCATCAAGACTACGAACAAGATTTTGATAAATTTCTTCGGCAAGGAATGGCACGAAAGGTGCAATGAGTTTGCTAAGGCTTACAAGCACTTCATAGAGCGTCTTGTAGGCAGCCTTTTTATCGTCATTCTCTTCGCTACCCCAAAATCTTTCACGGGAGCGTCTGATATACCAATTTGACAGCCTATCTACAAATTCGCTGATAGCTCTTGCTGGAGTTTGCATATCATATGTTTCAAGGCTTGCATCGACAAGTTTGATTAAGGCGTTATAGTCAGAAAGTAGCCACTTGTCAAGGAAGGATAGTTTGCAATCTTTAAGGTCATATTTGCTTGGGTCAATCTTGTCAATTTCGGCGTAAAGCACATAGAAATAATAGACATTCCAAAGTGTGCCCATAAATTTACGTTGCATATCCACAAGGTTCTCTTCGATGAAAGGTAGTCCTTGCGCCGGGTTGCAACTTGAGAAGAAATACCATCTCACGCCATCTGCGCCATACTTTGATAACACGTCCCAAGGGTCGACACCGTTCTTAAGACTCTTACTCATCTTTAAACCATTCTTGTCAAGCACAAGTCCAAGCACATTGCAAGCTTTAAATGGAGCTTTGCCAAATACTGCCGTGTTGACCGACAAAAGTGTGTTAAACCAACCTCTTGTTTGGTCAATCGCCTCACTTATATAGTCAGCGCAAAAAGCCTTTTCAAAGGTCTCTTTATTCTCAAATGGATAATGGTATTGAGCAAATGGCATTGAACCGCTATCAAACCAGCAGTCCATAACCTCTGGCGTTCTGTGCATAATTT
Organism: uncultured Clostridia bacterium; assembly: GCA_944350015.1. Classification (GTDB taxonomy): domain Bacteria; phylum Bacillota; class Clostridia; order Christensenellales; family UBA1242; genus Caccovivens. The sequence continues at coordinate 31,469 of CALVNW010000010.1, read as the reverse complement.
TGCCACACTCTGGGCAAGGGAAAGTAATTTTGTCAAGTGTTGGCTTATGAAGGTCAAGCTCGCCTTGCACGCCCGACAGTTTTCTAAGCTCTTCCACACTGCCTATAACGTGGATATGCCCGTTTTCGCACTTCCAAAATGGCAATGGCGTTCCCCAATAACGATTTCTTGATATGTTCCAGTCAATGTTGTTTGCAAGGAAGTTGCCCATACGTCCATTTTTGATATGGTCTGGTATCCAATTAATCTTTTGATTGTTGTCAATAAGTTGTTGTCTGATTGCAGTGGTCTTAACAAACCAAGCGTCTTGTGCGTAATACAAAAGCGGGCTTTTGCATCTCCAGCAATGTGGATAGGAGTGCTCGATTGGCGCAACCTTAAACATCTTATCTTCATTTTTTAACTTTTCAATAATGAGTTTATCTGCATCTTTAACAAACATTCCACCGAAGTCGGTCTTATCTGACATTTTACCGCTTTCGTCAACAAGTTGAACAAAAGTCAAGCCATATTTGATGCCTGCTTTATAGTCATCTTCACCAAACGCTGGAGCTATATGGACTATACCGGTACCATCCTCGGTTGTAACATAGTCATCAATAATGACAAAATATCCCTTTTTCACCTCGTCTTTTACATAGTCAAATAGCGGTTGATACTTATGATATTCAAACTCGCTACCTTTCTTTGTGTATAGCTTCTTAATTTGGCTTTCATCAAAAAGAGTATGGATAAGGCTGTCAAGCATAATGTAATTTTTGCCTTCAAATGAAAATTTGGTGTAATCTTCATTTGGGTTCATACAGAGGGCGACATTGGAAGGAAGTGTCCAAGGCGTTGTTGTCCAAACAAGAAAATAGGTGTTGTCTTCATCTAGGCTTTTAATTTTTACATACACCGAGTTTTCTTTTAAGATTTTATAGTTATCGCCATTTTCAAGCTCTGCCTTTGATAGAGAGGTTCCGCATCTTGGGCAGTATGGCACAACTTTATGTCCTTGATAGATAAGCCCCTTTTTGTCCATCTCCTTTAGCGCCCAAAAAACACTTTCAATGTAGTTATTATCATATGTTATGTATGGATTATCCATATCCACCCAGTAACCTATCTTTTTGGTAAGGTCTTCCCACATTGACTTGTATTCCCATACCGAGCTTTTGCAAAGGGTAATAAACTTGTCTATACCGTAGTTTTCGATGTCCTTTTTGCCGTTAAAGCCTAGTTTCTTCTCGACCTCAACCTCAACAGGAAGTCCGTGGGTATCCCAGCCTGCCTTTCTATAGATATAGTAGCCCTTCATCGCCTTAAATCTTGGTATGATATCCTTCATAGCACGCGTAAGCACGTGACCTATATGAGGTTTGCCGTTCGCTGTTGGCGGGCCATCGTGAAGGACAAAGCTCTTGTCGCTATTTTTGTTAAGCTCAAGCCCTTTATAGATAATCTTATTATCTTCCCAAAATTTTAAGATTTTTTCTTCATTTTTTACGAAATCAAGTTTTGAGTCAACCTTTTTATACATCTTTCTCTCCTTTTAAAATAAAAGCCATATTAAGTTACAAGAACCTAATACGGCTGTCTAAACCACTTGTAATCTTTCTAGTGAGCCACCACTCACATCATCTATAACGGGATTACCCGGCAACCTTTACTTGGGCGTTCAAGGTTGCAACTCCGAAAGTGATAATTTGCATTCCCCCTTATTGCCTCGCACCAAACGGCAACTCTCTGAAAAGTTATAGAATGTAAACCTTGTCTTTCATCAACGCATTTTAAAATCACATTTATTAAATTTTCACATATATTTTAAACAAAAAGCAGTAGTTTGTCAATAAAATTTTATATTTTTACAATTTTATTAGTATTTTGATTGTTTAATCCATAAAAACTATAAAGATTAATAATCTTCAAGTATCTTTTGCGCCTCAACCACATTGGCGCCAGTCATAATGCCAAGCGGAAGCTCTGTATTAAGTCCATTTTTAGTAAATAGTATAGCTAGAAGTTTGTGATTGTTATTAAACTCTCCTAGTGCCTCTTCTATTGTACAGTCCGCCTTCTTAACACAGTAGTAGTTGCTATTTTGAAGCGTTGAAAGCATATCTTCAATCTGTACATTATCTAAAAATGTCGAACATTTACCACCTGAAAGCAAATACTGTCCCATTGAATTGATAATTTTTTGTCCGTTTGCCACACCAATCAAATGATTATCTTTATAAACAGGAATATTACTAAAGTTTGAGCTTGCCATCAAAATAATAACCTCTCGCATACTCTTGCCGGCATAAGTTAATACAACGTCCTTTGTGCCAACACTGTCAAGCACTTTTGGTGGTGTTGTTAATAGCCTCTCGATTCGCTCAATATTCTCAACTACACTGTCGTGAGGCTCTGCTATAACAAAATCTTCGTTATTGTTGTGTATTATCGCATTGCGCAACCTGCCATAATCAATCAAATCATCTTCATACTTTCTTACAACATAATTTACGACAACTGATTTTCTAATCAAATCTGAAAAGCCCATTGCTCTATTAAGACCGTATCTCGTTTTAAGTGCATAGTCAATATTATTGTAAGCGTCTAAAAATCTCTTTGCATTGCTGTTTTTAAAATTATCTTCCATTGTATCTCCGTTTACCTTTAATATAATAGCATATATTTTTAAAAAATCATAATAAAATCGTAATATAATCATAATAAAATCATAATTATTTCATTGCTTAATGCAATTTTTAATCTATTTTTCATCATCAATAATATATTGTCGAAATATTTATAATTCCTCGTTTTAGTAAAAAAATTAAGAAATAACTAGATTTTGCTTGCTTTTTATTGCAAATTTAATTTTTTTATGCTAAAATATAAAAACCGAGATAGATGGAGAGTTAGCGGTGCTCTGTAACCCACAATCCGCTATAGTGGGATTGAACGCTTGTGTGCGGTTCGGTTTTGTCAAATATGTGTATAAATTTTTGGCGTTGAAATCAAGGTCTTATGCAATCAAAATCTCTGAACTATGTCAGGTCCTGACGGAAGCATCATTAAGGAGACACTTTGGTGTGCCATAAGGTAGCTTTGGTGGAGCTAAAAATCTATAAGGCAGTTGGTAAAATCTTATCAAACCAAGTTCTCGGCCTTTGAAATATATAAGGTAGGCAAAACGCCTACCTTTTTTGGTTTTTAATGAACTAAAGTGATATTTAAGTTTGATGTTGACTTACTTTTATAGCACTACTAATTACACTATGTTTCAACAATAAAATACAAAACGTTATTTCATAACTAAAAAGGGACTTTACTTAGTTTGTAAAGTTCCTTTTTTGCTAGCTTCAAAGATTTAATAAAATGGTTGAATTTATTGATTTTTCATTTTATTTTCAACGTTTTTTACGCCTTCTTTGACTTTCTTCTCAAGCTCTTCTATATTTTCTTCTGCTTTTTGCTCCATCTTTTTAGCGCCTTTCATAATCTTCTTTTCGCCTTGATCTACTATATCCTTAGCACCTTGCGAATACTTGTATAAAAGTGCGCCCGTTAAAAGCCCCATACTAAAGCCAAGTAACATCATTACGTCTTTCATATAACCTCCTCGCTCTTAGTATCTGCAAAAATTTATATAATATACATATAAACAAAAAAAGGCGCACCAAGACGCCTCTTTAATTTATGACCTATAATTTCATTGATTTTTTGTTAAAATCCATAAAAAATGCAATCAAAGTTAAAATTTTGTTAATTTTTAGCCTATTTTCTATTTTGAAGGCTCGCAGTATTGCTCTATCTTCTTTAATTTTTCATTTACTAAATATGTGACAACGCCCATAGGCAAAATTGAAAGTCCCAGTCCTATTCCGACCGTTCTTGTGGTTTTACCTTCCGAATACTGTGAAATCAAATCTTTATAGTCGCTATCATAAAGTTTTTCTTCGATATACTTTGTTGACACTATATTATTTAGCTGTTCGACATAGCCTTCCATTGTAAGTTGATTTGAGCTAAGCATTGCGTTTAATCTGTCAAGCTCGCTTGCAAGCTCCTTTTGATAATAAACTGTTTCTTCAAAAGTGGCGAGCGCGCTATCTCTTTTATCTGTGCCAGCATTATCTAGGCATATGCCAGTGACAAAAAGTCCTAATGAGGCGCCAAGTAAAGTTGCAAGAGCAAGCCTTCTAATTAATTTAAATGATTTTTTTGATTTAAGTATGTCTTTCATTTTCTCCTCTAAATAAGTCGCAAGAGAAAATAGGCAAAACTTAAATTAAATTTGATTGCTTTTTCTCTTCTTTTTCTTTCTTTTTATAGTAGTCCTCTACTGCGTTTGTGATAGCCTCTTCAGCAATTACCGCTGAGTATGACTTGCTGTCAGGCACACCATCTTCAAGATGCTCCATAATATCGTTTACAGTTATACTAAGTGCCTCTTCGAGAGTCATATCAATCAGCATCTCACAAGCCTCGTCGCAAGCAACAATAGTGCTTACTCCTCCATATGCTTTAAACTTTGCAGACGTGATTATGCCCTCTTCATTTACAAGGATGTAAAGTTTAACGAGGTCGCCACACTCCTTATTGCCAGCCTTGCCCGTGCCGTTTGCGCCACGAAGTCCGCCTGCATATTTTGGAGATTTAAATCTTTCTAAAACTTCATTACTATACATAATTACTTCCTCCCTGCTTTTGTAAGAGCTGAAATTGACCTAAGTTGTGCTACCGACTTTTCTATTACATCTATAACATATTCTATGTCGCTACGGCTGGTGTTTTTGCCGAAAGATATTCTGATAGATGATTTTATCTCGTCACCATCAAGCCCCATTGCCTTAAGTACGTGAGATTGTTCAGCAGACCCTGATGTACAAGCAGAGCCAATTGAAACTGCCACGCCTTCCATATCAAGAAGCATTAAAAGCGACTCATTGTCTACCATTTCAAAGGATATATTGAGTATTCCGTTTACCTTTTGTTGTGGATGACCATTGATGTGGATGTATTCAACCTTCTGCTCAAGGTTTCTAAGGAAGAAGTCTCGCTCACTACGCAGTTTTTGTTGATTGATGCTCATATCACGCACTGCAATCTCAACCGCCTTGCCAAAGCCAGCTACAGCAGGAACGTTTATTGTTCCGCCACGCTTGCCTCTCTCTTGATTTCCGCCTGTTATCAAGTTTTCAATTCTTACGCCATTCTTAAGATAGAGACAGCCAACACCTTTAGGTCCATAAATCTTGTGCCCTGAAAGCGTCATTGCATCGATTTCCATATCTTGAACATCAAGTTTTACCGCACCGATTGCCTGCACTGCATCAGTGTGGAAGATTAAGCCATAGTCGTGAGCTATCTTTGCTATTGCCTTGATGTTTTGAATTGTGCCAACTTCATTATTTACTGCCATAATTGACACGATAGTAGTATCCTCTCTAATTGAGTGAAGAAGCTCTGCCATATCAACAAGACCGGTCTTGTCAACTGGAAGATAGGTCACCTCGAACCCTTCCTCTTCAAGCTGTTTGCAAGCATCAAGTACTGCGTGATGCTCTATAGCGCTTGTGATGATGTGTTTGCCCTTATTAGAATATGCGTGAGCAAGCCCCTTTATTGCCCAGTTGTCAGCCTCAGTACCACCAGAAGTAAAATAAATCTCATTGGATTTATTTGCATTGATTGCTCTTGCAATACGGTCTCTTGCCCTGTCAACAATGGAGCTAGCCTCTCTTCCGAAACTGTGAAGCGAGTTACTGTTGCCATAGATAGCATTAAAGCAAGGCAACATTTCAGCAAGGACTTCGCTTGAAACATAAGTAGTAGACGCGTTATCTAAATAAACTTTTTTAGCCATAATAAAACCCCTTTTGTTAACTTAATTTTATCACGATAAGCCTTTAAAGTCAATAGTAAATGTTATTTTTATAAAATTTAAAGGGTGTTAAAAAGCAAGTTTCAAAATGATGTACTATGGCAAAAAAGAACTAAATCAGATTGATTTAGCCAGTGTGTCGACAAATTAACAGACTGTAGAGAAACAAGCGAGGCAAGGCTCGAAAAATGCTCAAAGCCAGGAGTTTAGTATACCTAAATGACTGGTTTTGGGCGTTTTTCAGTTAACGAAGCAAGAAAAATTACACGTAATTTTTCGGTCGCGAAGTTTGTCTACAGTCTGAACTAAATCAGATTGATTTAGCTCTTTTTGGTTTTACAGGTATTTTTTAAGTGCAGTGACGCAGTCGTCTGATTGCCAGATGCCTATGTGTTTCTCTTGCTCCTTACCGTCTTTGAAGATGATAAGCGTTGGGATTGACATAACGCCATATTGTCTTGCAAGGTTTGGGTTTTTGTCTACGTCAACCTTTACAATCTTAACCTTGCCATCAAGTTCACTTTCAATATCTGGCAAAATTTGAGCCATCATTCTACAAGGTGCGCACCAAGTGGCAAAAAAGTCAACAAGTGTGATGCCCTCTTTGGTCTCCTTTTCAAAATCCTTTTCTTCTATTTCTAACATATCTCCTCCTTTATGATTTTATTTATTACTACCGAGGCTATCGTCGCCCCGCTAGATGCCGGATAATAACTTATGCTTCCAATAACGCCGTCAACTTTTTGTGGTTTTGAATTGCAAATGACAACGTCAAGTGAGTTTACATTATTTTCTCTTAATTTCTTCCTTATTGCCTTTGCAAGTCCGTCATCGTGAGTTTTATAGATGTCGGTCAGATAAAAGTTTGGTGTATCATACCTATTGCCAGCGCCCATTGCCGAAATTATATAGATATTGTGTTTTTTGCAGTACAAAATTAAAGCAATTTTATCTTTTACGCTATCAATCGCATCAATAACAATATCGGTATCTTTTATAAGGCTTGCTAGGTTCTCTTCAGTTGCCTTTGCATCTATTCCATTAACTTTAACCTCGCTATTGATTGCAATGAGCATATCTTTTAACACCTCAACCTTTACCCTGCCTATTGTGTTTTCATATGCTATGACCTGCCTATTTAGATTGCTTGGGCTGACCTTATCAAAGTCAATTAGTGTAAACTTTTCTACTCCTGCCCTTGCCAAGAAAATAGCGCAGTACCCGCCAACGCCACCACAGCCAATTATTGTAACGTGAGCGTTTTTTACTTTCTCTAAATTTTCCTTACCTATTAAAATTTCAGTGCGTGAATTATCCATATACAATAAAATTAGCAAAATTTATAGATTTTAGCAAGTTTTTATAGCAAATTGCATTAAATTTGTTAAATTTTGGGTGATTTACAACGATAAAGTTGATTTTTCTACCTTTATATAGCTATACAATAAAATTAAGCAATGTGATGCAAGGTAGCGCAGTGCAATCGAAAACTTGGGTTAAGTAAAGAAAAAGCTAAGCGAAATGATGTGCTTGGGAGTTTATAACTAAAATTAGCAATAAAGCTAAGCGAAGTGGTGCAATTGGGGATTTTGGCAAGAAAGAGCGCGCGAAGAGCGCGCAAAAAGGCGAAGCCTTTTGGATTTTAAACAACGTTTAAAATCCCTTTCTTGCCACCCTTGTCATAAAACCAGCATCAAAACCTTGTTATCAAAAACACAATAATTATTACAAGATATATTTCTTGAGGTCAAACTTTTTCTTGGTGTCTTTAAAGGCGTTTTGAACATAACTTCTATCAATCTTAACTGTAGTAAGTGGAAGCTCATTAGTCGCGTTAAAGGATATATCTTCAAGTAGTGACTCCATAACAGTGTGAAGTCGTCTTGCACCGATATTTTCGCTTGTCTCATTTTCAGTAGCTGAGATTTCAGCAATCTCATCAATGGCATCATCGGTGAATTGAAGGTCAATATTATCAACTTTCAAGATTGATGCATATTGAAGGCAAACTGAGTTTTTAGTCTCTTTCAAAATGCGTTTAAAGTCGTCTTTTGTGAGGCTATCAAGGTCCACTCTAATTGGGAATCGTCCTTGAAGCTCTGGTATCATATCCTCAATTTTTGAAACGTGGAAAGCGCCCGAGGCAATAAAGAGAATAAAGTCGGTCTTTACATTGCCATACTTAGTTGCCACTGTGCTACCTTCAACTATAGGAAGGATATCTCTTTGAACACCCTCTCTTGAAACGTCTTGATTATTAGAGCCACCAGCCTTGCCGATAATCTTATCTATCTCATCTATGAAGATGATGCCTTCTTCTTCGGTTCTTCGTATTGCCTCAGCATAAACGTTATCCTTATCAATTATTCTATCGCACTCTTCGGCTGTAATGATTTCTCTTGCTCTTTGAACAGTCATTCTCCTCTTCTTTCTCTTTTGAGGCAAAAGCCCATCAAACATAGAACCAATATTGATTTCTGGTCCACCAATCGCAACCATTGGCTTAGGGTTATCGATGACTAAGATGTCAATCTGCTCATTTTCAAGCTTTCCTGCCTTATACTCTTCGGTTATAACTGTTTTATCTACTGCAACATCGTTTGATCTTCTTGTATCACAGATAGCATCAATCAATTTATTATCAACGATAGGGCTGACTTTAGACTCAATTTCGTGCGCCTTTTCATCCTTTACCATTCTAACTGCAACTTCAACAAGGTCACGAATCATACTTTCAACGTCGCGTCCAACATATCCAACCTCGGTGTACTTAGTTGCCTCAATTTTAATAAATGGTGCGCCGACAAGTTTGGCAAGACGTCTTGCAATCTCGGTTTTACCAACACCAGTTGGACCTTTCATAATAATATTTTTTGGAGTTATTTCCTCTCTTAGCTCTTTTGGAAGTTGACTTCTTCTATATCTATTTCGTAGTGCTATAGCTACTGCCCTCTTTGCCTTAGCCTGTCCTATAATATACTTATCAAGTTCTTCAACTATTTGTCTTGGTGTTAAATTCATCTTTAAACCTCCTCTACTGTAATATGGTCATTTGTGAATACGCAAATTTGACCTGCAATCTCAAGCGCCTTTTTAGCAATTTCCTCTGCTGAAAGTTTGGTGTTTTGTTTGAGCGCTTTTGCTGCTGCAAGAGCATAATTACCGCCAGAGCCTATTGCGCAAACATCGTCATCTGGCTCTATAACCTCACCTGTACCGCTGACGATTAAGAGCTGATTTTTATCTGCTACAATCATCATAGCATTAAGCTGTCTTGACGCCTTATCCTCGCGCCAAGTGCCTGCAAGTTCAACCGCGCTTCTCATAAGATTGCCTGAAAATTTATTGAGCATATTTTCAAATCTTTCACAGAGCGAAAAAGCATCGGCAACAGAGCCTGCAAAGCCTATCACTACGCTATCGTTATATATTCTGCGCACCTTATGTGCGTTGGACTTAAAGATTACGCTTTCGCTCATTGTAACTTGCCCGTCACCAGCGATGGCAATCTTTCCATCCCTTTTTACACCACAGATGGTGGTTCCTCTAAACATACTTTCCATTAGTATACTCCTCCTTAAAATGTTTAAGACTTTCAACCGACCTATTGAACAACCTTTCAATTACAGTCAGGTTTGAATAGTCATCTTGTTGTAAAATATCGTAATTTTCACTGTTTACATTTCTTTTTAATAGGCTTGAATTGATTACTTTTTTAGATAAGCTTCCTATCAAGCTTGTCGATGGCAAAAGCACCATCTTTTTGCCACTATAGTACTTAAAGACATTCATTGCAGTATAAAGCCCACTTGCTATGCAGTCGTAATAACTGCTTAGCCCGAGTATTGAGCCTGCAAAAAATAAGTTATGGTCTTGCAAACTTTGGTTGTAATCATTGATTACATATTTTGAATTTATATATACCGCATTTTCAACATCGCCCGCCTTAAGCAAAGTGATGTTTTCAAACGCTTTTAAACTTTTTAATATTTCAATTTGGCTTTGCGCACTCAGTTTAGAAGAAAAGCCCTCTATGCTATAACCCTTCTTGTTTTCTTTTAGGCAGATGAGTGCATAAGGTTTTTCTTTAAGTCCATCAATGTAGCGTGGCATCATTGCATAATTTTTAAGTGCGTCCCTACCCTTGCAAGCTAGGTCCTCAATGGTGCTTTGGCAAAATTTATAATCAAGGCTTATCTCAAGCCTATTTAACTCTTTGATAATTGCGTTGACAAAATTAAGATACTCGTCATACTCAAGCGGAAGGAAGAGGTGTCCTTCATCTCCCTTTCGGCGGTAAAGCAAACTTGTATCAATATTATCAATAACAGGATTGACCTGCAAATGTCTAAAGCATCGCATTGAACCAAACTTTCTTGTCAAAAAGTCGAACATCTTTTCATCGGTGTTAGAGCCTGTTGCGATTATATTTATCTCGCGCGGATTGATTTCTGATATCCCAGCCTCAAAATACTCGATGTTCTCGCTCTTTTTAACAAGGTTTTCGCCATACTCAAGAAGTTTAGAGGCTAGGCATCCGCCATAACCTTCTCTTGACAATCTGTCCTCTTCTCTTATAAGCGGAGAGCCAAGAAAAGACAGCTCTCTTTTTAGTAACCCTTGCCAAAACTGTTCTTTCTCACTTAAAACCTTGCCTGTACATCTATCGCAGTTACATTTATAGTCCCTGTGCATTTGAAAGACGTGTACCTTAATCCCGTGTCCTGCTAAGAATAAAGCACATTCAATCCCCGCAAAACCACAACCTATAATGTTGACAACAGGCAAATAACAATTCATACTAGCTCCTTAAGTCATATTAGACTACTTAAGTATATTGCATTTTTTAAGTTTTACAAATTTGAAAGAATGCTATTTTCTGCGAAAAGGGTCAAAGTTTGTAAAATTTTGACGCTTTACTCTTTTATTCTAGCAAAAAAAATTGATTTTTCATAATTTTATTTAGCATTTTAGCCAAAAAAACAAAAAAATTATGGCAAAAACCATAATTTTTTCTTAAAAATCGCTTAAAAATTTGTTTTTTTCTAAGTTGAAGGTTCTTCAACATAATCACAGCTTGCACTGCTACACTTAATCTTTTTACCCTTAACAATGAGTGGACTTGAGCATTTTGGACATTTTTTTCCGGTTGTCACATCCCAGCTCATAAATTTGCAGTCTGGATACCTCTCGCAAGAGTAAAATATTTTACCTTTTTTGCTCTTTCGCTCAACCATTGCAGACCCGCACTCTGGACAGATGCCAACCTTCTTAACCTCAGCCTCAATTGGTCTTGTGTTTTTGCATTTTGGGAAGTTTGAGCAGGCAAGGAATTTACCATATCGTCCATCTCTAATCACCATCTTTCCGCCACATTTTTCGCAGGTTATATCGGTCTCCTTTGGTGGCTCTTTCATAGATAACGAGCTTGCATCGGCTTTGCCAAGTAGTCCCTCAAAGCCTTGCCAGAAATTAGATACAACATTGTGCCAATCTTCGTCCTTATTTGCTATATCGTCAAGGCGCTGTTCCATATGCGCGGTAAATTTAACATTGATGACACTACTAAAGAATTTCTCAAGATAGGTGGTAACCTTCCTTCCAAGCTCGGTTGGATGGAGATATTTACCCTCTTTTTCGGTGTAATGTCTTGAGGTTAACACTGTTATTGTTGAAGCGTAGGTGGCAGGTCTGCCGATACCCTTTTCTTCCATTGCCTTTACAAGGCTTGCCTCGGTATAGCGAGCTGGTGGCTTTGTAAACTTCTGCTCAGTTGCAAGCTTATCACAATCTAAGCTTTCGCCCTCTTCCATCTTAGGAAGCTTGCCAGCAAGACCCTCTTCGCCCTCTTTTTCTACAAACTCTTTATATACTTTGGTGTAACCTGCAAACTCCATCGTTCGCCCGCTTACCTTAAAGCCATAATTTTCGCAGTCAAAATTGACAGACACACTAGCATACTCTGCCTCGCTCATCTGGCTTGCCAAAAATCTTTCATAGATGAGTTTGTAAAGCCTATAATTATCATTGCTGAGCGTCTTTTGGGTCATCTCTGGCGTGATATCCATTGTAATTGGTCTGATTGCCTCGTGCGCATCTTGAGCGCTCTCTTTAGTGTGATAGATATTAGGCTTCTCAGGCAGATACTCGCTTCCGTACTTTTCTTTTATAAATTCACGGCAGGCGTTTTGTGCATCGGTGGAAACACGTACCGAGTCTGTTCTTATATAGGTAATAAGGGCAATCTTGCCTTCGCCCTCAACGTCAACCCCTTCATAGAGCTGTTGGGCTGAAGATGTTGTACGCGCTAGACTCATACCAAGCTTATTTAGCGCGTCTTGTTGCATTGTTGAAGTAGTAAAAGGCGCTGGCGCGTGCGACTTTGTTTTACTTTTCTTAATCTCGGTTATTGTAAACTTTTTGCCTTGTACGGCAGAGAGAAGAGTGTCAACCTCCTCTTTATTTTTTGGCACGAACTTCTTTTTATTAAAACTTACAAGGTTTGCTTTGACAATGTTTTCACCTTTTTTCAAAAAGGCTTGAACAGTCCAATACTCCTCTGGTACAAACGCCTCAATCTCGCGCTCTCTATCAACTACAAGCTTTAGCGCAACCGACTGAACTCTGCCGGCGCTGAGTTTTGGCGCTATCTTCTTGCATAGAATTGGTGAAAGTTTGTAACCCACCAGCCTATCAAGCACCCTTCTTGCCTGCTGAGCATTGACGAGTTTTAAGTCTATCTTCCTCGGATTTTCAAGCGCTTTGGTAACCGCTTTCTTAGATATTTCGTTAAATTCTATTCTACAATTTTTGTCAGACTTAAAGCCAAGTATGTTTGCAACGTGCCAAGAGATAGCTTCTCCTTCTCTATCAGGGTCGGTTGCAATAAGAACTTCGTCTGCCTGCTGGGCTTTCTTTCGAAGGTCCTCTATCATCTGTTTTTTCTCTGGCACTATCTCATACTTAGGCTCAAAATTGTTCTTTAAATCAATTCCAAATGCCTTTTGTGGAAGGTCGCGGATATGTCCTTTGGTTGCAAAAACCTCATACCCACTGCCTAGATATTTCTTTAATGCTTCTCTTTTAAATGGTGACTCTATTATGACTAACTTCAATTTTTCCTCCAAATTAATTTAATGACACGATTGAACCAGGTAGCCTACTTATTATGCCTCTAATTTCAAGCATTGTCAAGTTGCTATTTAAGTCACTGATGCTAAGCCCTGAATTCTTTGCAAGAAAATCCATCTCCTTCATACCATCTTTAAGAAGGTTTACTATGGCGCTCTCTTCAATAGAAAGCTGGTAATTTGAGCTTTTTTCTGCTTTCTTTATTCCGCTTTCACCCTTAACTATATTATAGTCGACAAGTATATCGCTTGCCTTTGTGACAAGTTGTGCTTGCGACGACTTAATGATATCATTTGTAAGCTCGCTGAGAGGGCTATCAATATTCCCAGGAACTGAATAGATGTTCTTGCCATAATCTAAGGCGTAATCTTTTGTATGGATTGTACCGCTTTTGATGCTTGCCTCAGTTATAAGCACGCCGTCACTAAGCCCTGCTATTATTCTATTACGCTGAGGGAAAGAATATTTTGTCGCCTTCTTATTTGGTGAATATTCGCTCACTAAAAGCCCCTTCTTTGCTATCTCTTCTGCAAGCGAGATATGCTCTGCTGGATATATCTCATTAAGACCTGACCCAAGCACAGCGATAGTCTTTCCGCCAACTTCCAAACATTTCCTATGAGCGATACTGTCTACTCCATATGCAAGCCCGCTTACGATTACCACACCTTCGCGCGCAACATCGCCTACAATCCTATTTGTAACAACTCTACCATAGTTTGTTGGCTTTCTTGTGCCTACAACCGCTAGTGCCTTCTCGTTTAATAGCGACAAATCTCCCCTGCAAAACAAAAAGAACGGTGCGTCTGGCAGGTCTCTAAGCTTTTCAGGATAGTCCTTATCAAACTTTGTTAAAAGCACAATATCACTATCAAGCATATTGTTATAATAATTATTTATACGATTTATGTCGGCGCGTTCCTTCATTTTATCAAGATTTTCTTTTGTTAAAATTCCGTCAAACTTGCTCTTGCAAAAATGTTTCAAGCTGACATCCTCGCCTAAACTATCTATAATCTGTTGGTTTTTTGAATATGTATTATCAAACAGCGATAAAAATACTAAAAAACTTTTAAAATCATCTTCTAATTTCATAATTAACCCTTTAAGTCTTTATTTTATACAACTTTTATGTGATTTTACAAGCAATTTTTCAAAAATTTTTACTCTTTCCAAAGTTTTCTATCAAGATTTCTGTATGAAATTGCCTCTGCAATGTGCCTTGCCTCAATGTTTTCACAGCCTTCAAGGTCGGCAATAGTTCTTGCCACTTTCAAAATTCGCTCGTGCGCCCTTGCGCTAAGTTTTAAACTATTAAAGGAGTTTTCAAGCATAGCCTCGCCCATCGAGTCAAGTTTACAATACTTCTTAGTCTGAGCAACCGACATCTTGGCGTTACAAAAGTTTTTAGAGTTTTTAAAACGCTCCGCCTGCAATGCCCTTGCCTTGTTGACCCTCTGCCTAATCTCCTTTGAGCTTTCCTCTTTCTCCTCACTTCTCAGTTGTTCATATGTGACATTGTCCACTTCAATATGGATATCTATTCTATCCATAATTGGACCAGAAAGCTTTGCAAGATACCTATTAATCTTGCTCGGCGGGCAATGGCACTCTCTATCTTTCGACCCGCGATAGCCACAAGGACAAGGGTTCATACTTGCAATAAGCGTAAAATTTGCAGGATAGGTTATGGTTGCATTGCTACGCGCAACGGTAATGACACCATCTTCAAGAGGCTGACGAAGAGTCTCTATTGTCTGCCTTGAATACTCAGGAAACTCGTCAAGAAAAAGCACGCCGTTATCAGCGAGCGATATCTCGCCAGGTTTTGCATTTGCTCCGCCACCCGTCAGACTGACAGTGCTTGCTGTATGATGCGGGCTTCTAAAAGGTCTAGTGGAGACAATACCCTTTTTAAGGTCAAGCTCACCTGCGATTGAGTGAATTTTGGTTACCTCGAGCGCCTCTTCAAAGGTCATATCAGGAAGTATTGACGGAAAACACTTGGCAAGCATACTCTTACCACTTCCAGGAGGTCCCACCATCAATAGATTATGCCCGCCCGCTGCCGCAATTTCAAGGGCGCGCTTTGCCATTGCTTGACCCTTGACGTTTGCAAAGTCTAAGCCATCATAGTCATCATTATTTTGAAGTGAACTATATTCACAGCTCTTTATTTGCTCAAGCTCTTCCTCTCCGCACAAAAAACTTATGGTCTGTCTTAATGATTTCACACCATAAACATTGATATTTGTTATATAACTTGCCTCTTCCTTATTGCCAAGCGGTATGATGATATTTTTATAGCCAAGCTCTCTTGCCGATATTAAAAGCGGAAGCACCCCTCGTACAGGCTTGACGCTTCCATCAAAAGAAAGCTCGCCAATATAAACAAACTTATCTTCATTCTTTATCTTATACTCACTGTTACACGAAAGAATTGCAATAGCCATAGCAAGGTCATAGAGCGCACCCTCTTTTTTAATATCGGCTGGCGCCAAGTTGATAGTTATCCTCTTCGTAGGATACTCAAACGCACTATTCTTTATTGCCGAGCGCACACGCTCCTTAGCCTCTTTGATTGCAGTGTCTGCAAGTCCAACAATTTCAAAATGAGGTAGTCCATTGCCAACATCGGCCTCTATATCAATTGGATAACCCTCTATACCTTTTAGCCCAAAACTTTTTACTTTTGACAGCATTTCAATATACTCCTAAAATTCATTATAATAAAAAAGTGGAAATTTTACAAATAAATTGACAAAATATGTCAATATGCCACCAAAATACAACAAACAAAAATCAATGCACATATGTACATTGATTATGTTAAATGTTATCTTCTATTTATTTTTGACCCTGAGCATTTTGAGGGCTTGTTTGTCCTCTTTTTTAACTCTGTATGACTCGCACGCCTTTTGAAGGGCTTTGTTTCTTATAAATATATCTGGCTCCTTCTGAATAAAGTCGTACATATATTTATAGTCAAGCGCAAACGCCTCGGCGTAACACCAAGCTATTGCCATCTTCACATAAAAATGGTCGTTTTTCACCTTCCTTATAAGATTTATAACATTTTGCATATCTTGCTTAAGCTGGTATTTCATAAGCCAAACTATTCCCGCCCTAACATAGAAAGGCTCTTCTGATTTAAGCAAATTTTCAAAAAACTTTCTTTCGCTTTCAAGACCTTTAAGTCTTGCAACAATGGCATCGCAAGCACCCCAGTTATCTATGCAAGGTAAAACCTTTTGAAACATCTTCACCTTTTCTTGTGGCGACGCCTTCACCCTTCCAATAAAACAGCCGGCAAGCAAAATCTCTTCATAATTGTCAAGCGGAAGCTCATAAAAGTCGGCACCAATTCTTACAAGGCTTTTTGCAAAGTCATTTAAAAGCCTTGTCTTGGTACCCTTTATCTCGTATTGCGTATCAATCAACTTCTTGTCGAATTCAGCCTTTTGTGGGTCCTGTATTTTGTCAATATAATCCTTTACAAGTTCTTTTATCTTCATATCATCCTCTCTATCTTTGAATTTATATATATTTTAATAATCCTATAAAACTTTGTCAAATATATAACTAAATTTTAATTTTGTATATTTTTGTAAAATTATTTACAAAATATTGCAAATTCTTTTGGATTTTTTAAGAATAAGTTGTATACTCCTTATGTTGTTTCACAAAGGAGACAAATATGGATTATGAAAATGTGAATGATAAGGTGCTAGAAAGACAAGCAATTACTTATCTATCAATATTAAAAATTAGCCCTAATATAAATGGTTATCATTATTTAAAAAGTTGTTTCAAAAAGATTTGCCACGATTCATCTAAAAAGTTTAGAGTAAATAAGGTGCTTTACCCTGAAATTGCCGAAGAATTTAATGTTGAAGACAATTTGATTGACAGGTCTATGAGGCACGCAATGAGGATGAGTTTTAAACGAGGTGGCATAGAGAATATGGAGAAGTATTTACGCCTCAAATTTTCTAGCGCTATACCATCTCCAAGAGAGGTGCTTTGCGTGCTTGCTGAAGTCGCTAAAAAGGAAAAGAGAAAGTTTTTGTTTGAAATTGTCCAAGAACAAGACAAGTTTTTGCAAGAGGCACAAAAAGAATATACCGAGTTTTTGCAAGAAATTTCTAGTTATAGGTAAAGACTATCTAAAAATTTGACAAAATATGACAAATGTCTTTTATGTTTGCACAAAAAATTTTGAACAAGCAAGAACATAAAATATTTTTTAAAATCTCTTTAACAAAAAAGCATAGCAAAGTTTGCTATGCTCACCTATTTGGTGTTCCCAACAGGACTCGAACCTGTGACTAGCCCTTAGGAGCAATAGAAAATCATTAAAATATCATTTCTAACACCAATTTTATTAATTATCATAAAAATTATAGCCAATTTCGTCCAAAATCTCAACCATATTGACTATCTTTTCCAACTTTTAATCAAACCAACTCAAAATCACGGTGACGATTTGGTGCACTTTTGCCCATTTTCACCGTTTGGGTGCAATTTGACACTTTTACGACACCTTTCTGTATTGCTTTATTGATGCGTATTATGGTATAATCTCACAAAGGAGGCAAGGCTATGATATACTTCAAAGATGAGTTAAGAAAGAAAGCGGATGCACTGCATACAGTTAAAGATTTTGTAGACGCATTTAAGGATTTATCAAGGATAGAATATACTATTAATCATATCTTTACACAAGCAGATCTCGAAGAAGCAAAGAAATTAGATGATGAGTTATACAGGAAATATCCAGAAATTACTATAATGCTAACTATTGCAAATGCTATGCCAAAAATTAATTCACCAATACAAAGCAATAATGTTCAACAGTTACCAGAGGTTGAACGCCTAATCCAAGATAAATTTGGTATTTATGCACACATTTTGCTAAAATCTAAAGATATAAAAGACATCAAAGATTTTATTGATTTCGTTGATTAAATATATCAAAACATATTTTAAAAGTAAGTTCAATTACATGGTCAATTTCAAGGTTATGAAGTTGACCTTTTTCTATGTCTAAATCAAAATACTCTTTCCATTTTTCTTTCGAAAACCCTTTAACAAAAGTATCTTCAAGTTCGCAAATTTTGTTTAATTGTAATTGCATTTCAGCAGACATCTTTTCACTTTCTAGAATATCTCTGACTAGTTGTAAAACGTGGTTCAACTTTCACACCTCCATTAGATTTCATTGAGCAATACTTAGGATAATTTTCACCATCACTGTATACCAATATCATCACATCACATTGAATACAGCAATACATAAGAACATGGAAAACGCCATTTTTATCAATAAACATATCATCTTGATACTTTGATATATTGGGTTCATCTTCTAATAGCTTTTCACGGAAAGGTATAAATTCTCGTTTTGAAAGATAAACAACCCTTTCAACTACATACTCAGCTTCAAACCCTTCGCCTTTATCGATCCTATTTCTAAGCAACCTGGCATTAGAAACATCACATATAAACCTAGTTTTCATGATTACCTCAACTTAAATACATCTTTGCAAACCTTGTGAGTATGCTTGATATATTCTTCTGTTTGCATTTTAATTATATCTTCGACTTCTACCCAAAACTCCAAAAACTTAATACATTGCTCATCAGTTAAACCAGAAACAAAATTCATCTTCTTTTCAGCAACTTTTTCTTTTTGAGTTTTAAGTTTTTCAGAACATACAAAAGACTTATTTACTAAATTAATTAATTGTTTCATAAACACCTCCTTATAGGTGTTTGTCTTTTACCGTACTTTCAATTCTTTTGCAAGTCATTTCAAAAAAATGTCACTAAAACTAGCAAAACTGCAAAAAATGTGTTATAGTAAGCATAAAACATTGCAAAAAATGTGTAAAAATATTATAAAAAAGTGTAAAAAATGTGCACACTTTTATAATCTTTATGATATAATGGCAATAGTTGGAGGGAATAATGGAAAGATTTGTATTTGAAAAACTAACAGAATGGAAAAATTCAAAAGACAGAAAACCTTTAATTCTTCAAGGTGCAAGACAAGTTGGCAAAACTTGGATTATGAAAGAATTCGGTAAAAGATTTTTTGATAACTATGTATATTTCAACTTTGATGAAGATAACGATTTGAAAGAATTATTTAAGGTTAATAAATCTGCCGAAAGATTAATAGAAAGATTAAGTTTAGTTTGTGGTGAAGATATAAAGCCAGAAAAAACACTTATAATATTTGATGAAATTCAAGAATGTAGCGACGCTTTAAATTCTTTGAAATATTTTAATGAAAATGCAAAAGAGTACTGTATTATTTCTGCAGGTAGTCTTCTTGGAACGCTTTTGGCTCAGCCAAAATCTTATCCTGTCGGACAGGTAAACAAATTAAATATTTATCCTTTAAGCTTTGAAGAATTTCTAAAAGCAACAGATGAAACATTATATAAATGCTATCAAACAATAGCAGCGAAAGATGGAACATTCCTAGAATCTATATTTACAACAAAATTTAAAGAAGCTTATCAAAATTATTTAATTGTAGGTGGTTTGCCAGAATGTGTTGACTCGTGGATAAAATATAAAGATCCAAAGAAGGTTTCAGAAATTCAAGATGAACTTGTTACATTATATGAAAATGATTTTGGTAAACATAACGGAAAAGTAAATAGTGGTCGTATATTAATGGTATTTAGAAATATAGTCCCACAACTATCAAAAGAAAATAAAAAATTTATTTATGGCAAAGTTCAAGAAGGTGCTAGAGCAAGAGATTTTGAAGAAGCCATAGAATGGTTAGTTTCTGCAGGAATGATAAATAGAGTTTATCAATCATCTACCCCACAATATCCATTAAAAGGTTATGATGAATTAAATGCATTTAAATTATATCTATTTGATACTGGGCTTTTAAAACACATGGCCGGTATTGATAATGCAAGTATTGTATTAGAAAAAGATTTTCAATTCAAAGGAGCATTAACAGAAAATTTTGTTCTGCAACAAATAAAAGAAACATTCGATGTTGAACCAAGATATTTTACATTTGGAAGATATGAAACTGACTTTGTGGTACAAGATGGTTCAGAAATATATCCAATAGAAGTAAAATCAAATACTTCAGTTAATTATCCAAGCTTAAAAGCTTATAGAGAAAAGTATCAACCTGTAAAATCTATAAGATACTCAATGTTGAATTATAAAGACGATGATAACCTTATAAACATTCCACTTTATTTGGTAGGTAAAACAAAAGAGTTAATATAAAATTTCTAAGAAGCAATAATTTGTTGTTGCTTCTTTTTTTATATATATTTTCTCCTACATAGCTTGTCTTTTATAATACTTTTAATTTTTTTCAAATATTTTCTTATGTTTTTTACAAAAATATAATTAAAATTGTAATTACTTTTTTAATTAAAAAAATGATTAAGAAATTAATATTTGGTTGACTTATTATAAGTATTATAATATAATATACATTATGAGAAAGGTAAGATATAATTTGTTCCCAGTAGAAATGCCTAGTGTTAATGCATCGGAATTATCTCAAGGTCATGCTGCCAAAATAATTAATAAAATTCATGATAACAAAGTCGATACTGTTGTAATGAAAAACAATAAACCGTTTGTAGTAATAATGGAATATTCTGAATACATCAAAAGAAAAGGAATTAAAAATGAAAAATAAAAAACTTAATGTGGTTGAGCTTTTTAGCGGAATTGGCAGCCAAGCAAAAGCTCTTGAAAATATAAATATAAATTTTGAAACAGTTAACACCTGTGAATGGGATATACATGCCCTTGTTGCTTATGACTTGATTCATAATGATGGATTATTACACAGTGGCTCTTTAGGATTGACAAAATTAGAACTTTTGAATGAATTAAGTAAATATAATTTAAGCGGAGATTGTAAGAATCCAATAAATGAAAAATACTTATCTTCACTTCCAGAAGAAACATTGCGTCAAATATATTCTTCTATATTAAATACTGGAAATTTAATAGACATAAAATCTTTGACTGGGGATATGCTGCCAAAGACTGTTGATATAATGACATATTCATTTCCTTGTCAAGATTTATCAAATGTTGGAGCATTTCATGGATACAACAAAGGAATAGATAGGGATGCAAATAATCGTTCAGGATTATTATGGCAAGTTGAAAGAATACTAAATGAAAGAATCAAATTAGATCTACCCCTACCTAAAAGCTTGGTACTTGAAAATGTAGCCACTTTATTAAGTGAAAGACATAAACATAATTTTCAAGAGTGGCAAGATATTCTCGTTGAGCTTGGATATTATAATAAAATTTACACGCTTAATGCTAAAGATTTTGGAGCAGCTCAAAATAGAAAAAGATTAATAATGATAAGTTTTTTAACAAATTTTGATGAGGAGTTAAATAAAAAACTTGATGCGTATTTTAATAAACACAACTTGGAAGATATGAGTTATGTTAGCTCCTTAAACATACACAAAGATTCACTAAAAGAAATATTAAAGGTAGATTATTCTAATACAATTTATTTACAAGAGGCGTTAGAATCTCAACCAAATGACACAAAATCAAGAAGAGATATTTGGAACGATAATGCAAAATTAATAGACGAGAACAATCAATATATAGAAAGAGACTTCGCTGCTACCTTAACAACAAAACAAGATCGTCATCCAAATTCAGGAAATATTTATTTTAATATAGACAACGGCAAAAGTAAATTTAGATATATAACACCTAGAGAATCATTTATGCTGATGGGTTTTGACGAAACAGATTTTGAAAAAGTGAACAACGCTGACTTAAAAGGCAGAGGATCTTCTAAGTTCTTTACAAGAGATACTTTGTTACATTTGGCAGGCAATAGTATTGTAGTAAATGTTCTTGAACAAATCTTTAAACAAATTGAAGATATTTTAAAAATATTATAACAGGCTTAAAATATTTGCCTGTTATTTTTTAATTTCGTAAAAAATATTTTGAAAATATATTGACATTTTAAAAATATAGTGATATATTTAATTCAGATTATGGAGGTATACTATGGAAAGCAAAAGAGAAAAATTTAAAAGACTTGCCGAAGCTAGAACAAATAAAATAATTGATATGGTAAGATTACTAGGAAATTTATCATCAAAGTCAACATACGACTATTCAGATGATGATATTTCTAAAATTTTTAATTCAATAGAAAAGGAATTGAAGATTTCTAGAATGAAATTTTCTTGTGCGGATAACGATAATTCTAAATTTAAATTATAGGAGAAACAAATGAATAACACTCAATGGAGATTTCCTCTTTTAGATGGTGGTTCTGAACAAGGCTTTAATAATGGAGGCATAGCTACATTTAAAGGTTCAGATCTTTACGATAATTTGGCTAGAGAAATATGTCAAAATTCTTTAGACGCCAAAAGAACAAAGGACTCTAAAGTCAAACTGGAGTTTCAAATTAAAAGTTTTGAAAAAAAGAAGTATAATGCACTTCAAGATTTAGATTTAATTTTTGATGCTTGTGAAAAATATTGGCAGAATAAAAAAGATACTAGATTAGATTCGTTTTTGCAGGAAGCAAAAAATACTCTATCCAATGATTTAATTGATTGTCTAGTAATAAGTGATTACAATACCACAGGCTTAACAGGATCAAAACTAAGCATTCAGGAAAAGTCAGTTTGGCGAGCATTAACACATTCTGATGGGGTTACAAATAAAGGAAATACTAGTGCTGGTTCTTATGGAATAGGAAAAAATGCTCCATTTGCATGTTCTTCGTTAAGGACTGTATTTTATAATACATACGCAGAAGACGGCGTAAAAGCTTTCCAAGGAGTCTCTCGTCTTGTAACTCATAAAAATACAAGTGGAGAATTTACTCAAGGTGTAGGATTTTATCAAAAAGTGGAAGGCAATGAAAGATCTCCAATTTTTGAGGATGACAACTGTAGTTTTAGAGATAATTTTAAAAGAAGCGAATATGGAACAGATGTTATAATTATAGGTTTAAATAAAATAGATTCTTGGGAAAACAATATTGAAAAAGCTATAATAAATAATTTCTTTGTTTCGATTTATAAAGATTTATTGGAAGTTAAAGTTGGTTCAAGATTAATAAACAAAGAAACTATTTTGACGAGAATTAAACATTATTTAGAAATAGAGCCCGAAGACGAAAAACTTAGAGATACTTTTGCTTTTTTTGAAACACTAATTAGCGAAGACTCTAAACACATGAGATCAAAAATTTTAGAAGACGAAGATGTAGAATTACACATTAGAAAGGATGACAATTACAATAAAAAGATAGTTGAGATGCGCTCTATAGGTATGGTTGTAAGAATTAGAACAAAAAATATCTTAACAAAATATGCCGCTGTGTTAATTGTTAATGGTGAAAAATTAAATTCTATCTTAAAGAATATAGAACCGCCTAAGCACGATAAATGGGATCCTGACATAATTGATAATGACGAGAACGAAAGAAAAAGAGCAAAAAACATTCGCTCGCAAATTATAAATTGGACAAACAACTCAATTAATGAATATTGTAAAACTGAAAATGTTAAGGAAATAGACCCGGAAGGCGTCAGTGAGTATTTGTCTTTTGATGATTTTACATTGGATTCAGGAGTCGGAAATGAGAAAAATGCAAGTAGTTTAAATTTAGATTCCACAATAGAGAAAATCAAAGATAAACCAACTCTAATGAATAGAGTTGCAGTACAAGGATTGAAAGAACTTGGAGACGATTCTTTAGATGAGGAAATTCGTAACGAAAATTCAAATGGGATTAGTAACGATACATCTAGTGGCGGAACAAATAATGGAAATGGACACAATGACGTAGTAACTAAAAATCAAGGTACTAAAAGTTTATTTGAAGAAGCTAAATCAATGTCTATTCAAAGGATAATGCCCGTAAGTGTACCAAACGGAATTTATAGAATCATCTTATGCCCAACCATAGATTATGATAAAGTGCAAATTGAACTAAAGGCAATTGGTGACGATAGCAGAAGGGAAAGTATACCTATATTAAAATATACAATAAACAGTAAATCGACCAATTGTAATAAACAAGAATACTTTACATTAACAAATTTAAAAGCCGGACAAAAGTATGAAATTTTTGTAACATTAGAATACAAAGAAAAAATGCTTATTGACTTACAAGTGAGGTAGATATGAGAAGAACCAATGTTAGCTTTCCCCACCCTATTTTAAAAGAAGGTTCGGAGGATTACATTGATTGCAAGTTTACAATTAGCGATCAAGAAGAAGTTTTTAATTCTAAAAAAGAAATTAATGGAAAGTTTACTTTAACAATAGAATATGAACTTATTTGTTTTGGTTTAGAGAAAATGATTCTAGATAAAGAAGCTAAGGTTGTTTTATACTTAGAAAGTAAAATGACTAATTATAGAAAGGCTTTTTCTTTTGATAGTGAATCAACAAAATTAGAGCTTGAAATAAATAAAAATGAGTTAGGAGATTATATAGACATAAAGCCTTTTATCGTTTCTAATGTAGATAAAGATGGATTTATTCTAAATGAGCATAACAAGGTATTGTTTGGAAGTTCTACTATTTCTATAAGAAAAGGTGATTTTTTAGCAGAAGCTAATGGTTTACATATTATTTTAAACAAATTTGACCCTCTAGCTGATAAACCTTCAATTTTTAAAATACATGTGGACTATGATTTAAAAGAAGATTATACAGTAAGCTGGGAGTATGATCATATATCAATCACTTTAAACGAAAGATTGCATGGTCTTTATAATAAAATATCACAAGAACCTAGCTACAGAATTGTTTTATCAAGTTTATTTGTTACACCTGCACTTGTAGACGTATTATCTGCAATAAAAAATGCAAATGAAGATGATTTGGAAAGCTATAAAACAAAAAAATGGTATGTAGTTCTGTCGTCTCGTCTTAAACATTTAAAAATTGATTTAAATTCCACTTACTCATTATCTGAAGTAGCAAATAAAATATTACCTATAGTATCAACAGCTGTGTCAAATATTGATTATATAATTAATGAACTATACAGTGACAAAGGAGAAAAATAATGAAGTTAAAGTATTTAACAGAAGGGGCTTATGAACAACTATACAAAGGTGTTAATAAGAATCTGGAATTATATAAATTAAAAGATTCTATAACTGAAACTATTTTTCCTCAAGGTGGTTTTTCAAAAGAGTCTAGTGTAGTAGTTGACAATTTCTCTTTATATGAAAATACTCACAACATCGAAGATGATATAATTAATGTAAAAAATTTATATATGTCCATGAAAAAGCTAACTCCTGAACAAGCAAGCAATGTTTATTTGTGGACATGGTTGTCACACGAAGTATTTTTTAACTATATTCAGCATAGATGGAATCCAGATACTGAAGGTTCTATTAAGGATAGATTTTTTTGCGATTCGTTTAAAGGATCAAGAATTGGACTATTTAGAAATGGAATATCTAGGTTGTGGTGGTATGGGTATTTAACATATCAAGAAGGACGAAGCAACCCATTTGTATTGACCGAACTTTTATTATCAAACTCGGATCTATGTTTGAGTTTAGTTGAAAGAAAATTTAGCATGAATAAAAATGTAATTGTAGGCATATTAAGTGCAATTGCAGAAATAAATGACTCTATAGAATATGAAGATGTTATCATGGAAGAATGGCGCAGTTTGGCTAAATATTTAAATAGATATGGAGCAGTGAGCATGTTGGATTTCTTATCTGTTGAAGAAATTCAAGAAATTTCAAAAAATTACATACTAGATATGAGAAATTAAAAGAATAATTACAATATTTTCGACTCATCTCCATTAAAATTTTTTGGTTTTTCAATAAAATATTTCAATATCAATACAATTTTATGAAAAGTATGGTATACTTAATGAAAAACAAAGGAGTAATTTTAATGAATGGGAACTCGATATTGAATAAAGCAAAGTATTCAGACAATACTGACGAATGGTACACTGATTATAAAACAGTCGAAGATGAAGTTTCTCATTATGTAGACCAGTTTAAAAATAAAATTGTTCTGTGTAATTGCGATGACCCTTACAAATCTGCTTTTGCTAATTACTTCTTAAAAAATTTTAATACATTTAAATTAAAAAAACTAATTTGTACGTCATATAAAAACTCTCGTATTGTTGATGAATTTGGTTTAAAAGACACCAATAATAAAGTGTTGAGTAAGGATCATGCTTATGTAATGATTGTAAATAAAATTGATATCAAAGAAGAAAAAGAAATAAATGATGACAAAATTTTAAAATTTCTAAAAAGTAAAAGGTTGGTAAAAAAATTAAAGGGCGACGGAGATTTTCGTAGTAACGAATGTATTGAGTATTTAAAAGAGGCGGATATTGTCGTTACCAACCCCCCATTTTCAAAATTTGCTGAACTATTTTCATTACTTATAAGATACAATAAAAAATATTTAATTATTGGTAATCAAAATGCTTTAACATACAAAGAAGTGTTTCCATTAATAAAGAGTGGCAAAGCTTGGATTGGATATAAGTTTGGCGATATGGCATTCAAAGTTCCCAAAGATACACAACCTAGGACTACTAGATATTGGGTAGACGAAAACGGACAAAAATGGCGAAGTTTAGGCAATGCAATGTGGTTAACAAATTTGGACACTGAAAGAAAACACTTAAAGTTAGAACTGACAGCATATTACGACCCAAAGAAATACCCTAAATTTGATAATTACGATGCAATCAATGTAGCAAAAGTTTTGGATATTCCTAAGGATTATTCGGGCATTATGGGCGTTCCTCTTACCTACTTAAAATACCATAATGAAGAACAGTTTGAGATTGTAGGAGAGGCAAATCATGGTTCTGACAATGAGTTTGATTTATTTAAACCTACAATAAATGGAAAGGAAATATTTAAGAGAATATTAATTAGAAATAAAAGAAAAATGATAGACGAAAAACAATTTAAAATGTTAGACTTGTTTTGCGGTGCTGGTGGTATGTCATATGGAATGCATCAAAATCCACACTTTAAAACAGTTGTAGCATTAGATATTGATGAAAAATTAGTAGAAACTTTAAAGAAAAATATGCCTGAAGTAGATGTGGTTGTTGGAGATATTAAAAACAACACGATAAAAGATAAGGTTGTAGAATTATCAATAAAACGTGGCGTTAATATGATAATTGGCGGACCACCTTGTCAAGGGTTTTCTTTAAAAGGAAAAAAATTAGGACTAAAAGATCCAAGGAACTTCTTATTTGTAGAATATCTTAATTTGGTAGAGAAACTGCAACCAGAAGTATTTGTAATTGAAAATGTAAAAGCTTTACTATCTACATCTAATGGTTGGTTCAAAAATGAAATTGTTTGCACTATTGAAAGATTGGGATACAAAGTTGATGTCGGAGTTCTTAAAGCGACGGATTTTGGAGTGCCTCAAACAAGAGAAAGAACAATATTCATTTGCTGTAAAGAAAAAAAGATAACTCTTCCATTACCTACCGTAAGTAAGTCGGTAACGGTTCGTGAGGCAATAGAAGACTTAGCATATTGGGAAGCCAATGAAGGCGAATTCGAACAAAACTACAAAACTTTTGCAACATCTCAATATCAAATAAGTATGAGAAAAAATTCCGAAAAATTATATAATCATAAAGCTTCGAATCATGCTAAAATAGCGATAGATAAATTAAAAATGATCCCTCCAGAAAAAGGTAAAGAATATCTACCAAAGGAACTATTAGGAAAACAAAAATTTCATTCAACTTGGGGGCGTTTAAAGTGGGATGAGCCATCACCTACAATTGATACTAGATTTGATGCGGCTTCAAATGGTACAAACAATCATCCATTTTTAAATAGAGCTATAACCCCAAGAGAAGCTGCAAGACTACAATCGTTTGATGATAAATTTGTATTTTATGGGACTAAAGTTGCAATTAGAACACAAATAGGCAATGCTGTTCCCCCATTAATGGCTAAAGCAATCGCTGACACAATTTATAAAAACTTAGCTAACAATAAAAATTAAGGAGAAAAAACTAATGAATACACAAATGGCTTATTTAATAGGAATGATTTTAGGAAATGGTGAAGTTCATAAGAATAACGACACTACAACAATTTCCATCGAAATACCTCACAAAAATTTGATGGACGATGAAGGAAGAGAGGTTTCTATTTATGTAAAAAGCAGTTTGGTTGACATTAGAAATATTATAGAACCTCTTATTGGATATAAGTTACCAATATCCGAAAACAAAAGAGCTACAAGTTTTTCTTTCACAATGCAAAATGAAGAATATACGATGAGAGAAATTTTAAGATTTATTGGAGATAAGAAACATCATTCTTCAATGGTTATGAACCAAGAGCTTTTTTCTATGACAAATGAGGAAAAGCAAGCGCTTTTAAGGGGGCTAGCAGATGTGACAGGATATATTCGAAAAACCAATATTGCTTATGGGCAAGAAGGTCAACATAGGGTTTATATTGAGGTTCCAGGCAATTGGCAAATGGTAATCGATATAGCAAATATGTTAAAGGATTTAAACATTCCTGTACAAACTATTGATTTTGGGCATCCAAATTTTAGAGATTCAAATTTAAAAAAATATAATGCAGGAAAACCATTGTATTGGAAAAAAGAACATCAATTAAAAATTTGGGCAAATGAATTCCTTCCAATTGGATTCAATATTAGTCATAAACAAAAATCATTAGAGAAATATGCTCAAGAGTTAACTTTACATTTAACTAAAGAACAAACCCATCAATTTTATTGGGAAAAAGCGGCAAAAACAAGGATTAAACTTCATC
This sequence comes from uncultured Clostridia bacterium, assembly GCA_944350015.1. Lineage (GTDB taxonomy): Bacteria > Bacillota > Clostridia > Christensenellales > UBA1242 > Caccovivens. Next base: position 2,630 of record CALVNW010000010.1, on the reverse strand, counting down.
ATCCTATGGAGAACGATGCTTCTTTACCAGAGAAAATAAGAGGAAAACACTATAATTCTTGGACTGAATTGGCTAAAGATTTAGGATATTATAAGTAAAAATTTTTATAATTGAACGGAGAAATCCGTTCTTTTTTATAAAAAAATAAAATGGTTTATGTTATAATAAACATGAGGATTATATTATGGCAAATAAAAGAGCAACTATTGAAGCAATGTTTGATGAAATATGTGATAGCTTAGACAATTTTGAAAACAATTCTTCAAAGAAACTAGCAGATTATAAAGAGCTGATTGAAGATATTAAAAGCTCTGTTGAGATTTGCAAAGAAGAGTTGGAAAAGAAAAATAATGATGAGTATTCAAAAGAGATAAGTAAAAGTTATGAAAAAAGATACTTGCCCGCAAACCCATATGAACGAGCAAGAGTTGTGCTTCGTAGATTAAAAAACGATCAAGCGAAATTGGATAAATTTTTACTAACGAATGAAGGAAAAAATATAAAAGATTGTGTGTTTGTAGGGATTACAAAAGACGAACTTATAAACATTAAAAAAGATATAAAATTTCTTAACAACTTATTTCAAAGTGATTTAAAAGATTATGAACTTCCCTATACTGAAATATTTAAAAATGGAATGTCGTTAAGTGAATATTCAAAAAAATATTTAGATGGCAAAAAGAAAACTGCCGAGAATTTAGTTAATAAAATATATAAAATGGTTGCACAAGAATATATTATACAAAGCAATTTATTTTCATACAAAGTTGCTTTACCTATTTTTAAAAGTAAAAGGAACAAACGCTTAGCAGAAATGGAAAGCGAACTTCTTTGTAATATTATATTAGATCTAGAAGTTAATGATAAGCCAGATAGATATTTTCAAGATATGAAATGGGCTTACACAGAACTAGCTAGAGTAAGTGAAATAATGGACGAAGATGGTAATTTTTAAAATTTTGGGACGATTTTAGTGCTATTTCAATCCTATTATATAATGAGTGCGAAGAGTAAATTAAAGTTTACTCTTTTTTTGTTGCAACAAAAAATTTAATTGGAGGAAATATGATTAAATTAAAAGAAAATTTTGATATTGAATTATCTGAACTTCTAGACATGGATGATAAGTTTGTCCAGATTTTAGATTTATTTGAAATTGACAAAATGAAACAACTAATTGAACGAAGAGAGGATATGTTGGCTGTTTATTTATTTGAGGCACCAAACACTCGAGAATTCGAAGAAAGAAAACAGTATGTGTTGAAATATTTTAACATCTCAACCTTAAATAGAGATTTAAGAAATCTTTTATTCAGCAAGGAGGTTTAATGCGACAATTTATTTTTGAATTTGAACAAGAGATAGTTTTAAGATTAGATCTTAAACTTAATGAATTATTATTTCTAGATTATGTTGCTCAATTTATTAATAGTGGGCACATGAGGTACAAGTTTATAAGTGGAAAAAGATATTATAGACTAACCTACAAAAAGATACTTGAAGACTTACCAGTATTACACGTAAAAGAACGTCAACTAAGAAATATTATTACTTCACTAGAAGAAAAAGGAGTGTTACAAAGATATGCTGAACTAAAAAACGAAATGCATATTTATGTGGATTTCGATGTCCTTTTCGGAAACAAATTACCAAACAAGTTTAACTTATCGGAAGTCGGCTTCCACGATGAAGGCAACGGAGTGCTAACAATAGATTATTATGATATTAAAAAAATAAAAATAATACATGAAAACGCGCGCGTGAAAGAACTTGATAAAAATGAATTGTTTAGTACCCTACTAGCAAACTTAAAAATCCATTATGGAGATATTCTTTATAGAAGCTTTATTGAAGATAAAATAGAAATTGATGAGATAACTGATAAAGATATTTTATTTGATATTGGAAATATCAAACTTATAGGACAGACTCACTCTCAGAAATTTAAGGATGCATTCGACAATACATTAAATGCACTTCTAGAAGAATAACCCCCAGGGGCGGTCAAATCTCTAAGCAAAACCCTTTTATGAGCGGGGCGGCAGTCACGCAAAAACTTTCGCAAAATCAAAAATCAAAATTAAAATAATAAAAAATGCCATAAATATTGAAAAATAATAGATTTTTTGTGATTTTGATTTTTAAAATAAATCAAATAGAAATCAAAAATAATCAAAATATTTGGTGGTCGGCAATTTTAAGTTTTGGAAAGCCGTTAAAAACGATTGTCGCAATCTTTATTTCAAAATGAATAAATTATCCAAGAAATATAGCTTCAAGCGATTTGAAAGGGTTTTCGCAAGGAATTTGAGCATTCAAACAAGATTACAAAGTTACAAAGTTAAAAAGATACAAGATTACAAAATTTCAAAGATACAAGGATTTTATTTTATTTATTTAGCTGTTTCACTGGACTTGTTAAGTTCTTTGCGGTACTTTTTGTTTCGCATAGAACCTCAAGTCTAGTGTGCATCAGCACACAGAGAGGTATCATGAAAAGAATTAGAACAATAACTGAAACATTACAATTGTTAAAAAAGGAAGACCCAAATACTGGTCTTAGCGAGTTTCTTATTAGAAAACTTGCAAACAACTACAAAATCCGTTCATTCAAGACTGGAAATAAAATA
>CALVNW010000009.1 GCA_944350015.1 uncultured Clostridia bacterium | reverse complement strand
ATATCATAGATAAAGGCAATTATGCTCTTTTTTATTCCACTTTTCCCTTTACACCCCCATAAATATTATAGAACCTTGTTTTTAGTTAAAAGGGTTATAGGCGTGAGTGTCAATGCAAGTGACGAAAAAAGATTGGATTAGCTAATATATGCTAGTCTTTTCTAACAAGGTCAAAATAAAACGAATTATAAAGTTTGCTTTAAATAACAAGAAAAGAGACATTATCTACTTATTAGTTTCGCTTAGATACAAAGTATTCTTGATTATTTTTTAATGTTATGAAAATAATTGCAGTTCAACAAAAGCATACACAGCGAAATTGCAATGTATATATTTTAAATAGTTCAGTTGAGATTTTGTATTTTATAGACTCGACTCTTCCTTTAAGAAACGTTCTCTGGCAGAGTTATACTTAGCAATAGTATCAAAGAGGTACTTTTCTCTCTGAAGAGAATTCATTTTTACAAGTTTACTCTCATCCATTAAACGCTTAATAGGGTCAATGATATCTTTATCTTCGCTTAACATTTTTTTAACTTTGTTATAAAATTTATCGTCATTATTACTTATAATTTTGATACTTGCATTTGAATATGTATCTCTCAAACTTTTATTCATAAGTCTGTTTTTGGCTCTATTTGCCATTATTTTTAATATGTCATTGCGCATATTTAAGACTCCTTTTAAGATATAATTATCACAAGATTGTCACTTAAGACAAGAACAATTATATAATATATATAAAATAAAGCCAAACAAAAAAGAGTTGAAAAATGTTGAATAGTGTTGAATAATGTTGAATTAAACTTAGTTTGCAAGCCCAGGGGCTTGGCGAAGTATCGTTTGTTGTATCTGTTGTTTTATTGTATCTTGGTCCACAAAAACATTAAAAATCATCCTCATTTGCGGGTCGTAGGTAGCGTACCGTATTTTTTGGCAAACTTAGTTTGCGTCATTTTTAATCATCCTCATTGGCAGTTTTTGCGGAGAGATAAAGTAAAGTAGCATTTTTTGGTGATAAATTTGAGCGAAGTACGTCAATTTGCTTGACAAAAAATGCGGGGGGGGTAGAATAGGGTATCCAAAATAAATTTTGGATACCCTATTCTATATTTTTAATATGTTTTACTTTAATTTTCCCTTAAAACAACAAATTGAAAATATTTTAAAATTTGTTATTAAATTTGACGCAATTGTGACGACACGCTTGTGACAAAGGGTAAATTAAAGGTTAAAATAGGGGTGAATAATGCAAAAAATATTTACAACAAAGCCGAAAGGCTCCTCTTTACGCAGAAATTTACAGAGTAAATTTCAAGGGGGCGGAAAGGGAGGCGTCACCCCAAAAATCTAACGATTTTAGGGGACCCCGAGGGAGGAAAACCAAAAGCATTTGAGGAATATATATTCCGAAAAATGCGTACACTAGCGGTTAGCCTTGCTTGTAAGGCGTGCCCGCGTATAGTGTTTTGGTGTTACCCCAGTATATTTTTGCATAATACTAGATGATTTTACACAAAGTAATATAAAAAATTAAATAAAGGAGTAAGAAAAAAAATGAGTCTAAAGATGAAATTAGTATCAATGATATCTGCGTTTGTACTTGTAATAGGAATGCTATTAATAGGTGTATTTGCAGTAGAAAGGGTGCAAGTGGATATGGGTGGAAGCATTACCTTTAACGCAGATGATGTCTATGCTCGTGTTACGGGAAGTGTAGTAAATGCACAGGTTGCACCAGAGGGCTTAGATGTAACCTATTCTGCCTATGAGACAACAGGCAACCCTACAGCGTGGGAGAGCCTTGACCTTGAGTTTGATAGTTATGCCACACCAATAGTGATATCAATCACGGTAGAGAATCTAAGCACAGAGAGGAGCTTAACAGTAAACCTAACAGACGCTCTTACCTCTAGCGTGCCAAACTTAGGTAAAACACTACAAAGAGATAGTAATACCTACTCAAGTGGAACAAACATACCCTTAGACCCTAATGGTAATGCCACAGACACCACAACCTTTACCATAACCTTGTCAGTTGCCGATAAAAACCAATCTCTCACCAACGCTCAGTTTGACTATGACCTTAATCTTTATGATGAAAATTATGAATTCCCAGAAATCTACGATTATTTTACTTTTGAAGTGAATGAAGATGGAAAGTCAGTAGCACTTACTGATTTTAATGAAAGTTTAGCAAATAGTACAGATATAGTAATCCCAGCAACAGTATCACAAAATGCGGACGGGCAGTGGATTGATGGCGATGATTATACAGTTGTAGGTATTGCCGATGGGGTTTATAATGATTATTTCTTGTATGCATCAAAAGGCGTTTTTACGGGAAATACAATTATAACAAGTGTTGTCTTGCCGGATACCTTGGAATACATTGGAGAGGCTGCATTTGCTCGTTGTAGTAGCCTTACAAGCATAACTTTGCCATCAGGTTTAGTAAGTATAGGGGATGGTGCATTCTCTGAATGCTATGGGCTTATAAGTATAGATTTAAGTAATTGTACAAATTTAACAAGTATAGGGAATTATATATTCCGATATTGCCATAGACTTACAAGTATAACTTTGCCAGAAGGTTTAACAAGTATAGGAACTGGTGCATTTACTCGTTGCAGTAGCCTTACAAGCATAACCTTGCCAGAAAGTTTAAAAAGTATAGGAAATTCTGCATTCTCTGAATGCAGTGGCCTTACAAGTATAACCTTGCCAGAAAGTTTAAAAAGTATAGAGGAGTATGCATTCTCTCGTTGCAGTGGACTTAAAGAGGTTATAATTGATAGTGAGTATGTGTATACCAATGCGACCTCAACTTCGGCGTGTGGTTATTTGTTTGATAACTCATCTATCACCACTGTTAAGGTTCTGACGAGTTTTCTTGAAAAAGGAACTAATAGTTATATCACCAACAAATTCCCTAATGTTAGAACTGATGGAAACTATACGGTTTATTCTAAATAGTAGTGAGTTTAATATACAGAAAGCCATATTGTGATAAAAATCAACCTTTGAGTAAAAAAAATGCTAGGTATTTGCCTATCGGTTTGGTAGATTGCCTAGCGTTTTTGTTGCTTTGGAGTGAGGCGGAGTTGTGTGACATAGAGTTAACTCAAAAACGCATTTATAATAACTATGTTATAATCTATAAAGATAAATTTTAAGTGATTAGTTGAATTTATTAAACAAAACTTTACAATAAATTCCTTTTTGTGTTATAATTTATTTATTAGAGTGAGGTTTCTATAATAAATAACGTATTCAAAACTATTCATATAAACATATGGATGGTTATGAAAGTGAATAACATAAAAAGGAATTTTTATTATGGGTTTTATGAACGGAATGTTTAAAGCGCTTGGTTTTGAAAGCGAAAACAAGGCAAAGAAAGTAAAGAATAAGCCAAAAGCATCGTATAAACTTGGTGGGGGCAAAAAGTCGAGGCGCGTCGAAGATATTGACGGCGTGCCTGTATACTATCCTGAAACTTTTGAGCAGGCTAGGGAGTTTGTTGAGTTTTCTAAACAAAACAAAGCAATAATTATTTCTATCGAGGCAAGCGAGAGTGACGTTGCACTGCGTATCACTGACTATTTGAAAGGTTTTTGCTATGGGGCAGATGCAAAATTTATTCCGCTTAGTGACAATAAGCTTTATCTAATATTGCCGGAGGGTATGGAAGTTGAAGAGTAAGCAGGAGTTAATAATCTATCTAAAAAATAACAAAAGAGTTGTACTATCTTTAGCCCTTGCTATTGGTCTTTTTGCCATCCTTTTAATATTTGATTTGCTTAGCAAGCATTTTATGTTCAAATCATTGGTCGTCGCCGGTGACAGCAAGGATTTTATACCCGGCTTTATCAATTTTGTCCGTGTAGAGAACACTGGCGCGGCTTGGGGAATGCTGGCAGGGCGTCCTATAATTTTAATTATATTGACAATAGTCATACTAATTGTATACCTTTGGTTCTATTATGTAAGGTTAAAAAAACACAAAAATAACACCTCACTTCTTCTAAGTATCAGTGTTGGATTTATCACTGGTGGATGTATTGGCAATTTAGTCGACAGAATTGCGCTTGGATATGTGCGCGATTTTATCAACTTTCAGTTTATGGATTTCCCTGTTTTTAACGTTGCTGATATCTGTCTGACGATAGGTGTCATTCTAATGATAGTGTATTTTATCTTCTTTTATAACAGGGAAGACAAGTATTTGCAACTCATAACCGTTCATATTGAAAAATTTAGAGATATGAGTGAGATAGAAAAGCTAGAAAATAAAGACATTATCAGATTTTCAAGTGAGGATGGTTCTGAACTCGAGGATATTGAAAGCGAAAATAAGGATTTGAGCGAAAAATTAGAGGGCAAAGAACGGCTTGAGAATAAAGAACAACTTGAAAGTAAAGATGCTAGCGAAAAGACAGATAGCCATACTGAGAACGACAACAAAGATGATAACAATAGTGAAAGTGAGCAAAAAGATGACATTAAGTCCACAAAATCAAAGTTAAAAGATGGTGAGCAATGAAAGGCGAGTTTTTGATTGAAATGGGGGAGGCAGGGAAGCGTCTTGATGTGGTCTTTAACGAGCGTTTTTCACAATTGACACGTTCTCATATAAAAAAATTGATAGAAGAGGGCTCAATTCTTCTAAATAGTAGTCAGTGCAAAGCAGGCGAGAAGGTTCGAGTGGGTGACCGCGTCGCCTACAGCTATGAAGAAAATAAGCCTCTTTCCGCCGAAGCCGAAGATATAGATTTTGACATTGTATACGAGGACAAGGACTTGATAGTTGTCAATAAGCCTCAGGGACTAGTTGTCCATCCGTGCGCATCGACGAAGAGTGGTACTCTTGTAAACGGACTATTATATAAAATAAAAGATTTGAGTGGAATAAACGGTGTGCTTCGCCCGGGCATTGTACATAGGCTTGATAAAAACACCTCAGGGCTTATGGTGGTTGCCAAAAATGATTTTGCACATCTTTCGCTTGCAAAACAAATTAAAGATAAGACTTGCAAGCGTAATTACATTGCACTTTGCGAGGGGGTATTTGGCAAAACCGAAGGCAAAATAGAGACCTTCATCGAGCGAAGTAAGTCTGACAGAAAAAAGATGGCTGTGTCTGATAAGGGCAAGAAGGCGGTTACAAACTATAAAGTTATCAAAGTTTATCCTAATTCTAAAAAATCATTGGTTGAAATTTCGCTTGAGACGGGCAGGACTCATCAAATACGCGTCCATTGCAAGATGATGAACCATCCAATTGTTGGTGATGATGTGTATGGCAAGGCTGACAAAAAACTGAAAGGGCAACTGCTACATTCTTATAAGATTACGTTTGTTCATCCGCGCACTTCGCAGGAGATGACATTTGAAGTTGATTTGCCCGACTACTTTAAAGATTATATTAAAGACTTAAAATAAGATTATGTAAATTTGGGAAATATTATCTTAAAATTGAATCCTATTGACAATAACTACAAAATAATGATATAATAATGGCAAAGGAGAAGATTATGGACTTATCTTTGAAGATAATGCAAATAAATAAATTTAACGAATATATTTTGCAAGACATTAAAACTAAAAAAACTCATCGTCTTATTTTAGAATTTTATAAAATTAATCCAAATGTTGGGGATATTATTTTGATAAGCGAAAAGTTGTTAGACCCTAAAAGCGACCTATATATTCAATCGTATGCATTTGAGGAGCTAGAAAAAATCACAAAAGATCTAGACGAGGCTGATTTGGCTGGTCTTATCACAAAAGATAAAAAATATATTTTAAAAAGGATGTATGGTTAATATGGAAAATATAGATTTAAAATGGATAAAAAAACATTACGGAGAAAAATTTTCTCATCTATGTCGAAGTTTATTTCCAGCCATTTTAGAAACTGAAGGATTATTATCTAAATTGTTGAGTGAGCATTTCCCGCCAAGCCGAGAATTATATGATGATATAATTAAAAATAATCTTACTGATCCTTTTAAAAACTATGTGTTTAATTTGATAAAAGCAGAAGAGGAAAAGACAAAAGTCAGTTCAACACCTGAAGAACTTATGGCTAAGGCGGGCTACACTCTCTACCCAGAATGCCAAACAGAAGAAGATATTCAAAGTTTTAGACACTATTATCATCGTGGCTCGCCTACTCCAGAGTACAACGGCGTCATACCAGCAAGATATGAAGGTGAAGAGCTTTGCACCTTTAATGGTGGCAGGTTGAGAAGCAATCGTGTATGGTTTGCCGTTAAAAACGGTGCTGACAAAATTAAAAGAGAGGACTTTGAAAATCCAAGAAGAGAAGATGACTATGGCGTAAGTGTTTTAAGTATACAGTTTTCACGTTCTGAGCCAAGTTTTCTTTCAATTAAAAATAGATATAACCACACAGTTGCAAACCCTGACGCAACTTTCAGTAACAATCTAGATAATATAATCCCTGGACTTACTCAAGCTTTTGTAAATTGTTATGGAATAGACCTTTCTAACCAAAATTCAAAATCTTTTGAAATTCCAGGTTATGTTCAAGCAAACGATGGCAAGTTTTACAAATATAACCTTGAAATCAACAATGTGTATTACTGTCCAAACAACACAATAATCCAAAATGGTGAAGTAAAGCATTTTGATAAGAATAAGGCTATAGTTTTTGATTATTTTATTCTTGATTTAGAGAAAAAAGAAATAATAAATTATAATAATATTGCACAAAGGAATGATGCCCCTGACGCCTTTCCAGACAGTGTCGGGAAAATTAAGGACATAAAGCGAGTGCCAAGTGCAGATGGCTTAACAATACAAATCACTCCAGAAAATGGAGATATAGTTGAGATACAACTTAATAAGCATAACGAAATAGTTGGCTATACCAACCCTAACGTCACAGAGATTGGGGATGGTTTCTTAATCAACAACACCTCTCTTGCAAGCGTAGTTCTTCCTAATGTCAAGCGTATTGGGGAAAACTTTTTGTATCGCAATAAAATTCTCTCAAACATAGATATCCATAATGTCACAGAAATTGGAGACCTCTTCTTGCCCCATAATATCTCTCTTACAAGCCTAGATCTTCCTAACGTCACACATATTGGGGGTGAATTTATGTGTTTCTGCAACGCTCTTATAAGCTTAAATATCCATAACGCCACGGAGATTGGAAACTATTTCTTGAGCAACAATACAACCCTCACAGACATAGATATCCCTAATGATGTGCGGGTTGGGTATTTCTTCTTGGAGAGCAATAGCACTCTTAAAAACATTTTAAATGAAAGTGATAAAGAATTATCGTAAAAACCCTTTTGTCGCTACGATTAAAGTGAATAAAAAAGATTTGTATAGTTGAGTATTCTTACGGCAATCTATGACTACAGCGGGGGAGTTTTGCAATTTAAGATTAATTTAAAAAGAAAACATAGGCATAAAACTGCCTATGTTTTTATATGTTGTTCACTAGTTTCAAAATTGTTTGGCTATGATCGGTTTTTGTATAATTTTACTGCTTTTTTTATTTAGTTTAATAATCATAATTATTAATTAATAATTTTAAATAATAAAAGTTTTAATTTAATTATAATCTAAATGCAAATGATATTAAAGCTGGTCTGGAACTTGAAATTCGGTGATACCGACATTTCTTTTCTTTCTTTCAATTTCTATCATATTTGATATAAGGTCACGCACTTTATATGGATTTTTTATATGTCTCATATGAAAGATAGGGGCGTGAGCGTCATTACTTGCAATTTCAATGGTGCCTGTCCTGAAAATTTTATCTGCAAAAGAGACAAAAAGTGTGACATCATAGCATCTATAAACGTTGATATCGTCTATTATTGCATTTAAAAAGCCTTTATGCCTGAAGAATTTGACCCATTCGCCTTCTTTCTTAACAATATAATATCTATAAAAAGATAGAGGAAGCCCAAAATGGCGCTTTCTATCTCTCCATATAACCTCGCAGTTTTTATCAAATTTCATCGTAACTCCTTGTTAGGCTTAAAATGTTTATAGTTCAAAAACAAAAAGCCCGCTCTTTTGCAAAAATTATGTTTGAAACTCGGTGATACCAACGTGACGCTTCTTTCTTTCGATTTCGATAAGTCCAGAAAGCAGGTCTCTAACCTTATATGGATTTGCAATGTGTCTCATATGGAAGGTTGGAGAACTTTCGTCATTGGCTGAGACCTCAATGGTGCCTGTTCTAAAGATTTTGTCTCCAAGTGATTGAAAGAGGGTGACATCAAAGCATCTATAGATGTTAACCTCATCTATTATCGAGTTGAAGAAACCTTTGTGTCTAAAACTCTTTACCCATTGTCCCTCTTTTTTAACTATATAGTATCTTGTAAAAGATATTGGCAAGCCGAAGTATCTCTTTCTATCGTGCCAAATGATTTCGCAGTCTTTATCAAACTTCATATTTCCTCCTAAAAATAATTTATGAATATATATTCTATTTTAAATTAAAATAAACAAAAAGTAAAGAGTTTTTATCAAAAAAAATAGGCAAAAAGATTAAAACTCTTTCTGCCTATGTAAAATGTGTGATTTAAGGGGTATTATATATGATTAGTTTATTTTAAAATTTATCTATTATTTGCAAGAGTAACCGTTGCCACAGCATCCGCACAAGAGTAAAAGTATTATGAGGGTGCAACAATCCATTCCGCAACCGTTATTGCCATTGCCACAAAGGCATTGGAGAAGGATTATCCAGATTAAAAGCGAACAGCAGTCACAACCATTGTTGCAACCAAAGCCACTTCCCCCACCGCAAGATGAGTTGTTAAAAAAGTTCATTTGTTCCTCCTAAAAGTTTCTTATGTAATTGAAAGATTTTCCTTTCACATTATCATACTACTAAAATTGCCTAAAAAGTGTGCAAGAATTATGTTTTTTTCTCTAGAAAATTTTTCGACAAAACAAGTGCTTTTTAGACAGCATACTTTTGGGGACACTTTCGCACAATAGACGTGAAGAATATTTCTTCAAAACAAATTATTTTCCGCAAAACCCCCTTCTAAACCCCTCCGTGCGTGCCAAAAATCAAATATATTTGGCTATTGTGATAAAATATTTTGTTTTATTGTTATTTTTTGTTGACTTAAGAAAAAAAATAGTTTAAAATAGGGTGTTACTAAATTTATAATGTAATTGAGAGGTTATATATGACTAAATCTAAAACTAAAACTAAAGGACTTTTTAAAGGAGTTGCACTTGGTTTTGCATTAGTTCTATGCAGTGCGTTTTTCCCAGTAAATGCAATTGCGCGCGCTGAAAGAAACTTTGTAGGCGAAACTGAGTCAAAAGAGAACACTCACAGAATTTCTGTAGACGGCGCAGTAGAGGAAAATGATAACTCGGCAACCGTAATTAGAGGGGATGACTTCACAATTCCTCAAGGCGTTTATTATAATGGTACAAGCCCTGAAGGACACGTAATTGGTACAACAGTATCAGACTCAATCACAGTATCTAAAGTAGACGTAATTTACAAAGGTACAAGCGAAAAGGTTGTTGAGACGCTCACGGGACTCTCTTCTTTTGCTGACCAAACATTTACTGCAACTAGCAGAGGCATTTATATCATCCGCTACACCGTTATTGATAATGGCGTTGAATACACCTATGACTACAACGTTCAATGCGTCATTTCTGAGGAGGTAAGCTTTGAGTTTAGGGGCAATGACGCAAACATCATTCCATCACACTATGACAAGGCTTATGCAAATAGCAAAAATATTGTGCTTCCACTTCCTAACGTGAATGACGAAGATGGCGAAACAGTTTTATCAAGCGAAACAAAAGAGAACTATGTGATTGACCTTGACAGCCGTCCAACATATACGCCAGATGGTGAGAATTCATTTGTATATATCAGCCTTGCTGGTGGTAGTATGGATGAGGGCGGAAACTACAATGTTAAAATCAAGAAGAACGAAGATACTGGCGAGTTCTATATTGATGGCGCAGACCTTGCAGATATTGATAGTGGTTCTGAGTTTACAATCACATACTATTTCTATGAGATAAGAGAGAACGGCAATATCTCATACATCAATTCAACAACAAGAACATTTACAGTTCACGATGACTATTACCACACTACAAGCAATGGAGATACTGGTTATACGCTTAGTGCAAGCTTCTCAACAACTCCGCCAGATAGCGCGATTGTAGGTGTTGAGGTAGACCTTCCAACTGTAACAGGTACAACATCGGCAAGCAACTCTCCATCAAGTGAGGCTGTTGATGTTTACTATACACTTCAAATTATGAAGATGGACGATAATGATAGATACACTATCGACGTTACAAATGTTGAAGGCGTTTATGATAAGATTGAAAACACCTTTAAGGCAAAAGAGGAAGGCTCATATAGATTTATTTACACAGTAAGAGACTTCTATGGCAACACTGCAAGCACTTCAAGCACAACCTTTACTATCACTGATGTAGAGGACACTCAGCAAGCTACACCTATTATGTATGATGCAGGTGAGGTAGAGCTTGACGAAGATGGAAACTATCTTGATATAAGCTACAAGCTTAAGTCTCAAACAGTTAATAGAAACATCATTATGTACGCAATAACTGGTACAGATAATATGGTTGATGACGAAGATATTACTTTAAAGAGAGTTATTAGAGACGCAACCACTACAAGATTTGAAATCACTGAGTACAATGAGTATAACCTTATCTTTGCACCAGGCGTTGCAAGTGGACAAGATAGCACTATGGCAAACATCTATACTCAGATTTTGGCTGACAACTTTGATATTTATAGACAAATGGCAATCGATAAACTTTCTGATGATAGCATTGACCTTGATGACCCTAATGATATCAGAGATTGGCTCATTGCAAATAACTATCTCATAGTTACTACAAACTGGAACCAAGACCCAACAGGTGCTAACATCTTAAACGAGGGTGATACTGGATACTCAACAACTGTTGGTGACCAGACAGCTAAAGACGAGATGGCAAAGAAAGGTTTTGCATTCCTTCAATCTACAAGCAGTGGCGGACAATATCCATTCTCAGCAAGAACATATTACTTTGACTACTATGCTGACGATAACACTGGCAACAATTCTGAAAGAAGAGAAGTTTATAGAATTATCACACAAGAGAGCGTAAGCGATACCGCAGCTCCAACTATTGATTTCTCTTCAGACCTTCAAACAGCTTATCTTCCAACAGATACAATCACATTTAACACTGCAACTGCAAGTGATACAATAGATAATTCAAACAGAACATCTAGCGTAAAAGTTGTTACTGCATATAGATTTTTAAATGGCGATAACACTCCAGTATCAAATGATAGCACTGGAACAACCAAGACATTACAATTTGTTGTAAATGATGACGTTGTTACAAGTGGCGGAAGCCAAATAAGCTGGATAGAAGAGAGCAAGAACGCTACTACTGGTCTTGTAACAAGCGAGGGCTGGTTCTTTGACACTTCTCTTACTGAGTATTCAATCGATTTAAGAAATGCACCATCTGATGCAGAAACACTTGAAATCTTTGCATATGCCGTTGACGACTATGGCAATATTGCATTCTTCAGCAGAAAGATTACAATTGTAAACACTGCAGATGACGATATGCCTGTTCTTGTAAACGTTAAAAACGCACCTGATGCAACAGAAGGTGAGCAAACCTATCTTGCACCACAAGATATAGCTCTTCCTACACTTGAATACAGAGACTCTCGTCCTGAATATATGAGTGCAGAGGTTAGTGTATACAGAGTGACAACTTCAGGTGATGGCGCTGATATGGTTACAACAAGAGAACTTGTACAAGGCTCAAATATGTCTACTGATGTTGACACATACAGAGGAATGTTCATAGTAAATGGTGGTAAGTTTACCGCTTCTGTTGATGGAACATATCAAGTTATCGTAACTGTAACAGATGCAAGCAATCATACACTTTCAACATACTTCACTTATTATGTTAAGGATTCTGGCGTAGTTGAGGACCCTGAGATTTCTAACATTACAAGTGAGCCTGTTGACATTCAACAAAATACACCATATTATCTTGAATCTCCAAGACTTACGGTGACTGATTCAGAACTCTTTGGTTACATTGGTCTTGATGAGACAGATGATTCAAACACATCAACTTACTATACTGTTTCTGCAGTATCTGCTACGCATAGTGACGGTTACGAACTTACTCAAAACTGGTTTACTGGCTTTAGAAAGGGAACCTACAAACTTCAATATACAGTATTCCTTATGAGATATAGAGCTGATAGATTACTTGAAGAGGGTGTATCTTCAGCAGAGGCAGGTATTTATCTTGAAGATGGCAAACTTAAGTACAAAGAGGCAGGCGCATCATCAACCTCATACTATATCTACTTTGAGAGAAACTATGATGAAGAAGGTAACCTTGTTGGCTATACTCCAACTATGAACACCTCTCTTGACGGCTCAGGCACTGCATTAGTTGTACCAGAAGGGCAGACTATGCAAGAGGCAGTTGAGGAAAAGGTTGGCGAGCTTGTAAAATTCTTCTCGCCCCAAAGCAACATTCAAACTTTGACTGTGTCAGAAGTTGGTATCAATATCTATATTGACAGTAGCGCATATGAGAAGAATAAATATCCAACTATTAATGAAAGCAATCCAAATCTTGTAACAATAGTAAGACCAGAGATTGAAACAATTGGTAAAGGTGGCATAAACGAAGAAGACTCTAAGGTTATCATCAACTGCACATCTGACGGCTCAACCACACCAATAGCAACAATTTCATTTGCTGAATGGGAAAACGCAATCGCAGAAAACTCTAACAACTTTGTTGTTGAAGGCGAAACTATCAAGCTTAAACTTATCAAGAACGGAACATACACAATCAGATATGAAGTTCAGGGCAGTGATGGCTATGCAAACGTTGGTGATCCAAGAGTGCTTGAATATACGATATCGAATGGTGATGTTATTAAACCAACAGTAGATATATTGGATCCAGATAAGATAGCAAAGGCAACATATAAGCCAGGTGATACACTCGTTATTAATTTATCTGAAGATGTTCTTGAATTAAAAGATAATATCACCACTAGTCGTGACGAACTTATTGAAAAACTTAAAATAACTATAACAAACAATGACACAGGTGCAAGCGATACAATCGAAAACAAAGGTGAAGGCGAATTCATTTCATATGAATATGAACTTGAAGAAGTTGGTAATTACACTGTATCAATAACTGTTACAGACCAAGCTGGCAACACAAGTGAGGCTGCAACATTCTCCTTCAATGTAACTTCAGAAGGCTCTGACCCAGTTGATGTACAAGAGGTTCTTGGCGGAATATTGATTGCACTTTCAGTTGCTGTACTTGCTGGTGTTGTAGTTTACTTCGTTGTTTCTAAAGTTAAACTCGATAAACGTGCAAAAGGATATCAACAAGAGAACAAAAAACTAGACAAGAAAGACAAGCAAGATAAATAATTTAGTTTGTTTCACAAAAAGACTCATTAATAATCTTAATGAGTTTTTTTGTTTGGACTATTTTAAATTTTAAGTTTTATTAAAAAGCTATAATTCAAAAAATGCTATTTATATAATTATTATTCAAAGATTACTATTTGTAAAATCATTCCTTTACAAAATAGCTTTAATTGTGATGTTTTTTTGGGGGAACCTAGGCAAAATTCAAGCAAGTTAAAAATATATAAATTGGCTTTTTTACTTGACAAAACGCGATAGATATGATATATTAATAATCGTATCCGTATGCAAAAGGTTAAAAAGTCTATAAAAATTGTAAAAATTTATAAATAAAACAATTTTATTGCAAACGACTTTACTTTTATTAGGTTGGCTTAAAGTTTGCACAGTAGCACCTGTTCAGCAACGAGATTGGTTAGAGGAGGTAAATAAATATGTTCGCAGTAGTTCAAAGCGGTGGCAAACAATACAAGGTTAGCGAAAACGATGTTATCAGTGTTGAAAAACTTGACAATGCTGTAGGCGATAAGGTTAAGCTTGATGTATTGCTAATTAGTGATAACGGCAGTGTTGTTGCTGGCAGTCCTATAGTTCAAGGTGCTGTTTGTGAAGCTGAAGTTGTTGCTCACGGAAAGGGTGACAAGATTATAGTTTTCAAATACAAACCTAAAAAGAACGAAAGAAAGAAACAAGGCCATAGACAACCATTCACTCAATTAAAGATATTGTCAATTAAAAAATAGGTTTTTTATGACAAAGATTACTTTTTATAAAAAAAATAATTTGATTTTAGGGTTTGAGGTAAGTGGTCATACAGGCAAAGATGATTATGGTAAAGATTTACTATGTTGCCAAATCTCGACTGTTGCTCAAATGGCAGTTTTAAGTGTAAAAGAGATTTTAAAAATAGATGCCTTTTGTGAAATAACAGATGGTTATTTAAAAGTGATGGTCAACAAAAATGTCGAAAATGAAAAATTGCAATTTTTGTTTGAAACTTGCTTAAAATCTTTTAAATCTATTATTATTGATGAAAAAAAATATGCAAAATTGGAGGTAAAAAATGTTTAAGTTTAATGCTCAACTTTTTGCTCATAAAAAGGGTGGTGGTAGCACTAAAAATGGTCGTGATTCTCAAAGCAAAAGACTTGGTGTCAAAGCTTATGGTGGTGAGGCTGTTACTGCTGGCTCAATTATTGTAAGGCAAAGAGGTACAAAAATTTACCCAGGACAAAATGTTGGAATGGGAAAAGATTACACTTTATATGCTCTCTGCGATGGAGTTGTAAAGTTTGGACAAAGCAACGCTAAAAAAACTGTTTCAGTAGTTGCTGATTAAATGTGATTAAAATAACCTTTCGAGGTTATTTTTTCATGCAAATTTTTAGGCATTATTGTAAAAAATTTTTTATTAATAAATTTATTTGTGTTTGCGTATTAGATAAATAATGCAAAGCTTATAACTTTTCTTAATTTGACTTTTAAATTTATCAAATTATTGTGCAAAAATATTAAAATTTATCAAATTTAACAATATAGTTGATAACAAAATTTAATTACTAATCCAAAAGGACATTTATTTTATTTAATATTATGGATAAATCTCTAGTCTTTATGTGTTTTTCAATAAAATTGTCATTTTTTGTAGAAGAAGGGCATAGTTTATCTTGTGGAAAGTACATTTATTGAATTAAGGTGTAAAGAAGTTGTCAATGTCCTAGATGGTCGTAGGCTTGGGCATATTATTGATATGGTGTTTGACCTAGGCTCTGCAAGAGTGCTTGGCTTTATTGTTCCGGGCGAAAAAACAGGTTGGAATTTTTTAAAGAATTCAAATCAATTGTTTATTCCCTATGGTTGTGTGGTAAGAATAGGTGAAGACACCATTTTAGTGGAATTGCCAGCGCAAGGCGTTCCAACAAATCCCTATATTTTATCGTCATCTGATAAGAAATAAGTTTATCATATTAGTAAGATTAATTTATTGTAAATCATATTAAAATGATGCAATTTGTTGGGGGCTATTGTTGTTTTTATTGCGTATTTTGAAATTATAAAAAAGTCATACAAAATTAATTGTATGGCTCTTATTTTTTAGTGTAAAATAAAAAATCTATTTAAAATTATATTTTAATGTTAAATTGTCTCAAAAAGATTTTTAAAGTCCTCTACATTTTGAAAATCTTTAAATACAGAAGCGTATCTAATATAGGCAACTTCGTCAAGGTCTTTTAATGCTTTTAAAACCATTTCACCGATGGTTGACGCCTTTACCTCTTGCAGATTTCTGTTTTGCACGGTAAGCTCAATATCATCAATAATCTTTTTAATATCCTCTTCACTTACTGGTCGTTTGGCACAGGCTTTTGCAATGCCGTCTTTAAGTTTAGAGCTATCATAATTTTGCCTTGAGCCATCCTTTTTGATAACTAAAAAAGGTATTTTTTCTATAATTTCATATGTCGTAAACCTTCGACCGCAATTATTACATTCTCTTCTGCGTCTTATAGTATCGTCAAAATTTCTTGAGTCCAAAACCTTATTATCTTCGCTCCCGCAAAATATACATTTCATAACTATCTCCTTAATATATTTTAACACATTTTTATGGTCTTTTCAAATACTTTTCAAAAAAAGTCATATTATGACAAAAAATTAAATAAATTTATACTATGTTACCATTATCAAAATGTAAATTAGGTGGCACATATACAATTTCTGATATAAAGGGGTTGTCATTATCTATAACGCGCAGGCTTTATGAACTAGGACTTTTAAAAGGACAAAGACTAAAACTTGCGCGTAGGTCCTTGCTTGGCGGGGCATTTTTGATAGAGATTAGAGGCTACACCCTTTCACTGAGAAGCAATATAGCTAGTTCTATATTTGTGGAAGGATAAAAAGCGTTAAAATATAACAATAGAGATATGTTAATTAGTATTTAATTATAGATTGAAAGTTTTGTAAAAAAGGGAATTTATGATACAAGCCAATTTAGTTGGAAATCCAAACACCGGCAAAACGACTTTGTATAACACACTCAGTCATTCTCACGAGCACGTAGGAAATTGGCACGGGGTGACAGTTGAGGAAAAGACGATTAGCTATAAATACAAAAATAGCGATATCGCAATTACAGACTTGCCGGGAATTTACTCATTATCAGCTTTAAGTTTTGAAGAAAAAGTCGCCACTGACTTTATTTTTTCGCATAATAAACACATTTTTATTAATATTTGTGATGCGAGCAACCTGCAACGCAATCTATATTTGACGCTTTCTCTTATGGAACTTAACGTTCCTATTATTTTAGTTGTAAATCAGATAGACAAGCGTAAGATTTGTAATATTGATTATGAAGGGCTTAGTGAGGCGCTTAATGTTAAGATTGTCTATATCAGTGCAAGTGATAAAAGTTGCAAACAAAAAATTAGTGATGCAATTATTGAACTTGACGGACAGTTATCAAATGGCTTTTTGCCACATTATAACCTTGATTATAAGGATAAGCTTATTAGAGAAAATAATAGTAAATTAAGCAAATTCGACAAAAAAATCAAAGAAAAAGCCAAAAATAATAGCAATTTGGAAGATTTTATAAAAATAAAACTGCTTGAGGACGATGGCGATGTTAAGAAAAAACTTGATATTGCTGAAGATTTTAATGGCGCAAAGCAAGTCGCTCAGGCAAGGTATGATTTTATTGATATGCTGATGTCAAAGTTTTCATCAAAAAGGGAAAGGGTCTACGGACATAGCGCCCTTGACAAGATTTTTTTAAACAAATTTTTAGCGTTACCGATTTTTTTATTGCTACTTTTTGCTTGCTTTTATTTAACATTCTTCTCATTAGGCGGGTTTTTAAGTGATGGGCTGGGTTTTTTGCTTGAAAGATTTATTGGAAGTCCTATTATATCTTTTTTGACTAGCAACTTTGGCGAAGGTAGCTGGGTTGTAAGTCTATTTGAAAATGCGGTGATTGGCGGTGTTGGGTCAATCTTGACATTTCTGCCACAAGTTGCACTACTATTCTTTTTTCTATCACTGCTTGAAGATAGTGGCTATCTAGCACGGGTTGCTTTTGTATTTGAAGATGTGCTGGGCAAAGTTGGCTTGTCAGGCAAAAGTGTCTATACACTCTTGATGGGCTTTGGCTGTTCGACCACCGCAGTTTTAACCGCCCGCAATATGGAAGATAAAAATTCTAAAATCAAGACCGGACTTTTAACGCCATATATGAGTTGTTCGGCTAAGTTTCCTATCTATGCAGTGCTTGGCGGGGCTTTCTTTGGGGCAAACAATATATTTGTAATATGCGGTTTATATCTTTTGGGGGTTGTCATTGCGGTGGCTCTATCCTACGTTTTAGATAAGACGCTATTAAAAAGCAAAGAGCAATCTTTTATTTTGGAGTTTCCACCTTATAGAAGTATGAGTATAAAACGCTCGCTTTCTGTTCTGTGGATAAACGTAAAAATGTTTGTGTCAAGGGTCGCGACACTAATTCTTGCGATGAACATTGTCGTTTGGTTTATGTCAAACTTTACGATTACTTTTAAGTTTGTCGGCAATGGTGGCGTAAGTATTCTTGAGACCTTTGGTAGAATTTTATCGCCCTTATTCTCGCCACTTGGTTTTGGCAATTGGGGGATTGTGTCAGCCTTGATTGCTGGGCTTGTCGCTAAGGAGATTATACTTTCGTCAATTGCTATGTTTAACGGCATCGAAGATAGCTCGACAAATGCAATTCAGTCGTCCATTATCCTTTCAACATCTGCCGTATATTTTGCAAGTAAAAGCGCAGTTGTGTCATTTTTAGTTTTTTGCTTGTTGTATTTCCCGTGTGTTTCAACATTTTCTGTACTATTAAAAGAAATAGGTAAAAAGTGGACATTTATTGGAGCTTTAATTGAATTTATAGTCGCATATTTGACTGCCTTCATTATTTACACCATAGGTAGATGCTTTGAAGTATTTGGGTTTGTGCGAGTTTTTGTGTTGCTTTTAGCTATTGTACTGATAATACTTTCAGTCTTTGTGATTTATAGAAAGATTAAAAATAGGAAAACTTGTCCGTATGAAAGTAATTGCAGAGGGTGCAAGCGGGGCAGAAAGTGAGCATATGCTCACTTTCACTCGTTTGCAAGTAAGCAAACGATAAAAACGCGTACCGCGTTTTGCCCCGCTTGCACACACTATGCAAACAAGTATAGGCTAATAACTACATTCACAATAAAATTTATAATAAAAATTTACAGACTAAAGTCATTATTTAAGGCAAATCTTTATTTATTACATTCAATATAGTGACAAAAAGGTGATTTTGTGAATAAACTTTAATATGGAAAAGCAGAAAGAAAACACGAAATATAGGATAATATGTATTAAGGCGCCTAAGTGGCTAAGCTTTTTTCTAAGGAAAATTCTTAAACCTTAATTTTAAAAATCAAATATCAAACATACTATTATACTCTTGGTTTATCGGGGTTGCTTAAAGAGTAAAGGTGTCAATGACACCTTTGATCGCCGATAGGCGCGTATTTTAGTTGCCAAAGGCAATTAAAAATACCCCTTAGAAATCCTAAAGCTTTGAAAAACCCCACACCAACCTTAGGTTGGACCAGTATCGTTTGTTGTATCTGATATTTGATTTTTCCTTGGTCCGCCTGAGTATATCAAAGGGAAGAGGTGTCATTGACACCCAAACTTAGTTTGCATCAGTATCGTTTAGCGTATCTAAAGTTTTGCTATGATTTGGTCCACAAAAACATTAAAAATCATCCTCATTTGCGGGACACAGATAGCGTGCCGCATTTTTTGTGATAAAAATTAAACGAAGTACGTTAATTTGCTTGACAAAAAATGCGGGGGGGTGTAAAATAGGGTATCCAAAATAAATTTTGGATACCCTATTTTTAAAAGGAGAAAGAAATGATTAAGGGAAATGTAAAAAACAGAATTGTTGGAGTTTTTCTTGCTTTGATTTTAATGATTAGCACATTAATTTTATTTGCTTGTGGAAAATCTGACAGCGAAGACCATTACAACATTGTTTTAACTAATGCCACCGTTCCACCAATGATGGCGACTCTTAGTTGTCTTGAGAGTGAAGATACTACATATATGTGGTATGGTAGACAACAAACTTTCACAAATCCATCAAAACTAGGATTTGAAATGCTAGAAAATAGCGATGCTCCATCTGCAGGGATATCATCACAAGCAATAGATGAAATCTCAAATATGGTATTAGACCTTTATATGCAAAACGAAAAGGTTACTTTTGACTTCTACGTAACTGACTATGCGGTAGAAGCAGCTTTTAAAATATTTGTTGAGCAAAATATTCCTGAGGCTAACTATAACGTTCACCTTCTTGAAGATGGTGTAGGCTCTTACATTAGCTTTGAGGAGCTATACGGTTCTGAAACAGGATCCACAGCCTTTGAAGAGGATTTGGCGAACCTTGAGAACGTATTAAAAGAGGTTAAGGCTGGAACTTACAATTATACTGTAGACCAATACAATTATGATTTAACTTATGCTTATGCAACCTATGATAATGTCGATTACTGGCTACAATATCCTGAGTTCCTTGAGAGCGAGGACCAAGCTATGACTGAGGCTAAAGGGCAGTTAAATACAGTTAAATCAAGTCTTACACAAATGTTTAACTCTCTTTCTGAACAAGGGCAACAAACTTTCAAAGAGGCAGTCTTTGATACAGATTATGTTGATCCTATAATGAAACAAGACAACGGCAAAAAAACATTAGTTGTTTGCGGAACATCTTTCACAGGAGAAGAGTTTGGAAGTTTAACTGAAGGGCTTAAAAATGGTACTGTAGAGCAAAAATTTGAGAAGTTTTTCACTAAAATTCTGCAAGATTATCCTGATTATAATATTGTGATTAAGCCACATCCATCTTGGGGACTTGATGACCCAAATACCGATAGCAATGAAAAAGGTGCAGGCTGGACCTCTAACGATTGTGAAGGGGCATATCAAAGAAGAGTAGAATTTTGTCAAGAAAACAACATCAAAGTATTGCCTGGACAAGTTCCTATGGAAGTTCTAATATGGGCATATGGTGATGATATAAAAATTGGTGGTTACTCATCTACACTTTATATGAACGCTGAACCTAATATGACGCTTTTCTTTATACTTGGTTCAAATGACTTTAGTGCTTTAGGACAACCATTGCCTAAATTAATTGAAAATGGTGCGCTTGGTGACAGTGTTAGAATTTATTATCCAAATGGCGATGAAGTGTTAAGTCAAGACTACGATTTTACTGCTGAGGTTTAAATATGGATTCTGCCAAAGAAAAATGTAGCCTGGTGGTGAAGAATATTAATAAGTATAACTATATATATATTTTAGGTTTATTACTTGCGATTGCCAATATTTTAACTGTTTTTATTTTTAAAAATACAGCTATAAGAAACACTTACTACTTAAGGGTGCTTATGTTGGTTGCAGTGATTGTATTTGCAGTTGCTATTATCGTTGACGGGGTATTGTTTGTAATTGAGTATGTTAAAAACAGAACAAGTAAAGTTATCTTTATCACAAGGTTGTCACTACTCGCGTCAGCTTTTGCTCTAAGTTTATACGCTATAATTAAATACAGCCTGGACAACAACATATATTTTTATCACATAAATCAAACTAATATTATATTCTTGTGCTGTATCTTCCTAGTTGTATGCAATATACTTTTAAAGATGAGCAAAGATTGGAAAAGTTTTATTTGTAGTGCGGTCACACTTTTGATTGTTGATATTGTATCAATAGCCCTAATGATAGTCTATATTAGGGAGCGCAATGTTAATAGTGAAAATATAGCCTTGCTAATAGGACTGATTAGTTCACTACAATGTATATGCCTTAGTTATAATGATAAAGTGAGGTTTTGCATCACACACATTGGCATAGCTTTAGCAGCGTTTATGTTTTTTGCTACTTTAGTGACAACTTGTATATCTCGAACACTTTTTGATGTGCTTAATATGGTTAATTTCCTTTTAAGTTTTGCATCAATTATAATGATATCCTCTATTTTATATAGATTGCAAGAAAATGAAAATGTTGTACAGTTCATATTTAGAATACTTACACTTGCATTATTTTTAACTTCTTTAATTAGACTTGCGACTCACGATAATGCAGTTTTAGCGAAACTAGATGAAACGAGATTAATAATGTTTTCAGGTTTTGTTTCAGTTGCATTTACCTATCTAAAGGAATTTAAAAAGCCTTTGACTATTGGTTATATAGCAATCATAAGTGTTTTAAGTGTGGTTTGCCTTGCAGTTTTTGGTGCAAATAGGGCGCAAATAGATTTAGAGCCATATTATATTTTAACTTTGATTATAGTGTTTGTTATAATTTCGTTAAACATAGTATATAGTAAACTAGTTAATCGAAAAAAGATAGTATAGATTGAAGAAGGTTGACATATGAAGTGAACCCCATAGGACTCACTCAAAAAAAGGACTTAGGAAGAAATTTTAGATTTCTTCCTATTTTTAATCGTTTTGTATTTATTTGAGGCTATAAACAAGACGCATTGATTAAACAAATAAAGAGTTTTTTAGATATGGTATTAAATGCGATAATAAAAATAAAAAAATTTTTAAAAAAATTGGCATAAATAGTTGACTATTTTTTGAAAAATGCATATAATATTGCTAGCACTTAAAGTTAGAGAGTGCTAAAAAGTCGAAATCTAGAGGTTGTTTATGGATTTATCTGAGCGCAAAAAGAAAATTCTTTGTATGGCGGTGGAGGAGTATATCAGAGATTGCTCTCCCATAACATCTGGAGGCATAAAGGATGTAACTTCGCTTAACTGCTCAACTGCAACATTGCGAAATGAGTTGAATGCGCTTGAAGCTATGGGATTTTTAAAGCAACTGCATACATCTGGTGGGCGAGTGCCAACTGCGCAGGGGTACCGCTACTATGTACAGCATTTACTTGAAGATGCCAGCGCTTCAGAGAAAGAGCTGGATGAGGTTAAAGATTTAATCTCTTCTAAAACAAGCAGTTTAAATGAGCTTGTAAGTGGTATCGCAAAGATTGTTAGTAAAGCGACCAACTATCCAACCGTTGTTATGCTTGATGGCGTGGATAACTTAGTGCTAACTGATTTTAAGATTATTCCGCTACTTGAAGATAAAGTTATGGTGCTTATCGGAACGATTGCTGGGTATATCAATCAAACGCTTGACATTCGTGCAAGCTATGAAGATTGCACAAACGCATCAAACTATTTAAATAAGCACTTTAAGGGTGAAACTATTGGCTTTATGATAGAGAACATTGATGCTCTTGAAGAGGGTATGCACAGCGAAATCACGGCATTTGAAAATGTTGTCAATGGGCTGATAGATGGTCTTAAAAAACTTAATAGTCAAAGAATTTTAAATGTTAGGCGCGAGGGAAGTGCAAAGCTTCTTGAAAACAAAAACGATGTTGAGTCTGCAAAGAAAGTGCTTAATGTGCTTGATGATGAAAATAAGTTATCATCGATAATAGAACTTGAAGGTAAGGGCGATATCGAGGTGACGGTGGCAGACGAAAACGAAAGTTGTTCGGTGGTTAAAGCGCCAATTAAGCTTGATGGACATCAACTTGCTTCAATTGGAGTCATAGGACCGCAACGAATGGATTATGCAGGGATAGCCTCTGCACTTAAGGTTGTAATTGATAACTTAAACAACTTAAAAGGAGAATAAATGTTGGAAAGCGAAAATATTTCTCAAGATAACATTCATAAATGTAAATGTGGTGACTGCGATTGCGATAAGAATTGCGACTGCGAGGATAAAGGCGATTGCAAATGCGATAAAGATTGTCATTGTGGCGAAAACTGCAACTGCTCCGATAACTGCACTTGCGGTGATGATTGCCATTGTGGTGAGGAGCATTGCAACGATGATTGCAAATGTGGCGAACACAAGTGTCATTGCGATGACAAACAAGATTGCGGTTGTCAAGACGGAGAATGCAATTGCGGGGACGAGTGTGAATGTGATGACTGCCAAAGTCAAAACACCAAAGACCAAAGTGTTGAATACTTGAATTTAGCAAAACAAATTCAAGCAGATTTTGAGAATTTTAGAAGGCACGCTATTGAGGATATCAAACAAGCAAGGTTAAGTGGGCAGGAGTCGGTGATTGAGGTGTTTTTACCTTGCCTTGACACTTTTAAAGAGGCAAAAAAGTCAATAACCGACGAAAATGTGCTTAAAGGCGTTGAAATGATAGAAAATAGCATTAATGGAGCGCTGAAGAGCCTTGGAGTTGAAAAGATGAACTCAATAGGTGAAAAATATAATCCGCATTTGCACAACGTTATAGCCGTTATGCGTAATGAGGAACAAGATAACGATATCATTCTTGATGAATATCAAGCAGGATATAAATTTCACGATAAAGTAATTAGATATGCGAAAGTCATAGTCAATAAAAAGGAGGATTAGAATTATGGGAAAAATTATTGGAATTGACTTAGGAACAACTAACTCGTGTGTAGCTGTTATGGAAGGCGGAAAACCAACCGTTATTGCCAACGCTGAGGGAGACCGTACTACACCTTCAGTTGTGGCATATACTAAAGAAGGAGAGAGACTTGTAGGTAAAGTTGCTAAGCGTCAAGCTATTGTAAATGCCGAAAACACTGTTCAGTCTATTAAGCGTGAGATGGGTACCAACTACAAAGTAAAACTCAACGGCAAAGAGTACACACCTCAAGAGATTTCAGCAATGATACTTTCAAAATTGAAGGCTGATGCAGAAAGTTATTTAGGGGGAGCAGTAACACAAGCGGTTATTACAGTACCTGCTTACTTTAATGACTCTCAACGTCAAGCAACAAAGGATGCTGGCAAGATTGCCGGACTTGAAGTGCTTAGAATTATCAACGAGCCAACAGCCGCAGCTTTAGCATATGGTCTTGACAAAGGCGAAAATGCCAACCAAAAAATATTAGTTTATGACCTTGGTGGTGGTACATTTGATGTATCTATCCTAGAAATAGGTGATGGCGTATTTGAAGTTCTTTCAACAAATGGTAATACAAGGCTTGGCGGTGATGACTTTGATAATAGAATAATAGATCTTTTAGTTGAAGAATTTAAAAAGACTAATAATATCGACCTGTCAACCGATAAACTCGCAATGCAAAGACTCAAAGAGGCTGCAGAAAAGGCTAAGATTGACCTTTCAGCAACTCCAAAGACTACAATTTCATTGCCATTCATCTCTGCTGATGCAACTGGTCCTAAACATATGGAGTATGAACTTACTCGTGCTAAATTTGACTCGCTCACTGAAGACCTTGTAAAAGAGACCATAGACTGCACAGTAAGAGCTCTTGCAGATGCCAAACTTGACAAAAATCAAATAGACAAGGTTATTTTGGTAGGTGGCTCAACTCGTATTCCAGCCGTTCAAGAAGCTGTCAAAAACTTTACAGGCAAAGAGCCATATAAGGGCATCAACCCAGATGAATGTGTTGCTGTAGGTGCTGCAATTCAAGCAGGCGTACTTGGCGGAGAAGTTAAAGACGTTCTTCTTCTTGATGTAACTCCACTTTCTCTTGGTATTGAAACTTTAGGTGGCGTATTTACTAAACTTATTGAAAGAAATACAACCATACCAACAAGAAAATCTCAAATTTTCTCAACTGCAGTAGACAATCAACCAGGTGTTGATATTCACGTACTACA
Organism: uncultured Clostridia bacterium; assembly: GCA_944350015.1. Lineage (GTDB taxonomy): Bacteria > Bacillota > Clostridia > Christensenellales > UBA1242 > Caccovivens. The sequence continues at coordinate 23,349 of CALVNW010000009.1, read as the reverse complement.
AGGTGAGCGTGAGTTTGCAAATCAAAACAAAACTCTTGGAAGATTCCAACTTACTGATATTCCACCAGCACCAAGAGGCGTTCCACAAATTGAAGTTACCTTTGATATAGACGCAAACGGCATCGTTAAGGTATCTGCTAAAGACCTTGGAACTAACAAAGAGCAAAACATTACAATCACCGCATCTTCAAACCTCAAGGAAGAGGATATTGAAAAGGCAATTAAAGAGGCGGAGGCTCACGCAGAGGAAGATAAGAAGCGTAAAGAGCTTGTAGAGACCAAGAACCAAGGCGACAATCTTGTATACGGTCTTGAAAAGATGATTAAAGAGAATGGCGACAAACTTCAAGAAGAGGATAAGAAAAAGCTCGAAGAGGCTATTGAAAAAGCCAAAACTGATATGGCAAGCGAAGATATCGAAGTTGTCAAGAAAGCTATTGATGAGCTTACCAACGTTTCAAACGGAATAGTAAGCAAGATGTATCAATCAGCTAACCCTAACGGCAATAGTGATACTAATGCCAATGGAAATGGTGGCAACGGAGATAATGGCGACCCTGAAGTTGTTGTAGATGATGACAATAAATAGTACTCAAATTTTAACTTGACCGAATAATATTGTTCTTTGGGAGGAAAAATGAAGACAAAAAGTATCGATTATTTAGGCAAAGGTGTGCTTGTAAAAATAGACCGACCGCTAGGATGCAAGCACCCTAAGCACAACTTCTACTACCCTGTAAACTATGGCTATATTCCTGGCACAATTTCTGGTGACGGCGAAGAGCTTGATGCCTATGTGCTTGGAGAATTTAAGCCACTTGAAGAGTTTAGAGGGCAGGTGAAGGCTATTATTCATAGAACAAATGATGACGACGACAAACTTGTTGTTATGGATAAGGATAAAAATTATACCGATGAACAGATAAGGGCTTTGACAGAATTTCAAGAACAATATTTTGAAAGTGAGATAATAAGATAATATAATTATAAAAAGTGAGTAATTTATGGCAAATAAAGACTATTATTCAGTCCTTGGAGTTGATAAGGGGGCGAGTGATGATGAAATAAAGTCGGCATATCGTAGGCTTGCAAAGAAATATCACCCAGATCTCAATAAAACTCCAGAGGCGGCTGAAAAATTTAAGGATATAAATGAGGCGTATGAGGTATTAGGTGACCCTAAGAAGAGAGCAAATTACGACCAGTTCGGTTCTGCCGATGGCAATCCTTTTGGAGCAGGTGGCAACGCTGGTGGTGGTTTTAGCGAATTCTTTGGCGGTGGCGGTGGCTTTTCTGATATCTTTTCTGATATTTTCTCTGCTTTTGGTGGCGGAAGAAGTGAAAAGGCTAGGGTAAAAGGTCAAGATATAAATATCGCAGTAAACTTGACTTTTACTGAAGCTTGCTTTGGCGTAACCAAAAACATTACAATTGGAAGACTTGAAAAATGCTCTGCCTGCAAAGGTAGCGGTGCAAAGGATGGTAAAGAGTTTTCCGTGTGTCCTGAATGTAATGGAAGTGGTAGGGTAAGGTATCAACAAAACACTCTCTTTGGAACAACCATAAGAGAGGCTGGCTGTCCAAAATGTAATGGTAGCGGAAAGATAATTAAAGAAAAGTGTAGTGTCTGCAATGGAAAAGGCGTGCAAAAGGTTAATAAGACCATTCAAGTTAAATTCCCTGCTGGTATAGACAACGGGCAAACGCTAAAGATGAGAGGGGAAGGCAATTCTCCTGCCGGCAACGGCGTAAATGGTGACCTTAATATTAAGATTACAGTAAGTCCTCATAAGATTTTGGTCAGAAAAGGTAATGACCTATATCTTGACTTGTACTTGCCATTTACAACAACATTGCTTGGAGGTAAGGTTGAAATTCCAACCCTTGAAGGTAGTTACACTTTGACAATACCAGAGCTTACAGCAAGCGGTACTGTTATGAGGCTTAAAAACAAGGGCGTGAAGGAGCTTAACCGCGAATCTCGTGGCGACCTTCTTGTTACCATTAAGGCAGAAACTCCAAAGAGCCTTGATAAACAGACAAAAGCAAAACTAAGCGAGCTTGCCGAAATGATTGGCGATAACTCTTATATAAAATACAATAATTTCTTAAAAAATAAATAAAAATTAAGCTTTTAACGATAAATTTTAAAAAATATTTGCAAATTATGAATAAAAAACATAATTTGGATAATAATATAATTGCTTTTAAACTCAAATAAACTTCTTTTAAAAAATATCTGACAAGTCGAGGTCAGATATTTTTTATTTGTTATAAATTTTAAATATTTTTTATTTTTTAATATTTATTCAATATTTAATTATTTAAATTCAATTTTTTATTGATTTTTTATTGATTTTTTATTTATTTTTATAATTTTTAATAATTTAATAAATTATTTATCATTTTTGATTTAATTTTGTTATTAATTAGAATTCAAATAATTTTTAATTAATTATTGTTTTAAAATTTTAACTTCACAGTTTTTTATCTCTTCAACTTTATCATCAAGTGAAAGGTGTCTCACATACCTAAAAAGCATTTTCCATACACCACTATGAGATAAAAGTAAAATATTCTTTGTGCTGTTTTCAATTTCCTTAAAGAAATCAACATTGCGATTATATAAATCTTGAAAACTCTCAGCGTTATATTTGTGCGGGTTATTAGTAAAATCTTCTATCTCTTCTTCTGTCGCCTCGCTATATTTTCGACCTGTTGCGGTGCCTGCATCCTGCTCTTGCAAACGCTCCTCAATGATAACCTCCGCGTTGTGATACTTGTTGATTTCTTCGCTTGTTTTTAAAGCTCTTTTAAGAGGAGAGGTGTAAATTATGTCGATTTTAGTATCCTTTAATTTTTCGGCTGTAATTTCTGCCTGCTCAAGTCCTTTTTGATTGAGAGGGCTATCAAGACGCCCTTGAATTATTCCATTTAAGTTGCTGTCGGTTTCACCGTGTCTTACAAATAATATCATATAAAGCTCCTTTTTGAGATTTTGTTAGTATTTTATTATGAAGATTTGATGTGACTTTAGTTTTCTGAGAAAATTCCTACCAGCGTAAGCGTCGACACAACTGCTGTATCACATCTTAGGATGCGACTTCCTAGCGAGAAGGACTTTCCACCTGCCATTATGATTTGTGACGCTTCATCCACAGTAAAACCGCCTTCGTTGCCAATAATAACTGCAATATTTTGTTTGTTTTTTACAAAATTTATATCAAAATTGTTTGACGTATCGCGCTCATTTGCAAATATTATCACATCAAATTCTTTAAGTATTTTTAGCGTTTGCTTGAAATCAATTAGGTCAACATCGATTAGTTTTGACCTTTCGCATTGCTTGCACGCAGTTATAACTTGGCTATTAACTCGCTCTTGTTTTAAGCCTTTTGTTTGCGTGTTAGCACTTGTAAAAAAATGTATTTGACTGACGCCAAGTTCAATAGCTCTTGGCAGTATCTGGTCAAAATATTCCCTCTTAGGTATCATTTGAAAGAGGGCAATATTGCGTTTAGGAAGTGCCTTGCAAGGCTCTTTGCTTTCAATTTCGAGTAGCACATTATGCTTATTTATCTCTTTTATCGTGCAGTAGTAATCATAATCATCATTGACACAGGCTATGAGCTTTTCGCCTTCCTTCATTCTAAGCACTTTTTGAAGGTGGTAGCTCTCACTTTCTTCAAGGATGATGTTGTTATTTTCTTTTCTTCCAAAAAACCTACGCATAAAAACCTCGCAAGTCAAGTATAGCAAAATAACTTTCTATTACAAAATAATCTTACAAAAGTTGCAAAAAATAATTGTATTATGTATAATTAAATAGTTGGAATTGATATTGCGGAGGATAAAGATGTTTGAAAAAGAGTTTCAAGTTGCTAAAAAGGCTGTAAAATATGTGGCAAAGCATATTTTAAAGGAAGGCGCAACAAGCGTAAAACCTAAAGGCGAGTATGACTATTCGACAGATAAGGATATAGCAAGTGAGAATTATATTATTGAGGCTATAAAGAAAAGCTTTCCAAATGACAATATCCTTTCAGAAGAGGGCAACTGTGAAAATTCATTAAAAGACCGAACTTGGATAATAGACCCAATTGATGGCACTGTAAACTATATGAAGGGTTTGCCACTATGTTGTATTCAGCTTGCCTTTTATTCGGAGGGTAAAACTCAGTTTTCAATGATATACCTTCACGCTGAGAAGCAACTTTTCTATGCAATCAATGGTAAGGGTGCTTATCTAAATGGACAAAGGCTTCAATTAGAGAAGAACAACATCAAAGCGTCGCTTGCTGAAGTTTGTATTGCTAGATTTTATGACGTGGTAAGTATAACCTGCGACGTTATAAAAGCGATAAACAATGATGTGCTTGCTTTTAGAAGTTTTGGCAGTTATGGCTATAGCCTTGCAAAGTTTGCAAAGGGCGGTTTTGGCGTATTCTTCTTTATAAGCCACAAAATAAACCTGTGGGACTGTCTGCCAGGTGAGCTTATCTGCAAGGAGGCGGGCGCATATTCAATAAGAAAAACCTATAAAAATTATGACTATCATACAATTTCTATAGACGAAGAGTATGCAAACAAAGTGGCTAAAATCTTAGAAGAAAAGATTGATGGCTATAAAGATTAAAGTATGGCTTTAAACAATCATTTTTAAATATTTTGGCGAAAATATTGGCGTCTTTATAAAATGAAGAATCAAAAAAAAGGAGTTTAAGAAAAAATCTTAAACTCCTTTTTTACAAATTCTATTTGTAAGATAACCTGCGAAGAAGTAGAGAAGGTTGTTGTTTAACCTTGGCGGGCAAGGTGAGGCCTCACAAGGTGGTGGACAGAAATTTGGAGAGCTATTGCAGGGTGGGGTACAGTCAAAACAAGGATTATTTGGAGGGCAGTGCCAATATGGCGAACAATGGCAGTTTTGATTACAAGAGGTCTGCCACCAACCACAGCTAGGGCAGTGGCATAAATCTACAAAACTTCCTATTCTATAGTTTGTGTTTATAATCATTTTATCTCCTTAAGTATTTTTTTGCAGTGTAATAAAAATTGTGTGGCGATATAATTTTTTTATGAAACTTTATGAATTTAGCAATTTTGTGTGTTACGTTTGCTTCTTTAAGTCTAAATTTTGAGAGCAATTTCGGCTTTCGGTAATACAGGAAAGAGCGAGCGCGTAAATTATTATGTGATTGTAGTTATACTTACCTTAGTCGGAAGTGTCTTAGGTTCTGGCTTTATAAGTGGTAAAGAAGTGGCAGTGTTTTTCTCAAGGTTTGGAGGGTTTTCCTTTCTTGGAATTTTTCTTGCCTTTTTTCTTTTTGCGGGCATATTTTATTTAATATTAATTAAAAGTGATATTATTTTAAGTAGACTTCAAAACTCAAAAATAATTTTATTTTTAAATTTAATAATATCGATTGTTTTTTCATCTGCAATGATGGCTGGAATTGTAAATTCAATGAATTTCGACATAATTTCCATTAAATTTGCCATATTTTTTATAATTTTATTGATTTGTCTATTAATTATCAAAAAAGGTATAAAAATATTAAATAAATTAAATAGTTTTTTAGTGCCTATAATGATTATAATTTTTTTAATATTATTATCATTAAATATATCGCAAAAACCTATTGATTTTTCTTTTTCTCCATCTGGTAGCCTTTCAATTTTTTATAGTTTTCTATATGCCATACTAAACACATCAAATGGTGTAGTGTTGACGGCGTCGCTCGGGCAAAAACTTACAAAACATCAAAAAGCACAAGTGTCGGTTCTGTCAGCACTCGTGCTTATGCTAATTTTACTATTTGTAAATATAGTTTTACTGCAACATTCTTCTCTTTTGTATGAAGATATGCCATTTCTATCATTATTTTCAGGTTGGCAAAAGGTTTGCATCAATATTGTAATATTTATAGGTTGTGATGTCAGCCTTTTTTCACTTGTTTATACATCATTTTTATCTTTTCGAGGGCTGTGCAATAATGAATTTTTAATCTTTTGTATAAGTGTACTTTTGCCGGCATTGTTAAGCCTACTTGGGTTTTCTTTTATCGTGTCACAACTCTATCCTATTTGTAGCATACTTGGGCTATATTTATTGTTTGCCCTGTTAAAAGGGCGAAGGGTTAAAAAGATAAAAGCTAAGTCTATTAAAAGGAAGGAAAATTTGTAGGATTGAGATATTTTAGTGGTAATTAATGGTAAATTTAAAGTTTTTTTAGTAATTTTAATTAATTTTTGATTAATTATCTAAAATTTGTTGCAATATTATCTTTTAAACTTTTTCTCAAGAGGGCTAACTAGGAAATACATTCCTGCGGCGAGAACGCAAAGCAGTGTTATGCTTGCCATAACGATATCAAGTTTTAATATCTGACTGCCGTAGTTGATAAGGTATCCAAGTCCTGCCTTACTTGAAAGGTATTCGCCCATAATAGTGCCTACCCAGCTCATACCAACATTTATTTTGAGTACTGAAGTAAATTCTGGCAGAGCGCTTGGCAAAATTAATTTGAATAGTATTTGAAATTTGTTCGCGTGCATTGATTTCATTAGAAGTATTTTATCACTGTCACAAGAAATGAATGCATTGAGCATAGATATAGTTGTTATCACGATGCAGATAAGCACGCACATTACAATAGTTGCGCCAGTACCTGAGCCAACCCAGAAAATAATCATAGGTCCAAGAGCTATCTTTGGCAAACTATTAAGAATAATTAGATAAGGTTCCATTATCCGTCTAAGTTTTTCGCTCCACCAAAGAAGGATTGCAATCAAAACTCCAAGTAGCGTGGCTATTACAAAGCCAATAATGGTTTCGTAAAGCGATGTCCAAATATGGAGCCAAAGGTTTCCATCTTTTGCAAGGTCTACTATTGTGGTTGCAATTCTAGATGGACTAGAGAAGAAAAACGGGTCGATAACGCCAAAATCAGCGAGTAGTTGCCAAATTCCCAAAAAGAGCACGAATATTGTGATTTGCCAAAACAAGACTAAAATTTTATCTTTTTTTATTGTTTTAAGATATTGCTTGCGGGCTTTTGAGTAGGATACAATTTTATTTTTGTTTTTGCGTTTCATTAGACAAGATTTCTCCAAATCATTTCAAAATATTTGCCAAACTCTTTGTCCTCGCGCTTAGCAAGAGGAGCTATTCCTTGAAATGAGATGTCTACAACCTTTTTTACGACTGCCGGTCTTTTAGTTAAGATTATGATTTTGTCAGACATACTAAGTGCTTCTGATATATCGTGAGTAACTAAAAGGGCGGTTTTTTGTTCGCTTTTTATTATGTCATAGACGTCATCACAGACCTTAAGTCTTGTTTGAAAGTCGAGCGCAGAAAATGGCTCATCTAAAAGTAAAAGCTGTGGTTCAAGAACGAGTGTACGAATTAGCGCCACTCTTTGACGCATTCCGCCACTAAGCTGGCGAGGCTTCTTGTTTTTAAAGTTGTAAAGGTCATACTTTTTTAGTAGTTCTTCGGCAAAAGCAAGCTTTTCAGGCTGTTTATGCTTTTTTTGAACTTCTAGTCCGAGTATGATGTTCTGCCAAATAGTTCTCCACTCGAAGAGATGGTCTCTTTGGAACATATAGCCTATTCGACTATCGTTCTTGGTGATAGGGCTACCATTTAAAGTGATAGCACCCTCAGACGGAGTGAGCAGTCCTGCGATCAGTGAAAGGATTGTGGTTTTGCCACAACCGCTAGGACCAACAATGGAAGAAAAGTCCCTCTCTTTTATAGAGAAAGAGATGTTTTCAAGAGCATTGATTTCACTCTCTTTTGTCTGATAGAAGTATTTGACACCATTCATCTCAAGTAAATTTTTCATTTGTAAGACCTCTACAATATCAGTTTAGCGATAATTTTTAATATTTGTGCTAAATTTTTAAAAAAAGTTGGCAGTAAGTATTGTTTTTGTGAAAATCGGTGTTATATAATCTAGGCGAAAGTTGCTAAAAGGAGCAAAATGGAAGAAGATGAGATAAGGAAAGCACTACTTAAAAAAGCCTTGGGCTATGATGCTAGCGAAGAACTTAAAGAGTTTTCTTTCAATGAAGAGGGCGAAAAGGTGCTATCGAAGATGAAGGTGACAACCAAGCATTTTGCGCCAGACATCTCGGCAATCAAATTGTTACTTGAGCGTTACTACAAATCTTATGAGGATAGTGTCCTATCGATGACCGACGACGAGCTTGAGGCAGAAGAGAAGCGACTTGAAAAATTGATAAAAGAGGAGGGAGAAAGTGGAGATACTTGAGTGCAAGCACCTTACAAAATGTGATTTTTATGGCTGTAATAACCTCGCAAAGTATTGTTTTACAACCAAAGGGCTAATAAAGCGAGATTTATGTTTTTGTGAAGAGTGCTTGAAGGGTATGTATGAGCAGATTGCAAAACTACAAATACCAAAGGGGACAGAAAGTCCGTTTAGATTAAATAAAAAGACGAGGAAGGTAAAATGAAAAACAATCAAATTAAAGAAAAAATTGCAAAAGAAGTCATTGACGACTTCAAAAACAGAGCGGAGGCAAGAAAAAGTTTTGACACCATTTGGCAAATCAATATGAACTTTTTGATGGGCAATCAATATTGTAATATTGGCTATGGTGGTCAAATTGAGGAGGCTGACAGGCAATTTTTCTGGCAAGAGCGTGAGGTTTACAACCATATCGCACCAATATATGATATAAGGTACGCAAAACTTTCAAGAATAAAGCCAGATATAAATGTCATACCTGCCACAAGTGATGAGCGCGACAAACAAAGCGCAAAAGCCTCAAAAAAGATATATAAATCATTAAAAAATAAGCTTGAGATTGAAAATAAAATCACTCAAGCAATCAAGTGGTCCGAGGTTTGCGGTACGGTGTTCTACAAGGTCAGCTGGAACAATAATCTTGGGCAGACTGTAGCGGTTGATAAGGATGGTAATAAGGTTAAAAGCGGAGAGGTCGAACTTAGTGTCGTCTCTCCGTTTGAAATTTATCCTGATAGTCAAACTTGTGAGAGCTTACGCGACTGTCAAAGTTTGTTGCACGCCAAAGCTTACACCACTGAACAAATCAAAAGTATGTATGGCGTTGAGGTGAAAGGCGAAAAAATCAATACCTTTTCGCTTGATAATGTCTCTGTGGGTGTAGGCGGGCTTGGCTTTAATGGCACGGCAACAAAGCTTATCGAAACAACCAAAGATAACAGTGCTATCGTGATTGAAAAATATGTCAGACCAAACAGTGAATATCCTAATGGTAGACTTATAATAGTTGCAGGCGACAAGCTTGTGTATGACGGCGAGCTACCTTATCTATGCGGAGAGGACAAGACGAGAGATTTTCCTTTTATAAGACAAACTAGCATAGAAGAGCCTGGATGTTTCTGGGGAACTAGCGTAATTGAAAGGCTTATTCCTGTTCAAAGAGCGTTCAATGCAGTGAAAAATCGCAAACACGAATTTATCAACAGACTGTCACTCGGTGTGCTTAGCGTTGAGGATGGCTCAGTCGACCTTGACAATCTTGAAGAGGAAGGACTATGCCCGGGCAAAGTTTTAGTTTACAGACAGGGCGCAACAGAGCCTAAATATCTTCAAAGCGAAAGTATACCAGCAGGGTTAAGTGATGAGGAGAATAATTTGCTTGACGAATTTAATAAGATAAGCGGTGTAAATGACCTTTTAAGTACAAGCACTATCTCATCCAATATCAGCGGTAATGCACTCGAGCTTTTGATTAGTCAAGATGAAACTAGACTTAATGCATCGATTGAAAGCATAAAGTCAGCTTGCAAGGAGATTGCTAAGAAGATTTTAAGATTATACAAACAATATGCAATCTTTCCTAGAATTGCAAAGATTGTTGGAGAAAATGGACAGATTGAAATGTTTTACTTCTCCTCTTCTGATATTTCAAGCGATGATATAGAGCTTGAAAATCAAACGGACGGCTCTCAGACTTTAACGCAGAGAAGGGAGATGATATTTTCTCTCCTTGAAAAAGGAATTTTCCAAGATGAGAATGGAACGCTGACAAACAGGATGAAATGCAAAATTCTTGAGATGTTAGGCTTGGGTATTTGGGAAAATGCGCAAGACTTAAACGAGCTTCACTTAAAACGCGCTGACGGCGAAAACATCAAGATGCTTAAAGGCGACGAGGTTGATGTCAGCGAAATAGATGATGATAAATTACATTTAAACGAACACATCGCTTTTATGCTCGGTGAAGATTTTGAAAAGGCAAAAGCTAAAAATAGTAAACTTGAAAAGATGTTTTTAGAGCATATTCATAAACACAAAAAGAAAATGGAGGGTTAATTATGGAAAACAGAGAACAACCAACAATGGAACCGGCAACGACTTTAGATAAAGTGAATGAGGATAGGGCTGTGAGTGATGTTGGCTCTCAAGGGCAACTTGGTAAATTCAAGGATTCAAATGCCTTACTTACGGCATACAACAATTTGCAAGCTGAATTTACCAGAAAATGCCAACTTTTGAAGTCACTTCAGCAAGATAAAATTGATGGCGAGAATAAGCCAGCAGACAGCACTGAAGATAGCGAAATTAAAGAAAAGAACGAAAATATCACAAAAAATAGCGAAAATAATGACGAAAACGCTAAATTATCTTCTGACTTAAGTGCTGGCGGTGAAGAAAATAATCAAGATGATTACCTTCAATCGCTTTCTCAATTCCTTGAAGAAAATGAACTTGCAAAAGACTATGCTGAGGAGATAGAAAACTATCTTCAAGGTAATCGGATTAAAAATCCATATGAGGACGCTTGGGCTAATGTGGTGCTCGACCATATAAAAGTAAAGCAAAGCGACCCGTTAATCAGTCGGTATGTGCTGACTAGCGACGATGTAAAAAATAAGATTATTGAAAATTATCTTAACGAACTTGCAAATCAAAAGCCACCATACGTAATATCTTCACAGGGCGGACAAAGGGTGTCAGGAGTCATTCCTGATAGCCCTAAGACGCTTGAAGAGGCTAAAAAACTTGTAAACAATATGTTTAGTTAAATTTACTTTTTGTGGTTAGGGCAGCAAAAGTATAAAAAATTTAACATATTTAAATTTTAATTAATAATTTGAAATTAAAATTATTTAAAACTAAAAATTAAGATAATTTATTAAATTTTGCTTATTTTTACACAATTTTTAAATAAAAAACTTAAAAATTTTTAAAAGGAGTAAAAAATGGTAACTTTACAAACTGCTGAAAGTGCACTTAAGAACGTTTATTTAGGCGTTGTTGCAAATCAATTAAATGTAAATGCAAATCCACTTTTAGCTAAAATTAAGCACTCAAGCAAAGATGTTTGGGGCAAAGAAGTAAGAAAACTTGCTCCGTACGGTATCAATGGCGGAGTAGGCGCTGGAAGCGAAGAGGGAGCTCTTCCAACATCTTCTGGCAATGGCTACGTTCAATTTGTAGCCGAACTTAAAAACCTTTATGGTAAAATTGATATTTCTGACAAGGCAGTAAGAGCATCAGCAAACAATATTGGCGCTTTTGTAAATCTTTTGTCGGATGAGATGGAAGGGCTAGTTAAGGCAAGTTCATTCAATCTCGGTAGAATGCTCTATGGTGATGGAACTGGACTTCTTGCAACTGCTTCAGCTCAAAGCGGAAAAACTATAACTTGTGATAAGGTAAACAACTTAATTGAAGGTATGCTTGTCGATGTTTACAATGACGCAACCAAGGTAAACACTTCGCCTTTAAAGGTAACCTATGTTGATAGGGTGAACAAGAAGTTTACATATGAGTCAAGTGAATCTTTAACTATTGCAAGTGGATATAAATTCTATGTGCAAGGCTCAAAAGATTTTGAAATTAGCGGACTTGGCAAGATATTCGACTCTACTCAAACTTCAATCTATGGCGTAAGCAAAACCGAATATCCTTGGCTTAACCCTTACACAAGCACAACATCACAGGAGATATCAGATCTACTTATTCAACAGGCAATTGATTTTCTTGATATGAACGTAGACTCTCAAATCAACTTCATCACTTGCTCAAGCCAAGTTAGAAGAGCATATCAAGAATATCTTGGTGCTTACAGAAGGAATATTGATATTACAGAACTTGAGGGTGGATATAAGACTATCACTCATAATGGTATACCTGTTGTTGCTGATAGATTTGTTGACGATGACACAATGTATCTTTTAAACACCAACGACTTTACAATTCACGAGCTTTGCGACTGGAAATGGCTTGAAGGTGAGGATGGACGAATTTTGAAACAAAATCAAGGCTATCCAACTTATAGCGCAACCCTTGTTAAATATGCAGAACTTATCTGCGACAAGCCTTGCGGACAAGCTAAGATTTCAGGCATCAAGTCAACAGTTACAAATCCATTTACTAGCAATATTAATGTAAATACAACTGGTTCTGAAGGTTAAAAATATAGATAAAAGGCAAAAAACACACATTTTTTGCCTTTTTTATCTAATTTTGGAGGTTATTTTGTTAAATTATCTAGAAATTAAGGATGACGTCTATTATATTTGCGATAGACTTAAAGAGATTGATGAAAGCTATTTTGTGCTTTACAATCTATCTAAAAAATGCTATGAGGTGCACTCGTCAAATCAAAAGAATAGCTATTGTTTTGAGGTGCCTTATAGCGTTCTTGACGAGCGGACACTGGTCTTTGCACGCAGGACAGCAAGTAGTAGGCGTGATAAATTGATTGAGGAGATTGAGAAAAATAACGAGGAGGTCTATAAAAGACAGATAAAGGAGCAAGTTAATTTGCTGAAGGAGGCAATATGTTAGTAAAAGATATAATAGTTCTTGCCTGTGATTTTACAGAAAATGAAGAGCTTGGAAAGGCTATTAAAAATAGCGATAGTTTAACCGATGAGCAAAACAGCATCTGCGATAGCCTTGTCAAGTGTTTTAATCTAATCTATAACGAGATAGCAAGTGAGTATCTTCCTATAATTAAGGTTGAAAAAGTAAAACCTGTGGGTTCTAGGGTAGAATACAGTGTGCTAAGCGGTGACGTTTGCCAAATACTCTCAATCAGTGACTGCAGTGGCGAAAGACTAAAATTTAAAGCCTTTCAAGATTATGTTATGGTAGATGCAAATGAGGTTGAAATTATCTATCAGATATATCCTAGCGAGCTTACTCTTTCAAGCGAGTTTGACACTACTTTGACAGAGCGCATTTTTGCCTATGGAATTGCAAGAGAGTACTACTTTATGCAAACCTTATTTGACGAAGCTGATATTTGGGAAGAAAGATTTAAAAATTCACTGCAAGTGCTATCGCGAAAGAAAAGTGAAGTTAAAATGCCTCGGAGGAGGTGGATTTAATGTTCTACAAAAATACTTTAAAGACGCTTTCAACTAAAGAAATCGAGTTTGAGTACTCACTTTTTGACGAACTTCCCTCAACCACTACCGATGAAAATAGAGAGGTCACCAGCGGAAAAGAGACCTATAACTTTAGAACTGGTGATGGCGATTTAAAGACGGGTTACGGCTTTGAAGATATCAAAATGCCAACCTCACTTACCGACCTTGACAATGAAACGGCGATAACCTTGCGTGGAACTGAGGTTAAGGCTATCTGGAAGATGAAGTGGTACAATTATAGCGATGACGTTAACACCTACTATCTATTTTATTACAATAATGAGGGCTACATCTGCTATGACAACCTCTTTAAAATAAGATATTATCCCTTCATCATACCAAATGACTTCACCGAGCCACCTTATGGCATCTACTATAGAGTAAATGGTAGAGATATGCTTTTGCTTTCGGGACAAGGTGAGAACCTACTTGTTGTTTCGGGCAGTGGGAATGAAAGTTTTGAAGAGGTGCCAATTATAAAATCTTGTTGCTCGCACTACGGCAAACTTTTTGCAATCACAGCAGAGGAAAATAGTCAGCTTATATATAATGAAGATGTAGATATAACAAACTGGACAGATGAAAAGACCGCCAATCTTGATTTTAGTGATGAGAGAGGTGTACTTAATAGAATTATATCTTTCAATGACTATATCTATGTTTTCAGAGATTATGGTATAACGCAACTTTCAATATATGGTTCAAATGATACCTTCTCTATAAACCATATGTACCTTTCTGACAGTTATATATACCCTGACTCAATAGCGCAGAGCGGAGATAATGTCTATTTTCTTGAGCGCTCAGGGCTTAAATGCTTTAATGGCTCCTCTGTAAAGAATGTAGAATTAGGCTGTGAGAATATCTTAAAAACTATCAATCAATCGAACTGCTTTGCAACTTGTTTTGAAGGGAAATACTATCTTGCTTGCAGATGTGATTTTGCTGACGACAAGCAGGTGGGTTGTGAAAGTTATAGTAGTGGCTATGTCAACAACGCTCTTCTTATATATGATATCGAGAAAAAACATCTTGATATCGTGCGCGGAGTTGATATAAACCAAGTGCTTGCACTTAATAATCCGCATAAGTCTAAACTCGTTGCTTGCTTTAATAATGAGCATATCGGAAAGATTGGTCAGCTTACTGAAGATGGCAAGATTTTTGGCACAAGCCTGCCAGCACTATGGCAAAGCGTTAAAACCGACCTTGGCTATCATAGTAAAAAGAAAAGAATAAAATATTTTACAATAAAGACAAGCGGGAGCGCTGAGATTGTCATTTCAAGCGAGCTTGAAAGCAAAAAGTTTACGGTTACTGCAAGTAGTAAAATACAAAAAATTAGGACAAACATCTCTGGCAATGAATTTGATGTGAAGATAATATCATCTGGCGAGACAAATATTAGCAATTTTGTTATATGTGCAAGTGTGAAGAAATGAAAATAATCTATCAAAACAAAATAAGGCTGATTAACAAGGCTTTGCTTGAAGAGGAAGAAAAAATATTCCAAGACGTTCTCAATCTGGACAAGAAGGAGAATGTTAAAAAATGGATTTCTGGTCAGAACTTATAAAAAGTATTGTCGGATATGGTGTCTTTGCTATGCTATTTGTGTTTCTTTTCTTTTATCAGCTTAAAGATAGCGCAAAACGAGAAGAGTCCTATAGAGAAACAATAGAGGCACTTGCCGATAGCCTTCAGGTGATAAGTGATGTTAAACAGCAGGTTGAAGAGCTTGCGAGGCTTATTTCTGAAAGCATTAGTTATTTTAGACATTTAGATGACGAAGAGTAAATTTAGCTAAAAATCGCTAAAAAAACAAGAAAAAATAGCAAAAAAGGAGAAAAAATGAATAAAAGATTTAAATCTTACAGTTTTTGGACTGCTCTTGCTGGTGCTGTTGTCGTTTTCTTAAATGCGCTTGGTGATTGTTTTGGCTTCTCTATTGACAATGATTTAGTTAGCGGGCTTATAATGGCTTTTGCTGGACTTTTAGTTGTGCTTGGCGTTGTAACTATGCCAAAAAGTAGCGAAAATAGTCAGTCAGATGCCGAAGATGACAAAGAGGAAGAAAGTCAAGAAAACAGTGGCAAAAATGATGAAAATAGTGAAAAAGGTGAGTAAAATTAATTAAAACTCGCACCTATTCAAAGAAAGCCCCGCTTCTGCAAGCGGGTGGAAAGCTTGCACGCTTTCCTATCAAAAAGTGTTACAACACTTTTTGATAGCTTTCTTTGAATAGGGCGAGTTTTTTATTATAAAATATTATATTTATAAGGAAATAAATAAAAAATCATATACAATATAAAAAACTTTATAGTAATAATACTTAATTTATTTATAGAAAGCCGAACTTGCTTGCAAAGGTGTTGAGGGGTTTTAATACTATGTGATGTGTGGGTACACAGCTCGCAAATTCGTCAGAATTTTTTATCACATAGTTTTTATAAGCATATAATTTACCTCACCCCATCTAAAAACTTAAAAAATTCATATAGTAAAAATTTTTCAAAATACTATTGTAATTTTAAAAATATTGTGATATAATTTCATTAGGGAGATTGGGATTATGAGAAATGAAGGGAAATTAAAGTCAAATAAAGGTTATAAAATAGGATTTTGGGCAAAGCTAGGAGCAACTGCTGTTGGCATTGCAATACTTATAGGAAGTCTATTTAGTTTTGTAGGATGCGGTGATAATCAAATCGACAAACCGGGACCAGACCGCCCAGGAATTATAGTGCCAGATGATCCAAACAAAGAGGATCCAGGCAAGGAAGAACCAGGAACAGAAGACCCAGGCAAAGAGGAGCCAGGCACAGAAGAACCTGGAAAGGAAGAGCCTGGAACAGAGGAGCCAGGAACAGAAGACCCTGGTAAAGAGGAACCAGGTACCGAAGAGCCTGGAACTGAGGAACCTGGAACTGAGGAACCGGGAGATGACCCAGTAATAGACCCACCAGAGCCAGAACTACCAGACTCGCTTGATGAACTTTTCGCTGAGGGCAATGAGGAGTATGTTGATATTGTTTCAGACACCCTTAATGACAACCTTTATGAAAATATTATAAATAAAACAATTTCAAATAATGTAGAAAATATTAAAGATGCTAGATGGGAAATAGTAAGTGCTGACGGCGTCAACATTGATATGATTAGAATATTTGCTTTTAACGATGTTTCAGCTACAGGTATGGCGTATGTTATTGGTAATGTTGTACCTAAGACTACTATTACTATAGCAGATTTAGTTAAACCAGTTACTACAAAACTTGAAAAGGCTTTTGATACTGCAGTTAGAGGAGGAGCGAAATATACTCAGGAATATGTATTTTCTTTTGATCCATCAATACAAGATGAGAGAAAGGAATTAAAAGATGCAGTAAATGCAAAGCTTGCAAGTGATGGCATAATACAACAAGTAACACAAGATACTCAGTCGTTTATAGTGGATGACGGTTCAAAAGTAGATTCTACTTTAACTGGCACTGCACGAAGAATTGTTGTTATAAATATTAATGCTAATGGGGTAGAAGAATATACCGTAAGAATAAAAGAAAATCAAGCTAATAACAATGACACAACTTTAATTGAAAATTTAAATAAAAATAATTATTACAATGTAAAGGAAGAACATAAAGTTTTAAATTACACCCAAAATGTTTTTGAAAATGAAGATTTAACAAATTCAGCTACTGCAGTAAGTTATAAAGCCGTTTATGTAGACCCAGAAAATGGAGAGATTACTGAACTAGAATTTTAAAGAAAAGAGCGAAATAAATCGCTCTTTTTTGTATAAAAATTGATAATTAGTTGATTTTTGTAGAATAATTGGTTAAAATAAAGTTATGAAAAAGAAGATATTTTTTAGAATTTTATCATTTTGTATGATTTTTTGCTTCGCACTTGTCGGAGTAGGTTGTGCAGGCAGTGGTCTATCAAAAGAAGATTATGAAGAAGGCTTTGACGATGAGGACCTTGAAGATGCCAAAGTAGTTGATATGTATGGGGCAAAGGTTCTCTATCGTCCTGATGATTATGATTATGATGAGGGCTCTGGCGCAGGTGAAGACGAGACAAATAATTATTATGGGGCTTACGCTTATTATATTTTACAGGATTTATTTGATACTTATGGGCTGTCTGTTATTGATACGGTACTTGGTACGGAAACTCCTGAAGGAACTAGGGAAGATGGACGCTTGCCAAATTTTAATGTAGAAAATTTAAGTTACCTCTATGATAGTATGCGTTATCAAGTTGACACATTAGGGTATGTTACTTTGTCTCAAAAGGTTTTAGTGGATGATTTTGGGAATATTTCTGCTCGCCTAGAGCAACCTGTGCCAATTGAAGAGACGGGCGGTGAGGCATACTACATACTAGGTGCTGATACAAATGTCAAGTGGGATTGGTCTCTTGTTGCTAATTCTGATACATCAAATGAACTTTTAAAAGCCTATATATATAATGATGAAACTATTGCTGCAAGTAATGACGGTGGCGTGACCGTGTCTCAAGGGAATAAGGTTTTCTTAAATAGTAGTAATGCTCCAAGTGATGTGGTAGATAATTATTATTCTTATGTAGATACATTCAACTCAACTCTTTACCAAACCCTATATCTATCTTCAAATACTGACGCAACCCTAGCGCCTTATGATGAAACATCTTATTCGGGGCTTGTTAAAGCTCTTGAGTATGTCATCTACTGCTATGCGGTGGATTTGGATCCGGGAGAAATAGAGATTAACTTTAATGATGACTATACATATGATATTGAGGTTCAAATAACTGATAGCAGACGTGGCACTGTTGACGAGGCGGTGGAGAGCGCAAAACAGACATTCAAGATTCTTGGTGCCTATGTTGGTCTTGTTGATAGGCAGATAGAAAAGATTGAAGCTTGGATACTTGATAATATTATCGGAAGAAGCACCGTTGAGGCAGACGACAGCTTTACAAGTTATACTGGTGGACAGACTGACGCAAACTTAGGCGTTGTTGAATTTCTTGCAGTAGACGAAGAAGGCGAGTATATCTTAGACGAAGAAGGCAATGTTATTATAGTTGGATATGGTTTTGAAACTGCTCAGTCATCTTCAAGCTTGCTTGGCAGAGATTACGAGACGGCTGTTGAAAATATTGTGGCTGGAGTATGTGAAAACGTATCAATTGGTAACATTGATGGCGAGGATATAACCATTGACCAGCGCTTCCTTGCCTCAAACATTATGGAATATGCCGGCAACACCTTCGTGGTAGGAGATGACTCCAACTTCGTTTTGCCAGGGCAAGGTAATATGAGCGATTTAGGAAGTATCTATCCGCTTGAATATCAATCAGTTGTGCTTATGCTTGATAGGGAAATCTATCTTGACGGCATTATGATAGCGCTTAAGTACGATGCAGGTCTAGACGGAACGGTAGAAGATGTCTACGACGAAACTAAGTATATAGATATCATAGTTGATTTAAACTACTACAATAGCGCGACAAAAGAGAGACAGGTTCTGGCGTCAAGACAAGTTAGAGTGTATGACGGACCGTTTGATTTTAATTATCAACTAGACTACGATATCAAGAACCCAGACCCTAACGACTACCCAGCACAGGGTGGCGGTGCGCCTGAAAATTTACCAAAAGAGCACACCAATGTTATAAACTTTGACAATCTTGGGCAGATACACATAGGTGAGTTTAATGTCAATATCGGTGAAGACATTTTAATGACCGATGTCGGCACTGTGGGCAACTATACTTCAAGACCTTACGTTTCAACCGAGCCACTTAAGCTTGTTGGTACAAGTAAGGTAATTAACTACTATGAAGTTGTTGAGTATGGTTCAAACCCTGAATATGATACAGATGACCTGCCAGAAGGGCAAACATATATCTCGGGAAGATTGAACCCAGCGATGTTTGGTGACAGTGACGGTTGCGACTATATTGAGATAACCTACAAAGTGCTTAAAAAAGCTGGCGACACTGAAACAAACTATAAGTTCTACACTGGACTTGTAGGTGTCGACTACTCAGAGGAGCCATACGAATATTAAAATCAATGTAAATCTGCATAAAAATTGCCGAACGGATATTAAATCAAAAACTTGATACAGAAACAAAAAATTTACATTATAATTTAAAAAATAGCGTAAAAATCGAAAAAATTATGTAAAAATCAAAATTTTGAGTAAAAAATAAAGAATTTATGCAAAATTAATTGTTCAAAAGTTAAATTTAAAGAGAGTTTATTTATAGGTTGGTTAGACCTAAAATAGACTCTCTTTTTATATAGTTTTTTAGTCTTTGTAGATTTTAATTTGTTGTTTTCAGTCTTTTGAGGTTGTTAAGAAGCGCAAAATTCGTCAAAATTTTACAAAAATAAAAAATTAGATTGTTTTTTAGAGGTTATTTTGCTAAAATTATGGGTAATGAAAGAAAAGAGGCTTGTCAACTTTAGATATTTTTTCTATCCCTTTTTGATGTTTTTATTTGCAATAATAATGTCAAAAGGGCTTTTTTCAGGCGAAATAGAAAACATATGTATTGTAGTTATAGTGCTAGCCCTCTTGATTGGTTTTTGTATTTATAAGAAGTGCTACAAGATTATGACATTGCTTCTTGTAACCTATATTCTAGGCACGGGTTTTTTCTTTATCGGAGTTATCACAAGCAAGGTTAAAGCGTACGATGGTGTGGTGTCAGTTGTGGCAAGGGTGAGCGATGACTTTGAGGAGAGCGATTACTATTACACGGTCGTGCTTGACGATGTGAAGATAAACGGGCAGGATAGCAAAAATATAGAGGCAACCTTTTCAAAAGGGCAAAACAAACTCAAAATTGGTGATAGAGTTTCCTTTGAAAGCGAGGTTACAGCCTTGCCGGTTTTTTCGCTAGGCGGACTTAATTCAAGCATCTACAGGCGCGGTATTGGCTATAGCGTAAGTTTAAGCACGTCAGACCTTGTGGTGACCGATGGCTATACCACCTTTGACGAAGATGTCAGGCAGTCGATAAAGTCACTTCTCTATGAAAATATGAGTGAGGATAACGCCTCAATTGCCTATGCCGTCTTGTTTGGCGACCAAAATGGCATCAGTTTTGAAACGCAAAGCGCATACAGAAATTCAGGTATCATTCATATCATAACTGTAAGTGGTTTCAACGTTGCATTTTTGATTGCGATAATCTACAGTTTTCTAAACAAGTGCAGGGTGAACAAAAAGATAAGTTTTTTAGTGACAACAATAGTCATAGTGCTTTACGCCTACTTTTGTTCCTTTGCGCCATCGGTGCTTAGAGCAAGTGTGATGGGTATTGTTATAATGCTGAGCAATGTGATAGGCAGACGCTATGACGCTCTCAATGCGCTTGGGCTATCTGGTATAATCATTTTGGTCTTTAGTCCACTAACCGCTTTTGATGTCGGCTTTTTGATGTCAGTTGCTTGCGTATGCGGTATTGTTTTCTTGTCACCAATGTTTACAAATTTGCTCAAAAAGTTTATTCCAAACAAGATTGCGCAGTACATAGCCGTCTCTTTGTCCGCTCAGCTTGCCATATTGCCATTTCTTGCAAGTTTTTCGTCAACCTTAAACCTATTAAACGCTATCGTAAATTTGTTTGTTGTTCCAATCTTTGCGCTAATTTTTCCATATCTCTTTGTGGTTAGCTTTATCATATTGCTACTTCCACCGCTTTCATTCTTGCTCGTTCCGATAGAGTGGGGACTTGTCGCCTGCAAGGCTATTGCCACCATCTTTGCAAGCACAACCTTCCAAGTCAAACTTTCGCCTTGGAACATTACAACAAGCGCGCTATATTTTGTGACGATTTTTCTAATAAGCACCTTCTTTATGGTGGCTGGTCTTGTCAAATTTGAAATTTCCTCGGCGTTTATCTTCTTTATAGTCTCATCCATCGGACTTTTCACGTTGACCGGCAAACTCAAATCAGGGGTACTGTACCTCTATTCCTACGGACAGCAAAGCGTTGTTATGGCATCGTCTGGCGGGCAAACGCTGGCGGTTGGTGACTGCTATATCACAGATAGGGCGCTTGCAAAATATAGGCTTGACGGCATCGACTATTATCTATCCTTTGAAAGTTTGGATGATAGAGATATAGAAAGGCTTGAGGAATTTGATATTGAGTACTATGTCTGCCTCGGCGGTGATGAGTTCCAAGAGGGGCTGTCAATAGTTACAACAAACACGATGATGCAGGCGGGCGATTTCACCTTTGTCTATATCGAAACAAGCGAGGGAGTGCTTGGCGTAACTGTTCAATTTGACGGACTTTCAATTTTTGTTGCAAGTGGGCTTGATTTTGATTATAATTATTCTACGGCAAATGCCATAATTGCAAGCTTTGACACCGATATAGCCTTTACTGACCAAAATTTTCAGCTTGCAAGCCCGAACTATATGTCGGTTTCTTCGGTTAGAAATGGACTGACAGATTATAACTATGTTGACAATGGCAATCTGCTGGTAACCAAAAACGATGCTTTAAAAGTGAACTTTATAGACTAACTTAAAAGGAGATATTATGAAAACGCTTAAAAATAGGCTTAAAGAGAGGGTGGAGCCTTGCTATTTGCTACAAGGTGAAGACTATTACTTGTATGATAGGGCTTTTTCTATGATTAAAAAAGCTTGCGATATCTCCTTGCCTGACTTTGACCTAGTTAAGTTTGACGATGAGAACTTTACTATGAAAGCCCTTGTAGATAGCGCCGAAGTCCTGCCTTTTGGCAGTGGTAAACGCTTGATAGTTGTAAAAAATGTTACAAAGTTTAGTGAAAGCGACAAAAAACTTTTGCTTAGCTATCTTGAAAAGCCTGCGATGAGCACCGTTATTGTCATATATGACTTTGCTCAAAAATTCGATTTTATAAAAAGCGCGTCAGCTTTTGTTGATTGCAAGAGGTTTGACAAACTTACAGGCTCGGCAGTGGTAGTAAAAGAACTTGAAAAATATAACAAAAAGATAAGCAAAGAGGCGCTGGATACTCTTTACGACTATTGCAATGGCTATTTGACACGTATGATGAGCGAGATTGTCAAGCTTGCCTATTATGACCTTGATGAGCCACTTATCACTAAAAAACTTGTGGAGAGTTGCGTCTCAAAAGATAACGAGTTTGTGATTTTTGAACTTACCGACGCTCTTGGAAGGAAAGACGGCGACAAGGCAATCACCATCTTAAATCAAATGCCTAAAGAAGTGCTTGGGCTTATAACCAACCACTTTAGAAGACTGTTTTTTATCTCAACCTCTGGGCTTGATGATAAGGCGCTCTCTTCGCTATTTGGCATAAAGGAATTTGCTGTATCAAAACAGCGCCAGCAAATCAAAAACTTTTCTAAAATGCAACTCAAAAAGATTTTCGCTCTTCTTGAAAAGATTGACTATGATATTAAAAGCGGGGCAATGCTCCAAGAAAATGCTGTCTACTATTTGGTGTTATCTATATTGTATATATAGTATATAAAATATAGGGCATAATTGCAGAGTAAGAGTGAAGGGTGATGGCATTGCAAAACGAGCAGGAAGGTGATGTTGAGCGACATTGAAGAGGGGAGTGATAAGATTTGGAGATTTGTGTTTTTGAGTAGATTGTTATTTTGAACAGAGTAGCATTGTGACGTGATTAGCATTGTAACGAAAGTGCAGAGTGACAAGAGCAATGAGCGTGATGCGAACAGCTGGGTGACGCGAGAGTGGTGGCGGAATTGTGACGAGAGAGGGGGCGGAATGAAAGCCAGAATTTTACCTTTGGTAAAATTCTTCCAAAAAGCTTTTTCAAGCTTTTTGGGGCAAGCCTTGGCAGGCTTGCGCTTTCATTCCGCCTTTTTCGCACCAGCTCAGACCTTCGCACCAGCTCAGACCTTCGCACCAGCTCAGACCTTCGCACCAGCTCAGACCTTCGC
>CALVNW010000008.1 GCA_944350015.1 uncultured Clostridia bacterium | reverse complement strand
CTATGGAATTTTACCATAAGAGGAATTTTTAGTAAAGTGTCCTTTTTTTTGCGGTAGCAAAAATGGGGTTCACTTCAAAGTGCGAAATTTTTACTTTCGGTCTAATTCTATCTAAAACTATTTAAAAATGTGTTATTTGATGTCAAAATTGTAAAATTAGGTGTTTCATATTTGCAATTTAAAATATCAGTCATTGTGCTATGATATAATCCGGTTTCTTGAGCAAGTTTATATTGTGTCATTTTCTTTTCTTTTAAAAGTTCCTTGACTCGCAATGCAAATGCTTTATTTAATTTCATATCTTTCTTCACTGATTTTAGTCATCAACAGTATCAAAAATTGGACTATCAAAGAACTCTTTCAGAGATATTTCTAATGTAGAACTAATTTGATACACAGTATTTGTGGTTATATTTTTCTTTTTGACATTTATTACAGCAGAAATAGTAGAACGCGGAATACCACCTTTCTTGAATAAGTAATAATTTGATAAACCTCTTTCATTTAATAATTGCTTTGTTCTTTCGGCAATAGCCTCATTTAATTTCATAATCCCTCCATAGTATATGATGCGTTCACTATAAGGAATTATATATTTTCTTTTTAAAAATCTAGTTTACCGTAGTAAACGCTTTGAGTTTTAAAACATTATTGCTAAAATATAGATATAGTTCAATACAATAAACTACCAAAAGGAAATATATATGAATACTAAAGAACGAACAATTTGTTTGACAGGGCATCGCCTCTTGGGGATATGCTGAAAACAGAGAGAGTTGTTTAAGATTTAAGGAAGAAGTAAGAAAGGTTTTTGTTGGTGCAATAGAGTTTGGCATAACAACATTTTTGACGGGTATGGCGGAAGGCTTTGATATGATTGGAGTAGAGATTTTGCTTGAATTAAGAAAAAAACACAACATAAAAGTTGTTGCTGTTGTGCCTTGTGTTGGACAGGAACTGAAATGGAAACCTGACCAACAAATAAAATATAAAAATATTTTAAAAAGGTGTGATGATGTTATCACATTGTCGGACCATTACACACCGACTTGTATGAACGACCGAAATAAGTATATGGTGGACCATTCTTCCATTTGTATTGCTTGTTGGAATGGTAAACCAAGCGGAACAGGAAACACCGTTCGCTTTGCAAAACAAAATGGAAATAGAGTGCGAGTTATCAACCCCGAAAATTTTAGATAACCAAAAGAAAACTTTTCTTTATTTTAATTTCTTTTGAAAATTTATCTTTCAACACAAAACAAAGAAATAATATATAATTTATATAAAAAATAAAAAAGTGTTATCAGCGTTTTGCTTTTTAACACTTTTTTCTTTTGTCAAGTATAAAAATATATTTAAAATTTTTCCAAAAATGATTTATATTTGTCAATCATTCTAATCATTCCAGCATCTCTTTTATCAACCAACGAAAGTGCTTCATTGATAGTGACCCATTTAATTTCAACTGACTCGTTAGATATTTCATAATTATGATTGTCAACAATAAAAAGAAAATTAATATCATAATGCCAATGTTCAGGTTCATTTTTCTTTGCACTATAAGGAATTTTCATAACAGCAACATCAAAAATTGAATCCTTACCTAACATAAAATCAGTTATACCTGCTTCTTCCATAACTTCTCTTCTCGCAACATTTAGGCTATTTTCTTCGCCATCACTATGTCCACCAAATTGAAACCACATACCAGATTTTTTGTGATGATTAAGTAAAATATTTCCACTTTTATCACAAATAAAAGCACCAGCAGTTATATGACCAATCTTGTTTGACCTATCATAACAATTTGAATTGTTTTCAAGAAAATGCAAGGTTTTGTTTAAATCTTTTTTCTCTCTTTTGTCAAAAGGTTTATATTTTTTTAATTCTTCTAATAGACTAAACATAAAAACTCCTTTTAAAATAGTATTAACTTAGTTTACCATTAATTAATCTTCATCATTTTTTATTTCAAGCGTTTGCTTGTTCTTTGCATATAATGGAGATACTACTTTTTGCCCAAGTTGTTCTTCGTAGGCTTGTTTTGCTGTGTTTGCAACATTTCCACCACGACGAGCAATGTTTTTGTTCTCTTTAAAGGTTTGTGGCTTTTCTTGTTTTGAAAGGGCAGTTGTTGTGACTTCAGCAAGCATATTAAGAACAAGTTCTATATTGGTCATATTATCACGCAAATTTTCTTTTTTCAATCTTTTAAGCTTTTTGTATTCTTGCACAGAAAGTCCGCTCCAAGCCTTTGTCATCTCATTTGTTAGTATTGCATAGTCTTTATCCTTTGTGATTCCACGTTCTTTCCGTTCGTCAGTAAGTTCTTTTCGTATTTCAATAGTTTGAAGTCTTTGATTTATCCAACCTTCTGTGTACCCCTTTGCACGATAAAAACTTGCACCTCGAATTATTGCTTTTTCCGGGTCGGCAATTTCGTCAAGTCTATCACTTCCAACTTGAGCAAGCCACATCTTAAAAGGTTCCGCTTTTGGACTTGGAATTGATTGAATAAGTCTTAATATGCCTTTGGTGTTAAGCACATCAGTTTCTCTTATTTTTCCGTCTTGAGCAACTAATTTCAACCGGTGACAAAATGTCACCAGTTCACTTCCTTCATCTTTTAACCTTTGTTTTAGTTTATTCCAATATTTTCTCGCAGTTTGATAATCTTTGCTGTCAGTTAGTATCCACACAACATCAACAACAGAAAAATACCAATCTTCTTCCTGCTCGTTCCATTGCTTTCTAATTTTTCTATCTTCAAAAACTTTAATATTTGACATAGCTTTACTCCTAAAAAGAGTATATCATAATTCAATCTATTTTGTATTGAAATTTATAAATTTTCTAAATCAATTTTAATGGTTCGGTATAGTTTTAGACAGTTTAAAAGAGTAAAAAAAGTAGCAAAAAGTGCCAATAGTAGTAAATAGTAGTCAACCGCTTCAAATTAGTTGACTACTAAAAGATTTTGTGAGTGTCTGTTTGTCTTTATTTAAAAGAGATTTGGTGAAAAGTATAAAAAGACTTGCATTTTACATTACTTTTCTGATAAGGCGGGGTCGGTGGCTTTAACCCTTAAATTGTCATTTAAAGAGAATCTTTTCGAGCCCACTTATCTCTACCATAGAGACTGCGCTTCTGTCTAGGCTCTATTCGAGCCGTTACGACGGTGGCGCTTGTTTTTTCTCTTGCCCGTGCAAACGTAAATGCTCCACTTCGCATTTTGCGCGATTTTATTTTGAAAAAAATTTTAAATATGCTATATTAATATCATTAGGAGGGGAAATGTTTTCAAAGACAAATAACAAAGAATTAGACAAGATAATAAAAGATACAGAAAGTAAAATTATAAAACTTCCACAATGGAAAATATTTACAATAGGAGAATTTTTGCCAGATGATTTGAAATTAGAATTAAAAAATTATGTAGCAAAACTAATTTACGATAGAATAAAACCTTTTACTGACGGAATAAGCGGTGGAAAATACTTCTATGACGAGTGGCCTCTTGAAAAAAACGTGCGATATTTATGCAATGATATTTTAGAACGTTTAGATGATAAAAAATATAAAAGTTTATGTGGTGTAAGATGTTATGATGAAGATTTTTATGTTAATTTAAATATAATATCAGAGACACTTGGCAGTGGTGTTAAAAATCGAATAACAGATGTCAAAAATAAGGATATTACATCAATGCGCATAGAAGACGTCTCTATGTATTTGGCTCATATAACAAAAAATAGAATATTATATAAATTTCATATTTCACATTATATAAAAAATGGAATTTTGCAAAAACTAATCACGCGAATCAAAATAATAATCAATGAAGAAATAGAGACCTTTTATAAAAATATCAAATTTGAAAATTAATAAATAGATTTTTCCCTAAAAATAAAAAATTAATCAAAAATAACAAAAAACTGATTTTTAATTAATTTTTAAAATATTTTTATTTTTTACTATGATTTTAAAAAGCAGTTTTGATTTTTATTAATTAAAACTGCTTGATTTTTTATTTATATTTTTTTTATTTTAATTTAATATTTTTATTTTAATTTGTATTTCTTTTTTAATATTTTCTTTGCCTTTATCTTTCGAGAGAGTAATTTATCTGATTTTAAAGTTTCTTTTGCTTCTGAAACTTTATTTTTGAATATTGATGCCTCTTTCATAAAATTGCCATCGCCTAAGGTTTCTGTAACAGTCGATGAAAAGACGAAGGCGTTACGGTCAAGTTCGTTTACAAGCTTTTTCATCTCGTGAGCTTGTCCTTTTGGCACAAGAGACAAGAGCATAGTCTTTTCTTTTTGAGAAAACATTCCTTGTACGTCAAGTTTAGTTACACCTCTGTGGAATTTATCAAGTATAGCCTCAGCTATAGCCTCGGGCTTGTTGCAGATTATATAGAATGCAACCACGCGCTTAGAATCGTCGAGGACAAGGTTTGTTGCCATTGAGCTGATGATTGTAGACACAAGCGCGTATAAGCCAATAACAAAACTTCCAGTTGTAACAACACTTAAAGTGATGACGATTGCGTTTATTCCAAGAAGGAAATACCCTGTCTTTATTTTTGGAAAAAATTTATTGAGAAGGGCTCCCGCAATGTCGCTTCCGCCAGTAGACCCGCCATACCTTAAAGCAAGCCCAATCATTAGTCCCATAATCATACCGCCGACAATTGAGTAGAGCAGGAGCAAATCTGAGGTGCTTTCGCTAGTTTTGTTTATTAAAGAGTTTAGGTCTCCAAACTGCATAGCAAGAGTGTATGAGCCGATGCCTATGCCAGATAATAACAAAAACCTCAGTCCAAAAACCTTTAACGCTGTTAAAATTATAGCAGAGTTAATTGTAAGGTATATTACAGAGGTTGGTATATTAATATCTCCACGTGCAAAAAGATTATGGATAATTAATGACAAACCTGAAACACCCGTAGGTATTATCCCGACACTTTCAAAGAAGGTTTTAAAAGCAGAGCCACCAATTATTCCTGCCACAATCATAACTAATGTTTGACAAATAAATTTTAATATGGTTTGTTTATTTAAAGATTTTATTTTCATATATTGAATATAGCAGTTTTAGAATTTTTTGTAAAATTATTTTGACTTTTTTATCTATTTTTTATTCTAATGTTACAATATTTTAATATTTTTACTCTCTTAGTTGACTTATTTTTAATTTTATTGTATATCTTATATATATGGAAAAGTGTTTGTTTGCATATAATCCGCTCAGCGGAAAAGGCAAGATTGTAAAAAAAGAAAAAGAAATTGTAAAGTTACTTGAAGAGAAATATCAAGTAGAAGTTTGTCAGTCTCAGTATCCTGGGCATATCGGTGATATGATTTTAGAAAAGGGTGAGGGGATAGACCTGCTTGTAGTTTCTGGCGGGGATGGCACCTTAAATGAAGTGGTCAATTCTTGTATGAGACTATCAAGAAAACCTAAA
This sequence comes from uncultured Clostridia bacterium, assembly GCA_944350015.1. Classification (GTDB taxonomy): domain Bacteria; phylum Bacillota; class Clostridia; order Christensenellales; family UBA1242; genus Caccovivens. The sequence goes on along the minus strand of CALVNW010000008.1, from coordinate 44,037 downwards.
ATTGGATATATTCCAACAGGCACAGTCAATGATGTTGCACATTCTCTTGGAATTCCTCGTGATATAAAGAAGGCGGTCAAGAATATACTAAATGGACAGGTTTTTGCACACGATGTTTTTAAGATGAATGATAGATATGGTATATATGTATGCTGTAGCGGGCTTTTTACCGAAACAAGCTATGCGACAAATCAACAGCAAAAGAAAAAGATGGGCAAGATTGCCTATGCTCTTCACGGCGCTAAGAAAATTTTTACCACACAAGCGGTTAAACTTAAATTGACATATGATAGCGGAACGCTTGAAGGCAAATATGCAATTATGCTTATTTTAAATTCAAGAAGTGTTGCGGGCTTTATGATAAATCGCAGGGCAAGACTCAATGATGGGCTTGTTGACGTTGTGCTAATCAAGTCTAAAAAAGATAAGGTCAATTTTACTTCCATTTGTTCGGTTGCAATGTTTTTTTTAAGAGGATTGAGATATAAGGACAATAGAAGTATGAAGGTGCTTGAGCTTGATAAATTCCATATTGACACAACAGACGATACTGTTATCAACCTTGATGGCGAAAAAATCGGCGCTGGGAGTTTTGACTTTGAAGTAATTAAACAGGGCGTCGAGATTATAGTCCCAAGCCTTAAAAATTTGGATAAAAAGATAGAAAAGATAAATTAACATTGAATTTAACAAAAATTCAAAAATAATCTAGAAAAAATTGGTTTAATAATAAAAATATTTTTAAAATTGATTAAAATCAAAATTATTAAAAAATTAAATCAACTAAATAAAAAACACGATAATTTTGAAGTGCACCCCAAAAGTTAGACACTTAAGGAGGTGCAAATTTTTTGTCCAACTTTTGGGGTTCACCCTAAATAGACCATCTTTTATTTTTTCTTTTTCCTTGATACATATATACTCCTTTTAAAGATTATACAAGAAAAAGAACATATTGACTACAATTTTCAATATGTTCTCGTTTTTTATTCGTTGTCCGTTTTTAGCAAACAACATCCTTTTAAGCCTTGTTTTTGCAATATTCCTTGTTTATTAATAGTTTACAATATTATCACATTGCCACATAGCACATCGTAGTAGGAAAAGGTTTGTACTTGCCCATTTTGGTCTTTAACGCAAACGGTAAAGACGCTTGGGTATACATCTTGAATTGTGCCATTGATTGTGTCAAACTTTTTTCTACCGCGATTGTATTTCATCTCCACCTCTTCGCCCTTTAAGGACAAGATTTTTGATTTTATATCATCTATATTTAAGTTTACCTTTCTCATAACATCTCCTTTAATTTTTATATTTATTGACTAAAAATAAGGTTTTTAAACTTTTTTGTAATATTTTATTTTTGGGGTGCGTAGTAATATCTTGTAAAAAATGTTTGAGTTGGAGGGTATAATGGCATTTGAAACAAATAATTTTAATGTTGCAAAGAAGTTCTCGCTTGGCAGAAGTGAGTTTTCTGTAGAGTGCAATATTGACGCAGGAGAAAACATTACAAAGGTATTATCAGTGTCGCTTGGGCTAGGCAAAATTAGCAGTGAAACTCTAAACGGCGTAGTCAATTTTTCTAGCAATTTAGATGTAAAGGTTGTTGTGCTAAATGGTGACGGAGGGCTGAATACAGTTGCGTCAACTTGTCCATTTTCTTCCAAGTTTGAAAATGAGAATATAGAGAATAATCAGTGTGCCATTGTTAATTTGAAGATAATTGACTATAATGTTGAAAGTATCAATGGTGAAAATGTCAAAATTGTTGTAACTCTTGAGCAGTGTGGCTTTATCGTTGCAAACAAAGAGATTAAAACCATTTCAAGTAATGATGATGATATTTGCGTTAAAAATGATGATATATCTATAATAAAGTTTATTGGATGTGGTAGTGTTAATATTGAAGTCACAAGCGAAATCAATATCAGAGATAAGATAAGTAAAGTTTTGCTCACTGAAAGCAGTGCTATTGTAAAATCTGTTGAAAGTGGAGTCAACTTTGTTACCATAAGTGGTGAGGTGGCTTCAAGGGTCATCTATATAAATGATAACGATAAGTTTGAAAGCGGTTATGTATACGACACCTTCAAAGAGGAAATTGAAATTGAAGGCGCAACTAGGGATAGTCTTGTAGATGGGAAAGTAGCTGTGTCGCAGGAAGATGTTACTTGCGAACTTGTCGAAGATGAAAAGGGATGCAAGATTGTTGTGAAAGTTCCTTTAACTCTATCTGCAATCGCGTTTGGAGAGGAAAGTTTTTCTGTGATAAAGGACCTTTACAGCACAAAGTGTGAGACTAAGGTTACAACTGAGTCCTTTGATATGTCATATATTTGTCCTGTCGAACTTGTTGAGGGCAAAATTGAAGGCTCGCTAGTGCTTGAAGATGACAAACCTAGAGTAGACAAGATATTATTCAGTGGTGGCAATAGCGTCACGGTGACTAACAGTTATATCAAAGATGGAGAAATTTTTGTAGAAGGCATCGCTAAAACCAATGTGATATATCTTAATGACGAGGATAATTCACTTTATAGCGCACAGATTGATGTTCCGTTTACACTTTCTGACAAGTTTAACTATCAAGAGGGAGGCTTACTTTCGGTTGACGCTATTGTATATGATGTGGACGTTGCTGTCAAAAAGGGTAGAGAGCTTTTCTATGATGCAAAAGTCAAGGCAAGCGTAAGCTATTGCTATGATAAACTTGCGGGGATTATATCAGAGGCAACCGCACTTGAGGACTATCAACCAAAAGATTATGCAATGGAAGTTTTGTTCGCTCGCTCGGGTGAAGAGCTTTGGGATATTGCCAAGAACGCCAAAGTCAAAGAGGAACAAATTGTCGCACAAAACGCAGATGTGTCGTTCCCTTGCAGTGAGGATACGACTTTGATACTGTTTTATCAAAGAACTTAGAAGTTAATAACAGATTAAACTATAAAACATATCATCTTTTGATATGTTTTTTCTTTGTTTTTGACAAAAATATTATATTTTAGCATATAAATTTGTTTTTTTATGGGCAATTTAAGTCAATTATTATGACAAGAGGATGTTATGAAATATATTATTGGCATTGTATCAGCTATTGCACTTGTAGTTATTTTAATATTTTGTCCTATTGGAACTAGCAGTGAAAGCGTGCAGTATCTTAGAATTCATATTAGAGCAAATTCCAATTTAGAGTGTGACCAAGCAGTGAAATATAAGGTCAAGGATGCTGTCGTTGAAGCGCTTATTCCGCTTGTGAGCGAGATTGAAAGTTTTGATGAGGCAAAGGTAAAGATAGCGCAAAATTTTTCACTTATTGAGGATGTTGCAAATAGCGTACTAAGCGCTAGCGGGTTTACATACAAATCAAGGGCAAAGCTTGATAATGAGTATTTTCCAACTCGTACATACGAGGAGGTCACCTTAGAAGAAGGTTACTATGACGCGCTCATTTTAGAGCTTGGCAGTGGCGAGGGCAACAACTGGTGGTGTATAGTTTTTCCAGCATTTTGCTTTACACAAACAAAAAAATCTGACAATATTGTATATATTTCGCGCATTTGGGAGATAATTAAAAGTGTAATATAGGAGGAAAAATGAAAAACAAGCTTTTAATTATGTTCTCTTTTTTGTTCGCGCTTGCAATTATGGTTACCGGGCTTGGTGTGACGCAAGCAACTAACATCATTAGCGACAGATACACCGCGGACGCTGCAACTACAACGGCAGAAAATAGAACAATTCAAACAAAACTGAAAAGATGGGGTTATTATAACGGCAATATTGATGGCATATACGGCTCGCAAACAAGAGAGGCAGTCAAATATTTCCAGCGTAAGAATGGTCTTGCAGTTGATGGTATAGTTGGACCTAACACCGCAAGAGCGCTTGGTATGACGCTTTCAAGTTCGGGTTCATCACAATCGTCGAACGATTTATATCTACTTGCAAAATGTGTCTATGCCGAAGCTAGAGGTGAGCCATACACAGGGCAGGTGGCGGTTGCTGCAGTAATTCTTAATAGAGTTGAAAATCCATCATTTCCTAACACAATCTCAGGCGTAATTTATCAAAAGGGGGCATTCACCGCTGTTACAGATGGTCAGATAAACTTAACACCAAATAGTACAGCTTACAAGGCCGCTCAAGATGCTTTGAATGGTTGGGATCCTACATATGGTTGCATTTATTACTACAATCCTGCAACTGCCACATCATCGTGGATTTGGTCAAGACAGACAGTTGTCACAATAGGCAACCACGTCTTCTGCTTATAAGGAGGCTAATATGAATGACATTTTACAAGCTAAAAAGAAAGGAAAACAAATAAGAGAAGAGGAGCGCGAGCAAAGCGTTTTAAAGAGCGAAGATAGCGAAAAAAACAAAAAATTACGTCAAAAAGACAAAAAAATAAGCAAAAAGAATAAAATTATCACCGGTCTTTCAATCGCAACGGCTCTTCTTGCAGTATCGACAGTAGGGCTTGGTATAGGTTTTGGCATAGCAGATAATAAAGCTATACAGTATAGAACGGACCTTGAAAATTCCTATCAAAGCAACTTTTATAGCCTTGTTGATAGCGTGAACAATTTGGAGACCAAGATTTCTAAAACGCTAAATTCGTCAACTTCAGATTTTCAAAGAAAGACACTACTCGAGGCATCAAAAAATGCAAGTGAGGCAGAGATTGCCGTTGCATCCTTGCCACTTTCACAAAACGACATTGAAGAGACTGTTAAGATGGTCAACCAGATATCGGGTTACACCTCAACGCTAGCTGAAAAAATAGCAGGAGGCGGACAGCTGAGCGAAAGCGACTTAAATTCGCTTGAAGAGATTGACCAAAGCTTAAATAGTTTAAAGCATCAATTAAATGAATTTGCTGGGCGCTTCAATAATGGCTATTCTATAGTTGATAGTAGTATGGATATTGACTCAAGTTCCAATGAGTTTTCAAGGTCGCTTGCCTCGCTTAAAGATAACGATGTTGAATATCCTACAATGATTTATGATGGGCCATTTTCTGACTCAGTTGTAAACAGCAAAGTAAAGGGCTTGAGTGGCGACAATGTTACAAAAGCCGAGGCAGAGCAGAACGTTGAAAAATACTTTAAAAGTGGTGCGAATGCCACATTTGCAAGCGAAACTAAGGGCAAGTTTAATACATATAACTTCAATGTCACAAACGCAAACGATGAGATGCTCTTTGTGCAGGTGTCTAAAGTTGGTGGCTATATCTTAACCATAAGCGGTGCTGGCGCTGATGGAGAGCAAAAGATAGATTTTGATGAGGCTAAAAATATTGCGCTTGATTTTGTGAAGAACAATGGTATTGAAGGCGCTACGGTGGTTTGGTCTGACACAATTGCAAATGATGTCTATATGAATATAGCGCCATCGACCAATGGTATTGTATTGTATCCAGACCTTGTCAAAGTTAAAATTAACCTTGCAAGCGGAAGCATTGTAGGTTACGATGCAACTTCATATTTTACCAATCACACTGATAGAACGCTAAGTAAGGGCAGTCTTTCACTAGATAGCGCAAAAGAGAAAGTGCCTTCAAAATTTACAATAGTAGAGGCAAGGTATGTTCTCACTCCGCTTGACTATAATCGCGAGGTCATATGCGTTGAAGTTGAAGGACAAGACCAAGGCAACACCTATTATTTCTACTATAACGTAGAGAACGGAAACCTTGAAAATGTCCTAAAAGTCATCAAGACAGACAATGGCAACCTTTTAATGTAAGATAATTTATAAAATGCTTGAATTTTAATAAAAAATACCACTTTTGTGGTATTTTTTGTTTAATTTATTATTCTTTTAAATCATACCAAGACTTTATATGATGTATTGATACCCCGCTACTTTGAGGTAATGCTTGAAAAAGAAGGTCAATTTGACTATTCAAATATACTTTCCCTTCTTCATAATAGGTTATGTTATCACCTTCCTCGCTAAAACTTGTCTCACTGCCTAGCACGACGGTTTTTCCAACTGTTTTGGCATAATCAAGTTCTTCTTTAGATACCTCTAGCATATCTTCTGCACTATCTCGATAGCTCATCAAAAATATTCTATCAGCAATGTCAATCATATGTTGATAAGCTGGCTTTGCGACGTTGTTAAATGTAATAATATCGTCGAGCCAAAAAGGCAAATCATAATCAAATTGAATTGCTGGGTATAAAACAGATAGATTATAAGCTAAGTCTATAAGATTATATATAAGGGTTTTTCTTGTTTCTGCCTGACCAAAATTAGGGTCTTGATGAGGTTCAATATCAAAATGTATACCTTTGTAACAAAGGTTAGAATTTTTATGATTATATTCGATAAATCTATCAACCTCATTATACGCCGACTGAAAATCGTGTAACCATCTATAGTCTCCAGTCAGCCAGTATACATCAATATTAAAATCGTTTGCCTTGCGAGTAAAATTGACGGAAGTTTGGTCTAGTTCATCATCGCAAAAATAAATTTCATTGATATTGTTGTTCTTTGCGAATTCCAAATATCGTTCGTCTAGGTTGCTGTTCCACCACCAAACTCCAAAAACTTGACTTATAGCTTCTTCTTGTTTTTTACAAGAAAAAAGAATGATAATTGATAAAAGTAGAAGTATTGGCATTATTATAAATTTATATTTTGATGTTTTCATAAATCTCCTTAATTAACCACTTCCTCATAAGTAAAGCCATCTTTACACAAGAAAGTGCGCATTTTTAGCGATTTTGCAGGCAGTAAGTCAGACTTAAAATTGTTACCAATGACAAGCACTTCGCAGGGCGAAAAGCCATATTTTTTAAGCACTTCTTCATAGAGATGCTTTTTGCTGAAGTCCTCGGCAGGGTATTTGTTGACAAGTATATCATCAAATAATTTTAATTCAATATTATGATACATAGCAAAAGCGTTGATGCCTTGCAAGGTGTTGTTTGAAACTATTATCATCTTTCCATTTTTGCTTCTGCATTGAGAGGCAAACTTTTTAAGTTCGCTGTTTGGCACCGTGGTGGCATTTTTTTCTTCCTCACTTAGATTTTTGTCGGCAGTTTCTCTAAAATCTAGAAAGGCTTTTGCACTGCCTTCGGTTTTAATGAGTAGTCTTATGATATCCTCTCCCTGTTCAATTTGACTTTTACCTAGGTTATTTTTTAGTAAAGTCTTATACTCCTCGTCGGTATAGCTATCAAAATGTTCCCTCGTCCAATTTCTTATTAGGTTATTCCAAGAGGTCCAATTTATATTGTAATATAAGGTGTCATCAAAATCAAATATAAAGCATTTAATTTTATTTGAAAGAAGGTTTGGGTCTTTTCTTAAGTTATTAAGCCATTTCCCGCGTTTATATAAATAGAATAGAATTGGAAGGGTGACAATGTCGGGCAAGGTTATCAAGAAGTATACAAGGAAGGTGTTATTTGGTATAAACCTTGATATAAAACAAAGCACAAGGAGCCAAATTGTTGATAAAATCTCAATTATAAGTAATGGCAAGTTTTCTTTTCCGCCGAGCCTTAACATATATGAAGAAAAGTTCCAAGTAAAGAATCTAAACAGATGAATGCCGACATAGCAAGGGAGAATGGTAAACATAGCGCTAAAATATTTGTCATTTATTCCAAGTGCGAAAGGATAGATAAAAATAAGCGAGCAGACAGCATAAAATCCCCAGAGAAATAGCGTTATCAGTAGCGAATTTTTGGCAATATATTTTGCGTGGTCGAAGTTGTCTTCGCCTAGCGCTCTTGCAATATCTAGTGATATGACGACAAGCACTGTGAGAAGTAAACTGTTAAAGATGTCAAGCACATTCTCAAGGTAGGAGTAGCTATTAAATAGAGTGTCACCCATTCTCATCATAAAGACGCTTGTGGCATAATAGCCAACTTCCCAAATTATTTCGGTGAGAAAATTGGATAGTATTATAACCCATTGTCTTTTGGTTAAGGTTATTGTTGTGAACTTAAGAACATTGATTTTTTGCTCACTTTTCTTATATAGCAATATATAGTAGGTGGCACATAGGATGACCGCACTTAAAATATATGCAATTGCGATGTATGTTAAAAGGTATTCGCCAATTAGGTACAAAAGCAAGAAACTGACGATTAAAAATGTCAAACTGACTGAATTTGATATGAATATTGGCTTAAACATATCAAGTTGTTCAAGAGATTTTTCAAGATATCCATATATGCACGTCAAGAAAAAGTAAACACACATTAAATAATAGAAAGTGTAATTTGCTGGCGTGTAGCCCATTACACCTACCATAATAAATTTTGGAAATAGCACAAGCAATGCTGTTGTTAAAATAGACAATATTAAAGTTAGTTCAAAGCCAGTCTTGACAGATTTTTCAACCCTTTGCTTAATTGAAATATTTTGATTGACGAGTATTTTAGTGCCTTGAGAGACACCGAAAGAAATCATAGATGCAAAATAGTTTAGTGCAAGAAGGGCATTAAGGTAGGTTAGCTCTTCAACTTCAAGTAAATTTGCGAGTACAGAAATAACGGTGTAGAGAACTGCAATTACCACACCTTTTATTATCAAATATTTTGCCTTTTTTATCGTCTGCCCAAAATAAGAAAAAAAATCTTTCGTTTTACTCACTGCTTTATTTTATCAAAATTAGCTATTTTTGTCAATGTTAAAATAAAATATAGTTTTGATTTTAATTTAAATTTAATATTATTTTTATTATTGATTTTCAATAATTTTTAATGATATTTTAATCATTTTTATTATTAATATTTTATTTAAAAATATTTAATCAAATAAAAATATAAAATTCACAAAAATAAAACGCAAAAATATAGGGTTTTTGCGTCTTTTAAATGTTTTTGAGGGTATTTTCTCATTATTTTTATTTATTTTTTAATTTTCCTAATTTTTCTTTTAAAATATGATAACCGTCAGTATAGTCGTCTATGCTTAAAACCGCCTCTTCCATAGGACAAATGCCTCCTAGCGTATTATTCGTTATTTTGTTTATCCTTTTTTTCTCTAGCAAAAGTTTTATGCCTATTATAACAAGCGGAACGATATTACACTCAACGATTGTGCCACCAAGCTTTTGCACAAGTTCCTTCATAAAGGAAGGCTTAACAAAGTTATGCCCACCAGGTTCGCCTGAGTGAACTTTGATTGCGATATTCCCGCAAAGAGTCTTACCAACGCTCTCATAAAGTCTGACAAGAGAACTAGGCGAAATATCTCTAGTGAAATATACTTTTGATTTTTCCATAATATCTCCTTTTTAACTTTTTACAATAAGATTATACATTTTGGAGTAAACTCTAAGTCAAATGATTTTTAAAAATTTTTGATAAAAATGTAGGAAAAAGACATTATATAATTGATACATAAATATATTGTATTTTAATAAAACATCATTCTTATTAAAGAAAAATGTTGTTAATTGTTTTGAATTTTAGGAGTAGAGGTGCTATTATAGACGTATGAGCGAAAAAAAGAAAGGTACAAGAATATTTTTAACAGCACTAATAGTAACAATTGTTATTGCTGTTACTTTATATTTGATTTTTTCTGATGGTAATAGAAACTATAGAGGTAACTATGCTCAGCAAGATGGTTTTGCCAACATCAATAGCTATTATGACTATCTGCTTGAAAATGAAGATGATAGGGCGTCTTACTACACCTCTAAGTTGTATCAAGCATTTAATGACCATATTGACTACTTTAAAAGTGGCAATGACGAGATACTTCTTAGTGAGTTTTTGACTCAAAAAGAGATGAACGAGATTGTAAATAGCGGTTATCTTGCCCCTGCATTAAGCGGTGCAATGAGCGGTATTATCTTTGACAATCCAGAACTTTTTTATCTGTCATTTTTGGATTTAGGGGTAAGCTACCAAGAGAGCGGTGGTTTTACTAGCAACATAATTGAAATAAACATTTACTCAGTATCTGGCAATTTTTATAAAACAGGTTTTAACAATTCTCTTCAAATAGAGTATGCGCTCAGTCAAATGGAGCAGGCAAGAGAAGAAATTTACGCTCAAATGCCTGAGGGCTTAAATGATTATCAAAAGGTTGTGTATTTAAATGACTATCTTGTAGATAATGTTGACTATGACCTCGAATATGAAAGCAAGGATGCAGAAGATTTAATCCATACAGCCTATGGCGCTCTCGTTAGAGGTGTGGCTGTGTGTGACGGCTATTCTTATGCTATGAAATACCTCTTAAACGGTCTTGGTATAGACTGCGTTGTAGGTGCGGGCTATGTTGTAAATAGTAGCGGTCATCAAGAAGGTCATATGTGGAATTATGTTAAACTATATGGCAACTGGTATGGTGTTGACGTGACTTGGAATGACCCAACCGACCCATTTATAGCCTTTCTTCCAGAAGAAGAGGTGATTGCCTTAAAACATAAATATCTTCTTATTGGTGGAGAAATGAAAGTAGGCAACGGCTTTTATTCTAATAATAGATATGTGCAAAATTATATCTACTATTTTAATGGCGGAGAAGATTACTACTCTTATCCAGTGCCACAGATAGAGACCTCAGACTTTGTATTCCCAGAGATAAATTATATATACAATAAAGAAAATGATGACGGTAGCAACACTATTATAATAAACGCAAGTGGCTTAAAGGACAATTATACCTTTGCGTATTGCTATAGCGAGGATGGACTGAGCTATGGCGATTATGTCGTCTGCGACAACACTTTCACGCTTAGCGAGGTGGCAGATAGTGGCTATTATAAATTTAGGCTTCAAACTATAAACGGGCAGACTATACTTGAAAGCGACCAGGTCATTGAAATTGTAATTGAAAATGTTTTAGAGGAGCCAGAGGTGAACCCTGAAGAAGAGGAGAGCGTCGCGGGTGCGGGTGAGATTTACTACCTTGAGGAAAAGGTGGCGGTATGCTGAATTTTTTAAGATACTACAAAGAGAAAAAATTGATTGGTGGAGATGTTAGACAGGATGAGAAGGGCAGAGCGCTTATAGAAATTGAGATAAAAGACAAGTCAGAAGTGCTTTCTCCATTTTACGCACAAGACAAGGAAACAATTAATAATGAATTTGCAAATTTTCTTGATAACTTTTCAAAATCCTTTCCGCCAAGACAGGAATTGCACTTGTCCTTTAACTGTCCAGAAGTGAAACCTGAAGACGAAGAGGTCTTTAGTAGGGCGGTAAAAAATTATTACCTTAATAGTACAATTGAGGCTGAGCGAAAATTAGCCAACAACACAAAACTGATTTTGGTTATGATACTTTTTTCTTTAATATCTTTAACCGCGCTATTTTTGGTACATCACTTTGGTGCCTTTTGGCTCATAGAAGAGGTGTTTGATATAATTGCCTGGGTCTTTGTGTGGGAAGCTGTAGATAGTTTTGACTTTCAACGAAGTTTACTACGCTATGAAAGACAGCGCAATTTATCCTTATATAATAGCCACATAAGTTTTAATAGCGAAACAAGGGCAACTTATGAGAAATCATCAGTCTAAATATTATCCAAAGACTGATTTTTTATTTGATTTGCCACTTGAAAATGAAAGAGTTTTATTATATAATTATTATGTGAGAGGTATATATGGATAGAACAGAACTTATGAAGATGTTTAATAGTCAACATTATAGCATCAAGGTCAACAAAATCTTTTTCAGTAATAAGATGGACCAAATAATGGACCTTGCAAGAGAGGCTTGGAAAGATTATATTGACTTTTTTCAAAACAAAAACGATGAAAGTTATAGTAAATTTTTAAAGTCATTTTATGAGCTTACTTTTGACCAAGATATCATTTGCGAAGATGGTAAGACAAGAGTTGATTTAAGGCTTTTGTCTATAAGAGTTAACCATAAAAAATTGGCAAAGGAAATTTTTGATAAAATGGTGGACGAACGCATAGGATTTGACTCTATGCTATATATGTATGGGAATACAAAATATAGAATGAATTCAACCCCATTTCCTGAGTATGAGGAGCTTTATTGATTGATTTTATTTTTACTTTGTTGTATAATAGGTGTTTGTAAGGAGAGTTATGGAAGATATTTTAGATGACGGGCTTGATAATAGCGAGCATATTTTGGATATGCAAAAGCAGGTGGAGATGCTGATTGAAAATATAAGCGATAATACTGACAGTGCTTTTAGCATTTTAAAGTTGCACGTTGACGATAAAGACCAAGATTTAGTAGATGTTTATAGAATAGTTTGTAACGATATCTTAGATTGCGAGAAACTTGCAAAGCAGAAAGTTATGCTATTCCAAAAAGGCGTGCAAGCGCTTGAAAGCAGTGCCGAGGCAGTCAAGAAACTACAAGAATTTGAAAACCTTTTTGATGAAATAAACAAATTAGAGAAGTCATCGGATGATTTATTAAAGTCATTAATAAACAAGTTGGATTAGTAAATAAGATAAAAATAGGAGAATTATGGACGCTAGAGAGGAATTTTTAGATATCTTTTATGATAATATAGATAGAGACGGAGCCGACAAATTACTTGACTGGCTTGAGCGCTCTGATTTTTTTACAGCACCAGCAAGCACTAGAAGGCACAATGCCTTTAAGGGCGGGCTATGCGAGCATTCTATCAATGTCTATAAAAGGCTTGTAAAGCTTTTGGCTCTAGAATATGGTGAAAACTGGCAAAAGAAAGTCAGCCCAGAAAGCGTTGCCATCATTGGACTTCTGCACGATGTTTGCAAGGTTGACACCTATGTTGAGGACTTTAGAAATGTTAAAGATGATGACGGCGTTTGGAGAAAAAAGCCTTGCTACAAGGTTGAAGATAACCTGCCTTATGGACACGGCGAAAAGTCAGTGTATATAATATCTGCTTTTATGCGACTAACCCGCGAAGAGGCTCTTGCAATAAATTGGCATATGGGAGAGTTTGATATAAGGGTGCAGAATGGTAGTTATATGATAAGTGATGTTTTCTATAAATATCCGCTTTGTTTTTTGGCGCATCTTGCCGACCTTTCTGCTACATATCTTGACGAAAAACTGCCAGAATAAATATTTTAATATGTTTTTGTAAATATTTTAATATGTTTTTATAAATTTTTATATAATATATTTACATATTTACCTAAAACGAGAGGAATTTATAGCAATACTAGCAAATATTTAATAAATTGTCTAAAGTATTTAGTAATTGCATATTGACAAAAATGCTCTAGTGAGTTATAATATATGTAAATTAAGGAGGGAACTATGAGTCCACGAAAAAGTAATATTAAAGAAATATTAGGTAGATTAAATCGGGCTAATGATACTGAGAACGTTTTTGCTACTGATGCAGAAGTAGAACAACCTCAAGATGTGCCACAAACACAGCCAGAGGTAGAACCTACTCAGCCAACACCAGCATCACAGCCAGAGGTAGAGCCTTCAGTACCACAAGCCGAACAGGGTGATGAACAAGATCAACCTATAGAACAAGAAACAGAAGAAGAAACTGAAGTTCAGCCTGAGCAAGACGTTGAAGAAGAGGTAGAGCAAGTGGAAGGACAAGAGGAACCTCAAAGTGGCTTTGGCGGTCTCTCACCAGAAGAAACTCAAGACATCGGTGGCTCGCAAGCTCCAGCAAACAGTTCAGGTCAAAATAAAGGTGTCGCAGCGCTTAAAAAGCCTATGAAAGTTGCTCTTGCAACAGTTGGTGCCCTCGTTTTGGCAGGTGTGCTTGCTTTAGGACACTTTGGGGCCTCTGCTAATATCAGGGCAAAAAGAGAGGCAGCAGGCGCAAATGAACAAATAGTTGCAACCGCAATAGGGCAACTTGACAGCTCGGCAACAGCTCTTGAAACAGCTGAAAAAGCAGTGAATGGTGCTAATACTCAAGTTACTACAGCAGATGGACTTGTCGCTCAAGTGGAAGGAAGACTTGTAGGCGATAATGGTGCGACATTATCTGCTCTTACTATGGACGTAAGACTTTCTGCGTCTGAAGAGATGCAAAAGAATTTGAAAGAGGCACAAACTGCTTTGTCTACAGCTACTTCGACCCTTGTGACGATGAGTGAAAGTCAAGCACAAATGCAAGTAGAATATGACAATGGCAATTATGCTAAAGTAGGCGAATTAAATGATGCTGTCAACAAAAACGCTAGTGACATCGCAGTATTAACTTCCATCGTAACTGAAAAAACAAACGCAATTACCAAGCAATTCCAAGAATTGTTAGATGAGGCTGAAAACATAATAAATGAAGCTCAAGGAGAACTTGAGAAGATAGAGCAAACAGCTCAAGGGCTTTACGCTCAACTTCCAGAATTTCAAACTACAGTTGCAACCTCAATAGAACTTATTAAACAAACAGTGACCGCAACTCAAGGGTATTTAATAAAAGCCCAAAGTGAAGGTGCAGATGGCGCTACTTTAACTACTATTAGAGGTGCTTTAACTTCAGCTCAAGGCTATCAATCTAAAGCTAATGCTGAATTTGAAAACTTTAGAAACCTAGTAACCCAAGTAGAGCAGGCATACACATCTGGCGATTACAACAAAGTAATCAGCATAATGAACAATATTAACAATTCAACTAAGACTATTGCAGAAATGGCAACAAGTGCAAGCGATTGCGCATTGAAGGCGGCAGATGCATATTCTGCTTTCCAAAAAGAGCAGAATGAAGAACTTACAAACCCTGTAATGAATATTGAATTTACTCAAAGCGACTTGGATAATTACGAGGGTATTACAAAGTATCTCATAAGCCCAAGCCTTGGTGGTACAATTACAGGTGTTGACCACTGCGAGTACAACAAAAATAATGGCGAAGTAAGCCTCCTTATAAGTGGTGTAAGCAAGAGCGGAAAAGCGTATACAAGCACCATCACAGCAACCATCGCAACAGGTATTGACAGTTTGTCTCCACTTGACCTTATAAATAGACTTAAAGATGTGAATGTAAATAGACTTGTATTTGAAAGCGAGATGGAAACAGTAGCGGGTGATGGTTCAACTGCAACTATAAATAATGCAAATGGTTCGGTTTCTGGCAATGCAGATGTTAAATATTCAGTAAATGCTATATATAATGCAAAGACTGGCAAGACAACTATTACCGCTCAAGCAATTGTAGTAGTAAAAGATGCAAGTGGCAAAGTTCTTGATTACAAGGTTTACAAGGCAGACTCCGAGATGAGAAAGGGGAATATTAAAGTAAACGATGTAAAAGCTGAGTTTGAAGCTAAACTTTCAAAATTAATAAGCACTGATAAAGATGTAAGCATATCGAACATACCTGTTGAATTGATGACCGAATACTCGCCTGAAGTTTAAAAACCTAACTCAAAATATAAAAATTTTAGAATTGCTAATGTTATAAACATTGGCAATTTTTTTGTTTAAATTTATTTTTTTAACTCTTAATAATTAAAAAAGGCTAAAAATTTCTACTTAAGCATTTTAATGCTTTATTTTTCTTGACTTTTTGAAATATTTTATTTATATTAAAAAGGTAATTTTTAAAATGTTTTTATAGGGTAATAATTATGGAAAAGAAAAATGAGTGTATTCATTCAGGGCATCGCAAACGTCTTATGGAGCTTGCTTATAGGTCAGAATTTGAAAATTTGACAACAATACAACAAGTTGAACTTGTACTTTGCTATGTTTTTCCAAGAGGCGATGTAAATCCTCTTGCGCATAGACTTTTAGATAGGTATAAAAAATTAAGGCACATTCTTGAGGCTCCAATTGAGGACTTACAGCAAGTGGAGGGTATGGGCTATCTTTCTGCACTAAAATTACATAACATCTTGGGTATCTTTCAGGGCTATGTAATGGAAAAGGCGCGTAAAGAAGTAAATCCCTCATCGATTGGTGAAATTTATGATTATATAGAGGACCTTCTTCGTTTTAAAACCAAAGAGGAAGTGCATTTAATCGGACTTGATAGTAAGGGACAGCTATGTGCTGAAAGATGTCTATCAAGAGGCAAACATAGCATTGTCGGGGTAAATATAAAAGATATCTCATTTTTTGTATCGACCTATGATTTGCCTGCAGTAATCTTGGTGCATAATCACCCCGATGGGTTAAGTACACCTTCAGCACAAGATTATTTTTCTCACGATAAACTACAAGGCTTGTTTCAGTTTTCTGGATGTAGGTTAAAGGATGACTTGATTGTCGGCACTGATGGGATTTATAGTATAATGCAAGATAGGCTTATGCGGGCATTTGTAAATAGCGATGTATATGAAGAGGCGATAAGCCAATTAAATACACTTGCAAACCAAGATGAGGCAAATGAATAATCGTATTTTTTGCAAAAATTAATAAAAACTTTAATTTTTCGCTAAAAATAAAAAATTTGATATAATGTTTATATAAAGAGGGTGAAATGATAAAAATAAAAGACAAAAAAGATAGTATAAACAAGATGAAAGAACTCCGCCTCAACTATTTTCCACTGCAAGTGTTTGATGTTAAAGATATTGACGGCATCAAAAAATTCTTCGATGATAATCCAGCGGATGAGTATGTTTTAAGAAGTCCTAATAAAACAAATGGCAACTTCTTTTATGTTGAAAATTTCAACCAGGCAAAAGAAAAACTATCTTACTTTACAAATGAGGTTACAGTTGATGTTTCATACAGACCATACAAAGAGGATATTATTTTAGTAGGAGATATCAAGGTGCATAAAGGCTATGACGGCGTAGATATGGTTGACCTAACAGCAAGAACGGATAGCGAGGCTACACACCGAAACATCTACGAAAACCCTCAATACAATTTGCATACGACGATAGAAGATAACAAATTATGGAATATACCAGGTTTTTCAAAGATTATGAGATATATCTCGGATTATGGACTTTATGATGTGATAGTTGAGTTTTCTGTCTACGATTGTAAAATCGGTGTCAACAAAGATAATGTAGTTATATCAGAACTTAGAACTGCATATTAATAAATAAACCAGCATTCCGCTGGTTTTATTTTTGATAATTTGTTTTTATATATTATTTTTTAATTTAAATATTTAAAATATTAATTATTGATATTTTTGCATATAAAACTGATTTTTTATCTTTAAAAATATCATAATCAAATGTAGTTTGAGATATATAAAAACAATAGCCTATTAGGATATCTTCAATGATATCTTTTATTGGCATTTTATAAATATTTTCTACTAAAATCTGATAATTTTTATTGTTTTTTAGGTAATTTTCAATAATTTTATAACAAATTAAATAATTTTCCTTTCTTTTAGTAACGTCTAAGTTGTCGTTACTATATATTTTTTCTATTGGCAAAACTAGTTCTTGATATAAATCATTTATTAAAAATTCCCTAGATTTAACTGTTGGATATAAATATTTAATAAGTTCTTCTTTTTCTTTTAATTCCATATAATACCTTTAATTTTTGACTTTTGTTACTGAAACTTTTATTATTTCATTGTCAAAATACAATTTGCCGTTTTTGTATTTTGCATTGATAAGCTCGGAAAGGGCATTATCTACATAGTCTTTGCACTCCCGCAAATCATTTAATAAAACTTTTTTAATTTCGGTATTTTCTTCGCCGTAACCAAAATTAAATTTCCTCTTGTTAGTCATATTTTCTCTTGTCTCTTTTTATAGGTTTTTTGTTTTTATTTTTGCCTTACTGCCATCATTAAGGCAAACTATAATTTCATCACCATTATAGATAATAGTGTTTTCAATCTCCATATCAAAGCAACATTTTAATGCTTCTAAGATTAAATCCTTCATATGCACCTCCTTAAGATTAAATATATTATATGGCATCTATTTAGGCAGTTGCAATAAAATTTAACAAATTTTGGGCAATAATTTTTTATAAAAGGTAAAAGTTTTAGAGGATTTTGTAGAATTATGTTGAATTTTATCGAAATTATTACCAACATATTGGATGAGCAGGGCAAAACACCTAATGACTTATTCTCGGCGGGCGTAGTATCGGCGAACAATTTTTATAAGTACAAAGTTAGGTATCCAAGTTTAAAGACACTTTTAAAGATTGCAAATTTTTTAGAGGTTGACCTTGATTATATGTTCTATATTTCTAATGAAAACAACTTTAAAAGATATAGTAGCGATCAGAGCAAATTTTATGACAATTTAATCGGGCTTATAAGACTAAACAATCTTTCGCTAAGGCAGTTTTGCAGGGAGCTCAAGTTTGCACGTGCTAATTTAACTAGATGGAAAACTGGCACTAGTCCCGGCATTGAAACTTTGTTTGACATTGTTAGGTATTTTAATTGTTCTTTCAATGATTTGCTGACAAGAGAAAATTATTGATAATTTTTGTTGTAAAATATGTAATTTAAAATTTTTATTTAAATAATAACAATGTATAAATAAAAGAAAATATATTTAATCTAAACTATAGTCATATATATGTGCCTATAGTTTTTGTTAAATTATAATTTATTTTCACCGTTATGAAAAATTTTTGTAAATCGTTTGGAAAATGAAAGGATATGTTATATAATTGTCCTTGTGAAAAAAGGAGAGTTTATGAAAAAATTTGTTTACTTATTTAAAGAAGCTGACGGCAAAAATAAAGCACTCTTTGGTGGTAAGGGCGCTAACCTTGCTGAAATGACAAACCTTGGTATGCCTGTTCCACAAGGCTTTACTGTAACTACTGAGGCTTGTACTCAATATTACGCTGATGGACGTAAAATCAATGACGAGATTTTAGCTCAAATCGAAGAAAAACTTAAAGAACTTGAAAAGATGACAGGCAAAAAGTTTGGAGATAAAAATAATCCACTTTTAGTATCTGTTCGCTCTGGCGCTAGAGTTTCTATGCCTGGTATGATGGATACCATCCTTAACCTTGGTCTTAATGACGAAGTTGTTGAAGGACTTAGCAAACTTACAAACAACCCTCGTTTTGCTTATGACTCTTATAGAAGATTTATCCAAATGTTCTCAGACGTTGTTATGCAACAAGAAAAGTCTAAGTATGAACGTATCCTTGACAAAGTTAAGGAAGAAAAGGGCGTTCAATATGATAAGGACTTGACAGCCGAAGACCTTAAAGAAATCGTTGAAATGTTTAAGGACCTTTACAAGAAGTCTCAAGGAGAGGAATTCCCTCAAGACCCTCAAGTACAATTAATCGAGGCAGTAAAAGCTGTATTCCGTTCTTGGGATAATGACAGAGCAAACGTTTATAGAAGAATGCACGACATTCCATATGAATGGGGAACTGCAGTAAACGTTCAATCTATGGTATTTGGTAATATGGGAGAAGATTCTGGTACAGGTGTTGCTTTCTCAAGAAACCCTGCAACTGGTGAAAACAAACTCTATGGCGAGTATCTTATGAACGCTCAAGGTGAGGACGTTGTTGCTGGTATCCGTACACCACTTCCAATTTCTGCTCTTGAGAAACAAAACCCAGAAGTTTATAAACAATTTGCAAATATCGCAAAAACTCTTGAAAAACATAATAAGGATATGCAAGATATGGAATTTACTATTGAAAAAGGTAAACTCTATATGCTTCAAACAAGAAATGGTAAACGTACAGCTAAGGCTGCACTTAAGGTTGCCGTTGACCTTGTTAAAGAGGGCTTAATTACAGAGAAAGAAGCTCTTATGATGATTGACCCTAAACAACTTGATGCCCTTCTTCACCCTCAATTTGATGCTGAGGCTCTTAAGAAGGCAACTCCTATTGCAGAGGCTCTTCCTGCATCTCCTGGTGCTGCTTGTGGTAAGATTTGCTTTACTGCAGAAAAGGCTAAAGAGATGGGCGCAAATAAGGAAAAGGTTGTTTTGGTTAGACTTGAAACCTCTCCAGAAGATATCGAAGGTATGGCTGCAAGCCAAGGTATCTTAACTGCTCGTGGTGGTATGACATCTCACGCTGCCGTTGTTGCACGTGGTATGGGTACTGCTTGCGTTGCAGGTTGCTCAGCACTCAAATTTGCTGAAGACGAAAAATCATTCACTTTAAATGGTAAGACATACAAAGAAGGGGATATTATCTCTTTTGATGGCTCAACTGGTAAGATATATGATGGCGAAATCAAGACAGAGCCAGCTAAGATTGTAGGCGAATTTGCTACAATTATGGAATGGGCTGATAAATATCGCGCACTTCAAGTTAGAACTAATGCCGACAATCCAAGAGATGCTAAAAATGCATTCAATTTTGGTGCAGAAGGTGTTGGTCTTTGCAGAACAGAGCATATGTTCTTTGAAGCTGACAGAATCCCAGCAGTAAGAGAGATGATTGTTTCTACTACTGTTGAAGAGAGAAAGAAAGCTCTTGCTAAGCTTCTTCCTATGCAAAGAAAGGACTTTATCGGTATTTATGGCGCTATGGAAGGCAAGCCTGTTACCATTCGTTTCCTTGACCCACCACTACACGAGTTCCTTCCTCACGAAGATAATGAGATTGCTTCTCTTGCAAAGGAAATGGGCATTTCATTTGATAGATTAAAGCAAACAGTTGCCGACCTTCACGAATTTAACCCAATGATGGGTCACCGTGGTCTTAGACTTGCTGTTACCTATCCAGAGATTGCCGAGATGCAAACTCAAGCAGTTATTGAGGCTGCAATCACAGTAAATAAAGAAAAAGGTTACAATATCGTACCTGAAATTATGATTCCACTCACTTGTGACTGGAAAGAGTTTAAGTATGTCCGTGACATCGTAGCAAACAAGGCTGACGAAGTTATCAAAGAAAATGGCGTTAAACTCACATATAAGATTGGTACAATGATTGAAATTCCTCGTGCCGCTCTTACAGCTGACGAAATTGCTAAGTATGCTGAGTTCTTCTCATTTGGTACAAATGACTTGACTCAAATGACTTATGGTTTCTCTCGTGATGACGCTGGCAAGTTTCTTGACGTTTACTATGCTAAGAAGATATTTGAGTCTGACCCATTTGCAAGACTTGACCAAAATGGTGTTGGCAAGCTTGTTAAGATGGCTAGTGACCTTGGAAAGAGCACTAGACCTGATATTAAACTTGGTATCTGTGGCGAACACGGCGGAGACCCATCTTCAATAGAATTCTGTCACAATGCAGGACTTACCTATGTATCTTGCTCGCCATTCAGAGTTCCTATTGCAAGACTTGCTGCAGCTCAAGCTAACCTTAAAAATCCAAGAAAATAATTAAAGTGTGTGGTTATGAAGATTAAAGATTATCTGCAATTAATATTAGAAAAAGGCGAAGAGAATGATAATGTCAATTTAGTTAGACAAAAGTTCTCGTTAATCTTGGCGCCAAAAGAGTTTAGGGTGATGATATCTACTTTAAAAGACCAGCCTCAAGTCTTTGACGATAAAGATTGTTATAAAATCTATTCATTGCAAGAAGTTTTGAATAGCGAAAAAGAACTTGGGCTTAATATCAAGCGTGCAAGACTTATCCCTTTAATAGAGTGCAAAGACAATGTTTATATTTGCTGGAATTTAGACAAATACGATTGGTGCAAGTATAATGTTGTAGATGAGTCAAAATTTTCTATCAAACATACTATTTTAGATTTCTTTAATTAATCAAAAACTACCGATTATTCGGTAGTTTTTTGTGAATATTTATAGTAAGAAAATTGTAATAAATCTTTAAAATTAATCTATAAGTTTCAAGCATACAAAAAAGGTTGGCATTTTATTTGATATAATTTTACTGCGCAGTATGAGCTGAAAGGAGGAGATGGCTTGCCTTGTTAAAGGTGATTATTAGAGTCAGCACAATATTCGTTGTTATTACTGTGATTATAGTTGCAATTTATTTTAGACATATAAATAAACACAAAAAAGTTAAATAGGCTTTGAACTGCGTCTTTACTGTGATATACTAAAGATAAAATTTGACAAGGGAGAAAATATGAGGGTTTTTGTTTGTGCTGGTATGGGAATAGCCAAAAATCAAAAGATTAATGATGAGGCTAAAAGTTTAGGTAAGCTTCTTGCCGAAAATGATTGCACCTATATTCAAGGCGGTAGTGACGAAGGGCTTATGGGGGAAACTTTAAGGGAGTTTATTAAGTATAACAAGAAAGTTGAATTTGTCATCCCTGAAAGGTTTTGCGAATTAGACATTCCAAGGCTAGAAAAAATTATGGGTGATAAAGCATTGAAAGTACAGGTAGTTCAAGCTGAGACCGATAGACTGAATATAATCAAAAGGTGTGATAAGGTAATAGTTTTGCCGGGAGGCAGTGGAACGCTAGAAGAATTTTTGTATAGCAATGAAACCGCACGCTCAAAAGAGCATTCAAATAAGGTTATACTTGTAAATATTGAGGGATATTTCAATGACCTACTTGCACAAATTGATAAAGCTATCAAAGAAGGGATTTCAAAAGATTCAACAAAAAACTTCGAAGTAGTAAATAGCGTTAGCGAAATTGATTTATTTGAGGAATAAAAATTCTTGATTTTGTCCATATTTTAACAAATATTAATCAAAAACAAATGTTTTTAACACAATTTTGCCTATGTACTTTACAAATTTGATTTTTTGTGCTATAATTAGGGCTAGATTTATTTTTAGAGGTGATTATTATGATGATTGAACCATCGATTGACAAACTTTTAAGCAAAACAAATAACAATAAGTATGTTCTTTGCGCAATAATTACAAAACGTGCAAAGGAAATTGAAAGCGTTAGAAGGCTTGAACTTGCAGACCAAGACAAAAAGGCAATTAGTATTGCTTGTGAAGAGATTGCAAGCGGAAAGGTTGTTCCAAGCGAAATAATTTAAGGGCAAGACAAAATTCTGTCTTGCTTTTTTAGATTAAAATGAAAAATATTTGAAGTTTTAGGTATCTATTTTAAATAGTATTATCAACTTAAATTTTTGGAAATTCATTGTAATATAAATAAAAGTATAGAATTTTTTGTTAATTAAATTTTTTGTCCTTTTCATCTATCAATAAATTTGAGAATATTTTTAAATTGTGTTATAATATGCAAAAGGATCATTGATGTTCGCAAAAATAATAATTGACCAAGATGCAAAGGCACTTGATAAGGTATTTGAATATATTGTTCCCGACAATCTTGATATTGTTGTCGGGATGCGTGTCTATGTGCCATTTGGCAGTCGAGTTCTGCAGGGCTTTGTGATTGGTCTTGACGAACATTGCGAGTACGATGAAAGCAAATTAAAAAAGATAATATCAAAAATTGATGACTTTCCTGCGATAAAAGAAGAGATGCTAGCGCTGATGCAATTTATGGCGAAGAAAAACCACTTAAAATTAGCGTCAATCCTTCGCCTTTTCTTACCTAGCGAGATGCGAGAGGGTAAGGTAAAAGAACTTTTTGAAACTTATTATACTCTTAACGACAAAAATGAAAGCAAAATACAAAAAAATGCAAAAAAACAACTTGAAATTGTGGATTTTTTAACAAATAATGGTGGAAGGGCATCGTCCAGCCAGCTTTCACAGTATGGCTATGGTGCAATTAAAGCATTGACCGAAAAAGGTATTTTAATTAAAGAAAAAATTGAGGTTAAGCGCAAACCTTTTGTATTATCCACTCAAAGCAAACGAGTTGTTTTAAATTCTAGTCAAAAAAATGCGGTAAATACCATAACCGAAAATAAAACATATCTATTAAATGGCGTTACAGGCAGTGGTAAAACCGAAGTGTATATGCACCTTATCGAAAGGGCGCTATCGCAAGGGAAAAATGCTATAATGCTTGTGCCTGAAATATCACTGACACCGCAAATTATGTCCAACTTTAAAGCAAGATTTGGTGATGCCGTTGCCCTTCTTCATAGCGGACTTTCGGCAGGGGAGCGTTTTGATGAATGGAAGAGGCTATTTTCGGGTGAGGCAAGGATTGCGATAGGGGCAAGGTCGGCAATCTTCGCACCAATTGAAAACCTTGGTATGATAATCATTGACGAGGAGCACGAGCAGAGCTATATATCCGAATCAAATCCGCGTTTTGATACGCACGATGTTGCCCAGTTTAGAGCAAGATACAATGGCTGTCCTCTTGTGCTCGGCAGTGCAACGCCTTCAATAGAAAGTTATGAGAAGGCAAAACAAGGCCAGTATCAACTTGTCGAGCTTCCTGTCAGAGCGAACGGCAGGGAACTGCCTAAAATTCAAATTATTGATATGATGAGTGAGATTAGAACGGGCAATAGTGGTATATTTTCGAATCAACTTCTTGCCGACCTTGCAAATGTAATCAACCACAAAAAGCAAGCAATGCTCTTTATCAATAGAAGAGGATATTCTTCATTTCAACGCTGTCGAGATTGCGGATATATTGCAAAGTGTCTTGACTGTGACGTAAGTTTGGTGTATCATAGAGAGGATAATCGTCTTAAATGTCACTATTGCGGGAAACAATACAAGGTGCTTGACCGCTGTCCTAAATGTGGAAGCGAGAATATCAAACAAGGCGCTGTGGGTACCGAGCAGGTTGTAAGCAAACTAAAAGAATATTTCCCAGATGTCAAAGTACTAAGAATGGACAACGATACGACATCTACCAAAAATGCACATCAAAAGATATTGTCTGAGTTTAGAAATTCTTTGCCAGGGATACTTGTTGGCACGCAAATGATAGCTAAAGGACACGACTTTGAAAATGTGGTGCTTGTTGGCATAATTGATGCTGACCAAAGCCTCTATCAAGCAGATTATCGAAGTACTGAGCGTACTTTTCAACTTATTACTCAAGTTTCAGGACGTGCAGGCCGAAGTGAAGATGAAGGCAAGGTAGTACTTCAAACATATTCGCCAAGGCACTATGTCTACAAGTTCGCTTCAAACTACGACTATAAAGGTTTTTTTAGAAAAGAGGAAAATATTAGACAAACCTCACAATTTCCGCCTTTTACGCGCATTTTGAGGATACTTTTTTCTGACCACGATGAAAATTATGTTCGCGAACTTTTAAAAGTGTGCTATACTGAGATTGAAAAACTAAAAGAACAATATGGCGATGAGATAATCTATCTCGACGCAATGAAATCGCCAATCAAACGCATACAAAACAAATATAGATACCAAATTATGATGCGTCTTAAACTTGACAAGGCAGACGAGATAGAAGAAAAGGTCTTTGAAATTGTTGATAATGCAAGCAAAACCTCTGTATTCTTTGAAATTAATCCGCAAAATTTATCATAGTGACAACTTTAAGCTTAAAAGGAGAAAGAAATGGCAATAAGAAAGGTTGTTTTTATTGGAGAGAGTTCACTTAGAAAGAAATCAAAACCTGTCAAAGATTTTGATGAAAGCCTTTGGGAACTTCTTGACGATATGAAAGAAACGATGTATGCAAATGATGGTATGGGCTTTGCAGCTCCACAGGTTGGAGTTTTGCGAAGGGCTATAATTGTTGATGTCAACAATACTTTTATTGAGCTTATTAATCCAGAGATTATATCAAAGAAAGGCGAGGACATTGAGGAAGAGGGTTGCCTATCAATTAGCACTTTTAGAGGAAGAGTTAAAAGACCTTATGAGATAACAGTTAAGGCAGTTGATAGGTATGGCTATCCTTTTACAATCAAATGTGAAAAATGGCTTGCGAGATGTATTTGTCACGAAGTTGACCATCTTGACGGTATACTTTTTGTTGATAAAACTCTTGATAAAGACAAGTACATCAAACAGGGCGGAAAGTTATAGAAATTAGTCAAAATTAATAAAAAAATGCATTAATTATTAATTTTTTTAGAAAATTTTTGTGATTTTCATTAAATTATTGTAATTAATTTAATATTTAAAATAGTAGTTTGGAGGATAAATGAAGGTATTATTTCTTGGAAGTTCACATTTTTCAAAAGTAGTGCTTGAGAAGATGCTTGAAAAAGGCGTCAATGTTGTGGGCGTAATCACACAACCGGATAAGCCAAGCGGGCGTGGCTATAAGATGAGTGAAACCGAAGTGAAAAAATATGCCAAGACAATCGGCATCAATGTTTACACCTTTGACAAAGTGAGAAATCACATAGAAGAGATTAAAGCTATAGACTATGATGTCGCTTTAGTTGCCTCATTTGGACAGATTTTGCCAGAAGAGTTTTTAAATCATAAACTAACACTAAATGTGCATCCTTCACTTCTTCCTAAATATAGAGGGGCAACTCCATTGCAGACAGCTATTTTGAATGGCGATAAAGTCACAGGCGTTACAATTATGAAAGTGGCAAAAGAGGTTGACAGCGGAGATATTTTACTTCAAAGAGAATTTGAAATAAAGGACGAGTACTACTTGGAGCTTGAAGAAAAACTCGCTCTGCTTGGCGGTGAGATGGCGTCAGAGGCGCTTATATTGGTAGAAAGCGGAAAGGCAATATTTACACCGCAAGATAACAGCAAGGCAACCTTTGTCAAAAAAATAAGCAAAGAGGATGGCAAGCTTGATTTTAACAACCCTTGCGAGCAGATTATAAATAAAATTCGCGCCTTGTCAGAGGAAGTTGGCTGCTATGTAGAGCTTGAAGGTGGCTTTCTTAAAATAGGAAGGGCAAGAAAGAACGAAGGTTTTGATGTAGAGCCTTGCCAAATTTTAAACTATAAAAAGGCTTTCATCATTGGTGCTAAGGATGGCGCTATTGAAATTTTGACTTGTCAGGCACCTTCTGGGAAGATGATAGCTGGAAGAGACTATTTGAATGGTCACAATGATATTTTAGGAAAATTTGCAAAGTAGGTTGTATGTTAACAGATTTGAGTTTTGAAGAAATTAAAAGTTATGTAAAGAAAATTGGCTTGCCAGAATTTCGTGGCGAGCAAATTTTTGATGCAATCTATAGCGGAAAGACACTACAAGAAATCTCAAATTTGTCAAATGCGCTAAAGGATATCATTGCCGAAGATTACCCAAAGTACAAGATAGAAAAGTGCTTTACAAGCAAGGATGGCACCAAAAAGTATATAATAAGGTTTGCCGATGATAATATTGTTGAATGCGTGCTTATGAAGTATAAGTATGGTTATACCCTTTGCGTTTCGACGCAAGTAGGGTGTCGGATGGGGTGCAAGTTTTGTGCGTCAACCCTTTATGGGCTTGCAAGAAATCTATCTGCCGGCGAAATTTTAGGACAGGTACTGCTAGTAAACCGAGATTTGGGTGGCAGTTTAAAGAAACGAATGATTACCAATATTGTAATGATGGGCTCTGGCGAACCGCTTGATAACTTTGACAGCGTAACCAAATTTATTGATCTTGTCAGCGCTGGCAAAGGACTAAATATCAGTCAAAGAAATATATCGCTTTCAACTTGTGGACTTGTCCCACAAATATATAAACTTATGGAGAAGGATTATAATATCACCCTTACCATATCTCTGCACGCAAGCGAAGATGAAAAACGCGCCGAGGTTATGCCGATAGCAAATAGATATAAGATTGCCGAGATTATTAAAGCTTGTAAAGATTACTATGAAAAGACGGGCAGACGCATCTATTTTGAGTATACTCTTATCAAAGGCGTCAATGATAGTGAAGAGGATTGCCTGCGACTTGCAAAGATGCTAAAAGGTTTTAATTGCCACGTCAATGTCATACCGCTTAACGAGGTTAAAGAGCGCACTCTCAAAGCAACTTCAAGGCTTGAAGCTTATAAATTTGCGGATAGGCTAAAGGCGCTTGGGCTCTCTGCAACAGTTAGACGAACGATGGGCGAAGACATAGCAGGCGCGTGCGGACAACTGCGAAATAAGTTGCTAAAATCAGAAAATTAAATAAAATTTACCGTTTTAATTGATTTTTTGAGTGATTTTATAGAAAATTATAATTAATTAATAAAAAATCAAATCATAAATTTATTTTTGGAGAGAGATGAAAGGAATTGTATTAAAGAAAAATGCCAATCTTTTTACAATAGAAAGTGGCGAAAAAGAGTATCAAATAAGACCTAGCGGTAAGACAAAGACCTCTGGCGTTTTTGTTGGCGACTATGTAGAATTTGATGAGGCTATTACAAAGGTGTTTCCGAGGAAAAACTTACTCATTCGTCCACCACTTGCAAATCTAGACAAGCTTTTTGTTGTGATTAGTCCAAGCCCTAAGCCAGACTTTGTGCTTGTTGACAAACTCTTGATTTACTGCACACTAAAAGCAATTTCGCCGGTGCTGATAATAAATAAATATGATATAGCAAATAGCGAATTTTTAGAAAGAGTGACTGGTGTTTATGGTAAATTTGTTAAAACCATCAAAGTTTCAGCTAAAAATGGCGATGTAAGGGGGGTTGAAGACGAGATAGATGGCATTTGCGCAATGGCAGGGCAAAGTGCTGTCGGCAAATCTTCTATAATAAATGCAATTTTTCAAGATGAACTTGCCAAGACAAACGGACTGTCTAAAAAGATTGAAAGAGGCAAGCAGACAACACGACTTGTGTCGCTCTATAAGCTAAAAGGCGGATATCTTGCCGATACGGCTGGTTTTTCTATGCTTGATTTGTCTTATATAAGCGACCTTGAGCCAAGAGAGCTTTCTTCCTACTATCCTGATTTTTTAGAGGCAAGGGCAAAATGCAAGTTTAGGTCCTGCTTGCACGAAGGCGGAGAGTGTGGCGTGATTGAGGCGGCTAGAAAGGGTAAAATTTCGCTCTTACGCTATGAAAACTACTTAAAGATATTAGAAGAGCTTAAAAATGCAAAAAAATATTAAAAATTGATAAAATATATCTTATTTTGGTTAAGAGAACCTACTAGTTTGTAAATTTAGTAATAATTAATTATCTAAAGGAGATGTTATGAAAAATCGTTATATTTCTGTTTCTACAGACCCTATTAAAGAGTATCAAAGAATAACAGAGTATGCAAAGGAGATGCAAGGCAATGCCGACTTTTTGCATTGCGATATTATGGATGGCGTTTTTGTTGAGAATAAAACATACGACTATCAACTTTTAAAGAACATCAATGACCATAGTTTGATTATGCTTGACGTTCATCTTATGTGTGATGAACCGCTCAAGAGCATAGATGACTATCTAAAAGCTGGCGCAAATATTATTACCATTCATTATGAGGCATTTAAAGATAAAAATGACATTATTGAGGCAATTACAAAGATAAAAAAAGGTAAGGCTCTTGCTGGACTTGCCATAAAACCAAGCACGAATTTGCAAGATGTCAAAATTTACGTGCACGATTTTGATGTTATCCTTGTAATGTCCGTTGAACCTGGGGCAAGCGGGCAGAAGTTTATGCCAAGTGCCATTGACAGAGTTAAGGCGCTTTCTCAATTAAGAGAAGAGAACGACTACAAATACAAGATTGAAGTTGATGGTGGAATAAATCCAGAAATTGCACAAAAGCTTTTTGAGGCTGGCGCAGATATGATAGTTAGCGGAAGCTTTGTATATAAATCTCACGACAAACTAGAGGCAATCGAACAGTTAAGGCGGGGATAAATTGCAAAAAACATAAAAAATAATATTTATTTTAAGCAAAAACACCTTAAAAGTGAAAATTGCCGCAATTTAAGGTGTTTTTTAGTTGATTTTTCCAAATTTAGCTTGCACCAGCCTTACGCTGGGCGCCAACCTTAGGTTGCGAGCCTCACGCTCGGCGCCAGCATTATGCTGGACATTTATCGTAGAATTTGTCTGTTATTGTGTTGTGCCTTGGTCCAGCAAGCCTTACGCTTGGCGATTATCGTTGAGTGCAACTGTTATTTTATTGTATTTTGGTCCAGCAAACTTAGTTTGCACCAACCTTAGGTTGGACCATTATCGTTTGTAGTATCTGTTAATTGACTTTGCCTTGGTCCGTCGGAGTATGTTTAAAAGAGAAAATGTGTCATTGACACTCACTTTAGATACCGCTCGTGCTAACGCACTCGCACATACGCTCGCGCTGACGCACTCGCACATACGCTCGCGCTGACGCACTCGCTCTTTTCGCTCCGCTCGCGCCCGCGGGACCATAGACCCCGCGAGGCACGTCGCTCCGCTATCTCTTCGAACGGGCGAGTAGAAAGTAGTACCATAACGGATAGGTCATGGGGAAACTACTATTGGCTCCGTTTTCCGTCCTCGTCTCGTGCTAATGGTGCGTGGGATGCTAAGCGTGACGGCAATCTCTACGAAGTTAACAGTGTCCACGTCAACAATATCACCGCCCGTGCTGCTTTCAAATTTTCGATATAAAGTAAACAAAGTGGGATATCGATTTTTTGAAAATTTGACAAAGAAATATGGAGTTTAAATTCTTGCCCATATTTTTGCAGAAACTAGTTCTTTACTAAACACAACTAAATTTTAAAGGATGTTGTAACAATTAAAAATGCTTTTTACTTCATCTCGAAATAGGAGAGGATGCCGACAAGGAGGCTGTAGCAAAACTTTTGACAATACTCGTCTGACTTTAAGTTTGCCTCTTCTTGCGGGTTAGATAAAAATCCGCATTCGACCAGTACCGAAGGGATTGAGGAATAATTCAAAACGAAGTAGTCGCCAACTGACACATACTCTCTCGCATTATCAAAGCTTTGGCAAAGTGAGGTTTGCACTGATTTTGCCAAGCTATACCCTTCGTCACTGCCGTTTGCGTAGAACACATAGGCGCCACTACTAGATGGAAGAGGAAAACTATTCATATGAATGCTTATCATAAGGTCGGCATTGCTGGTATTGATGATATTTTTTCTTCTTTCCATCTCGCTCTTTTTCTTGTTTGGCGCGCTTTCATCATATAGCCCATTCATATCACTGCGCGTCATAACTACGCCTATACCAAAATCTTCGCAAAGTGACTTTAGCTCCTTTGCGTACTTAAGATTTAGCTCGCTTTC
This sequence comes from uncultured Clostridia bacterium, assembly GCA_944350015.1. Lineage (GTDB taxonomy): Bacteria > Bacillota > Clostridia > Christensenellales > UBA1242 > Caccovivens. The sequence goes on along the minus strand of CALVNW010000008.1, from coordinate 13,260 downwards.
GGTGACTCCACTACTGCCAATTGCACCACCATCACGTCCGCCGTGCCCCGCGTCAATGACTATGGTGTACTCTAGCTTTGGTGACGCCGTCGCATTAACCGTAATGCAGATGCCTAAACATAAGCAAATCAAAATAAAAGCCATCAATATAGCGCACAATGTGCGTTTTTTTATTGTAATAAATTTAATTTTCATCAAGATATATTATTATAAATCGAAAAAATTTATAACTTTTTGGCACAAAGTATTGAAATTCATTTTATCGTTAGTTTAATATAAAGATAAATTTGCTTGCCCTATTGTTAGGATAACCTGCAATTAAGTTAATAAAAGGAAGAACCTTAAGTATTCTGGCTCCTTTTGTTTCAAATATCAAAGGAGGCTTTTATGATAACAAACGAACAACTTAGTGTTTTCTTCTCCAATTCAGGAAATGAAAGTGACTATGAAGAAGAAAAGCGAAAAAAGAAACAAAAACTCGTTAGGAATGAGTTTGAAAGAAGTGGTAGGTATGGTATGCCACTAATTAAAAAACAAAATATTGAATTAGATAAAATAGAATTACTAAGTTACCTAAAAATAAGAGACAATAATGACGAAAATAAAAATAAAACCATACACTTTTTTACATACGACTGGAATTTTGATACTGTATATGAAAAACCCGAGCAAGCTCTAGAAAAACTAGATAAATACTATGCTTTGCTTACCCCTGAATTTAGCACATATAAAGATATGCCACTTGCCAGACAGATTGATAGTGTTTTTAAAAATCGTTGGTGTGGCGCTTTTTGGCAAAAACAAGGGATGCTTGTAATACCAACAATATCGTGGGGATCGTATGATTGCTTTGACTTCTTCTGTGACGGCGTTGAAGAGGGCTGTGTTGTGGCAGTGTCAACGTATACAAGAGAAGATAATAAAAAAGGTTTTATGGAAGGCTACGAAATTATGATGAAAAAGATTAAGCCAAGCGCAATTATTTGCTACGGAACACTTTTTGAAGAAATGACAGGTAATATTAAAGCAATCGACCCGTTTAACCGCGAAGAACTTATAAAAAAGATTGGACTAAGTGAGTTCACTAGGAAATATTTAGCTGGACAGCTTTATCCCGAAATATAAGGAGCAAATTATGGAAGATTTTAAACTAACTATCAATATGCTCCCAAAGGGTGCCTGGAACAACGATTTTAGCAAAACAATATCTAAAAAAGATTGGGGCAAACTACGCGAATTTGCACTTGAAAGAGCAAATGGAAAATGTGAAATATGTGGTTATGTAACCGCAGACCTTGATGTTCACGAGGAATGGGAATTTGATATAGCAAAGAAAACACAAGCTTTGAAACAGATAATTGCAATTTGTTCAAAGTGCCACGGAGTTAAACATTTTAAAAATTCAGTTAGACTTGGATATGGTGAAGAAGCACAAGAGCATTTTATGAAAGTTAATAATGCTTCGGAAATGGAATTTGCAAACCATCTCAACAAGTCTTTACTTGAATATAATGAAAGGAATTCTGTTTATCGTTGGAAGATAGTCGCAGATTTAGAAAAATTTGGTGGAAGTGATATTGAAATTAAGCAAAACAACATTCCCTTAATAAAAAATCAATATGAAAATGTGGAATGGGATAAGCTTTCTTTTAAGGATGCGAAAAGTTTGTTTGAAATAAAAAGAAATGAAAACTTAATAGGCTCTCCTAAAATTGTTTCCATTGAAGTGGATAATTTTCAGGGAACTATTCAAATAAAATCACTGTTTGTAGACAGAATTGAATGGTATTTAGACGATAAGAAAATTAAAACAAGGTATAACACAGCCGGACTATTTACAACCGAACTAAAAGTAAAAAACCTAATTGGTAAAAATCTAAAATTCAAACTTATTGGCATAGGCGGAGAAACAATTTCAAAAAACTTTGAACTTTTGCCACTGGAGGTGCTATAATGGGAATGTGTAAACCTAGTGGTGGAATAGAAAAGGTTTATGGGCCTTATGGACGAAACATCAAAGAGATTATCAATCAAACTCCAAATTCAAGAATAGACTATTATGATGAAAAAACTGGTAAGTTATTACAGCAACGTTGGTTTGATGCCGACGGAAAGGCTGTATGGGATAGAGATTGGGATCATAATGATTCAAATAATACTCACGAATTTCCTCACGACCATTATTGGGTTTGGGATAATCCTCAGCATCCAGATAGACCTGAATATAAAGGGCCAAATGGAGAAAATATAAATTCAAGCTATTGTTAAAGGAGATAACATATGAATAAAAAAATAGAAAAACAGTGTATAGTATGTAAACACAAGATTATTGTAAACCAAGGTGGAAACGGAGAATGCTTTCATTGCGGATGGTACAATAATAGTTTAGGGGAAGAAAACGAAAATACAGTCATATTCCCCAATCTAATTTCTTTAAATAAAGCCATAAAGTTGTTTCAAGAAGGTAAACCTTTAAAACCAGACTTAAACGATTTTCTTGACGGATTGTACAATTATCGTGAGATGAAGTTTTCTTACAACAATTTAAATTGTTGCGTGTTTTTAAAAGGCGAAAAACAAACATTAATTGAATTTGGATGGAGCCCTAATAATATTCAATATTTTAAAGATAAAGAAGATTTTATTAAAAATGCTAAAATTGGAAATGAGTATGTAAGAAATATTTGGGACAAGGTAGAAGACCCGAGTTATATATAAAAAACTTTTAAACATATCAATTTAAACTGTACCATAATCCAATATGCAATGTTTTCGTATTTTTACCTAGTAAATTTAACAATTTAGTTAATAGAAGGGCATTAAAAGGGAATATTATGGATAGCAAAAGTATTTACGATGAAATTTTTGACAAACCTTGTTCGGTTTGTGGGGAAATAATAAAAAAAGATATTTACGAGCAAGGTGATTGTCCATATTGCAAATGGAAAAATAATCATTTTGCAGATATAAATCCAAAGGCTGTGTTATATCCTAACTTAATTTCATTAAACAAAGCGAAAAAACTTTATAGCGAAGGCAAGCCTTTTGAGCCTGACTTTAATGAATATATTGAAGCACTACATAATTACGGCGAAATGCAATTTAAATATAACGGCACTTATTATGCTGTAGAGCTTGTGTATGATAAAAACAAGAAACTTGTAATTAGTCTTTATAATTCACAAACAAAAGAAAGGATTATCTTTAGCAATGATGAAGATTTTAAAAATAATGCCCAAGTTGAAGATAAACTCTTAAAAGATATATGGAACGATACAACTGATAGAGATTGGTTGCAATAAAAATTTGTTAATTATGTATCCAGCAGTTTAAATGGCGTTACAACGGAGTTTGAGAATGAGTGAATAGATGCGGGCAAGCTCCTCAGGCGACTCCTTCATTCCTTTTCGTACCCAGCACATTTCAAGATTGAATAGTTCTGCAATGAACATCTCGTTGGAGTAATCGCGAATTGTGCTGTTTTTTGCATTATTTGAGCCATTGTATAGGCTGTAATAGGCTTTATGGTAACAATTATAAAGAAGAGCGTCAAGGTTTTTGTCTAAGAAAAGCTTTATATAGCAGGCAAACTTCTTGAAATTAACAAGCGTTGTTATCATAATTTTATCAATTTGAAAATCAAGTTTGCGTGAGGCTGTAATCTCGTCGACCGTTTCCTTGAATTTTTCTAAAACAAAGTTTTCAACGATGCTCTCTTTGCTTGAAAAATTGCGATAAAAGCCCATACGGCTGACGCCCGCACGCTCTATAATCTTGGATATTGTGATTTTGTCAAAGTCCTTTTTCTCAAGCAGTTGGAAAAAGGCGGTGGTGATATAATCTTTAACAAACATACGTTTTTGAGGCACGTTAATTTGATACATTTTAACTCCTTTTATAACAATCGCAAATTTTGCTGTTATATTGTTTTAAAAAATCAATATATTTGATAAAATAAGGTGATACAAGTGTATCATATAAAAGAAAATTTGTAAAGAAAAATTTTAGGCATTGCTTGCGCTTTGTGGGATTAGGTCGCTATTGTGATATTACCGGAAGCCGAACTTGCTTGCAAGGGTGAGGCTGAGGGTTATACATACTATGTGATGAACACAATTTATTGTGTTTTTGCGTTTAGCAAAATTAAAACTTAACTTGTTTAAGTTTTAACATCACATAGTCTATAATATTTGTATTTTAGCATTATATAGGACCTAAGTTAAAGTTAGATGCAATAGCAGACAATTAAAAACAACATATTAATATAACAACAATAAAAGGAGGGAAAATGGAAGAGATTTTAAAGGTGGTAGAGGGGCAACGCGAATATTTTTTGACAGGCAAGACGCGCGACTTTTCTTTTAGAAAGAAGGCGCTTGAGAAATTGCGACAAAATATTATTGATATGAAAGGCGAGATTTTTGAGGCGCTAAAAAAAGACCTAAACAAGTCAGAAGAAGAGAGCTATATGACAGAGGTTGGCTTGACGCTGAGTGAAATCTCATATATGCTTAAAAAGGGGCGAAAGTTTAGCAGGCGTAAGAAGGTCCACCTGTCATTTTCGCAGTTTCCAGCCAAAGGCTACAAAGTGCCGGTGCCATATGGATGCGTGCTTGTCATAAGCCCTTGGAACTATCCTTTTATGCTGGCGATAGAGCCTATAGTTGACGCTATCACCGCTGGCAACTGTGTGATATTGAAACCTAGCGAGATTTCGCCGAATGTCAGCGAGGTTGTTAAGAAACTGATAGAAAAAACTTTTGAGCGTGGACACGTTGATGTTGTGCTTGGTGGAAAAGAGGAGTGCACCTATCTTTTAGACCAAGACTTTGACTATATCTTTTATACGGGGAGCACGCGCGTTGGCAAGATTGTGATGCAGAAAGCGTCGGAGCATTTCACTCCTCTTACTCTTGAACTTGGTGGCAAGTGCCCTTGCATTGTCGATGAAAGTGCGGACTTGAGAATGTCTGCAAGACGTATCGTATTTGGTAAGTTTTTAAATAGCGGTCAGACCTGTGTGGCGCCCGACTATGTCTATTGCGCCAGTTCAATAAAAGATAGGCTTGTGGAAGAATTGAAGCGCGAGATTAATAGGCAGTATGGCGATGCGCTCAATAATGAAAAGTATCCGCGTATGATTAATTTAAAGCAATTTAATGTGATGAAGGGCTTTATTAATGATGAAAACTTGATTTTTGGCGGTAAAAGTGATGAAAAAACGCTAAAAATACAGCCAACACTTATATCTTCGACTTTTGAAAGCGAGGCGATGCAAGATGAGATATTTGGACCAATTCTTCCAATTGTCACCTTTGACAGTCTTGACGAGTGCGAAGAGAATATAAGAAGATATCCAAAACCGCTTGCCCTCTATATCTTTTCAAAGGATAAAAAGGTGCAAAGGCGTTTTGCTATAAACTGCGACTTTGGTGGTGGCTGTATCAATGATACCATTATGCATATAACTGACTCGAGACTTGGCTTTGGCGGTATAAAGCAAAGCGGAATGGGCGCATATCACGGAAAGGCTGGCTTTGACACCTTTACGCACTACAAGAGCATAGTCAAAAAAGGAAAACTTGACCTTCCTATGCGCTATCAGCCAATTACTAAATCAAAGTATAAGATTATAAAGATGTTTTTAAAGTGAGAAAAATAAAATTTTTAAGCAATTTTTAAGAATTTTATGCAATTTTAACGCAAAAACAGTGAAATTATTGTAAAAATTCGACAAATTTTATAATTTATGATAAAATTATGTTACAAAAAGAGGATAAAATGAAAATTTTTGATAGAACAAAATTTATTGTGTTTATAGTCAACATCGTGCTTTTACTTGCACTGATTGCGATGGATGTTGTTTACATTATTAAAGGCACGCTTACAATAAAAGGGGTGACAAGCGCCATCTTTGTGGTGATTGGGCTTGTCAATCTTGGGCTTGCTATTAATGAAAAAGTAGAGCTAAAGTTTCCCATTATTATGATGATAGGACTTGTTTTTGCAATGCTTGGCGATGTCCTTCTTGAAGTTGAGTTTATAGTGGGGGCACTGTTTTTCGCGATTGGTCATATTTTCTTCTTTGTGTCATACATCTTTTTAAACTCGTTTTCTTGGAAAGATTTGATTTATGGCGCCGTCATATTCTTGCCTTCAATGCTCTTTATAGTGCTTGCGCCAATCTTTGAGTTTGACGGCATACTTATGGAGCTTGTCTGCGTTATATACGCGCTGATTATCTCCTTTATGGTGGGCAAGGCAGTTGCAAATCTCGTCAAGGAAAGAAGTATTTTAAACATCATCATCACCATCGGCAGTGTTATGTTTTTCTTGTCTGACCTTATGCTCTTGCTTGGAACCTTTGCTTCACTTCCAGTAGTTGGGATAATCTGCCTTGCGCTCTACTATCCGGCAGAATTTTTGCTTGCCTTTTCAATTCTAGTGTACGTGCTATTTTCAAAGAAAGAGCAAAAGCCAGTCAAAGCAGGGAATGAGAAGGCAGGCGCGGAGAGGTGAAATTAATATTTGACTGCCTTTAATTTACTAGACATTTATAGTCGAAGTTTTCTGTTTTTGTGAGAGATTGCTCATCGCGCCGACAAGGATAGCTATTAAACTTCACATAAAAACCAAAGTATCTACATAAAAAGTAGATATTTTTTTTAATACATTTTACAAATTTGCAAAATTTTGCTATCCTTAAATAAAGGAGCAAATATGTTAATTGCAATTTCTGGCATTTCTGGCAGTGGTAAAAACACGGTTATGAACGCGCTTACTAGCAAAGCGGACAATATCAAGGTTCTAAAATATTCGACGGCAACGACAAGGGCGCCAAGAGGCGACAACAATCAAACCTATATCCATATCTCCAAACAGCAGTTTGAGCAGGGTATAAAGGACGGCATCTTCATCGAGTATGAACTTGTGCACGACAACTACTATGGCACGCTCAAAGAGGCATTTGAGAAGGTAGAACTTGATAAATATAATCATTACATCCGCGATATTGATGTTAAGGGTGTTTTGTCATTAAAAAAATATTTCAAGGATAGACTTAAGATTGTATCGATATTTTTGGATGCGCCCGATGAGGTTTTGCACGATAGGCTTGCTAAACGCGGTGAAAGCGAAGAACAGATTGAAAAAAGATTGTCGCGAAGTGAACTCGAGCGAAGCTATAAAAATCACTATGATTTGATTGTTGAAAATATTGATTTAGATAAAACAGTAGAAACAATTTGTGATTTTATAGATAAAAATAGTAATTAAAGAAAATCTGTTAAAAAATAACCAAAAATCAAAAAAATAGGTTAAAATATAAAAAAATAATAATTTTTATAAATAATTATATTAAAAATTGAGTTTAAAATATATTAAAAAACATTTTAATAAAAAACATTTTTATTTATAAAAAATAGTTTAAAAATAGAAAAAATCAAAAAATAAATAAAAATATACAAAAAATAAAAAAATAAAGTAAATTTTAAGTAAAAATTTCAAAATAAATATATTTTAAATTAAAACTTAAATTAATTTAAATAAAGTTGCAAATAATAAATTTAATTTCAAGGTACAAGGGGATAAGATGAAAAATATTCAAGCGGTTGAAAATTCGAAGAGAAGATTTTATAGGCAATTATTTGTTACGCTTACGGTTGCAGTTGTCGGCTTTCTTGCAATACTTATTTTGGTATGCGTACTGTCGGCTGGAGTTAAGCAAGAAAAGGTTGTGCAGGTGTCTGGGCAGGTGGTTGAGGTCACCGAGAGGGAAGAGAGCTTTGTCATCCTTCTTGACCAAGAGCGAGAGTATAATGTTAATGCAATCGTTGCAGGCGAGCTTGACGGCGAAAAGTTGCTGGCACTGCAGGGCGAGAGTCTAACCTTATATATTTTAAGTGATGAAGTGATTGGTTTTTCGGGTGCAAGTTATGGTTTTAGCGAGGCAGATGGGCTTAAACTTATAAAGGACAACTACCAAATCAGTGCAATAATAATTGGAGTGCTGTTTGGCGTGCTTCTTGCCTTTGATATATTTGCTTTGGCAAAATTCTTGACCTCAAAAAAGATGGTGCGAGCCGACACCTTTAAGCTGATAAACACCAGATTTATACCTGTGTCTATAATAAGAAAGCAGTATCTAAAGTATCCTATCCCGCTACTTTTGATGGCGCTTGTCTTTCTCGTGCCTATGATTATGTTTAGTGACCCTATAGGTGTGGCATTCTGGGTATTCTTTGGCATTTTTCTATTGTGCCTAGTCAGCGGAGTGGTGCTTTGCGCCTTGCTTTTACCTATAATCAAGAAAAAAGAGATTGAGGCGTTTACGAGAGGACTTGATATGTCGCTTGACAATAGAGAGGAGTCAAAGCGCAATCAGTATGTCTTTGATGTTGGAAATAACCTTCCTTTTAAGCTAGAAGAAAAAGGTCTGCTTTTTAGGTCAGAGTTTGAAGCCGATTTTATTATAAATACCTTGACACAAGATGAAGAGTTTAGTGGTGAAGATTTGGCTAAGGTTAGACTTGACCTAATCAAGGAGATGAACGAGCATCCTAAGGAGATGCCACTTGAGGAAGGGGCTTTGCTTGAATACTCCAGTCTTAATTTAGTTACAAGAGCTGTTTTTAGAAACTCAAACGAGCCAATCAAACTTTACATTTGCTCTAGACTTGGCGAAAGTTTACCAAATCTATCAAACGACATTTTCTTAGAGTTTGACCACGATTTATATTACTTTTTGAAAAAATATGATGTTAAAGTTGACGGGCTTGACAGGTGTATCGAAAAGCGTAGCGAATATATGGAGAAGTATTGCAAGGGCAAAATTAGATTTTTGGAAGTTACCGATAATGGCGAGCAAGAACTTTTTGCCGAAAACAAAAAGACAAATAAAAAGCTATTAAAGGCTATTAAAAATATTTAAAATTTTTAAATTATAGAGCTTTAGTAGAGCAAAATGTGTTTAAAAGCTTTGTATTGTACTTGTTTTCAAAATATTAGACTAAAAGCGCTAAGGGTCGCCTAAAAACATTTTAATTAAAGCTGTAAAAAAAGATAACAGCAAAATCGATTATAAAAAATTGCAAGAGATCAACGATATTTTAACAAAATGCAGTTGCAAACAAACGCTTTTTGAAAATTTGAAATCTGGAGAATTAAATGAAAATAAGGATTTTTGGTTGTAGTGGGTCGGGGAAATCCTATTTGGCAGAAAGAATACAAAAGGACTTCAAAGTAAAGCATTTTGATTTAGATGAAATCTACTGGGACACACAGGCATATCCTTACCAAAGACGCAATGACATTGATAGAGAGAAGATGCTTAGCAACATTGCTATGCAAAAAGATTGGTGTATAGAAGGGGCTTATACAAATTTTGCAGTTGAGACCTTTTCAAAAGCTGACTATATTATCATAATACAAAAATCAAAAGCCAGATGTAAGTTGAAAGTTGTTATTAGATATCTAAAAAAGAAAATTGGACTTGAAAAGGGATTAAAGGAGTCTTTAAAAGATGTGAGGGATATGTTTAGACTCATAAATAGATTTGAAAACAACACCGATTTTGTTTTGAAGTATCTTGACGAAAACAATTTATCATATCATATTGTTAAAAATTATAAGGATTTTAAAAAGGTTTTTAAGAATAATTGTGAGCTAAATTATCAAAAGTAAAATAATATTGAAAAAATCTATCCAAATTTAAAAGGATAGATTTTTTTAATTTTGTATTATTTTGCGAAAATATAGCTAAAATTTGTGTTTTTATTGTTAATTTTTTGATTTTTACTATAATTTTTAATTTTTGTGGTTAAATTATAGATTAAAATTATTCTCGCTCATCTTCGATATAAAAGCTGTCAGAGTGGTTTCCAAGAGCGCTTAATGCCGACTTGTTATGCTCCTCAACTTGCTCGTAAGACAGAACGCGCTCAAGCATATCTTCTTTTGCCTCAACCATAAATCCGCCTTGGCACTGAATTATACCGCAAGAATTGTTGTTTTGCAGATACCTATACAAAAGGGCATCGTGCTGTAATTGTGAGATTGGGACAAATTTGCCTATATAAAAATATTCTATATCAAGTTTCTCTGAGATTTGATGAGTTTTTTCATCTATTATTCTATCAAATAGCTCATAGCCTATTGCGGTTGACGGTATTTTGATTTTATTTATATTTCTTGATGGAATTTGGATTGGCGTAGTAGGCTCGGCAAGCATACCGCCAGAAAGCGTAAATTTTATATAGTGTAGTCTCATATTTTCTCCTTATAACTCAAGTTTAGCACAGCCTTGACCTGTTGTCAATACTGCATTATGTTTTGCAACATAAATAATATATTAGTGCAATCGAAAATTTGTTAAATAAGATAAATCAACATTGTTTGACTGAATGCGACATATATAGACAAGTTATTTTTAGCAAACTTTCTTCAATAAAAATTATAATCTTATTGGAGACGTTATGAAAAGTAAATTAAATCAAGTTGTTTTATTTTTAGGTTATGTGATTTTGTTTTATGTGCTTTCGCTTGCAAATATTTACGGACAAATCTTTCCGTTTGCCTTTGCAATGCTATTTGCGCTTGCTTGGGCGAACCAAAAGGTATATTTGCTGGCACCGGCATATTTTATCGGTCAAATTATAACTTATCACACCTTTCAAGATATAATTATCACCCTTGTTAGCATTCTAACGCTAGTTGTGCCTTACTATATACATATTTTAATCTCAAAACCTATGAAAAAGTATGAACTGTTCTTGTTTGCCTTTTTGTCGCAGACGGCGTTTGTAGCGTTTGGCGTGCTTGGTGGAGCAAGCCTTGTTTCAATCATTGGTAGCGTCATATTTGGGCTTGCCTTTCTTTACTGCGCGATTACCATATTTGAGCCCATTATTATGCGAGGCTTGTCAAGCAAGTTGACAGTTAGCGAAATGGTGTGCGGTGGAATAATCTTTATAGCAATTGGCGCGGGACTAACTGAGATAAACCTGCCTTTTTCTATATTAAAATTGCTGGTGAGCTTTTCCTTACTTGTGCTTGGGCATTCGTCAAGCATATCTATAACCCTACTTTTTGCAGGCATTATGGGTATAGGGAGTATTTTGCCATCGAACAACCCGGTCTATGTTGCCCCTTTTATGATTTGGGCGCTTGCAGTCATAATATTTAAAGGGCAAAACAAATTTTTATTGCCCTTAGCCCTCATTGGAAGTGAGGCGCTGAATGTCTTTTACTTCAACCTCTACTATGGTTTTACTGTGCTTGAGATTTTGCCTGTTCTAATTGCATCGCTTATCTTTTTGTGCTTGCCAAAAGGCTTTTTCAAACAACTTTCAGTGCTTTTATCTACGCGCAATGAGAGGCTTGCTGTTAAGAGTGTGGTCAACAGAAACAGGGAACTTTTAGGGCGAAGGCTATCGAGTCTTGGCGAGGTTTTTTGTGATATCAATGAGGTCTTTAAAAAGCTTATCAAGAAAGAGATGAGTGAGGAAGAGGTTAAAGATATGCTTTATGAAGAGCTTAAAGACTGTATTTGCAAGGGCTGTAGCGAGCAAAAACATTGTCACCGCACTTTTGGCGAGGATACAAAAAAGATTTTTAAAGAGCTGATTTCTATAGCTTTTGAGCGTGGAAAGATAACCCTTTTAGACCTGCCGAGTTACCTTTCGTCGAGGTGTGGCAAGGCGGGGCAATTGATAGGCGAGATTAACACGCTGACAAGTCAATACAAATCCTATCGCACGCTTGTTGGCAATGTTGACACGAGCAAGATGCTCATCTCCGACCAGCTTAGTGGTATGTCTGGAATTATGAAAAATTTGGCAAGCGAGGTGGACAGTCTTGTGAGTTTTGACTCCTCGCGCGAAAACAAAATTATTGATGAGCTTGCCTCTAACAATATAATCTGCACCGATGCTGTGGTGTATGAAAAGGGTGCGCGTTCGACGCTTGCCTCATTGATTGTGCGAGAAGAGGACAAAAATAAACTCAAATTGTCGCAAATAGTGTCCAAAATTTGTGGCGGGAAGATGGCGGTCTATGATGTCTATCCGACTGAGCGGGCGGGGCTTATCAATGTCAACCTTAAAACTGCGCCGATGTTCGACTGCGTATTTGGGCTTGCCTGTCAGCCTAAGAGTGGCGGAGGCATTTCGGGAGACAGCCACGCAATCGAGAGGCTTGATGGGGACAGGTTTTTGTTTGCCATATGTGATGGTATGGGAAGTGGTGAGGGTGCCAGTGAAAAATCGCAGACAGCGGTCGGGCTTGTTGAAAACTTCTACAAGGCTGGCTTTGACAATGACATCATCCTTTCATCGGTAAACAAGCTTTTAAATCTCGAGCGTGACGACATATTCTCGAGTATTGATATTGCTGTCGTTGATTTGAAGAATGGTATAGCCGACTTTGTTAAGATGGGCGCGTCAACCTCGTACATTCGTGGGCAGGAGGCGTGCAAGATTATTGAGTGTAATGCTCTGCCAGTTGGAATTTTGCAGGATGTCAAGGCGTTTACCAAGAAGGTTGTGCTTAACGAAAAGGATTTGATTGTGCTATGTTCGGATGGTGTCAATGACACATTTGGCAGTGACAGTCAGATGAGGGATTTCTTGTTGACCATTAAAACAGCCAATCCGCAAGAGTTTGCTGACGAGATTTTGAAGAAGGCGCTTGCCAACAATAACGGCTATGCGGTTGACGATATGACCGTGCTTGTTGTAAAAATCTTCTAACCAAACTTAGTTTGGATCATTGTCGTTTAGTGTATCTGTTATTTGGTTTTACCTTGGTCCATCAAAGCCTGTACGCTGGGCGACTATCGTTGAGTGTGCCTTTTATTGTGTTGCGTTTTGGTCCAGTAACCTTAGTTTGGATCAGTGTCGGCAAACTTAGTTTGCAAGCCCAGGGGCTTGGCGAAGTATCGTTTAGTTTTACTGTAATTTTACTGCACTTTGGTCTGTCGGAATAACCTAAAAAAGATGCCGACAACACCTTTAATCGCCGAAAGGCGCGTATTTTAGTTGCCGAAGGCAACCAAAATACCCCTTAGAAACCCTAAAGTTTAGAAAGACCCCACATTTTTTCGAGCCTTACGCTCGGCGATTTTAATCATCCTCATTAGCAGTTTTTGCGGAGAGATAAAGTAAAGTAGCATTTTTTGGTGAAAATCTCGAGCGAAGTACGTCAATTTGCTTGACAAAAAATGCGGGGGGGGTAAAATAGGTTAGCAAAAATAAATTTTTGCTA
>CALVNW010000007.1 GCA_944350015.1 uncultured Clostridia bacterium | reverse complement strand
TATGGAATTTTACCATAAGAGGAATTTTTAGTAAAGTGTCCTTTTTTTTGCGGTAGCAAAAATGGGGTTCACTTCATTATCCACATCTTTTATTTTTAAAATCAAGTTTTAAAAATTTTTAGTTTTATTTTTTGTTTAATTTATTATATTTTTTCTAATTATTTTTGTGATTATTGTCGTTTTTGTGATTTTACATTAAATTAGGGCAAAAAAATAGCTATTAATCGCTTAATATCTAGCAAATCGTTTGCAAAAAAATCTCATTTATAGTAAAATAAAAAACAAGGAGTATATTATGAATGAGATGATAGATGAAATCAAACGCTCTTGTGAAGAGGAGATTGATAAAGCGATTAGTCACCAACAAAATGAATATCTTGTTATAAGAGCAGGAAGAGCTAATCCACATATATTAGATAAAGTTTACATTGACTATTACGGCGTTCCTACGCCAATAAAAAATATGGCAAGCATCACTGTTCCAGAGGCTAGAATACTTGCAATATCAGTTTGGGACCAATCTCAAGTTAAAAACGTTGTAAAGGCAATAACTGCCGCTGACCTTGGTGTAAACCCTAATGAAGATGGTAAAGTTATCAGGTTGATATTCCCAGCCCTTACTGAAGAGCGTAGAAAAGAACTTGTAAAGGGCATAAAGAAGATTGCAGAGGACACTAAAATCGCAGTAAGAAGTGCAAGACGCGATGCAATGGATATGATAAAAGACCTTGAAAAAAATGGCGAGATTTCAGAAGATGAGCGCAATCTTTATGAAGACGATATACAAAAAATGGTCGACAAAGCTTGTGAGAAAATAGATGATAATTGCAAAATCAAAGAAAAGGAAATAATGGAGGTATAATTTTTAAGAACATCGATTCCATTTATTTTCGTATAATGTAATTAAAAGGAATTTTGTATGGCAGAAAAAATAAAGAAGATACCAACTCACATAGCAATAATTATGGACGGCAATGGCAGATGGGCTACAAGGCGAGGTTTACCTAGGAATGTCGGACATAGAGAGGGTGTAAAGGCTATAGAAAGGACGGTGCTTGCCTGCTTAAAGTTTGGTATCAAATACTGTACATTTTTTGCTTTTTCAACTGAAAACTGGAAGCGAAGCAAAGAAGAGATAAATGGTATTTTTGATTTGATTAGAGATTATATCAAGAAAGAAGATAATATATTTGAAAAATATCAGATAAAACTTAGCTCTATTGGTTATCTTGAGCCATTTCCTGACGACCTAAAATCAGCTCTTGCTGATATGAAGGAAAAGACCAAAAATTATGATAGAATGCAGGTGACGCTAGCATTAAATTATGGTGGTAGAGATGACATTGTTAGGGCGGTGAATAGCCTCATAAAACAAGGCAATAATAATATTACAGAAAAAGACTTACTTGACCAGCTAGACACAAAGAATATTCCAGAGCCTGATTTTGTACTACGAACAAGTGGCGAAATGAGAATATCCAATTTTATGTTATATCAAATGGCATATAGTGAACTTTATTTTCCTAAAGTGCTATGGCCAGATTTTAATGAAAAACATCTTTATAAGGCATTAAAAGTTTATCAAAAACGAAACAGAAGATATGGAGGTTTATCTTGAAAACAAGAAGTTTGACATCAATTATAATCGTGCTGATACTTGCTCTAGCATTTGTGTTAAAAATGCTTGTAAGCAATTACTTTTTTGATGTATTAATTTTGGCAGTAGCTTGTATCGCTTGCTATGAGGCATCAAAAATATTTACAAAAATGGGCAAATTTAATGACACTATAATGGCAACGTTGTCACCAGCGGTGATAATGCTTGTTATGCTCATATGTCTTGCTTTTGACTCATCTTTAGGACTAATTTATACCTTAGTTATTTGCGTCGCAACTATTGTTGTTTTATTTGGCATCACATTTGCTTTGCCATTTATTAGATATAGAGCAACTAGAAATGAAATGAGAACAAGACAAATGGACAAGTCTATGACAGTTACAAAATACTCAATAATAAAATCGCTCAACACTGCAGTAGTATTTTTGTACCCAGCATTTTTATTGTTATTTTTAATGCTCATAAATCATTTTGAAGATATGACAACAACATTCCCAGCACTTGCAGGCTTTGATGGATGGGTTTCGTTTATAGTGCTGTTATTTGCCTTTCTTATTCCTATATTTACCGATACTTTTGCCTATCTTACAGGTGGACTTATTGAAGGCAAAAAGCTCGCTCCAAAGATTAGTCCTAAAAAGACTATTTCAGGTGCAGTTGGCGGGCTGTTATGGTGCGTACTGCTTTGCGTAACAATCTTCTATCTGCTTTCATCAATACCTTCAATAGCTTCTATTTTAAGCGATGCAGGCATAGTTGTATGGAAGGTTATTATAATTTCATTCCTAGGCTCTATCATAAGCCAGCTTGGTGATTTGTTTGAAAGTTATCTAAAAAGAAGTGCCAACGTCAAAGACTCTGGCAAAATCCTGCCGGGGCACGGTGGTATGCTTGACCGCTTTGATTCCTATATATTTGTAGCGCCATTTATTTTTATAGCTTTTAGTATATTATTTGCTGTATTATAGTAAAATAATATAGCGCTTTCTAATGATATCATTTGCGTTTGACAATTTATTTACAAGTTAAGAGGGGTTAAATGATATTTTTGTATATCATTTTGGCTATAGCGGTATTGCTCTTAATGGTGTTGATACACGAATTTGGGCATTATGTAATAGGCAGAATGTTGAATTTTAAAATAACAGAATTTTCAGTTGGCTTTGGTAAAGCCATCTTTTCTCGTAAAAACAAAAGGGGAGAGCTGATATCGCTACGAATTTTTCCGCTAGGTGGATATTGTGCATTTGCTGGCGAAGACGAAACCAACCCTGACGACAAGGAGGCTTTTACAAATCAAGCTCCTTGGAAGAGAATTTTGGTGTTTTTGGCAGGTGTAACTTTTAACTTTGCTACAGCTGTTATTTTTTCATTGATACTTCTTTGCACAGTTGGTTATGACATTCCGCAAGTTACCACTAATTTCAGCTTAGACGCTCAGTCATACACAGATGTATATGGCGAAAAAATTAATGGACAAGTTGTAAGTGTCAATTCCTACCTTGATAATCTTCCAGAGGGTACTGAAGTTTTGCAACCTGGTGATATTATTATATCTATAGACGGCGAAAAGATTGATTTTGCATATGGCTCCTTATATGGCGATTTGCGTACTACAGAGTTTAATAAAATACAAGATTACTTAGAGGAAGAAGAGGCAAAAGCTAAAGCTAATGAGGAAGAATTTGATATAGTTACGGCATTTAATAATTACTCAATAAACAATTTTTCATCTATGACAACTGCTACAGTTAAACGCAATGGAGAATACATTGACAATGTATATCTTGGCTTTTATCTATTACAAACACAAGTAGCATCTGGCAGTGACGAAAATGGTCAAACAACCTACGAAATAGAAAATAGATTTTGTTTTGACTCCAATGTAGAGGCGTATGTTCATACATTTGGAGAGGCTCTTGAGCGGGCTGTGCCATTCGCAATAGGGCTTGCCTGGGTTGTGCTGAAATCTTTATGGCTTTTAATAACATTCCAGCTT
Source organism: uncultured Clostridia bacterium (assembly GCA_944350015.1). GTDB lineage: Bacteria > Bacillota > Clostridia > Christensenellales > UBA1242 > Caccovivens. The sequence continues at coordinate 48,864 of CALVNW010000007.1, read as the reverse complement.
CCGCTATCAATGATAGGGGGACCGCTGACAACTATTCAGACCATTGCCGTTACAACACAAACAAATCTAGCAAATATGCTTATTTTGTTGCCGGCAATATCAGCTAACCTTGCGATATTTAATATTCTTCCAATACCAGCACTTGATGGCGCTCATATTCTTTTTACATCAATTGAGGCAGTGCGAAAGAAACCTATAAAACGCGAAACTGAAAATATGATTCATATGATTGGCTTGTTTATTCTATTTGGTTTTGTTGTTTTAGTTGACATCTTGCATTTTCTGTTATAAAATAATAGAATGATAAATTTAATAGAGAAAATTAACGAAAAGTATCAAAATAAATATAATTATCTAAAATTATATAATGTTATGTACGATAAAAACTTAAAGGAATGTACTATTACTTTTTTATATCCATATTTGATAGATGAAATAAGCGCTGAAAACAAAAATGAAATCTTAGATTTTGTAAAAGGGATGCTGGATCTTGAAGGTGAGGTAAAAATAAAATTAAAAAAAAGTTACCTTGATGAAAGACTTATAACTGAAGATATAGTAGAGTTTTTTAAAGAGCAAAAGAAAGGCTTGGCTCCATATATTTCGCTTGATAATATTAAAGTTTCACATAAAGACCTTGACGTCTTTATCGATATTAACATAAATCAAGATATTCTATCACTAATAGATGAATTTGATTTAAAAACTCAACTTGCCTCATATCTTGATAGACTTTATGTTGCAAAGTTTATAATAAACATTGTTGAAAATGAAGAGGTCTTGCCAGAAGAAATAGAGTGTGACGATGTATTGCCGCCACTTACGAAGGCAAGAAGGTATAATGTACTTCCAGAGAAAAGGCTAATCGGCTCAGAAATTATACCAAAACCTGAATACATAAAGGATAATCATAAGCAAAAAACTTCGGTTATACTTGCAGGCTTTATGTCAAACATAAGTCAAAAAAGGTTTGTTATTAAAAAAGGAAAGAGGGCAGGAGAAGAAAAAGCCTTATATAATTTTGCCATTAAAGATATTGACGGAACTATTGATTGTGTCTATTTTTGCCCAAAAACTCACGAAAAGGACATTGACGCGCTAGAAGATAACACATTTATCCTATGCGTTGGAGATTTAAAGACTGGTATAACAGGTAAACTTACATATTACATTAGAAAAATTACCCTTGCAAGTCCGCTATTTGAAGAGGCAAAAAAGGAAGAGGATTTGACAGCAGAAAGAATACTTCAAAGTCATAAACAGGTGGTTTTTCCTGATATGCTTCCTAGAAGTACTCAAGAATTTTTGTTCGACCAGAAAGCCGGCTATAATGACTTCATTTTGAAAAATAATATCGTTGTCTTTGACCTAGAGACAACAGGACTTGACCCAGACCTATGCGAAATTACTGAGATAGGAGCGGTAAAAATAGAACACGGCGAGATTACAGAGCGTTTTTCAAGCTTTGCAAAGCCAAAGTTTCCTATACCGCTTGAAGTGCAAGAGCTGACTAATATCACCAACGATATGGTTGCAAAAGCGCCTAAAATTGAGGATGTTATCATAGACTTTTATGAGTGGTCAAAGGATTGTATTATAAGTGGTTACAACATTGTCGGCTTTGACTTAAAATTTGTCAAAAAGATAACCAATAAATTGAATTTACCATTTAATAATACAGTTATAGACACCTTTATTGTGGCAAAGCAGGCAAACATCCATCCAGCAAATTATAAACTCGGCTCAGTTGTAAAGTATTTGGGACTAAAACTAGAAGGTGCTCACAGGGCTTTTAACGATGCCTATGCAACGGCTCAGGTGCTTATGGAACTTAACAGGAAGAAACCAAAGGAGTCAAATGACTAATATTTTTTAAAAAGTCAAGAAAAATCGAAGAATTTTTTAAAAAATCAAAAAACTTTTTAAATTTTTTATAAATATACTTGATTTTTGTATATATATTTGATATAATATAAGAGACTAGAAAGTAGGGAGCGTGCAAATTTTGCAACGCTCCCTACTTCGTAGTGGAGGTAAAATTGGCAAGTAAAGTAAAAACAATATGTGAAGAAAAAGTTGTACCTGTAATTGAAAATATGGGATACGAAGTGATTGAAGTGGAATACGTAAAAAAGTCGGACGGAATGAACCTAACTTTTTATATCGACAATGAAAAGGGCGTTCAAATTGAAGATTGCGAAAAGGTTTCTAAGGCAATAGATAGCCTTTTAGACGAACTTAATCCAACTGATGACAGTCCTTATATTTTAAGTGTAAGCTCACCAGGGCTTGATAGACCACTTAAAAGCGATCGAGACTTAAAGAGAAATATTGATAAAGAAATTTCCATAACACTATTTGCAAAGCTAGATGGTCAAAAGAAGTTTGATGGTAAACTAATTGGTTTTGACGAAAAGACAATCACTATTAGAGTGCAAGACAAAGACTTGACTATTGAACGTGAAAAGATAGCACATATTGTGCCTATAATAAAATTTTAAGGAGATAAATATGATTAATAAAGATTTCTTTCAAGCATTAGAAGACTTAGAAGCAGAGAAAAAGATTGATAAAGACACATTTATTACAACTCTTGAAACAGCATTGACTTCTGCATACAAAAAAATGTATGGTCAGGCAAAGTCGGCAATGGTAAAACTAAATCCAGAGAAAGCTACAATCAAGATCTACTCATATAAAACTGTTGTAGACGAGGTTCAAGACCCTGACAAAGAAATTTCATTGTCAGAGGCAAGGCTAATTAAGAAGTCATATAAGGTTGGAGACATTGTAACTACTGAAGAGTCAACTAAAGATTTTGGAAGGATAGCAGCGCAGACAGCAAAGCAAGTTGTAATGCAAAAACTTAAAGAAATGGAAAGACAAATGGCATTATCAGAGTTGTCTGAAAAAGAAGATGAGCTACTTACAACAATTGTTAAACGTATAGATAACGGTACGGTTTATGTTCAAATTTCAAATACTCATACCGAAGGCGTTATGCTCCCATCAGATCAAATACCAGGAGAGAAGTTTAATGTTGGTGATAGGGTGAAAGTTTACGTTAAAAAGATAAAGGACTCATTTAAAGGCACTCAAATACAAGTTACAAGAAGTAACGTTGGCTTTGTAAGAAAACTTTTTGAGCTTGAAATACCTGAGGTAGCATCTGGAGATATAGTTATTAAGAATATAGCTAGAGACCCAGGAAACAGAACAAAAGTTGCTCTGCAAGCAGCAAAACCAAATCTTGACCCTATTGGAACTTGTGTAGGATTCCACGGACAGAGGATTGACACTATCTCTTCTGAGTTAAATGGAGAAAAGATTGATTTGATTGAGTATAGCGACGATCCACTTGAATATATTGCAAAGGCGCTCAGTCCTGCAAAGGTTATAAGTGTTGAGACTAATGAAAGTCTCCATTCTTCAAGAGTTATTGTTCCAGACGATAAATTGTCTTTGGCTATTGGCAAAAACGGACAAAATGTGCGTTTGGCAGCAAGATTGACTGGCTGGAAGATAGAGGTTAAACCTGAGAGTGCAACATCAATTCAAGAATTAAAAGAACCTGAATATGAACTTACCGAGCTTAATGACGAAGATGCTTTCCAAGGCTTAAGTGATCTCGAGGAACTTGAAGAAATAAAACCACTTAATGATGACGAAGAATAAGGTGGGACTATGGATAAACTTAGAATGTGCATAGCTTGCCGGGCTATGAAAGATAAGAGAGATTTACTTCGCATTGTAAAAGATAAAACAGGCGAGATAAGCGTAGATAACTCTGGCAAGAAAAATGGAAGAGGCGCATATATTTGCAAAGACGAGGAATGTCTTAAAAAACTTGAAAAGCAAAAACTCTTGAACAAAACTTTTAAGACTAATGTGGACGATGAAGTTTATAAAAAGATAAGAGAGGAGATAGTTGGATAAAATAAAACTTCAAGGCTATATCAATATAGCTAAAAAAGCTGGTTATGTTATAATAGGTGGAGATAAGTTATATAATTATAACAAAAAACTATACCTTGTTATCTATAGCAACGATGCTAGTAAAAATACATTAAAAGTTATAGAGAAACTGAAACAAAGAGATGTTCCTATTATTGCTTTAGAAAATCTAGAGGATATAATGAATATAAAGAATTGCAAAATAATAGCAATCAAGAATAAAAATTTAAGTGACATTATTTTAGATGCGATAAATAATTAAAAGGAGTCAATATTGGCAAATCAGGCATTACAAAATTTAAAAAGGATACACGAGCTACAAAAAGAGGGTGAAATATCTCAAATTTTAAGAGATATTAGGGCCTCTAAAGGTGTGGTTGATGCTTTTGGCAGGGATTTAATCAACAGAAGAAAGGAAATTGAAATTCAAATACAAAACAGTCAAAAAGCACCAGAGCCAACAATTCAAGAAACTAAAGAAGAGGTTGAGACTAAAAAGCCTGAGCCTACTTTTGTTGAAAAGTCAGAGACGAATATTAAAGTTTTTGATAATTCTAATACCAACACTCCTAATAATTCATTTAATCAAAGAAGAAACATACAAAATAAGTCATTTAAAAATAATGAACAAAAGCCTAATAATAGGAATAATTTTAACAAAGATAAGAAAGATAATAGATTTAATAAACCTCTTGGACAAAACAAAAAGTTTGGTAATAACAGCTTTGTTTCATCGAAAGGCAACAATTTTAGGTCTTTTGCTAACGATGTAACCGAACTAGAAATTAAACCTGAGAGAAATTTTGCTAATAAAGCAAAATATGCTCAAAAGCATACTAATAATGAAGAGAAGAAAGTAGGACAAAAACGTAGAGAAGAACAGCGCAAGAATAATGTATTCATTGAGGATGAGAACGGAATTGAAGAAGTTTCATACGGCTCAAGAAAAAATATAAGGAAGAAGAAAGACAATCAGCCAAAACAGGTTGTTACTACCACGATAAAGCACGCAGTACTTACTGCAAAAGAAATAACAGTTAAAGATTTTAGTGAAAAGATAGGTAAACCTGTCGCTGAAATAGTTAAAAAGCTGATGCTACTTGGTGTTATGGCAACTATCAATTCAACAATAGATTTTGATACAGCTGAACTTGTGGCAAGTGATTTTGGTATAACATTAGAGCTTAAGATGGATAAATCTTACGAAGAGAAACTTATAGAATCAGCAACAAGCAAAGATGATGAGAAAGACCTTGTAAAACGTCCACCAATAGTTGCTGTTATGGGACACGTTGACCACGGTAAGACATCACTTCTTGATGCGTTTAGAAAGACAAACGTTGTTGCAGGCGAAGCTGGTGGTATCACGCAAAGCATAGGCGCATATCAAATATCTTTCAATGGAGAAAAAATCACATTTATCGATACACCTGGTCACGCAGCGTTTACTGCAATGAGAGCAAGAGGTGCCAAAGCGACCGACATCGCAATTCTTGTCGTTGCAGCTGATGACGGAGTTATGCCACAGACAGTTGAGGCAATCAATCATATTAAAGCCGCAAATGTTCCAATAATAGTTGCAATCAATAAGATGGATAAACCTGAGGCTAACCCTGACAGGATTAAACAACAGCTTGCTGAAAACGGAGTGTTGCCTGAAGAATGGGGTGGAGATGCAATCTGCGTACCTATTTCTGCAAAAACTGGTATGGGGCTTGATGACTTAAAACAGACTATTCTTTTAGTAAGCGAAATGCAAGAATTAAAAGCAAACCCGAAGAAAATGGCAACTGCAGTTGTTATCGAGGCTGAGCTTGATAAAAATAGAGGACCTGTTGCATCGGTTATTGTACAAAATGGTACTTTGCACGTTGGCGACTCTATAATGTCGGGCTTGACATATGGCAAAGTCAGGGCAATGTTTAACGATAAGGGCAAATCAGTTAAAGAGGCATTACCTTCTACTCCAGTGGAGATACTTGGCTTTAACGACGTACCTTCGTCTGGTGATGAGGTTTATGCAGTTGAAGAAACTCTTTCAAAACAGGTGATTCAAGAAAGAATTGACAAGATTAAGAAAGAAAGAGCAGAGCATTCGTCAGGCGTAACTCTTGATAACTTTATGAATAGAGTTCAGGAAGGACATCTTAAAAATCTTAACATCATAATAAAAGCAGATACTATGGGCTCGGTAGAAGCACTTAAATCTTCATTGCTTGCAATTAGAAATGAAGAGGCAAAAGTCAACCTTGTTCATAGTGGCGCTGGTGCTGTGACTGAAAGTGATGTAATTCTCGCGCAAACAACAGGCTCAATAATAATTTGCTTTAATCAAAAACCAGTGGCAAAAGCTAAGACTCTAGCCGAAACGTCTAAGGTCCAGATTAAGGAATACAAGATTATCTATGAAGTTGTTGACGATGTAACAAACGCAATCAATGGTATGCTTAGCGTTAAGTACGAAGAAGTCTATATTGGTAGTGCTGAGATAAGGATGGTATTCAAATTGTCTACAGCAGGTAAAGTTGCAGGAAGTTATATAAAAGATGGTAAGGCAACGAGAAATTCAATAGCTGTTGTTAAGCGCGAAGGCGAAGAAATCGGAAAGACAACTGTCGAATCTCTTAGAATTGTTAAGGACGAAAAAGCCGAAGTCAACAAGGGATTTGAATGCGGTATCAAACTCAAGGATAATATTGACTTTAAAGAGGGTGATACTATAGAATTTTATACAAAAGAGATTGTAAAAAGATAGATTTTCATTTTGAAAATTATAAATTTTAAAGTATAATAAAAGGAAGGGAGAGACCTTCCTTTTTAAATTTAGGAGTTTATATGTCAATAAGATTTGAAAGAGCTAATAGCCAAATACAAAAGAACATTTCTTTTATAATTCACAACAAATTAGATGACCCAAGAATTGACCCAATGCTATACGTTAGTGAGGTTAATGTAACGCCTGATTTTAAGTATTGCAAGGTAAAAATATCGATTGACAACGACAACAAGGAAAAAGTAAATGAGATGATTGGCGTATTGCAAAAATCAGAAGGCTTTATTAAACACGAACTTGCTAAGATGTTGAAAATGCCAGCAATTCCAAAAATTAATTTTGAAGTTGACAAAGGCACTGAAGCGACCATTAGAATAAACGAGATATTGAGTACTTTAGATATTCCAAAAGAAGATGGAGAAGGTGATGAAGAATAGTTTGAAAGATATTGCTAAGTTAATAAAGAAGTCGAGTAAAATTGCAATTTTTACACATATCAATCCAGATTATGATGCATTAGGCTCGTCGCTCGCGCTTTATTATGCTTGTCAATCACTTAATAAAGAAGTTGATATTTATATAAAAGATGAGCTAACAAAAACACAGAGACTGCTAGTAGATAGCACAGTTTTAAAGAATGAATTTACTGATAGACAATATGATGCTTTTATTTCAACAGATGTTTCATCAAAAGAACTTTTAGGTGACTATAAAGATGTTTTTATAAACGCTCAAACAAATATAGTTATCGACCATCACTCAAGCAATGAACTTATAGGAAAATTTACATTCAGAGAGCCTTCTTATAGCTCTTGCAGTGAAATTATATTCTTGCTTATAAAATTGATGAAAGTTAAAATTACAGATAAAATAGCTTCGCTTGTCTATGTCGGTTTGTCGGGAGATACAAACTCCTTTACCAATACTAATACAAATCAAAATTCATATTATACAGCTTTCGAATGCTATAAATATGGGGGAGATATTGTAACGATTAATGAAATAATGTATCGCACACAAACAACAAAAGAGACTGAACTTGAAAAATATCTTCTCAATAATTATCAAACAAGAGACGATGTTGCTTACTGTATTGTAACCCTAAAGACGCTAGAAAAAATGGATGCTAGGAAAGCTGATTGCGATTTTTATAGCAGTAAGCTGATATCAATGGAAGGTATAAACATTGCTTTCAGCGCTATAGAGTCTAAACCTAATTATTATAACCTTTCATTTAGGTCAAAATATGGCTTCAATGTTAGAGATATAGCAAGTAAGTTTGGCGGTGGTGGTCATATAGGAGCGGCAGGCGCTAAATTGCAATATGATGATGTGGATAAACTATTAAATCAAATATTGAAAACAATAGAAGCTCAGAGAGTTGAAAATAATGAAGATTAATGGAATAGTTTTAGTCAATAAAGATAGAGGGATATCTTCAAACAGCGTAGTCAATAAGGTTAAACATATTTTGCAGGCGGATAAAGCTGGACATTTAGGCACTTTGGATGTGCTTGGAGAAGGACTGCTCCCAGTAACATTAGGAAAAGCAACTAAATTGTTTGATTACTACCTAACAAAAGATAAAATTTACCGAACTATATTTAAGTTTGGTGAAACTACGGCGACCATTGACTTAGAAGGAGAAGTTACTAACAGGGATAATAGGGTTGTATCTTCTGAAGATATATTAAAAGTATTGCCTAAATTTGTTGGAAAACAATTACAAATGCCACCATTATATTCTGCTAAAAAAATAAATGGTAAAAAGGCTTATGAACTCGCGCGAGAGGGAAGTACTGACGTTGCACTAAAACCGAAAGAGATAGAAATATACTCTATTAATCTTATAAAGCAATTAGAGAAAAATACATTTCTTTTTGAAATTCATTGTTCTAGTGGCACATATATTCGTTCTATTTGTAGAGATTTAGCTTCCAGATTATCTACATATGGTGTTATGCAATACATACAACGTACTAGATGTGGTGATTTTGATTTAAAAGATGCTTATACGATTAATAAAATAGAAAACGGCAAATTTAAAATTATAGAACTTGATAGTTTGTTCAATTACGATAAGCTTACATTAGATGAACAACAGGCATCAAAACTTTTGAATGGTGTAAAGATAAGATATGCAAAGGATGGAGTCTATAGAGCCTATTGCGAACAATTCTTAGGTCTAGTTACAGTCAAAGATGGGCTTATGTCATTCAAACTAAGATTGATATAAGGGTTGAATGCAAAATAATGAGGTTAAAAACTAATGACGGTTAAAAGTTTTTGAGATTTTGAATTTAAGGATATAATTTGAAGATATAAAAAGAAATAGTTTACAGTTGAAAAGCAAAATATTAAGAATGAATTTTACTATTTAAGTATAATGAAGCAAAAGAAGAAAGCAAAAAATCAAAAAGAAAAAGGAGAATTTATGGTATTATTTGGACCATCTGGCTGTGGCAACGAGTTCTATGAGCAGGGACATAAAACAATTTTAGAAGTTCCAAAATGGATAAAAGAGTATGGGCTTGATGCATATGAGTACTCTTTTGGTCACGGTTATACAATGTCTACTGAGCTTGCTCAAAAAGCCGGGCAGTTATTTAAAGAGTATGACATAAAATTATCTTTGCACGCACCTTTTTATATCAATTTTGCCAATCCTGATGAGCTGATGTACCAAAAAACGCAAGGATATATTTATACCGGCATAAGATTTATGAGGGCCTTTGGGGCGGATAGAATGGTTTTTCATCCTGCCTCACAAGGCAAACTTGATAGACCCTCGGCAATAGCTTTAACTACAGAAAGATTTAAAGAAACCTTTGGTAAAATGGAAGAAGAGGGGTTGCTTGATGGGCTTTATCTTTGTCCTGAAACAATGGGAAAGACTATGCAAATAGGCACGTATAAAGAGGTTATTGAGCTTTGCAAAACAAATAGTCATCTCGTTCCTACCTTTGATTTTGGGCACATAAATTCTATTGAACAAGGTGGGCTTAAAACTAAGGATGATTTTAAAAGAATAATTGATTATTGCATAGAAAATTTAGGTTTTGATAGAACTGATAATTCCCACATCCATTTTTCAAAAATTCAATATGGGGCAAAAGGAGAAATTAGACACTTAAATTATGACGATGAAGTTTATGGACCAAACTTTGAGCCGCTTGCAGAAGTGCTTATAGACTACAAGTTGTCGCCGAGAGTCATATGCGAGTCAATGGATAAAATGCCTAACGATGCTTTAATTATGAAAAAAATATATCAAAAAATACTAGACAAATAATAGATTGTGTGTTAAAATATATAAGAAAATTTTACTTTAAGGAGATTATATTATGGTATTTGCAGGAGATTTTAGAAAGGGAACTACTTTTGAATGGGATGGTGCTGTTTATTCAGTTGTTGAATTTTTGCACGTTAAGCCAGGAAAAGGTTCGCCTTTTGTAAGAGCTAAATTAAAGAATGTTATGACAGGTCAGGTAAAAGAGACCACGTTCAATCCATCAGATAAGTTTCAAATAGCAGTTATCGAGAAAAAAGAGATGACTTATCTTTATAATGATGGTGATATTTACTATTTTATGGATGCAGAAACATATGACCAAATTCCTTTGAATAAAGATAGTGTAGAAGATGCATTAAACTTTATAAAGGAAAATGAAAACTGCACAATGTATTTTTATAAAGGCAATCCATTTGCTGTTTATGCACCAAACTTTGTAGAACTTGAGGTTATTGATTGCGAGCCTGGAATTCAAGGTGACACATCTAAGTCAACAACAAAGCCAGCAAAAGTTGAAACAGGTTATGTTTTAAATGTTCCTTTATTTATTAACGTTGGTGATAGAATTAGAATAGACACCCGTGATGGTAGCTATATGGAGCGTGTTAAATAGTTGTTTAGACTTTGTAATATAACATAAATTCTGTTGATGCAAGTAAAATATGATGCTATACACTTTATTAAAATTTGCTTATATTATTCGATTTGATAATAATTTACATTATTTGGAGCCGAACTTGTTTGAGTAAAGTTAACGGTTATATACACTGTATGATGGGTGGCCGCAGCACATTTTGAGTCTTAATAATATCAATAGATTTAACCAAATTTTAAAACACATTGAATTTTTTTAATCAATGTGTTTTTTTTGATAAATACTATTGACAAAGCCTTTCGATTATTACATTATGTAATTACGTAAAACAAAAATACGTAAAATAAAAAAGTAGGAGGTAGAAAAATGGAAAACAAAGAAATTATTAAAAGGCTTGATGAGATTGAAAAAAGGCTTAATGTACTTGAAAAAGGAACAACGCAAAAGTCTGACATTAAGATAAGGGACTTATCTAATCCAAATGAGCTTAAAGATGGTCAACTTGTCTATGCGGGGAGATTTAAAACAAATGACGGACAAGTAAGCTCGATATTTGGCTCTAATGTTGCTAAAATTGATGATATTATGAGTTATGATTCTGGTGAACTTGCAAATATCATCGAAGCATTTGCTAGCAGGGAAAGACTTGATATTATAAAAGCATTAATGGAAAAATCTTATACGGCTAAAGAGCTATTGGAAAAATTGAATTTTGCAACCACTGGTAAAGTCTATCATCATCTTTCACATTTAGAGAAGATTGGTTTGGTGGCAAAGTATAATGACTACTATCATATCTCTGCTAGGTATGTTGGTAGCATTGTACTTATATTTGAAGGTGCAGAAAAGATAATAAATAAACAATCTAATATCCAATAAAATAAATAATTAATTGTATAAAACTTAAGTCTGGTTTAAATGAGACAAACCTAAAAATATTTTAGGAGTTTATTTAAATCGGGCTTATTTTTTTTGGCTTAATTTGTCGTTATTGTATCTTATAATTTTCTCCTTCATAGATTAATGCAAGGAGAGGATTATGCTAGAAAAGATTTTATCCGATGATTTATATAACATTTTAGCCAATAAAGTAAATTTAAATTTTGTCTGCGAGATAAGGCTGAGAGCGGACAAACCTATAGTTCTTTTAATCGGCTCTCAAAGAACTTTCTTAGGACGAGATGGAACGACCTCTAATTTAAGAGAGGCAATTAGGGCTAGCAAGGTTATGATAGAAGACATAATTTTCAGGGCTAGCGAATGCTCTATATATTCTGTAAATGAGCAAATAAAAAGAGGCTTCATTGTAACTCAAGGTGGTATAAGGCTAGGTATAGGCGGGGATATCATAGAAGAGAATAAAAATATCAAGACTATGACAAATTTTTCAAGTGTAAATATACGTCTGCCACACGAAATTAAAAACTGCTCTTTATCGGCATTTAATTATTTGGTTGAAGAAAATAAAGTCTATAATACCTTGGTTTTATCGCCACCAGGAGCTGGAAAAACTACATTTTTAAGAGATTTTATCTTGCAACTTTCAGAGAAAAATTATGCTTATAACGTGCTCGTTCTTGATGAGCGTGGCGAGCTTGATATAGGGCGCAGTGGCTGTCTTGGTAACTTTGCTGATAAGATATGCTATGCAAGAAAGTCGGTAGGTTTTGAAAACGGAATAAGAGCCTTAAGTCCAGATATTATAGTTACTGACGAACTTGGTCAGCTTGAGGATGTGGAGGCTGTAAACTATGCAATCAATTGCGGCGTTACAGTTTTAGCTTCGGTCCATTGTGACAATATCGATAGCTTTATCAAAAAACCTAACTTTGAAAAGATTACAGACAACAAACTTTTTGAAAGATATGTGCTATTGTCCAAGCGTAATGGTCCTGGAACACTAGAAGGCATATATAACGAGAATTTTTCAAGGGTAAGGTTATAGGAGGGTGAATTGAAATTTATAATATTGATATTGATTGCTCTTATTTGTATATTTATTGGCTACATCTTTTCTAAAAAATATAAGACAAGGTCTAATTTTTTTCAAGCATTGTTGTATCTTTGTCAAAAGTTTGACATAGAGATAAATTATTCGCGTGAGAGGCTTAAGAATATATTTTTAAACCTTGATGATAAATATAAAAAGGACTTAAAAGGCATTGATGGCAACTACATTGCCTTTATTGACAAAGAGGTTCCACTTGATAAAGATAGCCTTTTTAAAAATATAACCTTTTTAAAGGATAGTGAGAAGGAATTGATTTTTTCTTTTTTTAAAACGCTTGGAAGAAGTGACGTCGATAGCCAGTCAAAAGAGATAAAAAATTTTCAAAGTAGATTTGAAAGTATTGCAAATAATGCTCAGTCAGAGAACAAAAAGTATGGTTCATTATCGATTAAACTAGGCATAATTGCGGGATTACTCATTGTAGTGATTTTTATTTAGGTGATATATGGAAGTTGAAATTATATTCAAAATAGCGGCGATTGGGCTACTTACGGCAATCGTAGGACAGGTGTTAAAGCAGGCGGGCAAAGATGAGATTTCTACATTTGCCACTCTAGCGGGATTAATAATAGTGCTGATTATGGTGCTCAATTTAATAGGAGATTTATTCTCAACGCTTAGAACAATCTTTAATCTTTAATCTTTAGGAGTTTATGGATATTATATTTAAGATCATAGCAATCGGGCTTATAACTTGTCTAGCGACAATAATTGTAAAGCCTATTCGCTCAGATTTTTCGGTAATTATAGCTATAGTTGGTGGATTGATAATCTTATTTATGGTTATTGATTATTTATCGAGCGTATTTGAAACTTTTAGGAGCATTATAGGCATAACTGGACTAAATTCAAATCTATACACACTCCTATTAAAGATTATCGGTGTTGGCTATCTTATTGAATTTACTGCGGGTATATGTTCAGATACCGGCAATTCAAGCCTTGGCGATAAGGTGCTACTAGGAGGAAAGATAATAATACTTGTAATGGCTCTTCCAATTATTACAAATATACTTCAAATAATAATGGAGTTGTTGCCGTAATGAAAAGTATGAGTAAACTTATAGGTATAGTAAAATATATTTTGCTTTTATTAGGCTTAATGCTAATTTTCTGCCTGTTTGGAAGAGCTGACAATGTAGCTATGGCGCAAATGTCTTTTGCAAGCACTGAAGAGGAACTTGAAGATGAGCTAACAGGTGAGATAGAGGACCAGATAGCTGACCTTGATTTGTCCTCTTTAGAAGAGATTTTAAAGGCGTTAGAAGATGGTCAACTTGCAATCTTTGGTGATAGTAGTTTTACCGAAAAACTTCAAAATTTACTAAAGGGCAACTTTGAAGATGGGACAAGTCTTTGGAGCAGTGTTATTAATATGTTTTTTGAAAACCTATTGTCGCTTCTTCCTATCATATCAATCATAATCGCTGTTGCGCTAATAGGAAGTATGATACAAGGTCTAAAGCCATACAATAACGGCAAATCTATATCAAATATAATTCACTTTGTGACCTATGGCATTATTGTTGTGCTTGTGCTGTCAATAACTGTGAAAATGGTCTCACTTACAACAAACACTTTGCAATCAATGAAATCCCAAATGGACGCAATCTTTCCAATCCTGTTAACGCTTTTAACGGCAATAGGTGGCACTGCATCTACTGCGGTATATCAGCCTGCAATGGCAATACTTGCAAGCACTATAATGAATTTATTTACCTATCTGCTTTTGCCAATTTTTATATTTAGTGTTGTTTTTTCTGTTGTTTCAAACTTGTCAAACAACGTAAAGCTTGAAAAATTTACATCCTTTTTTAATAGCTCGTATAAGTGGTTGGTAGGACTGATTTTTACAATTTTTACCGCATTTTTATCTATTCAAGGTATAACTGCTGGCTCAATTGATGGTATTTCTATAAGGACAGCAAAGTACGCTATTAGGTCGTATATTCCAATAGTCGGCTCATATCTAAGTGACGGTATGGGGATTATACTGCTTTCATCGAACCTTATAAAGAACGCGCTCGGCGCAACTGGGCTGTTTTTGCTTCTAGCCACTGTGCTTTCGCCACTTTTACAACTAATCCTTTTTATGCTTGCACTTAAGTTGATTGCAGGAATAGTTGAACCTTTAGGCAACAAACAAATTGCAAATTTTGTTTCATCTCTTGCCAAAAGTATGGTGCTATTGATTGTGCTTATAATTGGTGTTGCGTTTATATATTTCATAATGTTAGGGCTTATTATGTGCTCTGCCAATATTGTTTAGGGAGGTGAATATGATAAGCGAGCTTTCAACTTGGATTTTATCTATTGCTGGAGTTGTATGTTTGTCGGTAATAGTGGAATTAGTTTTGCCAGAAGGGCAAATGAATAGGTATATTAAAGGCACATTTTCCTTTATTATCATTTTAGTGATAATCCTTCCTTTGCCAAAGCTGTTAGGGCAGAAGATTGATTTAGGAAATATATTCAGCTATGACGAGATTAAAGTTGACGATGATTATCTCTATCAACTTAATTTGGATAAAATAAATTCTTTAAAAGAGAAGATAGAAAAAGAGGTTTTAGATCACGGTTATCAAAATGTGAGTATATACATTAATTGCAACATTTTTGAAAACAGTTTAACTTTTAAGTCGATTACTGTCGAACTAGAAAATTTAGTAATAAGTGAAAATGCTGAGCATAAAAATATAACAAAGATAAAAAAAGATATAACTTCAATAATAAAGAGTTATATAGAGATAGATGAGGAGGCAATCTTGTATGATGGATGACTTTAAAAGCAAATTTAAGGCTCTATATGAAAAAATAAAAAAGGTAAAACATATAGGAATTTACTTGGCGATAGGACTAGCTCTCTTGCTTGCAATAATTTATTTTGTCAGTTTGCCAAAAGATAAAAGTAGTGATGTTACACAAAACGACAATTTAAGTACAAACTTTTCAAGTTCGCAGGAATATGTTGAGTACCTTGAGAATAAACTTGAAAATGTACTAGCTAGGGTTGATGGGGCTGGCAAAGTAGATGTTATCATTACACTTGATAAGGGATTTGAATACATCTATGTCACCGAAGAAGAAACTCGGACAACCTCTAATGGAACAGTCATTACAACATCTAGTATAGTTATGGTTGACGGAGAACCTGTACTTCAAGAAGAGATATATCCTACTATAAGCGGGATAGTGGTAGTTGCTGAGGGTGCAAATGATGTGAATGTGAAATTGAATATGATATCAATTTTGCAAACGATTATTGAGATAAATAGTTCAAAGATAAATATAATAAAGGGTAATTAAAAGGAGTTTAATATGAAGAAGAGAACAAAAATTATCATTATAGCAGCTATGGTTTTACTTTTAGGTGTGACGGGCTACTTAAATGTAGTGCTCAACAATTCGGTATCTGATAACAATGATGGGGCTGTGACAACATCTAGTTACTTCCAAACATATCGCGCTGATAGAGAGTCTACAAGAGACCAAGAAATGCTTTACTACGATGCTATCATTGCAAGCGAGTCATCAACAGCTGAGGCAATTGCAACTGCAGAGAGCGCAAAACTTGCCCTTATCGAACAAATGGAACAAGAACTTGTAGTTGAAGGGCTTATAAAAGCAAAAGGCTTTGAGGACTGCGTTGTTACAATTTCAGACGAAAATGTAAACGCCGTTGTAAGCTCGGCAGAGCAACTTACTGCAACAGAAGTCGCTCAAATAGTAGAGATAATTCAATCTCAACTTAATACAAGTATTGAAAATATCAAAATTATTCCTGTATAATAATTGCAAAACTTGATTGTTTTATGCTATACTACTAAAGTAGGAGATAAAAATGACTAAAACAAGTGGAGCATTGCCAAAGAAAGGTAAAGTGGAGATTGATAGAGATATACTTCTGTCGATAATCAATTTGGCGACAAAAGAAATAAATGGAGTGCAGTCTTTGACAAATGATTATCTGCCACTTTATAAAAAAATGCTTAAACCTAAAAACGAAGGCGTGAGTATTAAGTTTGATACTAATGGCGTTGTAGATGTTGATGTATATGTAAAGGTATATATCGGTTACAGTGTGCCTGACGTTGCCTTTAGAATACAGGAAAACATTAAAAATTCATTAAACACTATGGTTGGCATTAAACCAGGGAAAATAAACGTCCACGTTTATGGCGTGGTTTGTGATGAGGAAGTACAATGAGAGCGCTTGCAAGAGAACTTGCTTTTCAGTTAATATTTGAAAGACTTTTCGTCAAGGATAATTTTTCTGACGAAGAGTTTTTTGTATCATTAAAAAAAGAAGAGGATATAAATTTTGCTAAAGAAATTTTAACTTCTTTTGAAAATAATAGACAGCAAATTAAAGATACAATATCATCACATCTTGTAGGGTATGAGATAGATAGAGTCTATAAGGTTGACCTAGCTATTTTATGCGAGGCGCTTACAGAAATATTGTTTATAAAAACGCCATACAAAATTGTAGTTAATGAGGCAGTTGAACTTGCCAAAAAATTTTCAACAGAAAAGAGTAGTAAATTTGTAAATGGCGTGCTATCTTCTATATTGAAGTCACTTAATAAAGGGAATGAATAATTTTGGAAGCAATTTCAGTTACAAAATTAAACACCATAATAAAGCAAATATTTGACGCAGAGGAGCTTCTACACAATATACCTGTTGTAGGAGAGGTTTTTGGCGTTAACATTACAAGAAATGTGCTTTATTTTAGTTTAAAAGATAGTGATAGCACCTTACCTTGTGTATGCTTTTATCCAAATTACTTTGATTTGGTAAAAGAGGGCGACAAGGTTATTGTGACAGGTTCGCCTAACTACTATGTGAAGGGCGGACGGCTGAATTTTAACGTTAATAAGGTGGAAAGTGCTGGGCAAGGCAAACTTTATGAGGAGTTTTTAAAACTGAAGGAAAAGTTACAAAGCGAGGGGCTGTTTGACGCTAGTCACAAGAAAAAACTACCTTCAGTTATAAAGAGAATAGGCGTCATTACATCGAGGGAAGGCGCGGTAATTCAAGACATAAAAAATGTGGCGTGGAGGCGTAATCCAACGGTCGATATTGTCTTATATAATACACGAGTGCAGGGGGTTAATGCTGAAAGCGAAATTGCACGTGCAATTGAAAATTTTAGTCATTATGAAAATATAGACGTCATTGTAGTGGCTCGTGGTGGTGGTTCTTTAGAAGATTTATGGGCTTACAATACAGAAGCGGTGGCAAGAGCAACCTATAATTGTCAGAAGCCTATCATTTCAGCTGTAGGGCACGAAACTGACTTTACTATCATAGATTTTGTAAGTGATTTAAGAGCGCCAACGCCTTCAGTAGCGGCAGAGCTTTTAACTTTCAATTTGCAAGATAAGAAAGCAAATGCTCAAATGCTTTTTGATAATTTTTATAAGGTTTGCAAGAATTATTTAAATAGCAAAATAAATCAATACAACATTACAAAATTAAGGCTTGCAAGTTTAAGTGAAAATCTACTAAGTTATGAGCAGAATAGAATTTTTAACTTAAAAAATCAACTTATAAAAAACTATGGTGATTTTATAAATCAAAAGTATTATGAAACGGGCTTAATAGAGACCACTTTAAATAAAATTAATCCAACAAATGTGCTAAAACAAGGCTATGCAAAACTCGAACAGAACAAAAAGGCAATCAATAAAATTGTCGACCTTGACAGAAATCAAGCCTTTACGATAAACTTTATAGATGGCAGAGTAGATGCTAAAACTATAGATAATAAGGAGTAAATTATGGATGTTAATGAAAATAATATCTCTTATGAAGACGCTATAAAAGAATTAAACGACATAATTATGAAAATTGAAAGCTCGTCAGCTACAGTTGAGCAAGCATTAAATATGATTGATAGAGCTAAGGTTTTGATAACAATTTGTTATAAAGAGCTTGATAAGGCAAAGGGCAAAATCACAGAGATAAAAGAAACTGTAAACGGACTTGAAGAAGTTGATTAAATGCATATAAGCCTGTGAGATAGCATATATTACTATGTGAAAAAACAGATTAAGATAAAGCTTCTATCACTAAAATCGCGCAAGTACTTATGGGCATTTAGGATGTTTTTTATAGCTATTTGTATGTCTATCTTTTTTGGATTTATAAGTCAAACTATACTTTCAAAAATGGGTGTACTGATTGCTACAATAGGCATAATTATATTTATTTTCATTGCAGTTGTGTTTGATATGCTTGGTATAGCAGTGGCATCAGCTGATATTGAAATGTTTAGGATTTGGTCGCAAGAGAGTAAAGTAGGGGCAGATATAGGACTTAAGCTGTGTGAAAATTCAGAAAAAGTTTGCTCGTTTTGTGCAGACGTGGTAGGAGATATTTGTAGCACTCTTTGCGGGGCGGGTGGAGCCTGTATAGTAGTCGCGCTGACAAATGACATCACAAACGCAAGCATTATTATGCTTATTTCAATTTTAACATCGGCTTTCATTGCAGGCATCACGATATTTTTTAAGGCTATTATGAAAGAGCGTGCTTTAAAGAATTCAAACAAGATTATCTTAAGGCTTAGTAAATTTTTAAACAATTTTTTTAAAATATAGAAAAAACAGTTGACAATATCGTCATTATGTGCTATTATATGCACAAGAAAGTAGAAATTCCATTTCTCACCATTCAGCAAATGAGCTTGATTTGGTTAAAAAACTTTATTTGTATTAAATATTTTTTATATTTTATACGTAATTAAATAATCTTATTATTTAGTTTGTGAGTTTTTGGTGGAGTTTCTTGCTTCCGCCAAATTTTTATTTAAAGGAGATTACAACTATTTTTAAGGAATTATTGATAAACGAACAGATTAATGCAAGCCAAGTTCGTTTAATAGGAGAAAATGGGGAACAATTAGGTATTGTTTCAAGGGATGAGGCTTTATCTATAGCTGAAGATAAGGGGCTTGATTTGGTCCTTATGTCTGGGGGTACTAACCCGCCTGTATGCAAACTGCTAGATTATGGTAAGTTTAAGTATGAGTCATTAAAGAAAGATAAAGAGATAAAGAAAGCTCAAAAGATTGTAGAAATCAAAGAGGTTCGACTTTCAATGACCATAGAAGAACACGATATAGCTTATAGAGTTGCAAGTGCAACAAAGTTTTTGCAGGATGGCAACAAGGTTAAGGTAACCCTAAGAATGAAGGGCAGAGAACAGGCTTACGTAAAGAAAGCTATAGAAGTTGTCAAAGAGTTCTGCTCACGCTTAAGCGAAGTAGGCACAATTGATAAGGAGCCTGAACTTCTAGGTAGAAATATTTTTGTAGTTGTAAGCCCTAAAAAAACAAAGTAAAAGGAGAAAAGTAATATGCCAAAACAAAAAACACACAGCGGTTGTAAAAAGCGTTTTCATTTAACTGCTAATGGTAACGTTAAATTCGCAAGACCAGGAAAGGGACACTTCCTCACAAAGAAGTCACAATCTAATAAGAGAAAATTAAGAAAGGGATCATATATTTCAGGTAAGAACGAACAAAACATCAAATCCCTTTTAGCAAAGTAGGAGGTATAAAATGAGAGTAAAAAGAGCAGTTAATGCGGTTAAGAAACGCCGTTCAATATTAAAGAGCGCTAAAGGTTATAGAGGTGCAAAATCTAAACTCTATAGAACAGCTAAGCAACAAGTTATGAGAAGTGGACAATATGCATATATTGGTCGCAAGATAAAGAAGAGAAACTTTAGAGCACTTTGGATTACACGTATCAACGCTGGATGCAGACAAAATGGAATTTCTTATTCTAAGTTTATAGCTGGACTTAAGAGCAAGGGCATTGACTTAAATAGAAAGGTGCTTGCTGATATGGCTGTAAGAGAACCAGAGGCATTTGCAGCACTTGTAGGACAAGTTAAATAATGCTAAAGGCAAGCAAAAATTTAATTAAAGACCTAAAAAAGCAAAGACATAATAGTTGTTTGCTTTTTTTGGATAATATCAAAATTATTAAAGATGCATTAAAGCTCGGAGTTGAGCCAAAATACATTTTAATTCAAAGCGACAAGGCTAGCGAGCTTGAGCCAATTTTCAGCAAATATCAATCGGTTTTATATTCTACTGATAGGACATCTATTGAGATGCTGTCAGACAGCAAAACACCACAGGGAGTAGTATGTATAACAGAATACCTACTAGATGTAGTAGTCGAGCCTAAAACCGACTTTCTTGTTCTTGATGGCTTGCAAGACCCTGGCAATGTTGGAAGTCTGATAAGAACGGCTTGTGCTTGTGGTATTAATTACGTTTATTTAGTAGATAGCGTAAACGTTACAAACTCCAAACTTGTTAGAAGCAGTGTTGGGACAATTTTTCAAGTAAAGGTGATGCAACTGTCGCGAGGAGACTTTGTTAAATTTGCTAAATCAAACAATCTAAACCTTATTAAAGCAGATATGTTTGGTGAGAACATATTTAATTTTAAAAAGTCGGGTAAAGTTGGCGTTGTTGTAGGAAACGAAGGGCAAGGTGTTTCAAAAGCAATATCAGATATCTGTCAATTTTCAGTATCATTGCCTATGAAAAATAATGTAGAAAGCCTAAATGCCTCAGTTTCTGGCTCAATTATTATGTACGAAATATCAAAAAATAACTTTTGATTTATTTTCTTGTATTTTATTTTTACTAGCCTATGTATTTATTTGACTTTTACTGGTTTAATAATATATAATTACATAGAATTTATTTGTTTTTAAATATTATTCAAAGTGGAATAACATTTGTTATTAATATTTTTATTAAAAGGAGATTTTTATGTCAGGACATTCAAAATGGCACAACATACAAGCTAGAAAGGGCAAAAGTGATGCAGCAAGAGGCAAGATATTTACTAAAATTGGTAGGGAAATCGCAGTTTGCGTAAAAACAGGAGGCTCTGACCCTGTTTCTAACCCTAAGCTTAAAGATATTATAGCTAAGGCTAAGCAAAATAATATGCCTAATGATACTATTGAGCGTAGTATTAAAAAAGCCGCTGGAGAACTTTCGGGAATCAACTATGAAAGTTGTACATATGAGGGCTATGGCACTGGTGGCTCCGCGGTTATCGTTGAGTGCTTGACCGATAATAAAAATAGAACGGCGGGAGATGTCAGACACTCATTCGATAAATTCGGTGGGTCTCTTGGTTCAAATGGCTGTGTTAGTTATCTTTTTCAACGTAAAGGCGTAGTAGACGTAGAAAAAACTGACAAGGTTGATAGTGATGAGCTTATGATGTCGGCTCTTGATTTTGGTGCCTTGGATGTTGTTGAGTATGATGATTATTTCGAAATAATTTGTCAACCTAATGAACACGGAAAACTTAGTGATGATTTGACTGGCGCAGGTTATAACGTATTAAGTGCAGAAACATCAATGATACCAGACAGCTATATAGACCTAGATGAAGAGAAATTGTCAAAATTTGTTAAAATGATTGAAGCGCTTGAAGATTTGGATGATGTTCAAGAAGTTTATCATAATGTAAACTTACCAGAAGAATAAAAATTTTTATTTCTTTTGCAAATACTATTGATAAATTTGCTAACCTATGTTATACTAGAACTAGGTTTAGAAAGCTAAACTTAAGCACATAGGAGGAAATATGGGGTGGGATTATACAAAGTGGCAAGACGATAGAGATGAATGGAATCACGAACTTTGGAAAATGGACCAAAAATTAAAAGAGGAAGAAAATAAAGCCAAAGAGGAAAAAGTCAAAGAAGGAGAGTTGAAAAGTCCGAAATTCTATGAAATTCCAACTGGCAATGGGCTTGCACAACTTTCAATTTTCCCTCAAGTGCCAAAGGCTAGCGTAAAATCACCTAAAAAAGCAGAAAAAGAGCAAACTTCTAGTCAGGAAAAAATCGAAGATGAAGATGAAAATGACATTCAATAATGTCATTTTTTTATGTCAAATTTTGTTTTTATTATCTACTAATAGTACAATATTAAAATCGTTTTAAGCTTTAGTTTTTATGATTTTGTAAAAAAATATTGTGAGGTTTTGTATTTAACATTTATTCGCAATATTACTATGAATTTTTTATACTTGGCAATAATTAATATCAATACAAATGCCATCTATCGTTTTTATTATTTTATAAAGTGCTTTTAATTTTATAATAAAAATAAATATTAGTTAACCTAATTAAAATATCTAACTCTTATGAAATAGTTTGACAATATAAATTTATTAATGTAAAATAATAATATGATTATACTAGGTATTGATCCGGGATATGCTATAATTGGATATGGAATAATTGATACATCCAAAAGCAATATGGTGGTTGACTACGGTGCTATTACGACACCAAAAGAAGATAGTTTGCCTATTAGGTTGGAAGCTATAGATGCCAGCCTAAAATTTTTGTTTGATAAATATAAACCTGAAGTGGTAGCGATAGAAGAGTTATTCTATTTTAAAAATCAAAAGACTATCATACAAGTGGCTCAAGCTAGAGGTGTTATTGTACTTGCTTGTCAAAAATATTGCGGGAACATCTATGAATACACGCCGCTTCAAATTAAGCAGGCATTAACAGGGCAAGGTAGAGCCGAAAAGGCACAAGTACAATATATGGTAAAAGCAATTCTTGGGTTAAATTCAATCCCAAAGCCAGATGATGCAGCGGATGCTCTTGCGGTTGCGATATGCCATAGCCAAACGAGTCCTAGTTTAAACCAAAACAAAGTATAAAGGAAGAGGTTTATAATGATTTCATTTTTAGTTGGAGTAATAGAAGAAAAAAGAGAAAATTTAGTAGTTATTGATGTTAACGGAGTTGGTTTTGAAGTAAATGTTTCAAATAATACTCTTGTAAGTTTGCCATTTGAAGGCGAAAGTGCTAAAATCTATACTTATTTGGCAGTTAGAGAGGATGGTATTTCTCTATTTGGCTTTTCTAGCGTAGAGGAGCGCAATCTCTTTAATAAACTTATTACTGTAAGTGGAGTAGGTCCTAAACTTGCCATAACAATACTTTCAGGTTTGAGTTTGTCCGACTTAACTGTTGCAATAGCCAAAGAAGACACAAAATTATTGTCTAAGATAAAAGGCCTTGGCAAGAAAACGGCGGAGAGGCTATGTCTTGAACTTAAAGATAAGTTGGATGTGCTTACTTTTAGAAATGAAGAAGCTTCATTTGACACAAATTATGATGAAGATGCCGTACAGATGGCTACAGATACTCTTATAAGTCTAGGCATTTCTAAAAACGAGGCATATATGCTTGCAAGGGCTAATGCTGCCAATAATGCAACTGCGGAAGAAATTATATCAAAATCTTTAAGGGGGTATAAGGGATAATGGAAGAAAGTGAACGCTTTATTACAAGCACTAAAAATCTCACTGATGCCGAAATAGAAAATTCTTTAAGACCGACAACCTTTGACGAATATATTGGTCAGACGAAAGTAAAAGAAGCATTATCTGTATACATAAAAGCGGCAAAAGCTAGGAAAGAGAGCTTGGACCACGTATTGCTCTATGGGCCTCCAGGGCTTGGTAAGACAACGCTATCACATATAATTGCAAATGAACTTGGCGCGCAATTTAAAGTTACATCTGGTCCTGCCATAGAACACGCTGCCGACCTTGCCGCAATTCTTACAAATCTCAATCAAAATGACGTGTTGTTTATAGATGAAATTCATAGGCTTAATAAAACCGTTGAAGAGATACTTTATCCTGCAATGGAAGATTTTGCTCTTGACTTTATAGTTGGAAAAGGTCCTTCAGCTAGAAATATGAGGTTAAAAATAAAACCTTTTACACTGATAGGTGCAACAACAAGGGCTGGAATGCTGACAAACCCACTTAGAGATAGATTTGGCGTTATATGCCGACTTGAATTATATACAACCGAGGAACTATCGATTATTTTAAAACGCTCGGCAAATATTCTCAGTGTCAAAATTGATGAAGATGCAAGTTTAGAAATTGCAAAACGCTCAAGGGGAACGCCTAGAATTGCAAATAGACTTTTAAAACGTGTAAGAGATTACGCGCAAGTTTTAGGACAAGGTCACGTTACAAAAGAAATTGCCAATAAGACACTTCAGATTATGGAGATAGATGATTTAGGGCTTGATACGATTGACAGAAAGATAATGATGTCAATTATCAATAAGTTTGATGGTGGACCTGTCGGACTTGATACATTATCTGCAACTATAAGTGAAGATGCATCAACAATTGAAGATGTCTATGAGCCTTATCTTTTGCAACTTGGCTTTATTTCAAGGACGCCTAGAGGTAGAATTGCTCTTGAGCCAGCTTACAAGCATTTTGGACTTACTTATAATAAAGATATATAAAAAATATTAAAAGAATAGAAGAAGATGAGTAACAAGGAAAACAAAGATTTATTTTTAAAAAGTAGTTATTACTATGATTTGCCTGAAAATTTAATAGCGCAAACTCCTATAGAGCCTCGAGATAGTTCGAGGCTTTTGGTCTATGACAGAAAACAAAACAAGATAGAACATAAGATTTTTAGAGACATTGTTGATTACTTAAATACAGGAGATGTGCTTGTCATAAACAACACGAGGGTGTTACCTGCACGTTTGTTTGGTTTTAAAGATACCGGCGCTAAAATAGAAGTCTTACTTCAAAAACGTATCAATTTAAAAGATTGGGAAGTTATTGCAAGACCATTTAAAAGGCTAAAAGAGGGAACAAAAATAACTTTTAGCAAAAATTTGTCTTGTACAATTTTGAAAAAAGAAGATTATGGTAGCTGCGTTGTTAGGTTTGACTTTGATGGAGTGTTTGAAGAAAGACTAAGTGAAGTTGGGCAAATGCCACTGCCTCCATATATACACGAAAAACTTAAAGATAAGGAAAGATATCAGACTGTATACTCTAAAGTAGAAGGCTCATCTGCAGCACCAACGGCTGGTCTTCATTTTACTCCGCAACTTTTAAATAAGTTAAAAGATAAGGGCATCGAAATAGTAGAAGTGTTATTGCACGTAGGCTTAGGCACCTTTAGACCTGTAAAAGAGGATAATATATTAAATCACGAAATGCACAGCGAGTATATTGAGATGTCAAAGGAAAATGCAGATAAATTAAACAGCGCGAAAAGAGAGGGTAGGCGCATTATTGCAGTAGGTACAACATCTGTCAGAGTGCTTGAAAGTTGCGCGGATGAAAATGGTGTTATAGTTCCTCAGAAAAGAGAGACCGATATATTTATATATCCGTCCTATAAATTCAAGGTTGTTGATGCTCTTATAACAAATTTTCATCTTCCAGAAAGCACATTGATTATGCTTATATCGGCTTTTGCTGGTTATGATGAGACGATGAGTATATATAATGAGGCGGTAAAGCAAAAGTATAGATTTTTCTCTTTTGGTGACGCGATGTTTATAAAATAGCATATCTACTAAGTATTATGCAAGACAAAATACTATATATAGTGATTAAATTATAAAATATTAGGAGCAATAATGAGTAAGTTTAGTTTTGAAATTATTAAAGAATGTCCACATACGCACGCTCGTGCTGGTATTTTACATACTCCTCACGGAGATATTGAAACGCCAATTTTTATGCCAGTAGGAACGCAGGCAACTGTTAAAGGTTTAAAGCCGGAGGATTTAAATGATGTAGGTGCGCAGATAATTTTATCAAATACATACCATCTATATTTGAGGCCAGGACACGAGATAGTGAAAAAAGCGGGTGGCTTACATAAGTTTATGAACTGGGATAAGCCGATTCTAACTGATAGCGGTGGCTTTCAAGTCTTTTCTCTTTCGTCACTGCGTAAGGTGACGGATGATGGTGTAGAATTTCGTTCTCATTTAAATGGCGCAAAACACTTTATCACTCCTGAAAAGGATATGGAAATACAAGAGGCGCTTGGCGCTGATATCATTATGGCTTTCGACCAATGTACTGAGGCAGGATGTTCTTATCAAGAGGCATCCCTTGCAAGAAGAGTTACAAAAATTTGGCTTGAAAGATGTTTTAAAGCGCATAATAATGATGAGCAAATGTTGTTTCCGATTGTACAAGGCAACTTATTTAAAGATTTAAGAGAAGAGTGCGTAAAAGACTGTTTGCCTTATGCCAAATGTGGTATTGCAATAGGGGGATTATCTGTTGGCGAAGAAAAGAGCGTTATGTATGACATTCTTGACTTTCTTCATCCACTTTTGCCTCACGACCAACCTAGGTATTTGATGGGAGTAGGCTCTCCAGATTGCCTTGTAGAGGGATATGCTAGAGGGATAGATATGATGGACTGCGTTTTGCCTACAAGAATAGCAAGAAATGGAACTGCCTTTACAAAAACAGGAAAAATGGTTGTAAAGAATGCTATTTATAAAGAAGATTTTAGACCAATTGAAGAGGACTGTGATTGTTATACCTGCAAGCATTACACAAGGGCTTATATAAGACACTTGATAAATGCTGGAGAGATGTTAGGAGCAGAGCTTTTGTCAATTCATAATCTTAGAAATTTATTGAGGCTAGCATCGGATTGCAGACAAGCTATTTTAGGCGGATATTTTAAAGATTTTAAAGAGGATTATTTAAGTAAGTATGATTTATCCAAGTCAACTTTTTAATATTCTTGTTTTTGAGGAATTTTTAAATATATCCAATAACTTTGTAAATATTTATTTTTCTTTTTGATTTATTTGACATTAGTAGATCTTTCCTGTATACTTATTATGGTAAGATTTTTACCACAATTTAAAAGGGGACAGAAATGAATAGTTTAAGTGTACTATGCAATGTTGCTGTTACCGCCGGAGTTGTTAGTGGAGTTGTTGCACTTATAGTTGGTGCAGTACTCGGAGCTATAATTTATAAAATTGTCGTAAATAAAAAACTTGATAAAAGTAAATCAAATGCTGTTAAGATAATTGAAGAGGCGTATGCAGAAGCAAAGAGCATAAAAAAAGAATCGTTATTAGAAGCCAAGGAACAAGCTCAAAAAGTAAGAGATGAGGCGAATGACGAAGTAAAAGAGAGGAGAGGCGAGCTCCAAAAACAAGAAGAAAGACTCGACCAAAGAGAAGAATATTTAACAAAAAAAGAGTCGGCTTTAGACAGCAAGACCGCTCAACTTGAAAATGAAAAAGTACAACTTGAAAATAGCAAGCTTCAGCTTCAAGACAAAATTAAAGAGCACGAAGAAATTAAAGAACAAATGCTTGAAAAACTTGAAAAGATATCAGGTTTGACAAAAAAAGAAGCCAAGGATATCTTGCTTGAAAATGTCACAGAAGAAGCTAAAAAAGATGCTGGGGCTATAATCAAAAGAATTGAAGATGAGGCAAAAGAAAATGCCGATAAACTTGCAAGAGATATTGTAGTGACGGCTATTCAAAAGTGTGCAACCGACCTTACGTCTGAAACAACTGTTACAAGCGTAGCTCTTCCTAATGATGATATGAAGGGAAGGATTATAGGAAGAGAGGGACGTAATATTCGTTCCATTGAGAGTGCTACTGGTGTTGAACTTATCGTTGATGACACTCCAGAGTCTATTACGATTTCAAGCTTTGACCCTGTAAGAAGAGAGATTGCGAGGATAAGTCTTGAGAAATTGATTTTGGATGGACGCATTCACCCAGGCAGAATAGAGGAAGTTGTATTAAAAGCCACCAAAGAAGTTGATAGGACTATCAAAGAAGCAGGTGAAAATGCTTGCAATGATGTTGGTATTTACAATTTAAATCCAGAACTTGTAAAGGTTCTAGGCAGGTTAAAATACAGGACTAGCTATGGGCAAAATTGTTTGAAACATAGCATAGAAACCTCGATTATTGCAGGACTTTTGGCTACAGAACTTGGAGCAAATGTTCAGGTGGCAAAACGCGGAGGCTTGCTTCACGATATTGGTAAAGCGCTTGACCACGAAATTGAGGGGACACACGTTACAATAGGTGTTGACCTTGCAAAAAAATACAAAGAATCAGAAGCAGTTATCCATTGCATTCAAGCACACCACGGTGACGTGCCTTTCCAAAGTGTAGAGGCTGTGATCGTTCAGGTTGCTGATGCTATCTCAAGCTCAAGACCTGGCGCACGTAGAGAGAGTTTTGAAAGTTATATTAAAAGGCTTGAACAGCTTGAAAATATATGTAATGACTTCAAAGGCGTTGAAAAATCTTACGCAATACAAGCTGGACGTGAAGTTCGAATAATTGTTCGTCCTGAGCAAATAAGTGATAACGAAGCAGTTGTTTTAGCAAAAGATGTTGCTAAACGAATTGAGAATGAAATGCAATATCCAGGACAAATAAAGGTTGTTGTAATAAGAGAAAACAGAGTTACTGAAACTGCGAAGTAATTTTAGTTTGCAAGGCTGATACAGATTCACCAGAATTTATGAGGTTCTGCGTTAGTAAAATTTAAACAGAGAAAACCAAAAAACTCCACTATTTAGTGGAGTTTTATCATATAAACTAAATCTTGTAATAAAATATTATATGGACTTTTTAATAGATTTTTTCAGTAATAATTTTTCTGGATGTGTGTGGTTAATCACTATATTGGTGTCAATGTGTCCAACTCTTGAAAGTAAAATCGCAATTCCGCTTGCATTAAACACTTCCATTTGGGGCAGTAGTGCATTGTCGCCTTGGCTTGCGTTACTACTAAGTTTTATAGGCTCAATATTGCCATACTATATAATAGTTTTGATAATAAGAAAAATTAAAAGTAAGACGACCGGCTTTTTTACTAACAAATTCTTACAAAAATATATGCTTAGAAGCCAGAATTTACAAAAACAAAATTCCAGTTTCAAAAAATATTTGCTGTTAACTGCTTTCGTGTCTGTACCGCTTCCATTGACAGGTGTATGGACGGGCAGTCTCATTACAGGACTATCCAATCTTAATATACATTATGCCTTTTTATCTGTTGCAGTTGGTGCTTTTATTTCATCTGCATCTATAACGTTGTTATGCACTATATTTGATAACTCTGTCCCATTTATCTTTATGATTTCGTTGTTTATAATAATATTATTTATGGCTATCGAACTAGTTTTATCTTTAATTAAACCTAAAGTTAAGAATTAAAAAAGCATATTCAAATAATGAATATGCTTTTATCTTATCTCCAGTACTTAATCAATAAGAATCTCTTAAGATAATACCTAAAAGGTAGAACAATAAGGGCTAGTAAAATAGGTAATATTGTGGTTGTAGCAAACTCAGCAAATCGTGCTGGTGTCATACCGCAGACAAAGTTCAGTCCAACTACTAATGCACATACAACTAGTGTGATGAGCCACATCTTCCATTGAGGTATCATCGGTGAAGGTACCCAACTTTTGTATTTTTTATAGTTATAAAAGGCAATAGATATATCTATTATAATGAGTAGAGGTAAAAGTATGTAAAGAAAGTTCGTTGCGCCATTTATTAAACTGCTTGAAAATAAAATACCATATAAAACAGCTGATAACACACTTGCTGTTAAGAAACAAACTATAGATACTATTAAATATAGTTTATTGGTGTTATGCTCAGTTTTTTCTGCAGGTTTTTTATAAACATTAAAAGGTATATTTTGGTCTTTATAAAAATCTTGCAGGTCGTTGTAGTCGTACAAAGCATCCTCTCTGACCTCGCTACTATCACCACTTCTTGTTTTTGAATAAAGCTTAGAAAGTATTTCTTTATGTGAAGGATCAATCGATGTGTCGCGCTTAGGAGGTGGCATTTTATAATTGTCTTTTGGTTGCTCTGTAACTATTTTTAATCTTGGCGGTTCTATCTTTTTGGCGCGTCCTATTTGATTATAATCAACTCGTCCTGTGATGAATTTCCCATCATCTATGTGTTCTTCATTTTGTTTACTCTTTTGATTTAAAACATCTTGATAAGATTGTGTGCTTTTATTATATTTATAAGACATTTGTTTTGATAGATCATAATAGTTATTTGGTTTTTCAGCAAATTTACCCTTATTATCCAAAATAGAATTTTTAAAATCTTCTATATTGGTTCTAGTTCTTTCGTTTGCTTCACTTATAGGAGAGGAGTTTTCAACTGAAAATGCTATTTGGTCCTCAGCAAAACTCTTTTTTCTCTTATATCTATTAATGTCTTTTGATATATCATATAAACGTCTATTATATTCTTCAACAGCATTATTATCTAGGAAAACTGCATCATCTTTTTTGCTTTCTTCTTGTTTTTCTTCAACTCGATTTGCTTCCATAGAAACATTTGAATAACTAGGTTTTTCAAGACTAGCATCGCGTTTTTCAACTTGATTTACAAAAGAATCTTTTTCACTACTTTTAATCTCATCAGAGGTAAATAATGATTTGATCGAATAGGAATTTGTATCAACCTTATTATCTTGAGTTTGTTCTTTTATTATAGATTTTTCAGTTTGATTAGTATTTGTTTGGTCCGAAAATTGTTTTATATTATCAGACTCTAAGCTTGAGAAGTCAAAATAATCATTATCTTCATCTTCAGAATTGTCGCTTGTTTGCGCTTCTTGTTCTACGCTATTTTGAGGGGGTTGTGTTTCTAAAATGTGGTTAAATTGATTGTAATTATTTTCATTTGTTACAATGTTGACTTTGTCATTTTCATCAAGATCTTTAAAATCTCTAAAGACATCGATATTGTTTCTCTCAAAGTAAGACTTAAGTTCTTGATAAAAACTTCGACCTTTTTCAGTAATAGAGTAATATTTTCTGTTTGGTCCTAAGTCGCTGCTTTTTAAATATGAAGAAACATAACCTTGTTTTTCCATCCTTGTAAGGTTAGAATAGACACTAGGCTTTTTTAAGTCAATTCTACCATCTGATTTATCATAAATTTCAGAGATAAAGTCAAGCCCATAGAAATCTCGTTCTAATAGACAGTTTAAAATTAAAAATGAAAGTTGTCCTTTTGCATATAATTCCATTTTGAACCTCTAAAATGATTATAATCTATTATTTTTATTTAGTCAACAAAAATAGATTATTTTTTCGAAAACTATTATGCATTGCATAATACCTAAATTTTCTTTTTAAATTATGTTATTTACTTTGAAATGAAGGTGAAAGGCGATATAATATAAAAATGATTGATATTGAACGCGGTAGATACAAAAATATAAGTATAAGAGTAAAAGATGATGGTAAAATTGTTGTAAAGGCACCTAAAAGGGTATCGGATAGTTTTATAAAAGATTTTATAAATAAGAAAAGCCACTGGATAAATCTTCAACTTAAAAAAGTCAGTGATATGACATTACTTAAATCAAAGTATGATTTTAATAAGCATTGTTATATTTTTGACAAAGCATATGTTGCTGACTCTAAAACCAAATTTTATCAGCAAGCCTTTAATGATTATATTATAACAATAGCTAATGATTTGTCTAATAAATACAACTTAAAATTTTCTAGTCTAAAATTAGCTAACTCACGACGTATTTGGGGGAGCTTAGACAGCAAAAAAACTATGAAATTAAATTGGAAACTAGTAATTCTTCCAAAAGATTTGGCAATATATGTTATAGTTCACGAGCTTTGCCATATAAAAGAGTTTAATCATTCTAAGAACTTCTGGTTAAAAGTAGAGAGCATTTTGCCAAATTATAAGACTTTAAGAAAAGAACTGAAAAGATATAGCTTTTTATTAAATACTAAGGTTTTATAAATTATAAGAATGGGGACTAATAGGTTTGTAATATTATGTCTAAAGAAGGGTGGTTTTGCAACCTTTTAGACATAAACAGAATAAACTAATAAGTTTGCGTATCTGGGAATTGTGTAGGGGACACACTTATTCTTGAGGGTTATTTTTCTTTAAATTGGAAGGGAATATATGTAAAAAATAAAAAAGGGTGCAATATTTTTGATAGTTGAAATCTTCCCCATCTCTTCGCAAAACACAAGTTTTACGAAGAGATAGGCGCATACTAGCTTTTTAGAACGGTCTATTATGTTATATTTTCATAATTATCCATATTTGCATATTTTTATTAAATTTTATAAATTTGCTTTTAAGAATTAAGCAGAATACCAAAATTTCATTTTGCATAATAGCTTATGCGATGCATAATAGTCTTTTAAGATAAAAGTTTCACCTTTTATTAATATTTGATTAAACTATATAGAATTAGATTAATTTTGTTAATTTAAATCCAATTTTAAATTAATGCAGAACAACAAACTTAACCTTTCGCTATATAAACTTTAGATTTAAAACAAAATTTTACTTCGTTATATGCTAGCTAGTTAATGCCATAATGCCGTTTTGATTAGCAAAACTAGTTGTTTGGGTATTTTTTTGATTTTTATAATTTTTAATCAAACTATAAACATTAACACATAGGGCTAAAACGGACTGAGGTTAAAAACGACAGATATAAGAATTTGTTTTCTGGATTGCAAAGTAGCAAGTTCTTATATTTTTTCTTGTAACCTTTAGTATCTGAAATGTGTAATTGCAATACATTATAAAGTTATTGACAACTTTTTGTATTTCATTTTTTGTAATAGCATTTATTTTTTACGATTATAATCAAAAAAGTAAAGTACAATTTATATTTGTAGCCATAAAATTTATTAAACTCACCCTATTTTATTGTATTAAAAGGGTCTATTTTCGTTTGTTTCATATAAATTTTTATAAAAACATCAAAAATGCATTCTTATTTTGAAAAGATTTTATTCATCATTTTGCTAAAACCGACTATACAATTACCGCATACTATGTCTTTACTTATAGTTAGTTTATCGTTATTAATAGACATTATATTGTTAAGTGACTTTACTGATAGATGGTTCACTATTTTTATAAATATCTTGTATATATCTTCGCCTTCAAATAATCCGTCTGGACAAGAGTAAATTATACTTTCTAAATAGACTTGGTTGCACTGTGTGCCGTTGACATTGAAATATAATGCGTTAAATATCTTTAAAATCTTAACAAAGTTGTTGCCTACATTTGCAAGTTTTTCGTTTAAGTAATCAACTCTTTTATTTACGTCGATATCAATGTAACCCACCTTCTTGTTGGCATAATATTTATAATAAACACCATCATAGCTAACAACATATATAATTATTTTTGTGTTAGAGCCAAAGTCATCTTTGCCTATAATTTGCAACATATTATTGTTGATATAAACCATACTAGTTTCTGATATATAGTTAGCAATAGCTTTTTGTAGGTCTTCTGTCATATCGTAAATATTGTATTTACTTACATCAAATTTAGCCTCTTGTACTGGAACTTCCAGTTCTTGTTTTGTTTTTCTTTTTCTATGTTTTTTCTTTCTATTATATAAACGCTTTCGGTTTTTCCAAGCCCATTTTAGACGGTCTTTAAAATTCTTGAAAAAAGGCACTTTTCTGCTGGTGTTGATTTCTAGCTGAACATTTTTAATTCCTAGCATATAAACAAACACTGAGCTATCAATAAACGCACCACTAACTAATTCGTTAACTGGTTGTAGTATTGCGTTTTTTAATGATATAAAGGATACTTTTTGTGATAATTCTTGAACTGCAGAGGCAACAATATGATTAACAAGTTTGTTTGTTGTTTTGACATACTTTTTATTTTCTTGTTCTGCGATGTTGTTTATCATATCCTTTGAGACATTGATATTTGCCATTAATTTCCTTTTTTATTGTTTGGTTTAATAACCGATTTTCCTCCCATATAAGGTCTTAAAACTTCTGGAATGTTAATGCTACCATCAGCATTGATATTGTTCTCTAAAAATGCAATAAGCATTCTTGGAGGTGCTACAACAGTATTATTTAATGTATGGGCGTATTTTATACCATCTTTTGATTTAAATTTAATACCAAGTCTTCTTGCTTGTGCGTCAGAAAGATTTGAGCAAGAGCCAAGCTCTCCGAAATAACGTTTTTGTCTTGGACTCCAAGCATTAATATCACAAGATTTAACTTTTAAGTCTGCCAAATCTCCGCTACAACATTCCATAACTTCGTGTGGAATATCAAGAGTTTTAAAAAATTCGGAAGATATTTGCCACATTTTGTTATACCAATCCATAGAGTCTTCTGGCTTGCATATAACAATCATTTCTTGTTTTTCAAATTGATGAACACGATAAATTCCGCGCTCTTCTATGCCGTGAGCGCCAACTTCTTTTCTGAAACAAGGAGAATATGAAGTGAGTAAAAGAGGTAAATCTTCTTCCTTTAATATGGTTTCTTTAAATCTACCAATCATAGAGTGCTCACTTGTACCTATTAAATACAGGTCTTCACCTTCTATTTTATACATCATATTTTCCATTTCTTCAAAGCTCATAACGCCATTAACGACGTCGCTTCTTATCATAAATGGCGGTATACAATAGGTAAAACCTTTGTTTATCATAAAGTCACGAGCGTAAGACAAAATAGAAGAATGCAGTCTAGCAATATCTCCTGTAAGGTAATAAAATCCATTGCCACTTGTGCGTCTAGCGCTATCTAAGTCAAGGCCGTTTAGACTTTCTAGAATGTCTGCGTGATAAGGTATTTCAAAATCTTTTAATTTAGCTTCGCCTACAGTCAATCTTTGCACATTTTCGCTGTCATCTTTTCCGATTGGAACATCATCAGCGATAATATTAGGTATTGCCATCATATACTTTTTAAGTTGTGCTGAAAGCTGTTCTTCTTCTTTTTCTATCTCGTCAATACGTTTATTATTTGCTACCACTTGATTTTTGATTTCATTTGCTTTATCAATATTTTTTTCTTTCATTAAAATGCCAATTTGGCTACTTAAAGAATTTCTGCTGGCACGTAAATTGTCGCCTTCCTTTTTCAAAGTTCTAATTTTTTCGTCTAAAATAAGAACTTGGTCTACATATTCAAGTTTATGGTCTTGAAATTTTTTCTTTATATTCTCCTTTACAAGTTCTGGATTAGTCCTAATAAGATTGATGTCTATCATAATTTTACTCCTGTTTATTCGTTTGACTTTTAATATACTATAATTATACTTTTATATAAAAATATAGTCAAACAAAATCAATCGATTTATAATTTTTTATAAAATTTTCTAAACAAAAGATACCCTTTACAAAAAGCGGGCTGTTTTCTAAAATTAAGAAAATAAAAGTTTTGATAGTTTGTTTACTAAATAAATAATACTATATATAGTATGATATATACGCATAATTCATACTATATGTAGTGATTAAAAATTTTTGCGCATAAATATTAAAAACATTTGTCTATTTTTAAACAATGTGATATAATCTTAAATATGAATAAGATGAATTATTATCAGCAAAGAGATATGCAAAATAGAATGAAGATGTCTAAGTATACCGAAAGACTCCCCGACTATTGTCTTGACTTTTTTATTGGTATAGAAAATAACACATCTTCTCTCACAAGGCTGAACTATTCTATGGATATATATATCTTTTTTGACTATCTTGCTAGGTATGTTTTTCATAAAAAAGAGACAGATATAAGTTTGGCAGATTTGAACTCCTTAAAATCTAGAACGATTGAACAATTTTTATCCTATTTATCTTATTACGAGATTGATGGTAAGCAATATAAGAACGATGAAAAAGGCAAGGCAAGAAAGCTTGCGTCAATAAGAAGTTTTTTTAAGTATCTTTTTAATCACGATATGATAAATTCCAATGTGGCAAGCAAAATAGAAACGCCGAAGTTGCATAATAAAGAAATTATAAGACTTGAAAAAGATGAAGTGCAAAGACTAATGCAGACGATTGAAAATCCTAGTGAATTTACAAAACGCCAACAAGAATATAATAAAAGAACGTTTGAGCGTGATAATGCTATAATCACTTTATTTTTAGGTACTGGAATACGTATATCTGAATTGGTTGGACTAAATGTTGAAAGTTTTGATTTTAGACAAAATGCTTTTTTAGTCACAAGAAAAGGCGGGAATCAAACAACTTTATATTTTTCCAAAGAAGTTGCTCTAGCCTTAAAAACGTGGCTAGAGAAAAGGTCCACACTCGGCTTGCCTGACGACGAAAATGCAATGTTTATCTCTTTACAAAACAAAAGAATTTCAGTAAGAGCTGTAGAAAACCTAGTAAAAAAGTTCGCGCAAATTGCCTCCCCTCTTAAAAAAATATCTCCACACAAATTAAGAAGTACTTTTGGTACAAATCTATATAAGCAAACAAGGGATATTTACATTGTTGCAGACGTTCTTGGACATAAAGATGTAAACACAACTCGTAAACACTATGCAGCGATAAGTGAGGATATGAGAAGAAGCGTTGCTGATAAAATAAAAATAAATGAAGAATTTGATGAATAATTTTCATTTTTCTGCACAACATAATAGTGTGAAGGAAATATGCTTCACATTAGATAGAAAGAAGCTGTTAGATATTATCTTGAGCTTCTTTTTATTTTTGTATTAAATTGAGATTATTTATTTTCAAGGACTAACGTTTAGTTTTTGCTTTTTATAGAATTGTAAAAAAATTGTAGCATTATTAGATAAACTTTTATTTAAAAAACTCCTATATATTTACAAGTTGGTTTACTTGGATTATTTAGGAGCTTTATAATGGTTATTAAAATGTTTGTTATGCTGCCTAAATGTGGAACATAAAATTTAGCAAAGAGATGCTTAGCTAAGTTGTTCTAACATCCAAGTTGCTCTAACATCCAATCACTGTATACAGCATATCCCTTAGTCGGGTCGGACAGAAAAACGTGAGTTACCGCACCGACGAGTTTATTATTTTGTATAATTGGAGAACCACTCATACCTTGAACAATTCCACCTGTAAGAGATAAAAGTCTATCATCAACCACCCTAAACACGATACTTTTGTCACTAGATTTGGCCTGATAGCTTGCTTTAATTATTTCTATATCATATTCTTCTTGAATACCGCTTATATTAGACACCAATTTTGCCTTGCCAGGCTTTACGCTTAATCTACCCCCTATTTCTACGCTTTTATTGGCATCTATCAAACCGTCATTGTCTGATAGTTCTCCAAAAATGCCGTAGGCGGTATTCTTTGTAATTGACCCTTTTGCATTTTTGTGAACAAATACTCCTCGTAGCTCCCCGGGATTATTTTTTTGCCCTTTTTGCACGCCTATAAGGTTGCAATCATAGATATTGCCAGAGGTTATAGGTAAAATTGTGTTACTGTTACTATTTGTTACTGGATGTCCAAGTGCGCCATATTGTCCATTTTTCTTCACAAAAGTCAAGGTTCCAATACCAGATATCTCGTTTCTTGCCCATACCCCAAGCTTATACTTATTGCTTTTGTCTTTTAGCAGACCAACATTTAATGTTTTTATTTTGTTGTCTCTAATGATTTCGACATTCGCAGAGTCTTGAGAATTTTCATTTAAAGCCTTTTCAATATCATCTACATTTGAGATTATTGTATCATTTACCTTTTTAATAATGTCTCCATTCTGAAGACTTTTATTTTTTATGATTTGGTTGTTATTAGTGTTTATGATAATATCGCTGACTACAACCGCTCCGTCGGTATTGACAGATAACCCTAAAGGTGCTCCACCTAAATATACTTCCTCTTCTGGAATTATCTTTACTCCAACCTTTCGAATAGGAATAAAGCCAAAAAGTTTGAATAAAACCGTTCCATTTTGCTCTGACTTGTTACTGGTTTCTATATCATTGGTTTTTAAAGATAATGAGATGAAGTTTCCAAATTGTTTTTCTTCACTAGCTCTTTCTATCTCGCTGTAATCAGTATAGAAATCTTGATTAAGGTTATATATTTTAAAAAAGTTTATATTTGATATTATAAGCAAACTCAATGCAAACAAAAGCAATACAAAAAATTTACGACTGCCGACTTTTCGCCTCTTATTTTTTTGCATTTTTCCTCCTTTGAAAAAATAGACTAATTTAAAATTAGTCTATTCATTTATGGAGTTTTTATACCTTGCCTCTAGCTTTTTGCCTCATCTCTTTTGCGTGCTCAATAGCAATCTCGCTTATACTATTTCCGCCAATCATTCTAGCTAAATCGTAAATTATATCCTTACCTTCAAGTTGTTTGATTGAAGTAGTGGTTGTGTCCGCAGTTTCTTCCTTGCTGACATAATAAAAATTGTCACCAAAACTTGCAACCTGAGGCAAGTGAGTTATGCAAAGTACTTGAGCATATTTTGTTATGTTGTATAACTTCTGTCCAACAATATTTCCAGTTTCTCCACTTATACCTGCATCAATCTCGTCAAATATGAGCGTTTGAGGAGTGCTGGCTTCGGCAAATATACTTTTAACTGCAAGCATAAATCTACTTAATTCACCGCCTGACGCCGTTTTTGAAAGTGATTTTAATTCTTGCCCTTTGTTCGCGGAGAATATAAATTCAACGCTATCTTGCCCGTCTGCCGTGATATCGTTAAGTTTATCAAATTTTACTTCAAAAGAAGCCGACTTCATACCTAGCTCACGTAATTCTTTTGTTATTCTGCCTGTAATCTCATTTGCAATTTTGTTGCGCTCTATAGTTAAGTCGTTAGCTAGTTTTTTCATTTCGTTATAGGTTTGATCTTTCTCTTTTTCAAGTTTCTCTATAATCATAGCACTATTTTCAAGCTCGTCATACTTATTTTTTGCATCCTCTAAGTATTTTAAAACGTTTTCGATGGTTCCGCCATACTTTTTCATTAGAGATTTTAGTAAATCGTGCCTACGGTCTAATCTTTCAAACTCATTTTCGTCAAAATCGGCTTCAGATTTTAAGCTTGATAGTGTTTCACAAATATCTTCTATTTCATAACGCGCACTGTCAAGCCTCTCTTTGCATTCTTCAATAGTGTTAATGTCGGTTATTGATGACAATAGTCCTGAGGCCTGTTGAAGATTGTTGATGCAAGCGTCACTATTTTCTGAAAGTAATTCTTCACATAACGTGATTGTCTGATAAATTTTTTCTGCATTATTTAAGAATTTAAGCCTTTCTGCAATATCTTCATCTTCGCCAGCAATAAGGCGAGCATCTTCAATTTCTTTTATTTGGTAATCTAGAAGTGATTTTGTTCTTTCACGCTCAAAGTCACTTCCGCCTAATTCTTTAATTTTTCTTTCGATGTCTTTAAATTTTGTGTAACTATCTTTTAAACAATCCTTTAGATTTTTTATTTTATCTCCGCCATACTTATCAAGCATTATAATATGATTTTTATTTTTTAGTAGGTCGATGCTTTCGTGTTGTGAATAGCTGCTAACTAGAATTTCGCCAACCTCTTTTAATATCCCTTGCGTTGTCGGCATTCCATTAATTCTGATTGTCGACTTCCCATCTTGTGAGTATGTGCGTGAAAGCACAATCTCGTCTTCTTCAATTCCTAAATCTTTTAGTAAGGAAAGTGTGCTGTCTTTTATATCTGCGAAAAGCGCATCAACACGCATTGTGCTTTCGCCAGTTCGTAGCAAACTTTTGTCAATCTTAGAACCTAATACAAAGTTAAGCGCGTCAAAAATAATACTTTTACCTGCGCCAGTTTCGCCTAATAAGACATTAAAACCTTTGTCAAAATCTATACTTAAAGATGAGATTAATGCAACATTTTTTATTGTCAATGATTGTAGCATATAATTATCCTTTTAATTTAACATATCGTTTAGCGTTACGACAGCTTGACTCGCTAAGGTTGTTGTAGGGAAGATAAGCAT
The DNA here is from genome assembly GCA_944350015.1 of uncultured Clostridia bacterium. Taxonomy (GTDB): domain Bacteria; phylum Bacillota; class Clostridia; order Christensenellales; family UBA1242; genus Caccovivens. The sequence goes on along the minus strand of CALVNW010000007.1, from coordinate 8,554 downwards.
TACTGTGTCATCTCCGTTTACGGCGCCCATAAGCTCGTTTATGTTGAGTTTGTCAACAAAGCTCGATAGACCAGACCCTAAACCTTTCATAGTTTTTATTACAACAAGGTTCATTGCAACCTTAACTGATATCACTGATTCTTTAAAGATTGTTATGTATTTATTGGATATGACTTGTTCGTCTGAGCCTACGAAACAATATTTATATTTGCCTGTGCTAGACAAAATTTTAGTAAGCCCAAGCTCTTTTATATCTCTTGAGATAGTAGCTTGAGTTATATCAAAATTTGCATTTCGTAGCTCTCTTGCGAGCTCATCTTGCGTCTCAATTTCCTTCGTGGATATTAACTCCAAGATTTTGGACTGTCTAGCGCTTCTTGCCATACTTTTCTCCTTGATGTCTATAGCCCTTTATTTAAAAGGGCTATAGCGATTATGAATATTTATGAATTTATAGATATTCATCTATTTTTGATTATTATACATCATTTTTTATAATTATGCAAGTGATTTTTGTATATTTATGCATTCATTTTTGATATATATTGTATAATATGCATTTTTATAAAAGTCGTTTTTATAAATATTCTCGCCTATGCATAAGTGGTTTAAGAAAAGCCTAAGATTAGTTAAAGTCTTCACCCTCCTTAAATATGGATGATTACAAAAAGGTGTTTTAACTAAAGATTATTTCGTTATTCTAAATGTTGACAATAAAAAAGAAGGATACTCTCCTTCTTTGATTTTAAGCAATCAGTTTTTGATTACTTTATTAGTTTTATTTTAATATAATTACATTTATATCTTAAGCTGTGCTTTTTAATTAACTTTCTAATAAATCCTATTATATATTAAAAACACTAATAAATAAAAATTGTGTAAGTCTTTGTTTTGATAAAATTTTAGCTGTCTTTGCGGATAGTTATAACCTCTTCCCTATTTATACACTCCTCCACTAGTGAATCAATGTTTAGATAACTTTCTTCTTGCTCTGCTTGCTTTATTGTTGGCTTTATAACTGGGTTCTTTGGCAGGAATACCGTGCAACAATCTTCATAAGGCAGTATCGAAGTTTCGTAGGTGTCAATGTCTTTAGAAACCGCAATTATATCTTCTTTATCCATAGCGATGCACGGTCTAAAAACTGGCAATTCCTTTACCACATTGCCTGTCACCGTCATACTTTGCATTGTTTGACTTGCAACTTGCCCTAGACTCTCTCCTGTTATAATTGCTCCTAGGTTATTTGCTTTGCAAAGCCTTTCTGCCACCCTCATCATTATTCTTCTCATTATGGTTATCATAAATTCACTTTTGCATCTTTTGTGTATTTCTTCTTGAACACGAGCAAAAGATACAATGTGCAGTTTTATTTCGCCTACGTATTCACACAAGAGCCTGGCAAGTTCTATAACTTTGTCTCTTGCCTGCTCTGAAGTATAGGGATAACTATGAAAATGCAAAGCCTCTAATGTCATTCCTCGTTTTGCCATTAGGTAGCCTGCAACTGGGCTATCAATACCACCTGAGAGTAATAATAACCCTTTTCCAGAGGTCCCAAGTGGAAGCCCGCCTTGGCATTTGATTATCTCATCAAAGATATATGCTTTATGATTAAGTCTAATGTCGACATAGATTTCTCTTTGCGGATTATATAGGTCTACCGTGCTTTCATTGTTATTATCTAATACCACCCCGCCAAGCTCTCTTGCAAGTTCCATTGACGAGAGAGGAAAGGTTTTGTCAGCGCGCTTAACAAACACTTTAAAGCTTTGTTTTCCTATTTTTATATTGCTAACAACCTGCTTTATTGTCTCTAACTGTGCATCAACCTCTTCTGCGATGCTTAAACTGTACAGACCAAACACTTTTTTCAATTTACTTACGATTTCATCTTGGCGTTTTTCGTCGTAGTCAGATATAACATATCTACCAAAGGTCTTTGAAAAGGAAAAAGTTTCACCAGTAAGCGAATTTTTTATATTTTGAATTAAAGTATTTTCAAAGATGTTTCTATTGTGACCTTTTAGATAGAGCTCACCAAATCTTAGTAAAATTACTTTCATTTTACATTCTCCCAAATTCTATTGTATATTTCAACTATTTTTTTGCCTGCAAATTTCGCCTCGTCTATGGTTAAATCTGCTATAAAAGATATTCTTATATGCGACTTGATTTCGTTTAGATTGTAACCAATACTATTTAAAACTCTATTTCCTGCTTTTTTAGTTGAGCAGGCGCTACCAATGCCAACTAGAATATCCTCATCTTGCAGTGCTCTCATAATGGTCTCACCATTCACACCTTTTAGGTTGAGTCCTACTATATATGGGCTGTCACCTTCTATTGTGTCTATTTTATCTTCTTTTCTTATTTCCGCTAAGAAAGCTTCTTTTAGGCTCTCAACTTTTGAGTAATTTTCTTTTGTGTTATAGTGCTCAATCGCGTAACCCATTGCCATAATTGCCGGCACATTTTCTGTGCCAGAGCGATAACCACCCTCTTGCCCGCCACCAAACACAGTGTTTTTTAGTGAAGATATGTTTTTGACAAAGAGAGCGCCAACACCTTTAGGTCCACAGAATTTATGACCAGATATAGTGTATAAATCAATATTATAATCGGTTATATTGTATTCTAGTTTACAAAAAGCTTGTACTCCATCTATGTGAAGAAGAGCTTTTGGGCATTTCTTTTGTCTAATCTTATCAATAAGGTGCAAATCATTGATAGCACCAGTTTCATTGCTTACGTGCATTGTAGATATAAGTCTTGTTTTTTCATTTAAAACACTTTCCAATTGCTCATAGTCAATTTGTCCATCTTTTCTTAAACCAATAAAATGTACGATAAAACCTTGACTTTCAAGTTCTTTTGCAACATTATATACACTTGGATGCTCACCTTCAGAGAATACATACTCCCACTTACCATTTCTTTTACTGCCAAATATGGCTAGGTTATTACTTTCTGTTGCTCCACTCGTAAAGATGACATCGCCTTTTGCGCCTAGTTTGTTTAAAATTATATTTCGTACTCTTTCAAGGTCCTTTGCAATATTGATTGCCTTGTTATATCCGGCAGAAGGGTTAAAAAAAGATTGGCAGGCATATTTTGCGTATACGTCTACCGCTCCTTCTAACATCTTTGTTGTTGCAGCGTTATCAAGATAAATCATCTAAGAACCGCTCCAAATCTAAAGCTAAGTGATTTCAATATCTTTTGCATAACCTTATTAACTTCTTCGTCTGTCAATGTTTTTTCTGTATCCGATAGTTTTACGTTGAAAGCAACACTCTTTTTCTTGTCTGATTGCATCTCTTTGCTTCTATAGATGTCAAATAGTTTTGCTTTATAGTATAGCTTGCCACAAGATGATTTAATAGCGTCAAGCATTTCTTGTACTGTAATTTTCTCATCCACGATAACAGCGATATCTCGTTCTACTATTGGATATTTTGAGATATTCTTGGTTGCAATTTTCTTGGCTGGAAGAGATGCTAAATAATCATCATCTATCTCTGCGTACACTATTGTGCTTGTCACTCCGTAATTCTTAGCAACAATCGGGTGAATTTGTCCAAATGATGCAATGACCTTATCATCAACTAATATATCGGCAGAGATTCCTGGGTGAAGATATGGCTGGGATGACCTTACAAGGCTATATTTGATTGAAGTGTTATTTAAAATAGCCTCAACTACACCCTTCATATAGAAAAAGTTTTCATTGTTTTTCGTGCTATCATCACAAATTGCAATTGCAAGCATATTTTTCTCAGTTGGAAGGTTTTTGAGAGGAAGCTCATCAGTAAGATATACCCTACCACATTCGAATATCTTCAAGTTTTTATTACCAACGCTCTGGTTATATGCGATGCTAGCAAGAAGCGAATCTGCCATACAAGTTCTCATACAAGATATATCTTCACTAATAGGATTTGCAATTCTTATGAGATTTTTTCTATTGTCAGTTATAAGTAGTTTATTTGCAATGTCGCTTGGCACTAGAGTGTACGATATATTCTCGTAAAAACCATTGTTTACAAGCAGACTTCGCAGTTTACGCTCTAAAGCAAGTCTTGGATGATGGTGTCCCTCTGTTACTGCTGAGTTCTTGAACAATTCGTAGTCAACATTATCATAGACATCATAACCATAAAGTCTTATAATTTCCTCGGCAATATCATAATCATTTTCAAGGTCTTCTCTATAAGGTGGTATTACGCAAGTCATTCTGTCACCAGCAAGAGTTGATTTGATACCTAGATTGTTAAGTATTCTAAGCATATCCTTAGTTGGAATTTCTACGCCTAAGATGTCATTAATTAATTTAACAGATATAACAATAGTACGCTCTTCATTCTTTTCGGATGCAATATCAATTATACCGCGAACAACTTTGCCACACTTGATTTTTGATACAAGGTGAAGGGCTCTTTCTATACCCATTTTTGCACTTGCAACATTTACGCCCTTGCTGTAACGCGCAGATGAGTCAGTTCTAACGCCTATCTTTCTACTTGTAAGCCTTATAGATTTTAAATCAAATACAGCGCTTTCAAGTACGCAGGTTTTAGTATTGTCGTTGATACAAGAATTGGTACCACCTATAACTCCTGCTATAACCATAGGCTTTTTGCTGTCGGCAATTACCATAACGCTTTCATCAAGTTCGTAGGTGTTATGATTAAGCGCATCTATTTGCTCGCCGACTCTCGCTTGCCTTACATTGATTTGTTGTCCTTCAATCTCCTCTTGGTCAAAAGCGTGAAGTGGCTGACCCATTTCGATAAGCACATAGTTTGTTATATCGACCATTGTGTTTATAGGCTTAATTCCAACTGCATTGAGTCTAGCTCTCATCCATAGTGGTGACCTTTCAATCTTTACGTTTGTTACAGCACTTGCCATATAGCGTTTACAATTTGGAGTATTGACGCTTACATTTACATAATCTCTTACAGTATCCTTTGCGTAGACGTCTATATCATAGCTAAGGTTAATCTTACGCATCTCAATGCCGTAAAGAGCAGAAACCTCTCTAGCTATGCCGATTACGCTCATACAGTCGGCTCTGTTCGGTGTGATATTTATATCAAAAATCACATCATCAAGCATTAAAGCTTTATCAATAGGCTGACCTATTTTCATATCTGCAGGCAATATAAGGATCCCATTTACCCCTGCACCTTCAAAATAGTTCTCATCTATACCAAGTTCTTCGCCAGAGCAGAACATACCGCAAGAGTCAACGCCTCTGAGTTTTGATTTTTGTATTTTCACGCCGTTTACAAGGTCGGCTCCTGGTAAACTTACAGGAACAATTGCCCCTTCAAATACGTTTGTTGCTGCTGTGATTATTTGAGTGATTTCCTTGCCAATATCAACCTGGCAAACCACCAGTTTATCTGCTTGTGGATGTTTTTCTATCTTTAGGATTCTACCTACAACAACATCGTGCAAGTGTTTATTTTGATAAACTATCTCTTCAACTTCCATACCAGCTGATGTCAACTTGTCTGCAACTTCTTCAGGCGATGCTGTTATATTTACAAAGTCCTTTAGCCAATTATAAGTTACCTTCATCTTACTCTCCTTTCATTTGTTCTAAAAATCTTATATCGTTTCTATATAGGCTTCTAATATTGCTGATGCTGTCTAAAATCATAGCAGTTCTATCAAGTCCAAATCCAAACGCAAAGCCTCTATACTTTTTGCTATCTATGCCAGACATCTCAAGTACTTTTGGGTTAACAACTCCCGCTCCTAAAAGTTCTAGCATACCGGTGCCTTTGCATATACTACAACCTGTTCCGTGGCAGTTTGGACAAGAAACATCAACTTCAATACTTGGCTCTGTAAATGGGAAGAAAGAAGGTCTAAATCTTATTTTTGTATCCTCTCCGTATAGCCTTTTCATAAGGATTGTTAACATAGATTTTAAGTCAGCCATAGAAATATTTTCATCTACTACAAGCCCTTCAAGCTGGTGGAATATAGGGCTATGAGTAGCGTCGCTATCATTTCTATAAGTTTTACCAGGACAAACTATTTTGAATGGCGGTTTGCGCTTTTCCATCTCTCTAGCTTGTACCGCTGAGGTTTGCGACCTTAATAATATTTCGTCGGTTATAAAGAATGTGTCTTGCATATCTCTAGATGGATGGTTTTTAGGTATGTTCATAGCCTCAAAGTTGTAATAATCACTCTCAATTTCAGGACCTTCAACAACAGAAAAGCCCATATCTACACAGATGTCTGTAAGCCTGTCAATGACATCAGCTACAGGATGATATGCCCCAATTTCAACTTTGATAGACGGCTCGGTGATATCTATTTGCTCTTCTTGAAGTTTACGGGCAAGTTCAGCGTTCTCAAATTCAGCCTCTTTAGTTTTTAAAAGCTCCTCAAGTTCACTGCGAACAGCGTTTATTTGTGAGCCTACTTTAGGTCTATCCTCAGGCGCAACCTCTCTCATATTCTTTGATAGAGCTGTTACAAGTCCTGACTTGCCAAATGCCTTAACACGCACATCGTTAAGTTCTTTTAGATTTGTTGAATTTTTAATATAGGTAGATAACTCCTCTCTAATTTGCTTTAGTTGTTCTTCAATCATACTTTGTTCTCCTTAAAAATAAGAGCCTTCTTCAGTCTATTAGGACGAAAGAAGGCTCTTCGTGGTACCACCTAACTTTGATTTAAATTTCTTTACAAAATAATCAATAAGTAAAGTTTTAAATCCTTAATTATCTTTAACGCAGATATACGACATAAACTACACATTTACAAAGGCATTTAACCTTAGTAAACTTCATAAATGTTGCTAGAAAGCGAATTCGCAACCCCTATTATACCCAATCTTTCAGCTATAGATAGGCTCTCTGTAATAAATCAAGGTTGTTACTACTCTTTCATCATAGCATTTTTACATTGACTATTATATTATATTCGTTTTTTTATGTCAAGTTTTTTAAATAGATTATTTTGTTTAATTAAAATCTTTGCAAAATACCGATTATTTGGTATAATAATCATATGATTAACGACAAAAATAGATTTCAAAAGTATGTTATTAACAAGGATTATAGAAGTGTTTACCATTTTTTAAAGGACAATGGTTTTTCAGAAAACTATATTACAAACCTAAGAAAAAAGATGGGCAATATTGTACTAAATGGGCAAAGTATGACTATAAGAACTGGTTTAAAGCAAAACGACATTCTTGAAATAAATTCAAATCCAAACACTAGTACTAGTATTATGCAATGCATAATACCTCTAGATATAGTGTATGAGGATGATTATTATTTATTAGTCAACAAGCCTTCAGGTCTTGCCTGTATGCCTAGCCGTTCTCACTACTCTGAAAATCTTGCAGGCGCAATATGCTACTATATGCAACAAAAAATGCCGAGCTTTACCCTTAGAATTATCAATAGATTAGATAAGGACACTTCAGGAATTATAATAGTTGCTAAAGATAGCATAGCTCAAAAGGAAATTAAAGATATTGATAAAACATATTATGCTTTGTGTGAAGGAAAGATTGATAAGGAGATTATGATAGAAGCCAAAATCCAAACAATTACAGAAAATGGAATCAATCAACACAAACGAATAGTGTCTCCTGAGGGCAAACCCGCCAAAACCTATGTGGAGCCCATAAAATTTAATGATAAATATAGTTTAATTAAATTAAAATTAGAATATGGAAGAACCCATCAAATTAGAGTCCACCTTTCAAGTGTCGGACATCCTCTAGTTGGAGATTGCCTATATGGTAATAAAAGCGAACATATTGACCATACTGCCCTTTTATGTAGCGAAATAAGTTTTTATCACCCTTTTCTTAATAAGACATTGACCTTTAAAGTTCCTTTTCCTAAAGATTTTGAAGAACTTGCAAACAAATTGTTATAAGATTTTTAAGATATAAGGCTTTAGCGCAGTTTTCCAAGTGACTGTAATATTTTTAAACTGCTATAATACTTTGACTCAAGCTCTTGTTTTAAAGATTTTTATTTATGAGTTAAGATGCCCATCTTTTATACTTTAATTTGTTGAAATATTTTAAAGTTAAATAGTATTTATAAACAAGATGATAATACATAAAACTTGCAAAAGGAATTCTTCACAGAATGTATAGCAATGCTTGTTAGCTTTGTGGTTTTTATATGTTTTTAATCTCATCTTTCTGAAATTGATTTACAGACAATAAAAAATCGTTGTACTCTTTTTATTTATAAGAATAAAAGTTACATACTTTTTACTCATATTTTGTATAGCATAGTTATCGTATGTTTGTCATTTTTCGCCCCATATATTTTTAAAGAGTAGTTTATAAGTAAAAAATATAGTTTTACCTTTCTTGCCAGCGAGAATAAAGTTATACAAAAATAAAAATAATAAAACTTTTTTAGTAAAACGCTTGACATTTTATGTGAGTATTTATATAATAATAAAGTACACTATGATGCGGGCGTGGCGGAATGGCAGACGCGCTTGTTTAAGGGGCAAGTCCGAAAGGGTGTGGGTTCGACTCCCACCGCCC
>CALVNW010000006.1 GCA_944350015.1 uncultured Clostridia bacterium | reverse complement strand
GATTAAAAAATAGGAAGAAATCTAAAATTTCTTCCTAAGTCCTTTTTTCTTGAGTGACCCCTTCGGGGTTCACTTCATAAATCCACACCTTTTTTACTTTCCTTCGATTTGTTTTTGAACTTCATCTGCTAAGTTATCATTACGTTTTTCAAGACCTTCACCCATTTCATATCTAGCAAATCTTCTAATAGAGATTTTTTCTCCAATTTGAAGCGTCTTTTCATTGATGTATTGAGCTACTGTCATATTTGGGTCTTTAACGAAAGCTTGTTCCATAAGACAAACATCTTGATAGAACTTCTTAACCCTTCCTTCAACCATCTTTTCAATAATTTGAGCAGGTTTACCTTCATTTAAAGCTTGATTTCTAAGAATTTCTTTCTCTTTTTCAAGCTCTTCGGCAGGAACTTCTTCAATCTTAACATATTTTGGAGAAGCAGCAGCTATCTGTAGTGCTATATCGTGTCCGATTTGTTGGAAGGCTTCTGTTTTTGCAACGAAGTCTGTTTCGCAGTTGATTTCTACAAGAACACCAATCTTTCCGCCCATATGAATATAGGCAGAAACGATACCTTCAGATGCTATTCTTGATTGTTTCTTTGCTGCAGCGGCAATTCCTTTCTCTCTAAGCCATACAATAGCTTTTTCAAAATCGCCATCACTTTCAATAAGTGCTTTTTTGCAGTCCATCATACCTGCATTGGTTTTTGCTCTAAGATCTGCAACGTCTTTAGCTGTAAAATTCATAATTATTCTCCTTTATCTTCTTTTTGTTCTTCAGAAGCTGTAGTTTGAGTAGTAACTTCCTCTTTCTTTTCTTTCTTAGGTTCTACCTTTTTCTTTGCTGGCTTTTTCTTTGAAGGTTTCTTAGAACGGTTTTCCTCTCCAGCTTCAGCAATTTCAAGGTTAGGTTTAGTTTCAGCAAGCACTTTCTCTAAATCTATATCTTCGTCTTGCACGTCATCTTTCTTGAGAGATACCCCTTCTTTAGCCTCAATTACAGCGTCTGCAATAGCTGATGCAATCAATTTAACTGAACGTATAGCATCGTCATTTCCTGGTATTACATACTCAATATGGTCAGGATTACCATTAGTATCAACAAGAGCAACCATAGGAATATTTAAAAGTTTGCACTCATTAACGCAAATATGTTCTACATTTGGGTCTACAAGGAAAACTACCCCAGGAAGTTCTCTCATTTCCTTAATTCCACCAAGGTTTTTCTCAAGTTTATCTCGCTCTGCCTTTAAAAGAGTAACCTCTTTCTTAGGAAGTAAGTCAAACTCACCAACTTTTTCCATTTGATTGAGTTTGTTAAGCCTCTCAATTCTTGACTTAATTGTCTTAAAATTGGTAAGGCATCCACCAAGCCAACGAGTGTTGATGTAGAACATTCCACATCTTTCTGCTTCCTCTTTTACAGCGTCTTGAGCTTGTTTTTTTGTTCCTACAAAAAGAACGTTTTTACCTGTAGCAACAACATCACGTACAAATTGGTACGCCTTGTCTATTTGCTCAGATGTTTGTTCTAGATTGATGATATGAATATCATTTCTTGCAGTAAAAATGTATTTTTTCATCTTAGGGTTCCATTTTCTAGTCTGATGACCAAAATGTACGCCTGCCTCTAGAAGTTGTTTCATTGAAATAACTGACATTTTTTAATCCTCCTTTGTTTTTGTCCTTCCCTATAATTTTCTAGCTCCTAATTGCGACCACAGACATAAGTCTTTTAAGCTGTATTTGGTATCGTTTGTTTATACAGCAAGTTTTTGGCAACCGCAACAGAATATATTATAGGTGCATATTTGTCCAATGACTTTGTTATTATATCATAAACACCTAGATATGTCAACAAATAAACGTCATCAAAATAAAAATTCCTAAATTAATTAGGAATTTTTTTGCTATCTTTTGATTTTACTACCTTTTTAGCATTCTTCTTTTTAAAAACAACTGACCAAAAACTTGGCAAAAGAGTTTGAGATGTAAAGTAAGTTACAATTAAGCAAATCATAATGCCAAGAGCAACATTTCTAACCCCATCAACTGCCAGTGCTGAGAAAAGAATTGATACAAGCAGTAATGCAATATAGATTAAACTCTTATTAAAGGTAAGTTCTTTAGTCGTTGCATTTGCAATCTCGCTATTTTTTGCCCTTTCAAATCTTCCTGATGCCAAATTTGACTTCGTTTTTGAATAGTAGTAGAAAAGGTTAAATATCGACATTATAAATGTTGTAAGAAGTACTATTCCAAACGAAAGGTTTACAGTAAGTCTTGTAATAAGAATAAGCGATATTGTTAAAATAAGGTCTACTACAATTTGAAGAAGCCCTACAACAAATATGCTAGGATTATATCTAAATGCCATATATATAGCAACTACTACATAAGCAAAGACAATGCTAGCCACAATCCCAATTGCCCAGTTAAATGATGGCTTTGCTGGTGAAACGTCTATTGTAGAAACGGCACTCGCATAATCGTCATAACCAAATGCTGTTATAAGGTCACTTCTAACCTTGTTGTTTAACAATGCGATTTCACTTTCATCATCTGATATATTTTGATAGCTAACTTCTACTGCTTGACCAAGGTCAACTTTATAGTCAAGTATATTCATAGTTGAGGTTCTGTAGCTATCTATTTTTAGGTCATTATCTTTGATAACAAGCTCAATTTTATCGTAAACCTCATTGTAGTCATCGGAATTTGATAGGTCGTATACTGCTATCTCTTCTCCAAAGCTATTGTCACTATTTACATAAATTTTAAAAGTGCTTTTGCCAGTAAAGTCCGTGCCTAAATTAAAACCAACAGTTGATAGCAATATGATGCCAACAATTAGAAGTACAGCTGGCACAATCAAAAAGTAGAGAAAATTTTTAGTAATATTGAATTTTGAAGATACAATCTTTTGATTTAATGCTTTCATTTTATTCATTATTGTTACCTCCATTTGCAGTATCGGTAACCACTCCATCTGAGTTCCCTTCTTCTATAACAACCTCTTCAGTTGCTATCTCCTTTACATTTTTATCTCTATAAAGGTGAAGTTTTTTAGCTTTTGTGCTATTTAATGGAAGGTAAATATTTAATAGATATCTAGTGATAACAAGAGATACGAAAATTGATACAATTGCACCAAGCATTAAGCAGATTGCAAAGCCTTTCAAGGCAGATGGTGCAAATATCCAAATTAATGCACTAGCCAAAATAACAACTATATGGCTGTCAAGTATTGGCCAAAGTGATTTTTTAAGTCCACCTTTAAATGAAAGATGTATTTTCTTGCCTATAGCATACTCTTCTCTAATTTTTTCAAAGATAATTGTATTTGCAACTGTAGCAAGCAAAAATGCAAAAATACATCCAAACACAGCAGAAAGGTTTAAGAGAATAAATGGAATTGCTTGCATAAAGAAAGCAAAGAGTACAAGGTAGAATACAAGTGATAAGCTACCTAGAAGTCCTAAATGCCCATATCTTACAATCAAGAAAGCAAATGTCAAAACTATTGTTATAATGCAGGCAATACCAATGAAAAGAAGAGTGTTTTTGCCAAGCGCTGGGCTAATATTACTCTTTTCAAGCAATGTTAAGTTTACATCTAGCGCGCCACTCGTTATATTATAGGCAAGCTGAGCTGTTTGCATATTATTAGACGATGAAAAACTAGAGTTTGTGCTTGTGAATACCAGAACATCCTCAGCGTCAGTGAGAGTAATTTGTCCTAAACTATTATCAGAGTTAACCTCGTCAATATAAATATAAGCGGTCTCTTTTCCGACATTTTCAGCTGAAGTTAACATTCTTGAAAGTTTTTCTTTTCCAAGACTAGTAAACTCTAAATTGACAGTGTATGCGCTATTATCATAATCATATCCAACATAGGCGTATGAAATATCGTCGCTATTTAAAAATACTTCTGGATTTGTCAAAGTGTCACTGACTTCATCAAGAGTTATAAAAACCTCTCTTGGAGATGCAAGATAATCAAGAGTTGTGTCTGTGCTCTGAGTTGACGAAACTTCAATTCTTACCTTATCGCCCTGTCTTGTTACATAAAGCTCTGGGTAGTTGCTATTATGTTCAAAGGCGTCAACTATTTGGCTAATTGAGCTGTCAATAGAGTCAGTCAAATCGCTTTGACTATCTTTAAGCTCTGCGCTATATATGGCAGACACCCCACCATTTACATCAATACCTTTTTCAATAGCTCCTATAAAGCCATTATATCTATCAGTACTTGCAGGTACATTAAAAGGACATACACTTAAAAGTACGCCCAAAATTGCTATTATTATAAGTAAAACATAGTTTACTATTGAGTATTTCTTTAACATCTACAATCCTTTTAATCGCGTTTTAACTACTTACTCTCATAATTATAAAGAATTAAAAGGATTATGTCAATTAATTTTATGTTTTAGTTAGCACTTTTTTTAATATTTACACAAATTATGCCACAAATTGCTCCAATAACCGCTCCAAACACAGCGTCCGTGAGCAGTGATAAATCAAATGTGAAGCTTCCGCTAAGTATTGAAAACACCAAAAATGCAACCAAAGTATAAATAAAACCAATTAAAAGTCCACTGACAAGCCCTAATTCTTTACACTTTCTAAGCCCAATAAAGACACCCAAAAATATACTAACACCCTTTATGACTTGATTGACAGGAGCTATAGCACTATCTGAGATGTTTGTAAACTTTAATAAAAATGCAAAGACCAGCACAAGCACAAGTGAAGTACAAAGCGCAAGTAAGGTACCTTTTGCTATATATCCTATCAATGGATATTTATTCTTTGTGTTTTGTATATTTATTTTTGTTCTCAATTTCATAATTGACTCCTTTTAGTTGAAATATACATATTTTTTAAATTAACTACATTAAATAATTATGCCTGTACTATAAAAAAAATAACTATCAGCACTAAAAACTGGTAGTTATTTAGATATTTCATCTGGAAGTACATCGGTCAGTCGCAAATCTTTTACAGAATACTTACTCTCTAAACTTGCAAGCCTATCTTTAAACTTTGCGTAGTCACTTACTACTCTATCAAAATTTTTGCATTGTTTTTCATTGTTCTTCAAAAAGTCATCTCTATTATATAGATAAACCATAAAGCCAAAACCATAAAATCTATTACTAATTCCTTTAGCCCTAACGTACTTATAAGGTTTAGCTCTCTTAATATAAGGTTTTAGCGACAAATCTCGTCTATCCTTTAAAATATCCGCTTGGCTTATCTCTTGAAGAGGTTGAAAATTAAAAATTTTATAGTAAAGTCCTTTATCCATAATCATATAGTTTGAACCATCAAATACATAATCCTTGTTTCCTATCTTAAAGGTGCAGACTGAATGAAAAAGTCCATTATTTATATTAAAAGGATTGATTGTGCCAAATATCAAATTTGTATTTATCTTTGAGTCTAGCGCAAAGTAGTATGCGCTTAAATGACATTTAGTTTCTTCGCAGTAGACATCTTTAAATAGCCTGCTTGCACATACAAAGTTCCCTTGTCCTTCATAATTTTTGATAGTATACCAACCCTTTTTAGCTTTTATAAAGTTCTGTTCAAAATATTTCTTGTAAACTTGATTGTTTGTTTTATACCCTAAATACTGCACCTTACAAAACAGATGAAGCATAAAACAAAGCACCTCCCTATCGCTTAGCTTTTCTTTTTTTGCTTTTTGGCTAAGGTCAAAAGAATAGGAAGTTTCTTCTAGTAATCTTTTCTTTAAAAAGGTCTCACTATCATAAATCTTCATCACTTATATTTTAATATACAATAGGCAATATGTCAATAATTAAATGGCGTCATTTTTGTAAAAAAACACTTTCTGTATTATTTTACAAAAAGTGCTTTTATTTGCTTATTTGTTTTTTGACCCCTTCTCTTCTTTCTTATCCTCTGTCTTTTATTCAGTAGTCTGCTCACTACCCTCTTTTAAAGCCTGCGCATTATTATCGGTTTTTACTTCCTTGTCTTGCGTCTTTACTTCGCTTTCAGGCACATTTACAGTTTCCTCTTTAGTTTCTTGAGGCTCATCCTTGAAAACTGTGTAGATAGCATAGGCATCGACAGAAATATAACCTTTTTTCTTGTCTGTTCCGGTCTCAATAGTAACAATTTTTTTATCTTCTTCAAGATGTAAGTCTACTATTGTTCCATAAACACCACTAGTCGTTAAAACCTTATCACCTCTTTTAAGTGAGTTTGTTTGCTCTTGCATCTTTTGTCTTTCTTTTTTGTTTCTTACTGAAATTAAAATAGGATACAATATAATAAGTAGCACTATAAACACAATAAGAATAATTTGCGTTGGATCCATTTATTCCTCCTATAGACATCTTTTTGTCGTAATTTAGTCTAACATAAATATATTCAAATTCAAAATAAATTTAACTATATTTTCTTTGTTTTTATTTCATTTTCAAGTCGGTCGATAAAATCTGACAAGTTTAGACCTGATTTGTTTTCAAACCCTCTACCTCTTATAGATATGGTATTATTTTTCTCTTCTTCATCGCCAACAATGATTAGATATGGCACCTTCATTGAGAGAGCCTCTCTTATTTTGTAGCCTATCTTTTCATTGCGAAGATCGCTTTCAACCCTTATACCTTTTGCAAACAAAGTCTTTTTGATGCTTTCAGCATAGTCGTTGTTTCTTTCAGTTAAAGATAGCACTCTTACTTGCTCAGGAGCAAGCCAAAGAGGAAATGAGCCTGCAAAGTTTTCAATGAGCATACCAATAAATCTATCGATTGAGCCGTAGATAACCCTATGAATCATAATTGGAGTATGCTTTGCACCATCCTCTCCAACATACTCAAGTTCAAAACGTTGAGGAAGTTGGAAGTCAAGTTGAATTGTTCCGCACTGCCAAGTTCTGCCAAGAGAATCTGTAAGATGAAAATCTATCTTAGGTCCATAGAAGGCACCATCACCTTCATTGACAATATAGTCAAGTCCTAATTCATCAAGCGCATTTCTAAGCCCTTCGGTTGCAAGAGTCCAATCTTCATCACTACCCATACTATTTTCAGGTCTTGTTGAAAGCTCCACGTGGTAGCTTAGATTGAACACCTTGTAGACCTTATCAATTAACGACACAACACCCTTAATTTCATCCTTGATTTGACTTGGCATCATAAATATATGGGCGTCATCTTGAGTAAAACTTCTTACTCTCAAAAGTCCGCCAAGCTCACCTGATTTTTCATATCTGTGAACAATACCAAGCTCACCAAGTCTTAAAGGCAAATCTCTATATGAGTGAGGTTCATTCTTATATACAAGAACACCGCCTGGACAGTTCATAGGTTTAATTGCATATGTTTCATCATCTATTACAGATGTATACATATTATCTTTGTAGTGGTCCCAGTGTCCTGAAGTCTCCCAAAGGTGACGGTTAAGCATTATTGGAGTCATAATTTCCTTGTAACCAGCCTCTCTATGAAGCTCTCTCCAATAATCTATCAAAAGATTGCGTACTATCATACCATTTGGAAGATAGAATGGAAAACCAGGCCCCTCTGGAGAAATCATAAACAGCTTTAACTCTTTTCCAAGTTTTCTATTGTCTCTCTTCTTTGCCTCTTCAAGCATATTGAGATAATCGGCAAGCTCTTTCTTAGTCTTAAAAGCATAGCAGTATACTCTTTGGAGCATCTTGTTATTCTCATTGCCTCGCCAGTAAGCACCATTTACGCTATGAATTTTAAATCCAAAATTTTGAAGGCGTTTTGTACTATCAACGTGAGGACCTCTACAAAGGTCAAAAAAGTCATCCCCAGTATAGTAAAAAGAAACTTCTTCGCCCTGTGGTAATTCATTTATAATCTCGCTCTTATACTCATTATCCTTAAAAAGTTTTAATGCCTCTTCTTTTGAAACAACTTTTCTAGTAAAATCTTCGCCTTTGTTGATTATCTCTTTCATCCTCTTTTCAATTTTGTCAAAATCGTCTGGAGTGATTGAATAATCAAGGTCAATATCATAATAAAAGCCATCATCTATTGCAGGACCAATAGTGAGTTTTGTCTGAGGATAAAGCTCCATAATAGCTTTGGCTAAAATATGCGCAAGAGAGTGTCTTGCTTTCATCAGCTCCTCATCTTTTTCTCTTTTTATTTCCATAATTTTCTCCTTTTAAAACAAAAAAATCGTCCCTTAAATTTAAGGACGACTAAATATAACCGCGGTTCCACCTTAATTGCATAAAAATGCCACTCATTAAATACTTATCATCATAGCAGTGGTTTCAATATCATTCTAGCCAAGATTTTTCACCAACCAATCTTTCTCTGAGCGCATCAAATGTATCTACTTGTCTACTACTCCAAGTTCGAGAATAATAATACCACATTAACAAATCTTTGTCAACAAAACAACGACAATTTTTTATGATTTATAAATTTTTTCTGGAGAAACATATGAAATCTTAGAACTTGTATTGTTTATTGTTATGCGTTCTTCAAAAATTCGCTCTAAAAGGTCAATCGCACTACTGCTCTCTTTAAAGTATAGATTTATTTTTTGTGGAGATAAATCTATAACAGAGGACACAATCGACTCTTCACTAAATATCTTATTTTGATACTGCCCTTCACTTAAGGTAAATATCTTATAACCATTATCTTCTTTGACAATGCTAATCTCATCTTCACATATGTCAAGATTATCAACTAAAAACTTAAGAAGGTCTACAAAACTATCAGAAGATATAAGATAATCACTATTTTCATTTGATAAAGATACAAGCTCAGCCCATTTTTCTTGCAGGGTTCGCAGTCTAAAATGGTAGAAAGACTCAATAAAAAAGTCGTGCTTAAGCTCAAGATTTTTCTTGACAATAAACTTGTCGGTCTCCTTATCAAAATTGAGAAGCGCCTTTTTAAAAGCAAGAAGTCCTATCTTATCTTGTCTTGGAAAGACCAAATAGCTATCTAAAAAAGACATCTTAAAGCTCGTACATATTATCTCTATTATGCACGACGAAATCAACAGTTTTGCTTTTTCTAAATGAGACTTATCAACTGCAACCAAAATAGATATATAGCCATTTTCTTCGTTTGAAGTGATTATACCTTGCATCTGCTCGATAGCGTCTGAAAGCGTCTTGTAAAGCAAATTTGCTATCGCATAGTTTTCAGATTTAATATTTAGCGAAATCTCCCACATAATTTCTCCTTACTATGATATTCTATGCAAGGTTAAAAAAAATACACTTCAAATTTTAAATTTAAAGCAAATAATTTGACAAATAGTAAAAAAATAATGATAATTAATATATAAAAGAGGTTAAAATGAAAAAGTCAATTAAAATTTTGCTATCATTTTTGTGTCTATGTCCCTTGCTACTACTCACAGCTTGCAGTGCATCCACCTATTATGTTATAAATGTGTCGTCAAGTGATGATTATATAGGCACTTTTTCGAATAATCGGAATAATAATCCAAGACAACTTGAAGGCACTTCTATAACATTGACGGCTATAGAGAAAAGCCCTTCTAATCCGTTTATATGCTGGATTAAGGATAATAAAACCGTCATTTCTACAAATAGCAAATTGCAAATGAAATATAGTGGTCAGACCGCAGGTAACTATACCGCCGTATTTGAAGAGACACCAAGCGGAATGATGTATACCGCTTTAGATAACCTTCGAATAAATAATTCAAATTACTATGGTACTAATTTTGCGCTTTACTATTCAAATACTATAAGTGGTAACGATATGTATGTCGAACTTGAAAGAGGTAGTATTGGCTCAGATGGAACATTTAACTCGTCCCACACGTCAGTTCTCTATTTAGGTAGTGTTGGAACAATAAATAGCTTTCAGTATAAGTTTAAAATAGAGTTTACAGCGTCCGATGGAAATATGCAATTCTTTGAAACTACAGCAGTTCTATCAAACAGCACTTTCAATAATACAAACACTGCCTCTGTTACTATTACAGATAGTAGTTCCAGTGATATAACACTAAATTTTGAGAAACTTAGCAAAAGTATGTACACTGTTTAACTCAAAACTTTAATGATTTTAAGCTTACAACTGTCACAATTAAATAATATTTAAAAATGAAAAATAAAAGAAGGCTGATTGCCTTCTTCTATTTTTGGCTGAAAACTATTTGCAGTCTTTAGCTGAACCAGACTTAGCACCGCAACCTTTAGCTTCTTTAGATGCCTCTACACTCTTTGCAGACTTAGACATCTTGCCACTCTTGGCTTTTCCCATTTTGGAATTCTTACCAAACATAGTTTTCACCTCCTGTTTTCAAGGTTTAATACCTTGTAATTACATTATGGCTAAAACTTTTGATTTTATACATAAAATGCAAACTATATTAAGTAAAAATACAATAAATTTTAACAAGTTATAAAGTAGCGCTGTTTTGCAGTGTAATTAGTCATAAGCTTAACTAATATTCATAAAAAATATTAACTACGCTTAAGTTTAAACATCGCATAATATTATTTTGGCTAATATAAATAATTCATCACATTAAAAAAGGTATCTTTGCTTTGTAGTGCTTAAGATACCTTTTAAAATCAACTTACTTTTTGGTTGTTGTCTTTGGTGCTGACTTCTTACCAGCAACAGAAGTTGAGGATTTTTTTGCAGTTGCAGTCTTTTGCTTAGTTGCAGTCTTTTCTGCTTTTTCTTTCTTCTCTTCTTTTTGAGCCTCTTCAAGAAGGTCATAGTATTTATCAAATACTGCGATAGCTACTTCTTCATCTTCCTCTACCTTGATTACAGAATTGCCATCTTTGTCTTGGTCAACAACGAATACGATAGCCTCGTCATCGCCAATGCCTTCAATTTTGTCAAGTGGCTTTAATACGCAATAAAGTCTCTTTTCCTTTCTTACTTCGTAAGGAATAACAGCAACTTGCTCGAAAGTAAGTTGTTTTCCAGCCTCATCAACAAGAACGATTGGGTCCTTATTGTCTTGGTCAAGAAGTACATCAAGAATATCAACAGGCTTTAATTCCTCTTGTTCATTTTTCTTTTCTTCCATAATTATCAATTCCCCTTTTTTAAATTAATAAATGTCTGCAAAATTATCTGTGCAGCTATTTTATCTATGAGTTCCTTTCGCTTTTCCCTTCGAACACCGCTTGATATTAAAATATCTTCTGCTTCAGCCGAGGTTAAGCGCTCATCTATAAAATAGACTTTCACGCCAGAGTAGTTTTCAAGCTTCTCTCCAAATGCTCTATGAAGTTTTGCTCGTTCACCCTCAGAGCCGTCCATATTAAGTGGAAGTCCGAAAGCAACTTCATCAACATCATTTTCTTTAATTATCTTATCTAGATGTTTTAAAGCGTCCTCTTCTCCACGATTTTGATAGACTTCGTAAGGGCTTGAGATGATGCACAGTAAATCGCTTAAAGCAATTCCTATGCGTTTATCACCATAATCTACTCCCATTTTTCTATGCTTTTGCATTACATCTCCACTTAGAGTATACCCTTTTACAATTTTTTAGTCAAACATTTTAGTAAAAATTATCAATAAAATTAACTTTTATCAATAAATTTTAGTATTGACGATAAAGTTTCTGTCTTTTTAATGCAATCTTCCCAAATTTCCCTGTTGTTAAAGTCCGCATTATCAGGATTTAAACAAATGGTTTTGACGCCAGTTTTATACACATCTTCATCGTTCTTACTGTTACCAAAAAATACAACTTCTTCAGGCTTAAGATTTAATTGTTTTAAAACTATTGTCATATACTGGCTTTTATCCTCGATAAAATGGTCAAGTACTGTTACGCCTTCTACTATATCGTCTTTATCAAAGATAAGCTCTTGCGCCTCTATTTTATAGATGTATTTTAAGTTGTCACCAAGCGCGCACTCAATTATGTTCTTTATTCCGCCAGATAATATAATTACTTTAATTCCGGCTAAATATAAGGATTTCAATACCTCTTCACTATCATCTAATAAAATCGTACCTTTTGCAATGTCCTCAAGCATTTGCCTTGAAAATTTTTCTTCTCTATAGACTTTAATAACTTCTTTTGCCCATTCTGTATAGCTTAGCTCTTTATTCTTATACATTTGATATAAAGTCTCATCATCCTTTGTTCTGCCTATCTTTGCCCAAATTCTCGCCCAGCTGTTTGGCAGAGCGTTCGGTTTGGATAGCGTCCCATCAAAATCAAACACAATGAGCTTTGTTTTTATCCTATTACTTACAGTCATACAAGCTTTCACCTTCTCCCATTGAGACTACAAGAGGAACGTTCAAAGTTGCAACATTTTCCATAGCCTCTTTTAATACTGTTTTTACCACTTCTTCTTCGCCCGGATAGGTGTCGATTATAAGTTCATCGTGGATTTGTAATATTAACTGACTTTTTAGATTTTTGTCTTTCAAACTCTTTGCAACTCTTATCATTGCAAGTTTTATAATATCCGATGCAGTACCTTGAAGAGGCATATTCATCGCCACCCTTTCACCAAACATTCTTATATTATATTTAGATGAATTTATCTCAGGTATTTTTCTTATTCTACCAAACTTGGTTACCGCATATCCTTTTTCCTTTGCAAATGCCACATTGTTATCCATAAACTCCTTAACTTTTGGATAACGCGAAAAATATGAGCTTATGTATTTTTTAGCGCTATCAACTGTAATCTTTATATTTTGTGATAAGCCGTACTCGCTGATGCCATAGATGATACCAAAATTTACCGCCTTTGCCTCTCTTCTCTCAAGTGGTGTAACCTTATCTATGTCGACATTGAAAATCTGTGAGGCAGTCAAACTATGTATATCTCTGCCTTCTTTATAGGACTTAATCAAATCTTCTTCTCCTGACATATCTGCAAGAAGTCTTAACTCTATTTGGTTATAGTCAGCTGAGATTATCTTCCCGCCACCAAACTTAGAGACAAAAATCTTTCTTAAGTTTTTACCATAATCGTCTCTTGTTGGGATGTTTTGTAAATTCGGCTCACTGCTAGATAGCCTTCCCGTGCTTGTCAGCGTTTGATTGAAAGTTGTATGTATGACATCTCCACTTTCACTAGTAAGCTTTTCATAAACATCGATATATGTATTTTTTAATTTTGCAAACTTGCGATAAGTAAGAATATTATCAACTAATGGTATATGACGAAGCTCCTCTAGTATCCCCGCTTTTGTAGATTGCTTTTTATTGTTATATGACTTTATACCAAGTTTGTCAAATAGAATATGCGCCACCTGCTTTGGCGAGTTTATATTAAACTCTTCTCCCGCTTCGCTATAGATTTCCTTTGTTAACTTTTCAAGTTTTTCTGAGTACTCCTTGTCAAGCTCGAAAAGTCTTTCTCTGTTTACTCTAAAGCCATCTCTTTCCATATTAAACAAAATTTCAATTAGCGGTTTTTCTATATCCTCATAAATAAAGTCTAGCTTATTCTCACTTATCTGTTTCTTTAAGCTATTATACCTATCTAAATAATCTTCGAGTGAAAAATTTGACGCTTGTTTTAGCCCTGCATTTATAATGTAGTCACCTACTGCCAAATCAAAGTAGTTATTTAGTTTTATACCATATTTGCAAAGCAAATGCATATCTTGTTTTGCTGATGCTGTTATCTTTAGCGCCTTATCATTTTCAAAAATTGGCTTTAAAGAAAGTATAACTTCATCTACATCAAGTCCATCACTAAACATATCAATAACTTTATCTAGAAAATAAATAGTTCCATCTATAATGAACTCCATATCGCTTAAGTTATAGCAAAAATAGTCGCTCTTTAAACTATTTAGCTTATCTAAATTCTCCTTAGTAAGCTTAACTCTTTCGGTGACATTATTGGTGCTTTCATCCGTCGTCTCTTCGCTAAAAAGCGACTTGTTTCGCACAAGTGAAGTAAAATCCATCTCTTTAAAGAAGTTATATGCGCTTATCGGCAATGGATATACAATTTTGCACTCATCTAAATTAAAGTTTATATCACAGTCTGTTTTGATGGTTGCAAGAGTTTTTGATATATAAGCTATTTCTTTATCATTTATTAGCTTTTCTTGTAGTTTTGGTCTGATACTCTCTATATTTTTATAGACATTGTCAAGGCTTCCATATTCAAGAATTAAGGCTTTTGCTGTCTTTTCTCCTACACCACTGACGCCTGGAATATTATCGGAAGTATCTCCCATCAATGCTTTAAGTTCTATCACCTGCTCAGGAGTTATCTCAAACTCCTCTTTTATCTTATCCTTGTCGACTTTGTCAACCTCGCTAACGCCTTTTTTAGTCAGCCATACACTAGTGTTGTCGTCAATAAGCTGAAGTAAATCTCTATCTCCTGACAATATTATCTTTGTGCAATCACAGCTTTTAGATATACTGCCAATTATATCGTCAGCCTCAATACCCGATTCTTCTATCGTCTTAATATTCATCGCACTAAGCATCTGCTTAATTAAAGGAAACTGGCTTATTAACTCCTCTGGCGTGCTTTTTCTTTGCATTTTATACTCTGGATAAATCTCATTTCTAAAGGTTTTCCTCGCGTGGTCAAAGGCTATAACTAAATGAGTTGGCGAAAGTTCTCCTATTATCTTAATAAGAATATTTGCAAAGCCAAACACCGCACCCGAAGGCTGTCCATTATGATTTGATAAAAAAGGAAGAGCATAAAATGCTCTATTTGCAATGCTATTGCCATCTACTATCAATAATTTGTCCATATTATTCCTTTTATGAAATTCCAAAAAGTGACCTAAACACTCCAGGAATTGCAAGTGTTAAAATTAAAAGTATCACTGCTATAATAAGTAAAACAAAAAATACTATTTTAAGAGGATTACCAAATAAATTAATAACAGCAAATGCTAAAGCTAAACATAGCCCGCCATAGACCGATATATAATATTGAGCTCCTGTTGTTGCTCCTGCAATGTTGACATAACAAAGAAAACCAATATAGACGATTGTTAAAATTGCAAGAACAAAATATAATATTGATTTCATATCCACCTCTAATTTAATTTTAACATATTACAAAATAATATGCAAACATTTAACTGTTTGATTAAAGATAAATTATTTTATCTCTTCAGTAGGACTTGCAGATTGTAAAGACAATTTTTCTTTTGACTTTCTAAGCCTTATTTTGCTCATCCTCTCATCGTGTTTTTCTTTGTTTTTAAGAGGTTTTATCTTCTTAGACTTTTTCTCGCTTGCTTTTTTAAGCTTTTTCTGCTTTCTCTTATTTCTTCTTACAAGCTTTTTAGGTATAGTGCCATCATCTGGCATACTATCAAGAAGAGACTCTGGGTTTGCTAAAATGTCATTGCATAGCTTTAAGCATTTGCCCATATAAAAGCCATCAGCAATACGCTCATCTAGGCTCATACCTAAATTTAAAAACTTTCCTATTTTTATCTCTTTATTGTTCTCAACATAAGGTTCCATCTTCTCTTTGCCCATTGAAACGAACATAGAGGTTGTACCAAAATTATATAGATGGTGATAAATATGCCCTATTTTGATTGATTTTAAGTTTGTTAAAAACACACTGGTATGGAAAGGACTTGCATTTATTAATCCCTTAGTCATCATACCGTGTCTATCTAAAAATCTAATAAAAGCCATTGCCCATCTGAACATAAAATCAGGTAATTTCACAAGCTTACCAGCTGCCTTTGTTGTTTTATGAACAGTGTCTTCTTGAGTATTTATAACAATCTCCTTGTCAACAATAGCTTTAACTTCTGGCAGACTTTCCCTTCCTGTGAACATAAATTTAAGGGTCACATCCTCACCATCCTCTTCAAGTTTTTTCTTGATATCCATTGAAACACTTATATAGTTTCGTTGATAAATAGAACCCCTCATAATAAAGCGATTCAATTTTGGTTTAGTATACAAAACCCTCACCAAAGTTGCAATCACGATATGCATATAGTTGTAACTATTGCCATTACGCCTTTCTCTAGCTATAAACTCATCAAGCTTTTCGCAAGGCACCTTGACAGTTGTATAATTTACAGCGTCAATCCTTTGTGGCATAAAGAATGGCTCTGCCTTGTCAATAATGTTCATATGTTTTACTTTTTTACCATCACATCTATGTCCGAACATAATTAAATATCTCCTCTAAACTTTTTTCTAATTAAATTTTTTTCTCTTCCGTTTTTACTTGGAACATAATAGACTCTATCCTTTAATGAGTCTGGCATATATTGTTGCTTTACATAACCACCATAATCGTGCGGATACTTGTATTTCCCGTGCCCATCCTTATTTGTACTAGGATGATTTTTAAGATGGTTTGGTACTTTGTTATCGGTATTTTTCTCAGCGTCTTCCTGCGCCATATTCAAAGCTTTTATAACTGAATTTGACTTTTCAGCCTCACAAACATAAATGATTGCGTGAGTAAGCGGTATTAACCCTTCTGGAACGCCAAGTTTCTCGACAGCATACATAGCACTTGTTGCAAGCAGTAATGCATTTGAGTCTGCCATTCCTACATCTTCCGACGAATGTGCGACAAGTCGCCTTGCAATTATCATAGGGTCGCATCCTGCTTTTATAAGCCTTTGCGAATAATATAACGCGCCCTCTACATCGCACCCTCGCAAACTTTTGCAAAAGGCGGATAGAAAGTCATAGTACATATTCTCATCCATAGACAGTGCTTTTCTGTCTGTGGACTGCTGTGCTGTTATCAAATCAATATGTATGCCATTATTTTTGTCGATAGGCGTTGTCATCACTGCAAGTTCGAGTGAATTCAAGGCGTTTCTTAAATCTCCACCACTTGCAAAAGCAAAATAATTAAGCGCCTCTTCATCGCACTTGACTGGCAGGTTTCCAAGTCCGTTTTCTTTGTCTTGCAATGCCCTAATCAAAGCCTTTTTTATGTCATTTGAAGTTATAGGCTTAAACTCAAAGACACGGCATCTTGAAACAATCGCCCTTGTCATTGAGGTGTATGGATTTTCGGTAGTTGTGCCAATAAAATAAATTGAGCCATCTTCTATAGCCTCTAACACACAGTCAGACTGAGCTTTATTCCATCTATGGCACTCATCAAGGATTAAAAAGGTGTCGGTATTGAACATCGCCTTATCTTGCCTTGCCCTCTCAATAATAGCCTTAGCGTCACTCACCCCAGATGTCACAGCGTTAATCTTGACATATCTTGCTTTAAGGGTATTTGCTATAATATTTGCAAGTGTGGTTTTGCCAGTCCCAGGAGGTCCATAAAAAATGCAACTACCAAGCGTGCCATATTTGATAGCTCTATAAAGTAATGTATTTTCCCCTACTATATGCTCTTGCCCAACAAAGTCATCAAAGCTCTTAGGCCTCATCTTTTCGGCAAGTGGAATTCTACCTGCAGTTTCCATCTCACTGCTATTTTACTATACTAATCGGCAAAAGACAAGTAAATTTCATTATTTTTGTTAAAAATTTCTTTTGTCAGCAATGTGTAGTTAAAATACTTGACTTTGTCGGCGAACATATAGCAAGCATTATTGTGAACAATAAAAACTCTTTTCCACCTTTTATTTCGGTACATTTTGACCTCTTTCAAGCCTTTAAAAGCTTGACTTATTTGCTCCCCTTTTTCGCTTTTTGTTATTATTTGATTGCGTAATTTTATCCACTCATTTTCGCTTTTTTCGTCAAAATCAAAATTTTGCCATTTTGACCAGATTTTATAAGGCAAAGAGAAGTTAAAAAGTTTGTCAAATGACTTGTCGTGTGAAGTCACTTTGATATCGAAAATTTCATTCATCTTGTCTTGCGAAATTTCAAAAAAAGTTTGCATATCTTTAGGTGAAAATAGGCAGTATTTGTTATCTCCAAAGTTAAAATAACACTTTTTATTTTGAAGTGGAAGAAGAGTTACTTCACACTTTAAATTAACACAAGCGTATGTGCAATAGTCAAGTCCGTTCATATTTGAAAATGATATCTTTGCGTCTTTAAAATGATAATTAAAATATGCTTTCTGCCTATTTGTTAAATTGGTTACTTCAATAAAATTAGCATCTTTCTTAAAAAGATAATATCCTCTTGGAAGCGGTAAATTGACTTCAAAACTCGCCTTGCAAACCTGCTTATTTGTGTTAGTTAAATTAATAATGTAGTTTTTTCCGTTTAAAATAAAGTTTGTGATATTGAAAACGACACCTTTATCTATCAATTTTTTACTAAAATAATATGGTTGATAGTCAAAATTAACTTCGCTATCATTAAATTTTATAAACTCTCTATTGTCCTTTAACTTAAAGTCACTGTGAACAATATAGTTTATATTTAATGCCTCTATTGTTTGTCTTAATGAGTCTCCTATCTCATTGTCTAAAAGAATATAGGTATGATTTAATAACTTTATTTTTCTGTCAGATAAACAAGGCTGTTTTGTTAAAATAAGATTAAAATCAACCTTCTTTTTGACGTTATAAAAGGCTTTATAAAATAACTTGTCAAGAGGCTTTGAGTAGATAAAAATTGGCATCGTTCCGTCAATACCTATTGCATCCAAAAGAGAAAAGTCGACTTCATCTGTAACTACATTAGGTGCATTATATTTAATTTTATTTATTATTAGGTTTTCAATTCGCTCTAGATATTCTTTTTTATTCATAATATCTTTATTGCCAATTTTTCTTGTTTTAGACATAAAAAATGACTAGTCATTTTAACTAGCCAGTTATGCTGTAAGCCGAGTTCTGTATTGGACAATCATCTATCTAGGCTTATTATTGCTAATAAGCTCAAGCGGTTCGTTCAGGGCGTGAGAGAACAAGCACATATTGCCCCTTTGACCTTGCATCAGGTGGAGTTTACAGAGCCTTGGTTATCTCTATCCAAGCGGTAGTCTCTTACACTACCTTTCCATCCTTACCTAATTTCTTAGGCGGTTTATTTCTGTTGCACTATTCCTAGGGTCGCCCCCGCCGATCGTTAATCGGCACCCAGTTCTCTTGATGCTCGGACTTTCCTCATCAAAATTGACGCGATTGTCTGCATAACAAGTATATTATAACACATTCGTCTAATTTTGTCAATCAACCTACTGTAAAAAGTGTTTTAACCCTATTGTTTTTCCTGTCTTGATAGAAAGCCTTAAGAATTCCATCTTGAGATATCTTGATTGCTATTCCATACCTTGAAAGTGTTGTTGCCGCAGCAAGTCTACCGCCCCCGTCACTGCCAGCTTCAATCTTCAATATTGCGCCAACTGCGATAATTGTGCCATCACTATCTATAACTGTTGCCCCGTCCATACTTACAAGCTCTTGTCTTAGTTTTCTGCTAAGTTCGTGGAAAGGTTTGCCTGATATTATCTTTCTTAAACACTCAACTTTGGTGCAATGTTGTTCTTCTAGAAAGGTTTGATAAGGCACATTATAAACAGCTTCCACCGCAGAAAGAGATTGTAAGTTATAAAGCTTACCCGCATCCTCAAGCTCCTGCTTTTTCTTTATTTCAAAATACTTTTCGTCAAGGATATCGTGTGCGTTGATGTGAGTAAGCGCGCCTTCTACTGCATCCTTATTTAAGTAAACTATACAACCTCCGCTGTATGCAAAAGAGGCGTCAAGTGCAGTATAATAGACACTTCTTCTTATATCCTTTAACGAATAATTGCCTCGATTTGCTAAAAGCTGGATAACCTCTTCGTGAGAATATACATTCCAAACGCCCATTCGTTTTGAAAAAAGAAGCTCTTTATTTTTAAAGATTAAAAAGTCGCCATTTTGTGTTAAAACAATACCTATTCTCTTCTCGTTACAGTATCTTGCTACCATTTCAAATTCATAAGGCGCGATACATACCATCTTCTTCACCCTATTCATTTGAACATAGCCAAGCAAATTTCCCTTTCTATCAAATTCAATATAGGAATCAATGCCATCGGAAAGTAGCGCAAAAAAATCTTTATCCATTATATCACTATATGATATTGATTCTGGGTGGTCGGAGTTATCTATCGAAGTATTGATGATAATGCCAATTGCAATTTTGCGTCCCTCGTATGTTCTTGCCGCCCACTTGCTAAGTTCATTTATGACACCAAACATCACATTTGCTGTGTCGCTCTCACTTATAGATGAACATATTGATTTTTCAATCGCATTGTTTTGAAGGACAGACACATAGCTCTCATCCTCTAAATTTAATTGAGCTATTTGGTTTATTTCATTTAAAACCGCCCTTAAGAGGTTGACCTCAAATGGTTGAAAGGGTTGTCCGCGTTTAAGGATAAGTCTATACTCATCCACCTTAGATGGTTTTATAAGAAGAGAGCTTCGACTTCCAAAAGCAACTTCGCTGTCACGCGAAGAGGACTCCTCTTCTCCTTCAATAAAAGAACCAGTGAACAATGGTAAAATCAACTTGTTTACTACCTTATAAAATTCTGTCTTTTCCATTCACTGCCTCCTATAATTAATAAATTTGATAAATAAAACATTTTTTAATATCAAAAATTGTTTTTATATTTTTTGTCATATATTAAAAATCTATAAAATAATAAAAATCACTAATTTTTATAGATTATAAGCCCTTCTTTTTTATTAGTATATAATATTTTTTTAAATTGGCAAGAACTTTTTTAAAATTTTTTTAATTTTTTTAAAAATTTTCAGTTATTTTTTCATTTTCGTCATTATTTTTAGTTAAATTTTTCTGTAAAATCTTTATTACCTTAGATTCAATACGTGAAATATATGACCTTGAAATATTAAAAATTTCTGCAACCTCTTTTTGCGTCTTTATGTCATAGCCACAAATGCCATATCTATATTTTATAATCTCTTGCTCCATTGGCGAAAGACATTTTTCCATTGCGCGCTCTACATCTTGCATTAGACAACCAACTTCCACTTGATGAAAAACATCATCTTCTGTCTCGGCTGGTATGAGATTTGCAAGTTCCATTTCGTCGCTATCGGCCTTAGGTGAAAGCATTGCATTTAAAGAAACGATATCTTTATGTTTTTTATTTGCACGTATCAACATCAAAATTTCATTTTCAATACAGCGCGAGGCATAAGTTGATAAAAGCACACCTTTTGAATTATCAAAACTATCTACTGCCTTTATTAAACCTATTGTGCCGACAGATATCAAGTCGTCAGCCTCAAGAGAGTTGTTATACTTTTTTACAATGTGTGCAACAAGTCTTAAATTATGATTTATTAAAGTTTCTCTTGCCTTTTTGTCACCCTCTTGTAACTTTTTTATACATTCAGCCTCTTCCTCTTTGCTTAATGGTTTTGGAAAACCTTGTATAGTACTTACAAAAGACGTGAAACAGCAAATCTTACTAACAAATTTAGCAAAACTTTCATAAATCATACACACCGCCCTTTAAAGTGATAACTATCACAATAATATTTGTATATGTTGAAAGTTGTCGAAATTTGCTTGTCTAGTCAAAATAATCGCATAATAGATAATTTTGTTACATAAAAAAACTATGGAATTTTTCCATAGTTTTTAGCATTTTAAATTGTTATTCATTTTCTGCTTCTGTCAATTCTCTTTCGTAATCAGCATTTTCTTTCTCTATTTTTTCTAATTCTTTCATTTGTCTTTCAGATATATTTTCGCCACGAACAGCCCTATAAAACTCAGGTCCACGTTTAGAGAAAGATAAAACTATGCTTAGAGTTATTCCATAAGATGTGCCAGAATGGTTTTCATCATCTAGTATTTTATTTGCCTCTTCAATTGTCCCGCCATTATCTAGGCATTCCATTATATCAAGAGCATTTTCAAGATCATTGCCGTGATACAAATCGTGCGCACGAACATCAACGCAATACTTCCACATTTCTTCTTGCTGTGGATAAATAAACTTTTTACCGCGTTCTATCCATTCAGGTATTTTTTCTTCAGCCTTTTTCTCTTCGGCAATTCTTTTTTCTTCCATTTCCTTATGTAATCTAGCTTGTCTTACTTCAAAGTCCTTTTTTGACATTCCTACGACTTTTTGATAACAAGAGTCTACATCGTCAAGCATTGAATAAAGTTTATGTCCGTTAAATTCATAATAAACGTTTTTCTTCTGAGCCTTATAATCACCTAACAATTTTACTGCATCATCAAGATCATGCACGCTATAACTCTCTACTTTTACAGCATTTTCCATTATTTTTTTAGAATTCATATTTCTC
Organism: uncultured Clostridia bacterium; assembly: GCA_944350015.1. GTDB lineage: Bacteria > Bacillota > Clostridia > Christensenellales > UBA1242 > Caccovivens. The sequence continues at coordinate 47,035 of CALVNW010000006.1, read as the reverse complement.
TCCTTTTGTATGAGTCTATTATAACATATAAAACTTAATAAGTCAAGTATAGTATCAAAAAAATATGTAATTAATAATTTAATCACATTAAGAAACTAAAAGCAATGACAAATATGTTTAGCCCTTAAGCCCTTGAGCTTGGCGTGGCATATTCTCTACGACTATATCGTAAATCTCACCAAGTGATGCGCAATATTCAAGCACTTTCCAAGGCGTGTTTGTATGAAAATGAAGTTTTAAAAGCTCTTCGTCGCCAACAACTAAAAGACAATCGCCTTCTATGTTCTTTGTAATATATTCTCTTACCTTGTCATCAGATAAGTCTTTGCCTTCAAGCAAAAGTTGAGTATCAAATTTGTAATTGATTTCTTCAAATTCTTCGTCCATATTTAGCTCCTTTTATTATTAAAATAGATTATCAATAAATTCGTTATAGTCAAACATTTCAAGGTCATCAACACCTTCACCTACACCGACAAACACGACAGGAAGATGGTAATCTTTTTCAATCGCTATTACCACTCCGCCCTTTGCAGTACCGTCCAGTTTTGTAAGTATTATGCCATCAATATGAACAAACCCATTAAAGGCATTTATTTGATTGAGAGCATTTTGCCCAGTAGTTGCATCAAGCACAATAAAATTATACTTATGAGCTTCCGGATACTCGCGATTGATAACCTTATCTATTTTCTTAAGCTCTTCCATAAGGTTGGTTTTCGTATGAAGTCTACCTGCAGTGTCGACCAAAAGTACATCCGTTCCTTTTGCCTTTGCACTTGATATGCCGTCATATACAACAGCTGCTGCGTCCGCGCCTTCTGCGTGCTTGATTATTCTCGTCTTTGTTCGATCTGCCCACTGAGAAAGCTGGTCAGAGGCTGCCGCTCTAAAGGTATCACCAGCAACCAAAGTGACTTCTCTCTTCTGGTTTTTAAAGTATTTTGAAAGTTTGCCTATCGTCGTAGTTTTGCCTACGCCATTAACACCTATAATTGTGATGATGGCAGGATACTCAAGTTTTATCTCTTGCAACGCGGCAAACTCATCTTTCAAAATCTTCTTTAACTCATTTTTAACATCTTCAGCTGTTCTTATCTTATTCTTTCTTGCCTCAAGTCTTAGCGAGTCAACAATATCCATACTTGTTCTAACGCCAATATCGCAAGAGATTAAGATGTCAGTAAGCTCGTCATAAAAATCATCATCAAGTTCGCCGTGACTTAAAAGAGCATCTATCTTTCTAGCTAGTGCCTCGCGTGTTTTCTTAAGTGCGTTGCCAATTTTTTTAAATAAGCCCATTCTAACCCTCCTGTGCGTGCTTAATTGCGTCTGATAGTAGTACTGACACTATCTTAGATACGCCTTTTTCTTCCATTGTGACGCCATATAATGCATTAGCATATTCCATTGTCGGCTTTTTATGTGTAATAAGAATAAATTGGGTGTCAGTTGAAAGCTTTTTAAGATATTTATCTACAATTTCAACATTAGAGTCGTCAAGTGCAGCCTCTACCTCGTCAAATAGACAGAATGGAAGAGGTTTTATTCTTAAAATTGCAAATATCACAGCCATAGCAGTCAAGGACTTTTCTCCACCTGAAAGCAAGGTCATATTTTGAATTTTCTTGCCAGGTGGCTGAGCAAATATCTCAACGCCAGACTCAAGTGGGTCATTTTCGTCTGAGAGAGCAAGTTTTGCAGTGCCACCGCCAAAAAGCTCTCTAAATGTGAGTTTGAAGCTTTCATTTATCCTATTAAGCTCATTATTAAACTTTTCAATCATTATGCCTGAAAGGTCTTTAATAATCTTGTTAAGGTCATCTTGCGCTTTCTCAAGGTCCATAGCCTGACTATTTAGGTCGTCATATCTATCAAGCAGTGTCTTACAGTCCTCAATAGCATTTACATTGACATAGCCAAGTGCATTTATATCCTTTTTGAGCTTACCTATCTCTGGCATTGCAACTTCAATATCAAAGTCAGCCCGTCTTAAATCAAGGCAAGTGCTATACGAGAGTGAATACTCCTCATATATTCTCTCTTGCATCTGCTCAAGTTCGGTGTCAACTTTTGACAAGTTCATCTCTTCCCTGAATTTTTTGTCTCGTAAGTTAGACAAATCATCCATAAGAGCCGACTTATTGTTGTCGAGTTCTTTAATCTTATCAGAAAGTCTTGCTTTATCTTCCTCAACACTTGCCCTCTTCTTGATTTGCTCTTCAAGCTCAACCTTTTTAGCTGAGGATGGTGCTGATGCTAATTTTTGTTTAATCATCTCCTCACAAGAGTTGATAAACTCTATATTTTTATTTAACTGCTCATCTATATTTACTAAATTAACATTATACCTGCCAAGGTCATTATCAAGTCTTTCTATGTCAGTTTTAACTGAATTAATCTTGGTTTTTGTCTCGGCAATTTCAACCTTTACAGTTAAAATATTATTGTTGATTTTGTCGCGCTCAGCCCTAAGTTTTTCAAATTTCTCTTTCTTTTCTCTTATAAGCTCGTCCGCATCGACTTTATTGCCAGAAAGAGCGCTCTCAATTTTTTCTGATTTGACGAGCTCTTCGCTAATAAGCTTTAACTTATTCTTAACGGTTGTAGCCTCCATCTCGGCGACCTTATAGTTATCTTCAGCCTCTTCAACCGTCGCCTTAACGCTGTTAAGTTTTTCTTTATCTGAAGCAATCTCAATTTCAAGGTTATTCTTCTTTGACGAGAGCTCGTCAAGTTCCTTCTTTTGAGAGGTAAATTTTTCGCTATCTAAAGCAATTTCTTTATTAATTTCTTCCACTCTCTTTTCAAGTTTAATTATCTCTATGCCAAGAGTTTCTATCTCTCTTTCACGCCCAATCAAGTTTGACGATTCAGCTTTTTTACTACCGCCTGTCAGTGACCCTTGCGGATTTACAACATCACCATCAAGAGTTACTATTCTAAAGGCGTATCCGCTTGATTTTGCCAAGGTTACAGCAGTGTTAAGATTGTCTACAATTACAGTGTTGCCAAGCAAGTTGCTAACAACATTGTCAATATCTCTATTATAGTCAACAAGCGAACTTGCAAGCCCAAAACACCCTTGTTTGCCAGCAATAAGCCTTTCGTCAAAAGCCCTTCTTTTCATTGAGGTTATAGGCAAAAATGTGGCACGACCAAAAGAGTTATCCTTTAAAAATTTAATTAATTCTTTTGCACCATCTTCGTTATAGGTTACTATATTTTGAACGGCGCCACCGAGTGCAACCTCAATTGCAGTTTCAAATTTTTCTGGAACTTTAATTAAAGACGCCACAACACCAACGATATTTCGTTTTATAAAAGTATTTTTCTCGCTTTCTCTAAGAAGTTTTTTGACAGCATAAGAGTAGCCTTCATACTCATTTTGCAAATCAGTTAAAAGTTTCTTTCTGTTTTCGTAAACTTTGATTTGTGTGTTGATGTTTGCCTTCTCGTTTTCAAGCTCTTTAATCTTTCGCTCTAAAAGATAACTGCCACTTGCAATAGAGTCTTGTTCTTGTTTAATTTTGCTGAGTGATTGCTCCTTAGTCTCCAGCAAACTTTGACTTTCTGACAAGATTTTCTTATTCTCTTCGCTCTTATTTGAAAGATTTGCAAGGTCCTCATTTAAATTATTTAAGCTTGTGCTAAGTAATTCTTTCTCGGCAAGCAATCTAGAAAGTGAACTTTTAATATCACTAAGTGAGCCAAGGGTTTCAATGATTTTCTGTTGTCCTTGCCCTGCCTCGTCCTCACTTAAAGCAAGCTCATTTGCTATAGCAGAATAATTTTCAGACAATTCGTCAAACGACTTCTCAAGTGCCTCTAAATCGGCATTTAAGGAGCTTAACTCTTGTGTCTTCTTCTCCTTCTCCTCCTGGCAAACCTCAATAGCAGTTTGCGTATTTGATTTGTCTAGATTGAGCCTATCGTTTTCTTTGTATGTATAGTTAATTCGCTCTCTTGCAAGTTTTGTTTCGCTCTCCTGCTTTTCAAGATTGATGGTAAGCTCTAAAATTTTGTCATTAAGAGCAGACAAGGTCTTGTCAAAATTTGTCAAATCAAACATTGCTTTGTCGTAGTTTTCGTTTGCACTGTCAAGGTCGCCCTGTCTCATATCAATCTGCTTATTTAAAGCGTCAAGTTTTAGATTGATTTTCTCTTTAGCGTCATTCGCGTTCTCGTATTGATAAATGTATGCGTTGACTTCAAGGTCCTTTAGTCTGCCTTTATATTCAAGGTATTTTTTTGCGTTTTCTGCCTGTTTCTTTAAAGGTCCCATCTGCCTTTCAATTTCAGACAAAATGTCCTTAACTCTAGTAAGGTTATCGGTGGTACGTTCAAGCTTTCTCTCCGCCTCTTTCTTGTCGTTTTTATATTTAGATATACCTGCAGCGTCCTCAAACATTGCCCTTCTATTTTCTGGTTTTGCATCGACAAGTTCGGTTACCTTACCTTGACTTACAACAGAATATCCATTCTTACCAAGTCCGCTATTGTAAAGAAGATTTGTGATATCCCTAAGGTGGCAAGTGTTTCTATTGATTAAATACTCGCTCTCGCCCGAGCGGTATAATTTTCTTGTGATTGCAAGCTCATCATAATCAAAATTAAAAAATCTAGTACTATTATCAAATGTTAAAGTAACTTCACAATAAGACAAACTCTTCCTTTTTTCTGTACCATTAAAAATGACGTCTTGCATACTGTCACCACGAAGAGTTTTAGGACTTTGCTCACCTAAAACCCAACGTATAGCATCTGAAACATTGCTTTTACCACAGCCATTTGGTCCAACAATTGCTGTAAAATTATCATTAAATTCAATAGTGGTTCGGTCTGCAAATGACTTAAACCCCACCATCTCTATCTTTTTGAATATCATAAAATCCCCTTTAACGCAATAGGTTATATATTAAAACTAAACATAGTATAGCAAATATTCTTACTTTTTCAAAATGTTTTGCTATTAAATAAACATAGGAAATTAAACAAATTTAGAGAAGTTTAACCGCAATTACATTTATATTTTTAATATCATACCCGAAAATTATTTGCCAATCAAAAACAATTTATCAATAGCCTTTTTAGCAGCAGATTGCTCGGCTTCTATTTTGCTCTTCCCTGCGCCTGAAGATATTTTATCTTCGTCCATATAAAAACTTGAAATAAAACCATCGTTTGTAGGCTCAGTTACGTACTGCATCTTGCATTTAAAATTACCTTGCACAAGCTCTTGCAATTTTGATTTATAATTATCATCAACTATGTTTTTATAATTTTTTAGGTCAAAATGCTTTTCTATAAATTTATCAACCTCTTTTAATCCGTTTTCGCCTGCATCAATATAAATTGCACCTATCAACGCCTCAACAATGTCGCCCTTTACCGCCTTTGAAATTGCACCTTGATAGCTCTTTCCCAAAATAACATCCTTTTCAATGTCGAGTTTGTCGAATATGGTTGCTAGATAGTTTTCTGACACATAATGACTTCTAAGCACCGTCAATTTACCCTCATCGTCACTGCAGTTTTTAAAAAAGTATTCACCTACAACAAAATCTAAGATGCTGTCTCCTAAAAACTCGAGCCTTTCATAATTTAGTTCAGACTTTGAGGAGTGAGTTAGCGCTCTTTTTAATATATTGTCATCTTTAAACCTATATCCTATTTTCATAATTTCTCCCATTACTTAAAATAGTACTAAGCAACTTGCTATTGTGTAAAAATTTTTTAATGTCAAAAAATGCGTATACCAAAGATTTTTTCTTGCTAATAGAAAACACAAGCATATAAAAATCTTTATATGTCAAAATACTAATCTACTTGAGTATTTAACTTGTCAATAGCCTCTTCAATTTTTTGATTTAAATGATTTTCGTGAAGTACTATTGTCTGCTCTATTGATGATAAAATATTATTTCTCTTGCAAGAGCCGTGATTTTTAACAACAAGCTTTTTACAGCCAAGAAGCGGTGAGCCACCGTGCTTACTTAAAATGTCTACTCTATTTTTGATATCTTTAAAAGTCTGTTTCATAAAAAGATAGCCAATTTTACTTAAAAAGTGAGATTTTATGCTTTGCTTTAAGATTGATATTACCGCACCAACAGCGCCTTCAGTACCCTTTAATAGTGCATTCCCAGCAAAACCGTCTGTGACCATAACATCAACATCACCACTCATAAAGTCTCCGCCCTCTTTGTTTCCAATAAAGTTAATTGGAGCGTTTTTAAGGAGTGGATAGGTCTCCTTTGCAAGTTCATTGCCCTTTTCTTCTTCAACACCATTGTTTAAAAGCGCAACTCTTGGCTCCTTTACATTATATATAATTGAATAATAAGCAGAGCCCATAAGTGCAAAATGCAAAAGATTGACTGGTTTACAATCAATATTTGCACCACTATCAATAATAATGACATCGCTACCTTTTTTAGTAGGCAAAATTGGCGCAAGGGCTGGTCTTGATATGCCTTTAATTCTACCAATTTTCATAATAGCACCAGCAAGAACCGCACCAGTACTTCCTGCACTTACAAGACCAATCACATCATCCCTTGTCTTTAAAATATCGTAAGCAACAACAAGAGATGAATTAGGTTTATGCCTTATAGCCTCTGTTGGAACATCCTCATTAGTTATAACATCATCGGCATTGACTATCTCTACCCTCTCTGTTCTGCCTTTTAAAATTTCTTTAATCTTATCTTCCTTGCCACAGAGGATAAGCTCTAAGCCCTTATGTTTTTTTAATGCTAAAAGCGCTCCTTCTACAATTTCTAAAGGTGCGTTGTCTCCTCCAAAAGCATCTACAACAACTTTCATAATCTTCTAATCTCCTTTAAATGAGTAATCTATAAGTAATAATATCAAATTATGTTTCATTTTGCAAACTATTTTTATAAAATTTCTGTGACGAAACTTTAGTTATGTAACATTTTAAATATAATACTATATATACAATTATGTCTCGCATACATCATACTATATATAGTATTATGTAGATCAAAATAAAAGGAAAGGCATAATATAAACCTTTCCTTTTTAAATATTTTTACTTCTTTTCTTCTTTCTTCTCTATAATAGTTTCACCTTTATATGTGCCACACTTCTTACAAACTGTATGAGGTTGTTTCATCTCGTGACATTGTGGGCATTCAACAAGTGTAGGCATAACTGCTTTAGAATTTGCAGAATGTCTTGAATTTCTTCTTGCTTTAGAAACTTTATGCTTTGGAACTGCCATTTTATCCTCCTTAAATAATACGTTATTTAACTTATGCTATTCAATTATAAACATTATAATTATATTTGTCAAGTTATTTTTAAAGATTTCAAATATTTAGTTTCGATGTTTTTGTTTTTATTTAGGCTCTTATCTTATCTACTAATTGTTTAAACAATTTTTAAAACCATAATTTATTTATGTTTATATATTTTTTAAAGACACATTAAAAACAAAATTATCAGTAATAATTTAGCAACGTTACAGTCTAAATAGGAGTCACTATTAGAATTATTATTAACGTATGTTTCACCTATTTGCATTACATTTAAGATTTTTATAATACATAATTTAATCTTTATCGTAAGATGGTTTTTAACGCTGACTAACAATCTTAAAATTTAAATACTACAATATTACTTTTTAATAAGCGACATTGTGTCTCTTGCAATCAATAACTCTTCATCTGTAGGTATCCTAAACACCTTAATCTTAGAATCTTTTGTGCTAATCTCTTCTACAGTACCTCTTGGAAGATGATTGTTTTTCTCTACATCTATCACTATGCCGTAGTTTTCCATATCTTTAAGAGCGTCTTCTCTTAAATCTTCTTGATTTTCACCTATTCCGCCGGTAAATACTATTACGTCAACCTTTCCAAGTACTGCCATATATGAGCCAATATACTTTTTAACTCTATAAATTAACATATCTAGCGCAAGTCTAGCTCTAGAATTGCCCTGTTCTATTGCACTATTAAGCTCTCTCATATCGCTTGACACACCGCTAACACCAAGTATGCCACATTGTTTGTTTAGGTAATTTACCATTTGGTCTGCGTCCATATTTTTCTTATGACCAAGAAAACTTACAACAGTTGGGTCAATATCTCCAGAACGCGTTCCCATAATCAAGCCTTCAAGCGGTGTCAACCCCATTGTTGTATCAACACTCTGACCATTTTTGATTGCGGTAATTGAAGAGCCATTGCCAAGGTGCACTGTAATTATATTTATTTCTTCAGGCTTTTTACCTAAAAGCTTTGCAGTTTGTCCCAACACATATCTATGGCTTGTTCCGTGGAAACCATATTTTCTTACGTGATATTGCTCGTAATCTTCATATTTTATTCCATACATATATGCTTTTGGTGGCATAGTAGCGTGGAATGAAGTGTCAAACACAGCAACTTGAGGCGTGTTTGGCATAAGAGCCACGCAACCTTTATATCCCGCCATATTTGCGTGAGCGTGAAGTGGTGACAAGTCACTAACTTGGTCTAATAGTTCTACTGTTTTGTCAGTCATTAAAGTGCTTTGACTAAACAGCCAGCCACCTTGTACAAATCTATGACCAACGGCGTCAATTTCAGAAACATCTTTAATTACGCCTTCATTTTTATCGGTTAGAAGCTTGAAAACATTCTCCATTGCCACCTTGTGATCTGGCATTTTAACTTGAACTTCTTTCTTATCTCCTTTTGTTTTGTAACCTATGAAGGAGCCTTCAAGCCCTATCTTCTCGCAATTACCTTTTGCGATTACGCTTTCGTTATCCATATCAAATAGCTGGAATTTCAAAGAAGAGCTACCAGCGTTTACTACTAAAATTTTCATTTTTCCTCCTTATTTGTAATATTGTTTGCCTGCAATGCTGTTATTGCTGTTGCGGTTATTATATCTTCAACGGTGCAACCTCTTGATAAATCATTTATTGGTTTATTTAAACCTTGCAGAATAGGCCCTATAGCATTTACACCACCAAGATATTGCATTGCTTTATAGCAGATGTTTCCACTGTTTAAATCAGGGAATATCAAGATATTTGCATCACCTTTTATAGGGCTATTAGGAGCTTTTTGTTTAGCCACCCTTTCAACCATTGCACTATCAAATTGCAATTCCCCATCGCAAAGCACACCCGTCTTTTTAAACTTTTCATAGGCTTTTCTAACAATCTCTACACTCTCATCCTTAGCAGAGCCCTTGCTTGAGAAAGACAAAAAGGCAACTTTTGGTTCGCTTAATCCAAGGCACCTATATGTTTCAACGCTTTGACAAGCTATTTGATACAATTCATCTTCATTTGGGTGCATAATAACTCCGCAATCTGCAAGTATGAGACATTTATCCTTCAAAAACTTGTTTTTACCAAACATTATAAAGCAAGATGATACGATACCACCCTTTTTCTTGGCTTTTACAATCTGAAGCGCCGGTCTTACTGTATTTGCGGTTGACGCCTCGGCGCCAGCAACCATACCATCCGCCATACCACAGTCAACAAGCAATGTTGAAAAATAGTAAGGGTCAAGAGAGAGCTTGTCTGCCTCTTCAAGCGTCATACCCTTATCTTTTCTCTTTTCATACAATCTTTTTGCTAAATCTTCTCTATTTTGGAAGGTTTTAGGATTTATTATTTGAAAATCAATTAAAGATTTATCTCTAATTACAAGCGCGCTTTCATCGCCGATTAAAATTGGGCGCGCTATATTCTTTTTTTGAATATATTTGATAGCCTCTAGCGTTCTATCACTAAAGCCAGCCTCTGGAAAAACAATAGTTTTTCTTAGCTTGCTTGCTTTTTTATACAACTCTTTTACTTTCATTTATAATCCTTTTAACTATTAATTTATTAAAGCTTTTAAACATAGAATATATAAAGTTTTGACCGATTTTGCTTGTTTGCACTTATTTCTACTTTTATATGAGTGACCTTTTTATATTCTACTAGCCAATATAATTATATATTTTTAAAAGAGTGATGTCAAATTTTTGGAGTTAATAAATGAAAAAATATAATGTTTTTTTATCGATTTTTATCGTTTATATCTTGCTTAATATGATTATATTCCCAGAGCTTTACATTGGACAAGCCTTGGACGGAATTTCAGCCTGGGCATTCAATGTTTTGCCAAGCGTACTACCCTTTATTTTCTTTACAAAAATACTTTCTTCATTAGGCATTATAGAAAAATTTTCAAATCTATTTAAAAAGCCAACGAAGGTCTTATTTAACACCCCATCCATCTCTTCTTATGTGTTTTTAACAAGCATTATATCTGGTTATCCTGTTGGAGCTAAAATGACTGCCGACCTTTATGAAAGCGGAAAAATAACAAGAAGTGAAGCTTATAAAATGACCAGTTTTAGCTCTACTTCTGGTCCGATGTTTATAATTGGCGCAGTGGGAATAGGTATGCTCAAAAATGCAACCTATGGCTATATCATCTTTTTTGCGCATATTCTAGGTGCATTATTAAACGGGCTTTTGTATAGAAAATTAAAGGTAAATAATGATGGTTACTCCTCTCATAGCATAGAAAAAAAATCGCAACAAGGCGATTTATCTTCGATAGTTTTAGATTCGGCTCTTAGTATAATTTCAGTAGGAACAATAATAGCAATATTTTTTATTGTCATAACCTCGCTTTCGCCTCTTTTCAACCTTATGCCAAGTTTTATCGCCTGCATACTTGAAGGAATTGTAGAGATAACAAGGGGCTGTATTGATATTTCCTCTTCGCTTAGCGGTATATCCGCAATTCTTTCTTGCACGTTTATAATAAGCTTTGGTGGCATCTCGACAATTTTACAATCTATAACAATGTTTAGCAGGCTAAAAATGCCGGTTAAGCTTTTTGTACTTCAAAAACTTTCGCACGCAATTATGTCAACTATAATAGCTTTCGTTTTGGTGCTACTAATATTGTAAACAAAACTGCGATGTTTAAACTCAAAAGTCAATCTTTAATCTGCTTATGCAAAATATGCTATTATACACACCAAAAGATACAGCAAATAGTGCAAATCAAATAGTTTTTCCATCGCTTATCAAACACCAAGCTTGATTTAAACTCAGACAAAACAAAACTATTGCAAATAGATTTATTTTCTATATTTCTCTACATTAGTCTATATTTAAAAGGTCGAGAAGTTCGCGCACCAAAAATTTAACTTGTTTAACCTTACAAGCTCTTAATGCTAAAGCAAGAGAATATGTAATCTCGCTATCCCTTAAGTCAGCGGTTTTTACTAGCGCCTTACAAACGATTATTGCATCATTGATATTTTCAGAAGAGTTATAATATTGTAGTTCGCTTATTATTTGAACAGCTATCTTTTGAGCCCTCTTAAATGTATCGCTACTTAACTCTTCGTCATCCTCATCTTCGTCGTCTTGCTCTAATTGCTCATCTTCTTCATACTCGTCAGCAATATCAGCCTCATCCTCGTCCGTTTTAACCTTAGAATAGCCAAAAGCCTCTGCAAGTAGATTTCTAAAAGGCACAACCATTTGATTGATAAAGGCTTTGAAAGGATTTTCTTCCCTTCCATAGAACCTTTTAACAAATTCAACAAGGTCAATCTTCTTGTTATCTATATCAACCAAAGTGCAAAATACAAATGCTATAATTTTGTACTCTTCTGTTGGCATATCACATATAAATTCACCTTGCCCATCTTGAATAAACGCCTTAGAAAACTCTCTATCACGATTAAATTGCTCAAGACACTCACCAATCAATGAGCATAACTCGTCATTATGCGCCAAGATATGCAACATTCTTTGCAATTTATACTCGGCAACCAGAAACTTGCAATTAATAAAATCATCGCAAGCACTAAAAAATTCATCTAATGTATTCTCTTCCATAGTTTCCCCTTTTTGATATTCTAACATAATCTTATAAAAAAACAAACAAATTATTTAAAAAATTTGATTTATTTTTTAAATATGGTATAATATGCTAATGGATAAAGTACTTACAGAAAAAGAACAGATCGTTTTAGAAAAATTAATTATGCTTTTTGTTATTGATAAGATGGAAATACCACTCACTGAAGACTCCATCTTAGATATTTGTAGTATAAAAAATGTTTGGATTAAAAATTATATGGACTGCAAGGCAATCATTCACGACCTTGTTGAAAGCAAACTACTCTACAAAATCGGCGATGAAAGCGAAGGCAAAGAGCTTTTTAATTTAACCTACGAAGGTAGAGAGTGTTTGTCAAACCTTTATAGAAGGATACCCCTTACTACCAGAGAAGAAATCTCTGCATATCTTCAGGCTAATAGGCTAAACGTTAAATCTTCTCAAGAATATAGCGCCACATACTCAAAAAATGATGATGGCTCCTATAATGTAGAGCTTAAAATATATGAGCCTTTAATAACCAAACCTATGTTTGTTCTCAATATAAAAGCGCCTTCTCGTCAATCAGCAAATGAGGCAATTCATAAGTGGAAGGCTAACGCTCCTAGCATATATGAGCTTATCTATGAAAAGCTAATCAACATTGATTAAAAGCTTCTAACATTTAAAAATAAAGCTATTATGTTTTAGTTATATTTTCATTACATAATAGCTTTTATTTTCTTATTTATACTAAGATATTAAGTTAACTTAGTTATCTCGCCACGAGCCAAAGCATCACAGCGATTATTATAGGCATCATCGGCGTGTCCTTTGACTTTATGCCAAGATACATTGTGTTTATTTGTAAGGTCTATAAGCTTTTGCCATAGGTCTACATTCAAAACTTTTCCTTTAGAGGTTTTCCAGCCATTATTTTGCCAATTCCCTACCCAGTTTTGCAAAAAAGCATTGACCACATAGGCAGAATCGCTATACACCTCAACATTACAACTTTCTTTTAGTGCCTCTAATCCCTTGATTACCGCGGTTAATTCCATTCTGTTATTGGTGGTCTCTTTCTCACCACCAGAGATTTCTTTCTTTTTATCTCCATAAAAAAGAATTGCTCCCCAGCCACCCTTGCCTGGATTGCCTGAGCAAGCACCATCTGTGTATAATACTACATCTTTCATCAGTTTACCTTCAACCTCTGGCAAATTTCGTCTAAGCTCTCGCTATTCTTTTTAAGGCTTGGAAAAGTCTTAAAGCCATCATCGCTTCTGCGTGGCAAAATATGAAAATGAAGGTGAAAAACACTTTGCTCGGCTGATTTGCCACTTGCATTTAGTACATTCACTCCTTCAAAACCGCAACTTTCTACTAAATGCTTTGATATGATTTTGACAGCTTTGATTACATTTGCAAGGTCTTTATCACTTGCGTCTAAAATGTTTGTACAATGGCTTTTTGGCACTACTAAAATATGACCATTCGCGTCATTACTGATATCAAGAAAGGCGTATGCATACTCGTCCTCATAGATTTTGTATGAAGGAAGTTCGCCTTTAACAATCTTGCAAAACAAACAATCTTCCATATTTTCTCCTTAATTTGTGATTTATTCCTCTAACAGATATAAAATGCCAAGCGTATTTTCACCACAGTGACAAGAAATGGTACTACCCGCCACTGATGAAACAACTTCGTCAAAGATGTTTTTGCCCTTTACATATTCGACCACATCTTTCACAAAATCCTCGTCTTGACAAGTGTGAGTAATGAAACAAAGTTCCCGTCTTGGCTTATTATGTAGCCTAAGCATATCATCAATATATTTATAAATAACGCTATTGAATTTACCCATATACTTGCCTGTGTTTTCAATCTTGCCGTCCACAAGCTCAAGTCTTGGTTTAATTTTTAATAGGTTCGCTCCAAATCTTGCCATTGCCGAGCATCTTCCGCCTTTATACAAATAGTCAAGCTTATCCACAACAAAAGATGCTTGATTGTAATCCGCTTGCAACTTAATTTTTTCGCATATTTCTTTGCCAGAAAGTCCTGATTTTGCAAGCTGACAAGCATATAAAACAAGCAAGCCAATGCCTGTTGACAGTGATTTGCTATCGGCAATAAAAAGTTTGTCACTGCCAATCTCCTCTTTTGCTTGGCAAGCATAGCTATAGGCAGATGAAAGTTTACTTGAAATACCCATATATACCACTTCATCACCACTTGCTAGCAAATCCTCAAAGAAATGTTTAAAATCTTCAATGCTTCTTGCGGCAGTTTTGGGAAGTTGACCAGTTTTTTCAACATAATCAAATATCTCCTTTGGTGTTATATTGACCCCATCAAGATATTCCTTATCGTTAAGTATTACCGCAAGCGGAAAAACTGCAATATTATTCTCTTCAATTTGATTTTTGTTTATGTCTACACAACTATCTGTACATATTCTAACCATAACACCCCTCTTTTTTATTATAACTATTAGTTAAACATTTGGCAAATTAATTTGGCAATTTAAAGTAAGTTTTATGAGATATTTTGTATAATAGCTACTTTTCTACACACAATAATAGTGGAGGTTGAAAATGAGTAAACAATGGAAACCTGGTGAACAAGCACCAAAATCTGGTAACTATTCTTGCTATGATGAGAACGGCAGATGCGGTGGAAGTTGCTACCTTGAAAAAGGACAACGTTTCCCTGCAACACAACATTCAGGCTCTCATTATGAAATGGACGAAGAATAGTCAAAAAAATATCCGCTAATTAGCGGATATTTTTTGTTGTAAAGTAAACAATTGTAATTTTTATTGCGATTAGAAAACTAAGTTTGTTGGCGAACGTAAGGCTCGAAACCTAAATTTGACGGACCAAGGCAAAATAATATTACAAGAAAACTTAACGATAATGATGCAAACTAAGTTTGCCGGAGTGATGGGCTGGCAAATATCGTTGTTTCGCTTGACAAATTCATTCTATAATGGTAAACTAAACTCATCCTCTGCAGAGATGGCCGAGAGGTTTAAGGCGCACGCTTGGAAAGCGTGTGAGGTTAATAGCCTCCGCAGGTTCGAATCCTGTTCTCTGCGCCAATTTTAAAATATACAAAATAGTTATGAGATATTAAAATTTTGTTAGTATGAAATTTTATAAATTCTAACGAATTTGCGCGCTTTATCTACTCATCACATAGTACGAACGCCAAAAGTTACACAAATATAAACTATGTGATGTTAAAATTTTATTATCATAAAATTTTATAAATTCTAACGAATTTGCGTGCTTTGCCCGCCCATCACATAGTGTGAAAAACCCTCAGCCTCACCCTTGCAAGCAAGTTCGGCTTCCGATAATATAAATAAAGTTATCTTTTGTTCGGTTTCCAAGAAAAAATAGTATTATTTATACTTACTATATTTTAATTTAAAATAAAAGATACACTTGGGCACAATTTAGGCACAGCGACAGCTTAATACATATAACAAAAAAGAAGGCATTTAACTATACAGGTTATTTGCCCTCTTTTATTTATGCTCTATTGTATAGTCCATTTGTTAGCACAATTCCACCATCTATTGCTGATGAAATAATTAACCAAATGGTTGCTAATAGAACTAATACATAGATAATTCGTTCTACAATTCTATTACCCATACTGATAAACGCAACTAAATTGAAGTTGAAAAGTCCTACAAGTCCCCAATTGAGTCCGCCTATGAGCAAGATAATAAATGCTATCCAATTTGCAATTATCATATCTTAACCTCCTATACTTATCTTGCCTAAAACTGCGTTTTTTATACTAAACTTACAAATTTATAGCCAAGTATTGCATAGGGTTTGATATTTAAAAAGATTTATTGTAATAAATTATAGAAAAGGCTTGTCATCGCCTCATTTTTAATGAGGCAAAAAAGCGAAAGCTTTTAAAGCAAACGCCTTTTCGGCGTTTACTGATGACAAGCCGTGTTCTCTCGGTCACATTTAACTTAATTTCATCCTAATTTATCCACTTCAAAATCAACTTATTTTTAGTCCATCCTTTTTAAAACTGCTATCAATAATACCGCCACCTAGGCAAATGCCCTCTTTATCATAAAGCACCACAAATTGCCCTGGAGTTATAGCTCTTTGGCTTTCCACAAAGTCAACCCTAATATTTTTATCATCAAGCACCTTTACTCTTACTTTTTGGTCAGGCTGGCGATATCGAAACTTGGCAAGGCAATCAAATTCTTTTTCGCTAGGCACTTTAGGTATCCAATTGAACGCGCTTGCAAAAAGATAATCAGAATACAACAAGTCATCCTCACCTTGCGAAACATAGAGTACATTATTTCCAAGGTCCTTCTTTATTACAAACCAGCGCTCTCCATTGCCACCCTTAAGCCCACCAATATTAAGCCCTCTACGCTGACCCAAGGTATAATACATAAGTCCGTCGTGCCTGCCCACTTCCCTACCTTCTAAATCAAGAATTTTACCTGGTTTTGCCGGCAAATACTCCTTTAAAAAGTTTTTAAAATTGCGCTCCCCGATGAAGCAAATACCTGTGCTATCCTTTTTGTCGGCGTTAGAAAGCCCTAACTTATGTGCTATCTCTCTAACCTTTGTTTTATCGATATCTTCAAGCGGAAATAGTACACTCCCCAGTTGTTCTTGGTTTAGTTGATTAAGAAAATATGATTGGTCTTTATTTAAGTCGTGTGCCTTCGCAAGATAGTATAGCCCGTCCTTTTCTAACTTCTTTGCATAGTGTCCTGTGGCTATCTTATCAGCGCCAAGTTTTTTTGCCTGCTCAAGGAACGGTCCAAATTTGACCTCTCTATTGCATAAAACGTCAGGATTAGGCGTTCTACCCTTCTTATACTCGTCCAGAAAGTACTCAAAAACCCTGTCATAATACTCTTTTGAATAATTGACAGAAAAATATGGTATACCAATCTTATTGCATACCCTTTTTACATCTTCGTAATCCTCTTCAGCTGTGCAAGTGCCATCCTTTTCTTCCCAGTTCACCATAAACAGCCCTATTACATCGTGTCCCTGTTCTTTTAAAAGGTATGCTGCAACTGACGAGTCAACTCCTCCACTAATACCTACAACTATTCTCATTTGTCTTCTCCAGTTTTGGATAACTTCTCATCTTTCTTTTCAACCTCTTTAGCGTTATCCTTTTTACTATGATTATCTAAAGTTACGCCTTCTTCTATGTTTATTTCGGCTTGGATTGTACCTTCGTTTTGACTTACGCGCTCTAAATTCTCATCTTTATTTTCATTAATATTTTCCGTATTGAGCTCGCCCTCTTCTGCATCTTTTTTGATCTCATTTAGGTCACTTTCTACTTGTCTAAAATATTCTTCTCTGTCTCCCTCTATATCGATGGCGACAGGCACCTTAAACTTTTTAGTTATAATCATAAAGATATCCCATAGCCAAGCAAGCAAAATAAAGCCACAGATGGTAGACAGAACGCCCAGCAATGCGCCGTCATTGACCTCTGAAATTTGCCTATTAAATATGACAAGCATCATCATAAAGATAAAATTACCAAGAAGTAGTCCGCCTCTATAATATCTGCCTACATAAAAGCAATGCACTCCCATCTCTCCTAAAAAGATAGACAATAATAGCAGTTTTATAAAGCTAACGTCAGACGGAAGTTTACTTACTTTTATAATGAAATCGCGGTCACCTCGCAATATTTTCTTTTTTGCATCCTTGTTTGTAGCAACTTCAAGACGCGAAAAAATCAGCCCACATTCAGAGCAACTTTCACTGCCCTCAATATAATTCATACCGCAACGTGGACAAGATTTAATCTTATTGTAATCTCTGTTAAGCTTCATACGCAAAGTATAGTACTTTCGGTATTAATTTGTCAAGTGTATTAAAAGCTATTGACTACTAACCTTATCTTTGGCGTTATTGTAATAAACATAACCCGCCTTGTCGTCTGGATATGAGCGGATGTTCTCTTGAAAATAGTCTAGCGCCTTTTGATACTGACCATCATCATAGCAAATCACACCGCGTTCAAACAGCCCCTTGTTTTTGACAAGTTTTGAGACAACATCACGTGGATAAACATCAAGTTTTTCAAAGATTAAGATGTCATTTCCGTCATAATTATTTATACTTCCAAGGTATCGGTATGCAAATTTATACCTAAGAGGCAAGTCGTCTAGGCAACTTTTGGTAAATATGACTTTGCTGTGCAAAAAGGATATTATTTTGTCTATTTTAGACAAGACCTCATATTCTTTTGTGGCTATTTCAAGTTCTTTACTTTCAGTTTTCAACTTAAAGCCTACATTTGATGTGCAAATAGCAATCTTTTCTTTAAACTTTTGACTTGTTGATTTGTTTTTAACTTTTACAGTTCTGCAAATAGATAATGAGCTATCAAGTGCATCTTCAGACCTTTGAAAAACTACCACAATGCCATCTCCAAGATATTTAATGACAAAACCGCCAAAGCGTTTTATTATAGGAACAATCACATTCAGATAGGAGTCGACAAGCTTATAGTCGCCTTCAAGCGTCCTTTCACTGCACTCAAGTTTTATAACCATCAAGGTAGATTTTTTCTTAACTTCAAGCCCTCGCTCAAGCTCCTCTATGCTCGCCTTGCCAAAAAATCTTGTAAGCTGTCTATACTCTTTTCGTGGCAGGTCCGCACGCTTTAAGGTGTTATCCTTTTCCTTATAATTATTGTTTATTTTGTTTAAACTATGTTCTATATTTTTAAATTGTTTGCTACCGCCAATTTGGAGTTTGTTCTCTTTAACTTTGCCATCACCAAGCCTTGAAACTATCTTCTCCACTTTGTTCATCGGTTTACAAATGAAAAAATAATTGACAGACAATAGCATCACAAAGAGTATTGTCACAAGTATTGCCCACAATATTGTATTATAGTCATTGTCAGGCGAAAGGTTTAATACACTGCGTACAGATATCGCAAGATTATTGTTTAGGTTAGACAAATCGGCAATCAAAAACATAATGGCACCATAAATCATAATCATTGGTATGCTTGAGAAAAATAGCACTCGCTCTAGGCTTAAAGACATCAAAAATTTAACGTATAAAATCGTGCCTAAAATAGTTGAAATTATAGATAACACTATCGCAATGATACCTTTAGTGTCAAAGTCAAACACAAACCCGTTTTCTGTTGCCTTTATGCCAGCAAAAATAGAACCTCCTAGCACCAAAGCAGGTATTGTAACAAGTATAAATAATACGAGCAATATTTTAGTTGACATCTTCATATAGATAGAATTTGCAATCTTTCAAAATGTATACAAGATAATAAAAAATTAGGTAAATTTAAAATTGATGTATTAAATTATAAATTTTACACATAACAATTAAAAGGAGAAATTATGGACGAAAAAGAAAGATTAACAGAATATTTAAACGCAATCTATCAAAACATTAAAACTGCCGTACAATCTATTGAAGATATACTGCCAAAAGTAAAGGAAAACAGCCTTCAACGCGAGCTTGCTAGCGAGCAAGATAAATATATGGCCCTTGAAAAAGAGTGCGAGCTTTTTGCTAAAGCCGAAAAAATTGAAGGGATAAAAGATAACAATTGGCTTGAAAAGGCAAGGCTTTGGGGTTCTATTAATATGTCAACAATGACAGATAAAACCACAAGACACATCGCAGAGCTTATGCTTCTTGGCACTTTTATGGGCGTTCTCACCTGCGAAAAAGACCAAGCAGACCATAAAGGTGTTTCAAGCGAACTTGACGAAATACTAACCAACCTAAAAGAACTCGAGCGAAACAATATTGACGCTTTAATGCCATTTTTAATTTAAGGGTTTGTGAATTGAAATTGACACTTTTTAACTTGACACTTTTATAAAAGAAAAGTGTCTTTTTTAACATAATTGATATTTACCTATTTGAGTGATAGGTTTTTTACAATTTATTTTTAAAAAGGTCACATAGCTTTGCGTTTACTGGATAGCTCATTGACAGTTTTTTGACTTTTCCTTCATCTAAATGTAGAGAGTTCCCGTTTTTTAGCACAACCACAAAAATAGTATACTTGTTGACCTCTATATGCTTTAAAAGCTCGCAGAGGGTGACCTCGCAGTTGACCGCGATAAAAACTGGCTTAGAAAAATCTTTTGTACGCTTTTTAAATATGTTTACAGGCTGATAGCGACACTCAAACTTTGAGTCAATAATTCCTAGCACCAAAAAACAGCCACACAAGCATAGAGTGGGGTTGAAATCAATGAATAAGCTTACAAAAAAGAGGCTAAGCAAAATAAAAGAAAAAAAGTAGTTAAATTTTACTGTAAGATTAACCGCCCTTTCTCTTGAGAGCGAATTTTGTAGCAGGCTAGCAAGCACTCTTCCGCCATCAAGCGGATAACAAGGCAGTAGATTAAAAAGTCCTAGCATTACCGATTGAACGACAATAACACTTGTAAAATTGTATATATCGGGAATAATCCACCAAAGCGTCACCAAGACTAAACTTATAAAAAAATTTACACAAGGCCCTGCAAGAGCTATCAAAAGCTCATCTTTGCTGTCAAACGCCTTTTCGCTGTAATTTAAACTAACTCCATAGGGTGCAATAAAAAATCCGTCAAGTTTGTACCCTAATTTTTTTGCAACAAAATAATGTCCATATTCGTGCATCAGAACAACAAGAACAAAACTTAAAAAACCTATAAAATTTTTAGTTAAAACAAACCATAAAAAAAGCAAAATAAAAGTTGGATGCACAGGAATTACTGAAAGTTTGCTTTTTATCGCCTTAAAAACATTTTTACTCATCTTTGACCTTTTAAATACATTGAATACGCCCTCTTTCTTATATAGCATTTCCATCAATCTCGCCATTATGTTTGGCTTGCGATTATGCTAAATTTACTATAACTTAACTTTGTGAGATAAATATTTTCATAACTCTAATCAAAAAAGCATATGATAAAACTTGTAAATTTTAATATCCAAGGCACCACAAAATACCAAGCACAATTTCAGCAATCACTAGCACAATGAAGAGAACCTTTAAAAGCAGAAGTTTATTGAGTTTTATCTTTACTTTGACAAAATTATATCGCTCGCCATAGCTTTTATACTTTTTAAACATAGTTTATTTTATGCGAATGGTCATATATTAATACCAATAAAAAAAGACATAGATAACACTATATCTAGTATTATTTATGTCAGACATAATAGTATATATTGTATTATGCGTTGTCCGCGTCCTGAGTATCGTCAGCGCTGTCAATAAGCGACCTAAGCTCATTTACATCAACTTCGTTTACTATGACATCTTCATCAATGTCGTCGGCTTCTATCTTTTGTACATCCTCACCTTTTAGGTAATCAGGAAGTTCCTCATTAAACTCAAGATCATCAACATTTCTAAACAGCGTGTCTTGTTTTTCTTCGTCCTCTTCCTGTCTTATTGTCTTAATTCTCTCTAAAAGCTCCTCATAGTCAGGCAGGTCAGAAATATTTTTTATATCAAACCTTTTTAAAAAGTTTTCGGTTGTTCCAAACAAAAGAGGTTTGCCTACAGCATCCTTTCGCCCGACAACTTCTATCATATTTTGGTCTATAAGAATTTGCACGGCATAGTCGGAATTAACTCCCCTAATATCCTCTATGTCAAGTTTGGTAATTGGCTGTTTGTATGCAATTATAGCAAGAGTTTCAAGCGCTGCTCTTGTCAAAGACTTCTCTCGTATTGGATTTAGCACATCTGATATGTAACTTGCATAATCTGGGTTTGTCGCAAGTTGGACCTTGTCCTTATATTCAATAAGATGAATACCTTTTTCGCCACTAAGTTCCTTTTTAAGTTGCTCTAATGCGCTATCAAGTTGTTTCTTGCTTATATCTAACTTTTCTGCTATAAAGGATTTCTCAATTCCATCCCCTGCAACAAACAAGATAGAATAAATTATCTCTTTTAAATTCTTGTCATCTAACATATTCATACTTGAACCTCATTTGAAATAATATTGATTTGCTCAAAAATCCCTATTTGCTCCACCCGTACACTTTGCAACTTCAACAGCTCTAAAAGAGCAAGAAAGACATTTATCATCTCACTCTTAGTCATATCGTTTGTAAAAAGTTCTTCAAACGGAAATCTGCGGTGCTCTCTAGCATAACCTCTTATAGATATAATCTTCTCGGCTACTGTAAACCTATCCTTGACAATCTTTTTAGGCTCTTCTTTCTCCTTACCTCTTGCCTGCTGTTTTGCAAGCAGGTTTGCAAATGCGTCCAAGAGTTTGTCAAGAACCATATCTTTGATTATTATCTTGACTTTTTCGGTCTCTTTGCCTGGCGCTCTATATAATTTATTGATATCCTCAATCTCTCTAAGTCTTTGTCCTGTCTTTTTAAATAACTCGTACTCTTTTAATCGTTGAAGAAGTAGTGCCTCGCTATCCTCCACCTCCTCGCTTTCTTCACTTTCAACTGGAAGCAAGTGTTTAGACTTTATTTCAATCAAAGTTGCTGCGACTGTTATAAACTCGCTCGCCCTATCCATATCTATGTTATCTAAATCCTGCATATACTCAAGGTACTGCTCGGTTATGTCGGCAAGTTTTATGGTCATAATATCAAGTTTGGCGTCTTTAATAAGGTGCAAAAGCAGGTCTAGCGGGCCTTCAAAGTTGTCTAGCTTAAACCTGTATTTATCGTCAACAAAAGATAGCTGTTCTGTTTGAACATCATTTTCGCTTTCTAATGTATTCACTTCATCTTGACGCTCTAACTTATTTTCTTCTAACACCTTCACTCCAAGCAAATCATTACTAATTTATTATATTATATATTTGTTTTAAAATCAAGCGTTTTTGCATATTAACCAAGTGATATAATTAAAATAAGGTCAACAAAATTATAAAATTCTTTTGTCTTTTCGACAAAATTTGCTATTATTTTCTTGTATGACAAAACGAGCAATTTCACTTTTGACAAGTCTTATAATGCTTCTTGTAAGCATATTTTTATTGCTCTGCTATTTTGTATTTAAAACCGATAAAATCACCTTGCATTTAAACGCGAATAATGTCATAGATATCAACAGCGACAGAATTTTAGGGCTAAAAGCTGGAATTGTAACTGTAGATTTAATCGCACGGCTTGATAATCAATACCATAAAACTACAATTGAAGTGACGGTGCTGAGTAATACTTACACATACTCAGTATACCCTATTGAAAATTGTATATATCAAAACGGAGTATTGTACTCGTATGGAGATGACAACCTTTTCACTGTAGATGTTTTCGATAAAGATGGAAGTGAACTTAACAATTTAGAATTTATCCTGCACTCACAAGATGTGATTTTTACAAGCGAACTTGCAACCTTTTATCTTAAAACTGACAAGGATTGTCAAGTTTCTATTGAATACGAGATAGGATTTACCATCATTATTCAGGTTATAAAGATTTAGACTATGTAATGTTAAAATTTTATTAGTATGAAATTCGAATTTGTGTGCTATGTCCACCACCCATCACATAGTATGAAAAAACCTCAGCATCACCCTTGCAAGAAAGTTCGACTTCCGATAATTTAAAAAAAGGTGACTTTGGAAAGCCTAAGCTTCAAAATCACCCTTTTTATTTAAATATTTATTATTTACCAAGTTTCAACCACTTTATCAAAGCAATCTTTTAGTGATAAAGCGTCAATATTACTTTTTACAACAAGGTCTATCTCTTTTAAAACATTGCCACTATTTGAAACTATTACCTTGCCTATTACGTCATCTTGTTTTGTAGGCGCCTTGATGGCAACAGGATTTTCAAAGGTGACGTCATAAGTTGTCTTATCACCCTTCTTTACAACGACAGCATAGTTTTCCTTTGCGTAAATGTCAACATTATCTTGCTGACCTTTGCTAACTTTCAAATTCATAACTGGTTTACTTGCGTCAACTATATTTCTGCTTTCATAATTTGCAAAGCCGTAGTTAAAAAGTTTTGTACATTCGTTAAATCTTGTTTGGCTGTTTTGAGCACCGATAATAACCGATATCAAGCGCATATTATTTCTTTTTGCTGATGCCGAAAGGCAACATCCAGCCTCATTAGTTGAGCCAGTTTTACCACCATCACAGCCCTCATAATATCTTATAAGTCTATTGGTATTTACAAGCTCGGTCTTTCTACCTGATGGATGCACAAGCTCGTCCATCCATATGGTGCTATATTTGTGATAAAGTTCGTGTTCTGCAACCTCTTTAAGAACTATGGCGCAGTCTTGAGCACAAGAGTATTGCTCTGGCGCTGGCAACCCTGTGCAGTTGACATAGTTTGTATCAAGCATACCAAGCTCTTTTGCTTTGTCATTCATTTTTACGACAAATGCCTTTTCGCTACCACTTATATATTCTGCAAGTGCAACTGAAGCGTCATTTGCTGAAGCCATAACTACGCTTTTTAGCAAATCGCCAGCACTGTAATCGACATATGGGTCTATAAACACCTGACTACCACCCATACTAGAGGCGTTTTCGGTGGTTGTGATGAGTGTATCCTCATTAATTGAGCCATTGTCAAACTGCTCAAGCGTCAAAAGTATTGTCATCATCTTTACCATACTTGCAATAGGAAGATGTTCTTTTGGATTGTGGCTATACAGCATATTCCCTGACGCATAATCTACAAGGCAGGCACTTTTACAAGTCAAATCTACCTCATTACCACTTTCGGCAAAGGCGCTAATTGGCGACAAAACTAGCGACGATAGTGTCAAGCAAAGCATTATCATTATAATTAAAAATTTTTTCATAAAACTCTCCTTTTGAAAATAGTTTTATCAAAAAATTATTTTTTATACTTAATTTGTCTATTTATAAAATCAAATTACTAGAATAACTTTTGCGCTGAATAGTGCTAGTAGCAACGTTTCAAGCAGGCATAGTAAAAGAAGGACACAAAGCGTTGTTAAAATTATCTTTGATTTTTGTTTTGGAGTGCTACACCCACCAAAAGAGCGGTAATCACAAAACGTCTTTGACATCATAATAAAAAATACCGAAAGTACGAGGAGCGTTAAAAGTTGGCAAGGAAAGGCAACGATTACCGATACAACTATGCCAGAAAAACCATAAATTGTCACCATCAGGCAAATGTTGAGCCCTAGTAAATATGCCCTATACCCTAAAAATATTATGCCAATCACAAAGGTATAATTGTTATAAGACGAGGCAAGTAAAATCAAAAACACAACTATCATTGACAGCAATCTTGTAAAAAAGGTTGAGCTCATAACACCATTGTCTGATATATCAACTACGCCAAAGTTGTTAGATATAGTGTAATTATTATGAGTTCTCGCACCAACTATGATGCCGGTGATTAGAGCTATAACAACTAGCGACGTAATAATGATAGACTTAATCTTGCATTGTTTAATTGTGTCAATTACAAAGCTTGTGGCGTTTGCAAAAAGTCGATTTTTGTGTTTATTTGTCATATTTTAATCTATGAAAGTGTCAAAGAAAAAAGAACAGAAATTCTGTCCTTTATCTATAAAAATATTTATTATTTTAAATTCCATCAATCTTTAATAATTTAAAAAAATTATAATTAAATGACATATCGAAAAACCTAAAATGTTACAATTAAATAAAACAATTAATAAAGCTCTATAAGCTTTTCGGCAAACGCTTTTACGTGCTCGTAAGTGAGTCCGCCTTGGAAATAGGCAATGTACGGCGCCCTTATCGGACTATCACAAGAAAGTTCTATTGATGAGCCACCAACGAAGGTTCCTGCTGCCATTATTACTTGGTCGGTGTAGCCTGGCATATCCCAAGGCAGAGGCAAAACATAGCCATCAACTGGCGAAACTTTTTGAACGGTTTGGACAAATTTGATAAGCTCATCCGCAGTGTTAAATATAACTGATTTGACTATATCTTGAGGTTTTTCATCGTTTGATGGCACAACTTTGTAGCCCTTATCTTCCATAATTTGTCCTACGAGTGCTGTGCCTTTTAATGCTTGAGCTACTGTGTGAGGCGCCATAAACAGCCCTTGATAGAATAGTCTATAGCCCATCTCAAAGGAGCCAACCTCGAGTTTTAATGAAGGATTTGTATATCTTGTCGAGATTTTATCAATAGCCTTCTCACTGCCTACAATGTATCCGCCTGTTGGAGCAAGTCCGCCACCTGGATTTTTGATTAAAGAGCCAACTACAACATCGGCGCCAACATTAGTAGGCTCAATATCATCGACAAACTCGCCATAGCAATTGTCTACAACTATGAAACTATCTTTTGATATCCTCTTAATGTTATCAAAAATCTCTTTCATATCATAAGGCGACAGAGCCTTTCGTGAAGTGTATCCTCGAGAGCGTTGAAGATAGACCATCTGTGGCTTATATTTTTTGACCTGCTTATATATCTCCTGCTCATTAAAAGAGCTGTCAGACTTTAACTCAATTTGCTTATATTTTACCCACATATTTTCAAGCGAGCCATTATCCTTGCCAAAAAGGCTGTCGTGCAATGTGTCATACGGCGCGCCTGTTATTGAAAGCATTAGGTCGCCCGGTCTCAATAGACCATACAAAACAGTTGATATTGCGTGAGTACCACAGGTAAGTATTGGCGATACTATCGCTTTTTCTCCGCCAAAGACCTTTGCATAAACCTTTGCAAGTGTGTCTCGCCCTACATCATCATAGCCGTAACCTGTGGTGCCAGCAAAACACTGCGCAGAAACCTTTAGCTCTATAAAGGCGTCTAAAACCTTTTTTTGATTTTTGAATGCTATCTCGTCAATTCGTTTGAATTGCCCTTCAAGTTTCTTTTCTGCCTCATCTAAAACTTTTTTTACTTCAGCCATTTTTCTATATCCTCCTTTGCAACCATCAATGCCTTTTCTTTGTTAGAATTGTCAATATAATCAACATTCTTTAAACCGCGTAAGAAAGTAAGCTGTCTCTTTGCGTAGTTTCGAGTGTTCTTTTTGATAAGCTCGCTCATCTCGGACAAATTTATCTCGCCTTTTATATACTTCAAAACCTCTTTATATCCTATTGCCTTCATAGGTTGCAAGTTTTCGCCGTACCTGTTATAGATTGCCTTCACTTCATCTATAAGTCCGCTTTCAAGCATCTGGTCAACTCTTTTGTTTATCTTTTTGTAAAGAAGTTCTCTGTCAAGTGAGGTTGCGATTATCTTAAAATCATATTCACAGACGTTGTTTTTAGTTTTGTTGCTACCAAATTTTGCAATCTCAAGCGCCCTAATGACTCTGACAGGATTGTGTCTATCTATGCTTTTTGCAAGTTTTTCATCAAGCTTTAAAAGCTTGTTATAAACACTTTCTAAGCCATTTTTTTCAATCTCTTTCTCAAGTCCCTCTCTATAGTCACTATGCTTTTCAGTGTCACCAAAATTATACCCTTCAATTAGAGACTTAACATAAAGTCCTGTTCCTCCAACAACAATAGGAAGTTTTCCTTTCTTTGCGATTATATCTATCATCTTCTTTGTATATTCGACGTAGTCGTACACTGTAAACTCGGCGTTTGGCTCTATTAGGTCTATACCATAATGCACTACGCCCTGCATTTCGTCTTTTGTTACCTTTGCTGAGCCAATATTAAACTGCTTGAATATTTGCACTGAGTCGGCTGATATAATTTCTCCGTCAAAAAGTTTGGCAAGTTTAACTGCAAGGTCTGACTTACCTGAGCCTGTTGCACCTAAAATAAATAGTACCTTTTGTTTTTCCATATCATCCTTATGTGTTTTCATAATCAATGTTAGTTTTTAAATAATAATGCAAGTTCAAACTGAAAACTAATTATTTACACAATTCTCTTGAACATCTTTTCAAATTCACGATTTGATATTACAAGAGTTATTGGTCTGCCGTGCGGACATAGCATAACACCCTTTCTAACCTGCTCAATAATATACGCGCACTCGTCTTTTGAGATGTCATCTCCTGCCTTGATTGCGTGTTTGCAAGCGGTTTGACAAAGTTTGTTATGAATGTAATCGCTAGGCTTTTTATCCCAATTTATGCTATCTTTAACTAACTCATCAACGAATTTGTCAAGTTCTATAAAAGATAGCACGAGCGGAACGCTTTTGATTTCATACCTATAATCATTCTTTTCAATATCAAAGCCCATTTTTCGCAGTTCATCAAGTGCCAAATCAAGATATTGCGACTCCTTTGCGCCAAGAGTAAAACTATATGGCACAAGTAAGCCTTGCTTATTTATGTTATTTTCATTGATTTGCTTGACAAGTTTGTCATAAAGCAGTCGTTCGTGACCCGCGTGCTGGTCTATAAAATAGACGCTATCTTGAAGTTCAATCACAATATATGTTTTAAAAAGAGTGCCTAAAATCTTCATCTCATCTTTGACAGAGGCGTTTAAAAATTTTTCTGACTGACTTTTAGCCATTATAGAAGAAGTAAATTTTTCGCCAGACTGGTCAAAGAAAAAGGTTGAGTCATCTTTTGACTCCACAATGTAGCGACCTTTTAGCGACATATTTGATAGGTCATCAATTTCGTCACTACTCTTCTCATTTTTTTTGATTTCTATCTCAAACTCCTCAGGTGAAGCTAGTTTGCTGTTTGGATCAATCAAATCAATTGAAAAACTTTTCCCACTATTTTTTATATATGTGTCCTTTGTAGCATTCTCAAAATTTGTCTTATTAAAAGCGTCGTTATTTTGGTAGTTAGCATTTTGCAAGCTGGTTTTGTTTTCTTCTTGACTTGCAAGAGAAATATCTTGACTAAACCTTGGCAGGCTTTCACTTACGTTATTATTTTGAGGTTGATTGCTATACAAACTGCCTTGAGTTTGCTCGTCATCAGCGATAAAACTTGCTATTTGGTCAACTGAAAGAAGAGCATTTTCAACAGCCTTTCGAACGATAGAAAACATTTTATTAGGATTGTCAAATTTTACTTCTCTCTTAGAAGGATGCACATTGACATCAACGCTATCAGTTGGCACCGTTATAGAAAGCACGTAGACAGGAAAACGCCCCTTCATCAAAAATGCCTCGTAAACCGATTGCACTGCCGACGAGATTAAAAAGTTTTCAACTGTTCGCCCATTGATAAAGAGTGTTTGATAGGTTCTATTACTCTTTGATATTTTTGGTTTAGTGACGAATCCGCGGACTAAAATATTGTCGTTTTGATAGTTGACTTCCACTAAGTTATCATAGACCTCTCTTCCATATATCGTATATATTATGTCTTGCATACTACAAGATGTAGTGTTGTAAACTTGTTTTCCGTCAACATAATAGGCAAAGGCAATATCACTATGAGAAAGCATAAACTTTTCTATTAAATGAGTTACTTCTGCCTCTTCGGTTTTAGGTTTACGTAAAAATTTCGCTCTGACAGGAGTGTTAAAAAAGAGGTTTGAACAAGATATTGTCGTGCCCTTTTCTCTTGCAACTTCTACAACATCGTCGAATATTCCGCCACTGACCTTTATTGAGTAGCCAATCTTGCTGTCGGCAGTTTTTGAAGATAGTTTAACCTGGCAGACAGCAGAAATACTTGCAAGCGCCTCCCCTCTAAAACCAAGGCTCAAGATATTGTCAAGGTCTTCAACATCTTTAATTTTGCTTGTTGCGTGAGGTAAAAATGCAGTGACAATATCACCCTTCTCAATGCCACAGCCATCGTCTGAGACGGTGATATTTTTGATACCACCTTCGGTAATGTCAATCACAATATGTTTTGCGCCTGCGTCTATACTGTTTTCAACAAGTTCCTTGACAATAGAGGCTGGCTTTTCTACAACTTCGCCCGCCGAAATTCTATTGTATACCCTTGGCTCTAGTACATTAATCATTATCTGACTCCTTTGCTTTTGCAGTTAAATCACTGAGAATATCAAATGCGTGAAGAGGTGTCACCCTATTCATATCTACATCTTTAAGTATCGAAAGTATTGAAAGAGCAAGTTTACTGTTCTCTTCGGCTTTTTCTTTATTCTCTTTAAATATGTTGAGGTCTAACTTTTGATTTACAAGCTCAAGATTTTTTGATATCTCTTTCGCTCTTTCTATAACCTCGTTGGGCACACCTGCAAGTTTGGCAACCTCAATACCAAAGCTTCTACTTGCGCCACCTCGAACAATCTTTCTTAGGAAAATGACATCATCGTTTATCTCTTTTACTGAAATTTTATAGTTTTTAACGCCGTCAAGCACGCCTTCAAGTTCTGTAAGCTCGTGATAGTGAGTTGCAAACAGCGTTTTTGCTTTAAAGTTTTTAGATAGATATTCAACAACTGACCAAGCAATACTAAGTCCGTCAAAAGTTGAAGTACCTCTTCCTATTTCGTCAAGAATAATGAGACTATTGTTTGTTGCGTTTGCTAAGATGTGTGCAACCTCGCTCATCTCAACCATAAAGGTGCTCTGTCCAAAGGCAAGGTCATCGCTTGCGCCTACCCTTGTAAATATTCTATCTGTAATTGGTATGTGCGCTTCTTTTGCTGGGACAAAGCTTCCAATATGTGCAAGCAAAGTGATTATCGCAACTTGTCTCATATATGTACTTTTGCCAGCCATATTTGGACCTGTTATAATCATAATACGATTATCCTCTTCGTCAAGCAAGGTGTCATTGACAACAAACTGCCCTCTGTCCATAAACTGCTCAACAACAGGATGTCTGCCATCGATAATATTTAGCGTTTTAACATTTACGTTTATGGTTGGTTTAACAAAATTATTCTTAACCGCAACCTCTGCAAGTGACAATATAGCGTCTATCTTTGCAATTGATTGAGCGATAAGCTGGAAGGTTTGAATATATCTACTCAAGATATTTTTAATTTGAGTGTATATTTCGTTCTCAAGCTGGATTGCCTTCTCTTCAGAGCCTAAAATCTTATCTTCAATCACCTTTAAATCTTCGGTTATATAACGCTCATTATTGGCAATCGTCTGCTTTCGTATGTATCTTAGTGGAACCTTATCAATCTGGCTTCTATTTACTTCTATAAAGTAGCCAAAGACTTTATTTCTCGTGATTTTAAGGTTCTTTATGCCAGTTTCGGCAATCTCTTTCTGTTGAAGGTCATCAATCCATTTTTTACCTTGACTTTTGGCGTCTCGGTAGTCGTCAAGCTCTTGATTGAAGCCACGTTTGATAAAGTCGATCTTGGCTGTAAGCACACCTTCATCATCTCTTATAGACTTCTCAAGCAATTCCACCACACTGCTAACATCTACAAGATTTTTGTTGCATTCATCGAGCAGGCTATCATTTAAGCCACTTAAATTTTCCTTTATCTCAGGTAGCTCCCTTAATGAGGTTTTTAAAGATAAAAGCTCACTTGGATAGATATTTCCATAGGCAATTTTGCCTGATATTCTTTCAATATCTTTAATTTTGGATAGGCTCTGTGAAAGTTTGTCTCTTACAATCAACTTTTTGACAAGTTTTTCAACTGCGTTCAGTCTTGAGTTTATCTCTTTTGGATCTTGCAAAGGCTCGTCAAGCATCTTTCTTAAATATCTAGCACCCATCGCGGTTTTAGCCTTATCTATCACCCATAAAATTGTGCCATACTTCTTTCTATCTCGGTTATTTTCGGTAATCTCAAGATTGCGTCTTGTGTTCATATCAAGGGTCATAAAATTCTTGTTTTTTACAAGTTTTATCTTGTTGATATTTGATAAACTTCGTTTTTGCGTTTCATTCAAATACTCAAATAATGCACCCGCACTTGAGATTATGCAGTCCTTCCCCTTCATCTCGTAGACTGCCTGATAATTTTCGCCAAACTGCTTTACTAGATTGTCATTTGCACGTGATTTAGAAAATGCCCACTCAAAATATGGATTAAGTCGGCTGGCATTACCAAGTTTTACTATTGTAAGATTGTTGTAAAACTCTTTTGCCTCCTCATTGCCTATAACTTCAGAAGGATTTATTCTTGCAAGGATGTCGCAAAGCTGTCCTTCAAGTCTATCCTTTATCTCTTGCGCCTCAAATATACCTGTCGAGATATCGACATAACTAATTCCTATCTTATCTCCATTTTTATATACAGACATAAGATAGTTGTTCTTCTGTCCTTCAAGCAAGTCCTCTTCAACTATTGTACCCGGCGTAATAACCCTTACAACATCACGCTCAAGCATCTTTACGCCTTTTTGTGGCACTGTCAGTTGTTCGCATATTGCAACTTTATGTCCGTTTGCCACAAGTTTTCCAATATAGGTTTGTGCAGAATGGTATGGAACACCGCACATTGGCGCACGCTCTGGCTTTCCGCAGTTCTTGCCTGTTAAAATTAAATCAAGCTCCTTTGATGCTAGTATTGCATCGTCATAAAACATCTCATAAAAATCACCCATTCTATAAAATAGAACGCAGTCTTTATATTTATCTTTTATCTGAAGATATTGCTCCATTGCTGGAGACACTTTCTCTATCATATATAGTTCTCCTTTTGCAGTTTTTTCTCAAGTGCTAAAAGTTTATTTACCCTTTCGCTTTTTATCTCTTCTGGAACCTGTCCTTCCATCTTGCTTGCAACTGTTCCTTCTCTTGGAGAGTATTTGAATGCAAAAATACTGTCATACTTTACTTCGCTGACTAGAGAGCAGGTGTCATTAAATTCTTCTTCTGTTTCGGTCGGAAACCCAACAATGAAGTCTGATGTAATACGACAATTTGGTATCTTCTGCCTAATCTTTTTGATAATATCAAGATACTTCTCTCGCGTATAACTTCTATTCATAAGCTTTAGTATTCTGTTGTTTCCGCTTTGTGCAGGAAGATGAATGAATTTCTCAATCTTGTCCTCTTCTGCTATTGCGTCAATGACGTCATCTGTTAAATCTTTAGGGTGTGACGTCATAAATGATACCGTAAAATCCCCGTCAAGCAAACAAATGTCACGCAAAAGTTTAGAAAAACTCACTGGCGGGACCAAATCTTTGCCATAAGAATTTACATTTTGTCCAAGCAAGGTTATCTTTTTGTATTTGCCTTCGGCGATAATATCTTTTATCTCTTTTAGAATATTTTCTTCTTTTCTCGACTTCTCTCGCCCCTTGACATAAGGCACTATACAGTAGGTACAAAAGTTGTTACAGCCCTGCATAATATTGACCCAAGCATTGTCACCGCTTGTACGCTTGTAAGGAAGGGTCTCGTCAATTTCACCTTCGTCAAACAGTTCAAGTTGCTTGCCACTTCTTTCGCTTTCAAGCTCTCTACCCTTTTTGACCGCTTCTATATAATAACCAAGTTTTGGCAGGTTAAAGGTGCCTATAACAATATCTATAAAAGGAAATGTGTTTAATAGATTTGTCGCTGTACGCTCTTTCTGCGTCATACATCCGCAAACGGCAATGATGAGGTCTTTATTTTTCTTTTTTAATTTCTTTAAGTTGCCAACATTGCCTAAAACTCTATCTTCTGCACCTTCCCTTATGGCACAAGTGTTAAAAACTATAATATCTGCATCTTCTCTTCTCTCGGCTGGACTGTAGCCTAGCTTTTCTAAAATACCAGCTATCTTTTCAGACTCGTGTACATTCATCTGACAGCCATATGTAACTATAAAATACTTCATCTTTTCTCCTGAAAATCATTTTGCACTTAAATTATACAATAAATTATCCAATTTTTCAAACAAAAAATTATTTTATACACAAATATTTTTTAGCTTTATGTTACATA
Organism: uncultured Clostridia bacterium; assembly: GCA_944350015.1. Taxonomy (GTDB): domain Bacteria; phylum Bacillota; class Clostridia; order Christensenellales; family UBA1242; genus Caccovivens. The sequence continues at coordinate 13,415 of CALVNW010000006.1, read as the reverse complement.
ATAACCTTAATGAAAAAATTTCTCAAGGTATTTTTTATTATTTTATTTATCCTTATCCTAACTGCTATTATAGGTGTGGCTTTTTATGTGTCTGCAAGCTATATCAATGCAAGGGCTTTAAAGCTCGACAAACAGGCTCTCTCCTCGCCGTACATATCCCTCCAAGTGTTTGATAGCGAAAATAAGCCTATCAAAGAGGACAATGAGCTTAGTCGCTCGTTTGCAAGCATAAGTTCTCTCTCGCAGAACACTAAAAATGCCTTTATCTCTATTGAGGATAAAGATTTTTACCACCATAAAGGCGTCAACTATAAAAGAATTGCTAAAGCAATGCTAAACAATGTCAAGGCAGGCAGGCTCAAAGAAGGCGCATCCACGATTACGCAACAACTTATAAAAAACACTCAACTATCTTCTGAAAAGACCTTTGAGCGCAAGATTAAAGAGATAGCACTTGCCCAAAAGTTAGAGGCAAGCTATGATAAAGATAAAATCCTTGAGCTATACCTTAATGTCATATATTTTGGCAACAACTGCTATGGCATCGAGAGCGCATCAAACTATTATTTCTCAAAGAGCGCTAAGGACTTGTCGGTGGAAGAGGCGTCTCTGCTTGCTGGGCTAATCAAGTCGCCTGCAAAGTACTCGCCTATTAAAAACTATGATTACGCTCTGCAAAGACGCAATCTAGTTTTAAGCCAAATGAATAGTGACGGCTTGCTTGCGACAGATGAGTACACAAGGGCAAAACAGAGCAAGATTGAACTTAACATCAACAGTCAAAAGAAAAATCGGCTAAATTCATATAGTCAGGCTTCTATCGATGAGGCCGAAGAGGTGCTAGGACTTCCTGCGAAACAGATTGCACTTAAAGGATATAAAATCTATACCTACCAAAATCAAGAAAAACAAGAGGCGCTTGACAAAGCCTTAAACAGTTACGATCTTGACTGCGACTATAGCGGTATTGTAATCAATAATAAGTCCCATTGCGTTGAGGCATATTGCGGAAGTAGTAACTACAAAATTTTGGACGCGAAAAGGCAACCTGGCTCAACTATCAAGCCTATTCTTGTCTATGGACCAGCGCTAAATGAAGATATCATATATCCTTGCTCGCAAATCTTAGATGAAAAGACAACCATATCAGATTACACACCTAAAAATGTTGGCAATGTTTATCACGGGTATGTCAGCGCAAGAGAGGCGCTATCTAAATCAATGAATATCCCTGCCGTGAAGGTGCTTTCTTATCTTGGAATAGAGAAAGCCAAAGCCTACGCTGAAGAGATGGGCATCAGTTTTGATGAAAGGGATGATAGCTACACCCTCGCCCTTGGCGGTATGACCTATGGCGTAAATATCAAGGAGCTTGCCGGAGCATACTCGACTTTCTCAAATGGTGGTAGTTACACCTCGCCTAAATTTGTCTCCTTTATAACCGACAAAAATAACAAGCTTGTCTATGTCAACAAGCCTCAAGAAAAGCAAGTAATGCGTGAAGATAGTAGTTACTTGATTACCGATATGCTTAGAACGTGTGCCAAAAGTGGAACAGCTAAAAAGCTAAATTCGCTTAATATAGATATAGCCTCCAAGACTGGAACCGTTGGTAAAAGTAATTCAAAACAAAACCTTGACGCCTGGAATGTGTCATATACTAAAGACCAAACTTGCGGAGTTTGGCTTGGCAACCTCGATAACACTCCAATCAGTTACGCTGGTGGCAATCAGCCAACCGAAATAGTTAAAAATTATTTTAGCACAGTCCAAGATGACTCCACTTTTGACAAGCCTAGCACCATCGTTGAGCGCGAAATTGATGAGACCGAACTTAACGAAAACCACAGAGTTATGCTTGCAAACATCTATATGCCAGAGCGTTACAAGAAAAGCGAGCTTTTCTCATCGCTCAACCTGCCAAATGATATTTCCGACAAGTTTACTTCGCTTGAAAAGCTGGACATATCAAGTTTCGTTAAAGATGAAACGGCTATTATAAAACTAAATGCAAAAAGTTATCTAACATATGATTTTATAATTGATGGAAAGGTGATAAAGCAAATCACTTCAAAGTCAGGAGAAGAGACAGTCGCCTTGCCACTAAAGAAACAAAAGCAGACAGTTGAAATTGAATACTATTACACTTTAGATAATGATATACGCTCTACAGAGAAAATAAACTTTATCAAGAGCGAAAACACCAAAAAGTCCCACGGCGAAAAATGGTTTATATAACAGTAATTAAAACTAGGTGGGCTTTAAGGTTGAAAACAAAATATAAAACACTATTACACATAAAAAATAACTATTATGTTTTAGTTATGATATTATTACATAATAGATTTAATTTTCTATGAAAAAGGATTAAAAACATACAATTGTTCAAATAAAAAATGCACCACCTTTAGTGTTGGACTTTATAAACTAAGCGCGGTGCATATTTATAATTAAACTTACTCTTCTACTTTGTATTTTAACTTATTCTTCTACTGTTGTTGTCTGCTCACTTGGCGTTGAGTTTTTATCTCCTATGCCGTATGCCTCTTTAACCTTTTCGAAGATTTCATTGTAGATATCTTTGTTTTGTTCAAGGTATGCTTTGACATTTTCTTTGCCCTGCCCAATCTTCTCATCATTATATGAGAACCAAGAGCCAGACTTTTTAATGATGTCTTTATCAAGAGCAAGGTCTATCACACAACCAACTTGACTAATACCTTGTCCGTAGACAATATCAAACTCAGCCGTTCTAAATGGAGGGGCAAGCTTATTTTTAACTACTTTAACAACCGTTCTATTACCAATAAAATTGGTGCCATCTTTAATTGCGTCCTTCTTTCTTACATCAAGTCTTATGCTTGAATAGAACTTAAGTGCCTTACCACCTGTTGTTGTTTCAGGCGAGCCAAACATAACACCGACCTTTTCTCTTAGCTGGTTGATGAAAATGACTGTGGTGTTGCTCTTGTTTATGATACCAGTAAGTTTGCGTAATGCCTGGCTCATCATTCTAGCTTGAAGTCCTACGTGATTTTCGCCCATCTCACCATCTATTTCAGCCTTTGGAGTTAGTGCTGCGACAGAGTCAACAACGATGATATCAACAGAGCCTGATTTAACCAAGGTTTCACAAATGTTAAGTGCCTGCTCACCATTGTCTGGCTGAGAGATAAGAAGGTCGTTCAACTGTACGCCTAACTTTTCTGCATAGGCTGGGTCTAGTGCGTGCTCTGCGTCTATAAATGCAGCCGTTCCGCCCGCCTTTTGTGCCTCAGCGATGATATGTAGTGACACTGTCGTTTTACCTGAGGACTCTGGTCCATAGATCTCGATAATTCTGCCCTTTGGTATACCACCAATTCCTAAAGCGATATCAAGAGTTAGGCACCCTGTTGATATTACATCTATTGGTGCATTGACCTTTTCGCCAAGTTTCATTATAGCTCCCTTGCCATACTGCTTTTCAATTTGAAGTAGAGCTTGAGAGAGCGCATCTTGTTTGCTATCTTTTTTTGTATCTTTCTTTTCCATATCAACCTCTTAAATAATACTTTTTACCCTAATATTTTAGCATATTTTTTAAAAATAACAAAACATTATTCAACATTAATCATTTTGCCTAAGTTTTTTTGCAAGATGGAATAACAAGGCATTCTTTGCCATTTGTTTACAAGATTTTTCGCCCGCTTTGAAGGTGTTTTTAAATATATGCACTTCCTTCTTGTCAGCAATGGCAAAGGTAAAATCCATTATGCCATCGATATATTTACCATTTGTTACAACGGCGACATCACTTTGAGCGTCCTTCAAAAATTTAAGCGTTTTGTCATAAAGCACATCATTATTTGTAAAGTCAAACTTTTCATACTTAACCGATTTTATAGCGGTAAAGTCGTCATCATATTTCAGCAAACTGCCTGCAATCAAGCCTTGTGTAACATTTTCGCATATTGCAAGATTTTTCTCTTTTAGCTTTAATAGTCTGACAACTATCTCAGGCAAACGCATTTTGTTTTCGCTATAGGCATTTTGCTTAAACTCTGAGGCAATCTTAACCATATTGTCGTCAAGCAGACTATCTTGCCAATCGTATGAGACAACTATATCACAAAGTAGATTGTCATAGCTTATTTTATAGTTAAAATTTGCTATTTCATCATTCAGTTTATTTAATTTTTCAAGGATAATCTCTTTTGAAAGTCCAAATATATGAAACTCGCTATATTTTTTGTTATTATCCTTTACAAAAACCTTATCAAGCAAATTAAAATCGCACTCGAGGGGTACAAAAACAACCTTTCGTCCTGCCCTATCAAATATTACAATCTGCTCGTCAATAAATGTCTTTTTACTGCCGAGTTTATTTATATTTTCAATAACCAGATTATCAAGATTTTTATTCTCGCAAAAAACAATAAGGTTCTCGTCTGTCTGAACAAAGTCTTTTTTTTCGTCATACTTATCAACTTGAAAATATGTAATATTAACCAAATTATACAAGCAAATTTGATTAAACAGCTCATAGTCAAATTTAAGTCTGCCTTTTAAAACTTCGTCAGAAAAAACAAAAACCTTATAGTCCATTTATCCCTCGTTTTTATCTTCTTTTAGATTGTCGCCTTCCTTTGCAACTGTTTGGGCCTCAGTCTCTGCTGGAGCCTCTGTTTGAACCTCGTCAGTTTGAGATACATTATCTTCATAAAAAGCGTCCTCATCTTCAGCCTCTGTGAGCTTTTTGAAGGTTTCGTTATCCTTTGAAGAAAACACCTTTTTATTTCTAATTAAGTAACTAGCGCCTGTATACAATGTAACAAGTGTTGTTATAATAAGAAGTATCATCATAACAAAGTTTATGATACCTACAACCTTATTACCCTCTTCAAAATTTACAATATCCGTCAAAACAAAGGCATAAATCATATACATACTAAGTACAACAAACTGAAGAGTTGCCTTAATCTTTCCGCCTTTATCAGCGGCAAGCACAATACCTTTTGTAGCCGAAATTTGACGAAGGGCGCTTATAATAAACTCCCTTGCAAGCATTATTATCACGCAGGTAACACCAAGCCAAGAAGGATATACTATGGCTGGCATAATCTTTACTGGTACTGCAATAATCAGTATCATCGCAGTCATAACAAGCACTTTATCTGCAATCGAGTCTAAGAATATACCTAAGTTTGTAACCTGGTTATTCTTGCGTGCAAGATGTCCATCAACAAAATCTGTTAGGCAAGCAACTATGAAAAGTAGCGCCGAAACAAGTCTTGCGTATGGAATGAATGTCGCTAAATAGAAAAACACTATTAGCGGAATTAGGCAAAGCCTTGACAATGAAATTTTATTTGGTGTGTTCATAAAACCTCCCCTATATAATCACTTCCATCAAAATCTTTGATTTTAACTTGTACAAATGTGTAACATTCTACATTACCATTATCCACAAATCGAACATTAAAGTCAACTAAAGGAGAGGTTTTTTGACTGTGAGCCAAAAATTCTCCGCTTTGACTGTCAAACGAGTCAACTAAAACCTCTATTGTTTGTCCGACAAGCTCTAATGCTTTCTCTTTAGCTATTTGCCTTTGCAGTTTTGTTATTTTATGTAATCTCATCCTTTTGATAATATTTGGCACCTGCTTTTTCATAAAATAACTTGCGGTATTAGGCTCTCTTGAATACGGGAAAAAGCCAGCATAATCAAACCTAGTCTCTTTTATAAAATTATAAAGCTTTTTAAATTGAGAACGGGTTTCTCCAGGATAGCCAACAATAAAAGTTGAACGCAAGGCTATTTCTGGATAGTTTGTCTTAATTTTATCAAGTAGCGCCCTTGTAGCTTCCTCGTCTAATTTTCGCCTCATACTTTTAAGGAGCTCATCATCTATATGTTGAAGTGGCATATCAAGATATTTGCACATCTTTTCATTCTTGCTAATGTAATCTAAAAGCTCATCGCTGACCTTTTCTGGATAGGCATAGTGAAGTCTTATAGATAAAAGCCCTTTAATCTTGCTAAGCTTTTCGCATAGCTTTATGAGGCAGTTTTCTTTGTATAAATCCTCGCCATAACGCGTTGGGTCTTGAGCAACTAATATTATCTCCTTCACCCCTCTTGACACAAGGTTCTTTGCCTCGTCAACAAGGTCGTCTATAGGATAGCTTTTGTATCTACCTCTTATCCTTGGAATTGTACAGTATGAACATACATTGTCACAGCCGTCAGCTATCTTTAAATATGCATAAGATGGACTGTTTGTCAGCACCCTTTCATATTTTTTGATTGGCTTGCTTGGTTCAAGCCCATAAAGTTTTTCTATCGTTTGGCAAATCGTGTCGTTTTCGCTAAGTTTTAAATAGGCATCTATCTTAGGAAAATTCTCTTTAAAACTATTGTAATTCCGCTCTGGAAAACAGCCGGTAACAATAATTTTTTCAATTCTGCCACTGTCCTTAAGTTTTTCCATAGCAAGTATATTCATTATAGCCTCTTCTTGTGCAGGTTGAATAAAGGCGCAGGTGTTTACAATAACTATGTCGGCACTTTCTACCTCATCGGTTATTGTAAAGCCATACTCCTTTAGTTGCCCTAGCATCTTTTCGAGGTCGACCTTATTTTTGTCACATCCTAAACTTATGGCAGAAATAATCTTACCTTTAAGCTCATCTTTAGTCATAAATATCTCCGAAAATTGAATAAAATTCATCTATTGTAATGTAAACTGAACGCTGTTTTGCACCCTCTGCACTTGAAATATAACCGCGCTCTTCCATTTGGTCAACAATTCTTGCAGCACGAGGATAGCCAATCGATAACTTTCGCTGAACCATAGTGGTAGACGCCACGCCATTATCAATGCAAATCTTTAGCGCCTGTGGAAGAAGTGGGTCTACGCCGTTATTTTCCCCGCCACCATTACTTGATTTACCTGGATTGTTGATGGCGTTGTTTGCCTCCTCATCAAAAACTTCTTCATTGTTTTGGATGATGAAATTGACAATATCCTTGGTTTCTGGTGTGTCGATAAAGCACCCTTGGAGTCTTGCCGGCTCGGCATCTGATGGTTTATAGAGCATATCACCATAGCCAAGCAGTTTTTCGGCGCCTGTTGAGCCTAAGATAACTTCGCTATCCACCCTGCTTGCAACCTTGAAGGCAATTCTTGATGGAAGGTTACCCTTAAGTGTGCCTGTGACAACATCGGTGGATGGTCTTTGCGTTGCAAGTATCAAGTGTATTCCAGCAGCACGCGCTTTCTGTGCGATACGTCTAATCTTATCCTCTATCTCATTCTTGGCAACCGCCATAAAGTCGGCAAACTCATCGAAAATTACAACGAGGTATGGCATCTTTTTGACTCTGTTTTGAATTACCTTGTCAAGTTTGTTGTACTCGCCAATATTTCTTACGCGCTCTTCTGATATCAGTTTGAACCTTCGCTCCATTTCGTCAACTGTCCACTGAAGTGCGTTGACGGCTTTTGTTGGGTCTGTGATAACCTTTGGCACAACTAAGTGTGGCAAGCCCTCATACATTGAAAGCTCCACTTGTTTTGGGTCTATCATAATGAATTTAACTTCATCTGGTGACGCCTTAAAAAGCAAGGAAATGATAATTGAGTTTAAGCATACACTTTTACCAGAACCGGTTGTTCCCGCAACAAGAAGGTGTGGCATCTTTTGAAGGTTGCATACCTTTACATTGCCGGTGATATCTTTACCAAGGGCAAACGTCAATGGAGATGGCGACATAATAAACTCTTTAGATTGAAGCACATCCTTAATCGAAACTTTTGCCACCTTACTGTTTGGCACTTCGATACCGACTATGCTACGCCCTGGAATTGGCGCCTCAATTCTTATCTGTCCATTTGCCGAAAGCGCGTAGGCAATATCGGCATCAAGAGAAAGTATCCTTTTAACTGATATACCCTCTGGCATCTCAATTTCATAGCGCGTTACAGTTGGTCCGATGACCACATTTTGCACCTTTGCAGGCACGCCAAAATTTTCAAGAGCATTTTCAAGAGCCACCCTCTTCATTGGTATCTCTTCATTGATGGTTGAGAGGTCGTCAGATTTTGTTGTAATCAAATCTATCGGTGGCTTTGTGTATTTGTATGGCTTGATTTTCTCTTGAGGCTTATCCTCGTCAAGCTGAACAAATCTCTTTCTTCTTTCAATCTCGTCAACCGGCTTTTGTGGACTTTCTTGTCTATCAAAACTATGTCTATCTGGTGATGCTTCTTGCCTATTTGGAAGATTGTTTTGCCCTTCTTGTGAGATACCTGCCCTATCTAAACTCTCTTGACGAGCAAAGTTGTTATCACGGCTAAAGTTATCTCTTGCAAGTGAATTATCGCGTGACAGATTTACGCTATTATTTGGTAACTGCTGTCTATCTCTCGTTAAAGGATTGTCTCTATCTCTATTTAAAGAGCCATTGTCACGAGAAAAATTATTAAAGTTCTCTTCGCGTTTTGGCGTTTCTTCAAGAGCGCTATAGTCAATAAAATCACGCTCGTCGCTAACAATACTGTCATCAAAATCATCTTGGCTATTGAGGTCATCCTCCCTTTCAATCTTTTCTTGCTCTACAACTGACCTTATGATGTCCTCCGCCTCACTTGTAATCTCTTCAGGCTTGACGTCTGGCAAATTGCCCCTGCGAATTGGCTGACCAGCCGACAAATCATAGCTCTCTTCGTGAACATATGAGGAAGGCTTGATTGTGTCATTGTCTTTTAGGTCGCTAACATTCTTGTTAATCTCTTTTAATGAAACGTTGTTGTTTGGCATTGCTTGAGTTTGCTGAGAATAGCTGTTTGCACTATATGACTGAGTTTGCCTCTGTTTTGGCTTATGCTCCATAAACTTATCCATATCAACTTTTGGCGGTGACAAGAGATACTCTTTCATTGTCATACCAGCTGGAACTTTGCTATTCTTAATCTCCTCTTTATCATCTTGCGGAAGTTTAACCTCAAACGGCTCGTTATTTGTATAACCCTTTCCAACAAGCCCTAGTTTTTCTCTTGCCGAGAGCTGTCGTTTCTCTTCCTCTTGACGGTTGCCATCAAACATAACATTTGGTTGCTTTATAGGCTTAATTTGCTCATAATGCTTGTTTACACCTCTAGGATTGACAACTTCGGTTTTTTCTTGCTTTTCTCTTATCTGAAGCTTGATTGGCTTTTGCTGGTTACCTGTCTTTTTAAGTGAAATAACAGCCTCAACAAAAAAGGCTACACAGGCAACAAGTGCGAGCGCGAGAATAACGTAGGTGGCAGGGAGCCCCATAAGATAGGCAAATGTTGATGGTATAAAACCAATTATCATACCGCCCGCCGTGAACTTTTTGGTATAATTTAAAGCAAGATATTGACCATAGTTTAGTCCGCTTGGCGAGCCTACAATGATAAGCTGAATGATAGTCAAAAAGAAAAACAAACTGAGCGACAGAAAGATTGCATATCTCTTTGGCATAACATATTTTTTATTGTTTAATAGTGCAAGCGAGATGATAAAGCCAAGCACTGTAAGTGGATAAACAAAAATGCCTAAAATGCCTAAAAAGAAGTCTTGCAAAGCTGGTATAATGGAGGTTACAGAGAATAAAAACACGATGGTTGATAATGCAAGCAGTGACCAACCTACTATCTTCTTGACATTCTTTTTAGAATTGTTTTTATTAACTTGAAATGTTGCCATATCAGTCCTTTTTTATATCAATATATATTAAATATAGCACAAATGAAAAATATTCACAAGTGCTAGGATAAATTTTAACAAATATTTTTGTTTTATTATGGATTTTTTTGTAAAATGATTTTTACATAAAACAGCGCACAATCTTAACAAAAGCATATTATTTAATCGATAAAATAGTCTATTATGTTATAAAAACAAAACTTTTGCATAACAGCTAAGAATAAAAATTTAAAAGCCTCATTTTTAATTTTTATTTAAACTCATCAAATTACAAAAAAAGAATGAGGAAGCTATCTCATTCTTTAAACAAGTCCAATCGTCTGTGAAACTGTGGTTAAATTAAAGTTATTTTGCTGGAAGTAATCTATAATTTTTGGTAGTACCTCGACTGTCGCCTCAGTTGGATGCATCAATATTAAGTCACCGCCTTTTGCGTTTTTGATGGCACGCTGATAAATCAAATTTGCATCGTGGTCACGCCAGTCGATTGTGTCGCGTGTCCACATAATTGTGTGATAGCCTAGCTCCTGCGCGCACGAAACTGTAAGCTTGTCATAGGCGCCACTAGGCGGAGCAAAAAGGTTCATATCTACACCTAGTAGCTCCTTGACAATAGTATGAGTTGTTGTAATCTCTTCAATATTGCCCTGCTCGTCAAGTTTGTCGTGGTCTTTATGATGATAGCCGTGATTTGCTATCTCATTGCCTGCATCGTAAATCTTTTGCAAATATTCCTCATTTAGTACCGCCCAAGTGCCACCAATGAAAAATGTCGTTTTAACATTCTTCTCATTTAATATGTCGAGCATTGCGTCAAGATATTCTGTACCCCAATAGACATTAATCATAAGCGATACATTATTTTTAGTTGTATCACCATTGTAGTATACACCACTTACTGATGTTGTCGGTACAACATTTACCCCCGCAAAAATTGCAAAGCCACCAACAACCGCAATTATAAGTGCAATGGCAAGATTGCTTGCCCATCTTCTAACCTTTATTACGCCAAAATGTATTTTTCTCATACCCTACTATATTCATAGCAAGGTCAAATCATTACAATTTATTTACGCTCACTTTATTTCACTCATCTCACGTTCTTACTAAAACAACTCAGACGCTATTTGGTTCAATGCCTGCTCTTGCTGTTTGTCTATGCTATACAATTTTATAAATTTTTCAATTTCTTCTTTATCTTTCATATAAATTAATCGTGTATTAAATAGGTTTGCGCACAAGTAAGCATCGACATCTGCCTTTAATTCACGATATTCATTGTCATTTTCAATCTTTAAAAGTTCAGTCTTGTATGCCTTTATTACATCTTTATCTTCTTGCATAGTTTTAGATAAATATGGATAGAGTTTATAGCAATAGTGCATCATTTTAAGTGCTAATGGTTTGTTTTCTTTAATCTTTTTAGTCACTGCTTTATAACAATGATAGTCTCGCTCACAAGCTATCTCTGCTAGAGTTAAATCATTTTTATTTTTTGTTGGAAGTTCGAAAAACAGCGATGGGCTTGTCTGCAATGCCTCATTAACAAAACTGCGAGAATCTTTTATTCTGTCAGAAAGATATTTTAAAGCATAACCATTCATCTTTAATAGTTTTAAAGCAAGTTGCTCATCATTTTTAAGCCAAGGATGCATATACTTCAAACCTTCTACGCGATAAAGCTTTGCCATAAACATCGCCATAGTTTTATCACTTTTTAATCTATCTGAAGCATACTGCATAGCCTCTGGGTCATAATACACTGCAAGTTGTACAACATCGGCATTATCTCTTAACTGCTCACTAGCATATTGCAAATTTAATGGATTTTCTTTTATCATATATACCAAAGTGTCAAGTCTCTCACCTAGTTTGCATTTTATAGAATTCAAAATATTAGCATCTATTAATCGGGCCTTTCCGCAATTATTTATAATGTCATCCAATGTAACACTTACCGTTCCAAATTCAATATTTTCATTTGTCTCGTTGCTTGAATAACGATTTTCTAAATGGTTTAGATAAGAATTAATTTGCTTTAAAAGAACTGACAAAATTAGACCACTATCTTCAGACATACCCACCTCTTTTTAATTAAATCAATTATACAATATGCGCCTTTGTCTGTCAAGAGCAAAGATGGTGAAATCTTTACAGTCAAGGTGTTAAAATAACGACATCAAGACCTTGCTCTCTGGCATAATCTATAGTGAATTTTGTACCACCACCGCTTCCACCATAAAGAGCTATTAACTTAGCCGAATTGTTTACCATATATTTATTTCTATTTAACATACACTCTCTACTATAAGTGTTATAAAGCACATTAACTTTATCTGCTTTTCTTAATATATTATGGTATCTTATTTGTAACTCTTTAGACCAAACCTTTTCTTGCCCTTTGCAAGGAATAATACAATATAATTTGATTTTAGGATATTGCTTTTTTAATTCTAAAACAATTTCAGCACAAATCATATCAAATCCTATTGCCATCCCAGACATAAAAACACTATAGCCTTCTTTTATTGCCTTCACAATCTCCTCTCTTGTCATATCCTTTACATTCAAACACCTTTTATCCTGTTCATTAAAACCCCAAGGCAACTTTTGACTTCTTGGTCCCGTAAAACAGCAAGCAATACGATTTTGTTTTTCTATTTCTTGCTTAATTCTTTCGATAATATTCATAAAATCCTCCGTTTGACTATTTTATACTACATATTATAGCATATTTATTTAAAAAAACAAATAAATGGCTAATTTATACTACATATTTTTTGTAATACGTATGATATATTATACATAGTATAAAATAGTCAAAAAGGAGTAAAATATGAAAACACTTAATGAAGCATTCTCAATTAGAGTTAGAGAACTTTTAAAACAAAAACATATGACACAATATAAAATAGAACAGCTAACAGGTATTTATCATAGTACAATGAATAGCATAATGAATGGAAGAGTTAAAGCTTCAAACTTTAGAACTATGGCGTTGATAATTAAGGCGCTTGGTGTTTCGGTCAGCGAGTTCTTTGACAGCCCATTATTTGACTTTGACGAACTTGAAATTGAGTAATAAATAAAAGGAGTAAAATGAATTTAGCACAAGCAGTAGCACTAAGAACTAGTGAGTTATTAAAACAAAATAACAAATCACAATACAAATTAATAAAAGAAACGCTATTGAATAAAACAACTATATATAATCTTTTCAAAGGCAAAAAGCAAGACGTAAAATTATCAACCGTATACTTAATTGCTGAATTTTTTGGTATGACTTTAGCTGAATTTTTTGATTGTGATTACTTCAAAGGTATTGATATTTATAACTAAAAACAATATTAATTGCCTAATTTAGTCTTTCCTTGCCTGCTATATTTTATTAAGGCTATTATTATTGTAATTAATTCTATAAAATTTAACACCGCTGTTGTGTATGCTCTAAACAATATCGCATATATTGCTAAGATTACATTTGGTATTAATAACATAAGCCTTACAAATTGCATATTCTTTAGCCACATTGCAATTGTAAATAAAATTGGTGTTATCATTACCACTATATCATAATAACTATTAAAAAATATCACTCCAACTAATAAATATAATGACGATAATATAAAAATCCATTCTATTGGTGCATTTTTGTTTTTTCTTGCATAGTAATATAAAAGCAACACTCGCAATATTGA